>NZGC01000068.1 GCA_002689445.1 Gammaproteobacteria bacterium
CATATACATGCATATATTCCCAAATATATCATAAAATCTAATTAACCCTCATCAATACCCGTTGAACCAGTCTCAGCAACAGCGCCCACGGTGCAGCAAGGTTGCATTGTCGGCAAACAGTCTTTAGCGTTTCAGCTTTGACCTCATCTGGGCAACCACCATGGCCAATACTTTCAACGGCGTACTTTGTTTCGCGTTTCTTGCCGCTTTGCTCGTTCTTGGCACCATGATCCGCGCGAAAGTCCCTGCTCTCCAGCGCAGCCTGCTTCCTGCAAGCCTGATCGGCGGGGGCATCGGCTTTTTATTGGTGACATTCGATCTTGCCTTAGGTTATCAAGCCAGGGATTTCAGCGCTTTTGCGTTTCACTTCTTCACGCTGAGTTTCATGTCGCTTGTCCTTACCGGCAAACCCAAGTCAGGCAAGGAGGACTCCAGCATTGCGCTGGGCGGCTTGTGGCTCTCCCTCATTTGGGTGGTAAGCCTTGTCGTCCAAGCATTGGTCGGCTATGCCGCAGTCCAAACCTATAATGCCAGCGTTGGCACGTCGATTTCTGAATTTCTTGGCATTCTTGTCACCCATGGCTTCACTCAAGGGCCGGGTCAAGCCTTGGCCCTAGGCGATCTCTGGTCAACGGAATACGGTATTGAACATGCCATTGATTTTGGCTTGATCTACGCCAGCTTAGGCTTTGTGGCTGCTTTTCTTATCGGCGTTCCTGTTGCTCGCTGGACCCTCAAACACAACCGCCAAACCACAAAAACCTTTGTCCTAGATCGCGACTTCGAGCGAGGTACCTTTAACCCTATGGACAGACCTCCAGCAGGTGCTTTAGTCACTCAACCCGCTAACGTCGACTCCCTCGTTTATCATATCGGCCTCATCGGAATCGCCTATCTACTGACTCATGGGTACTTGCAAGCACTGCAACCCTTTGTTCTAAACACCGCTTTTCAAAACATCTTTAGTTACAATTTGTTTTTTTTCCACGGGATGATCGTCTCCCTCGGCATGAGATCAACCCTCGATGCTTTGGGTTTCGGTCATATCATCGATGATGAAACCCAAAAGCGGATCACCGGTTCCTCAGTAGACTTAATGGTGACTGCCAGTCTTTTAAGCATTAACGTTGCGCTGCTCTCGCAATACTGGCAACCCATACTCACAGTGGTCATTGCCGTTACCCTGGCGACTGCGGCCCTTTGCTTCTTCGCGGCTAAACGCCTTCAACATCTGGGTATCGAACGTGGACTGACGATATTTGGCTGCTGCTGTGGATCAACGGGCAGCGGTGTTTTATTACTTCGGATATTGGACCCTAACTTGGCGACTCCCGTGGCTAAAGAACTGGCT
The DNA here is from genome assembly GCA_002689445.1 of Gammaproteobacteria bacterium. Taxonomy (GTDB): domain Bacteria; phylum Pseudomonadota; class Gammaproteobacteria; order Pseudomonadales; family Azotimanducaceae; genus UBA9926. The sequence goes on from NZGC01000068.1 coordinate 1,352, forward strand.
TTTTTCAATATCGCCATTTTGTTTCTCAGCTTTCATGTTCTTGGCATCATGGCGCCGATTCTACCCAGCATTTCGATACTTTGGATTGTCGGCATTTATCTTGCCACGGCGACCCTGGGCATTGGCCTTGTGGGTTTAATCGGCTCAAGACTGAATCGCCCGACGAAAAACGCAATGCCTAGCGCTTAAAACCTCACTCAGCGGTTCGTTTTAGCGATGCAATGAGCCCATAACCCCAACGCCCCCTCAACCCGGAAGCCTACTTAACCCAGATCTCACCCCAATTGCCTGCTCCACTCGACTCGACCCCGGTTCAACCGCTCATCGCTGCAAACCTCGATTCTCGCTCTACCGTCTTCCTCGATCATCCACAGGGGATCCTCACTAGAGCCTTACAGACAGGGTCAATAATCTATCGACGCCGAGTTTGCTGTTTTTCACGAAGTAACTGCCTAACAGCCTCGTTACAGCGCAAACTGATCGCCGACTCTGGCAACGCGGTATCCCAGTTGAGAAACCGTTTTAAAAGCCTCAGACGTTGGATCGTGTAAAGGATTGCTGTGATTCATATGCGTAAATATGACCCGTTGACGCAGGCTCTCCGGCATCGCTGCCAGCAAATCCAAGGTCTCCATCACCGTTGGATGGGGAATTTCTGACAGATCACGACTGGGTAATTCCTCACTGCTGTAAAAGGTTGCATCGAGAAAAGCAAAGTCCACATCCGCGATCACCTCAACCAGATTTTTGGACCATTTCTGCCACTTATCGATGTCCGGCAAGTACAAGGCGCTTTTACTCGGGCCTTCAATCAAGTAGCCCACCGTTTCACTGTATTCATCCCTATGAGGAACTTGCCATGGCGTTATTGTCAAAGCCGGCAGTCGCACAGCCTGGTGATCTGAAAGCCCTTGCAACTGGATGTTTTCATCCTTTACCAATTGATCCCAGGGTCCATTCGTACGGAGAAATTTGGCCATCCTCGGCATCGCAAAGACCCGCTTTCGGTAGGTTGCCGCGGCCTCTTTACCAAAATGAATCAGCCCCGTGTAATGCCCCATATGGGCATGAGTCAGCCAAACGCCGTCAAGTTGGTCAAGACTTAAGCCCGTGTCCTGCCACAACCTAAAAAGCTGCTTCGGCAACCCCGGACTCACATCGAACAAGTGAAAAGACTGCGCATCAACGACAACCGCCAGCGAGCTTCCGGCAGAGCTTAACGCCGGCGTCTCCCAGACTCTGAGACATCTAGGCTTATAACAATTGATTTGCGGATTGCCCGCATCTTGCGCGACTCCCAAAACGTGAACGGTCACACTGGCAGGCCTACCTTCGCTCGAATCGGCACCAGCCGAGAGACTGAAGCATAAAAATCCGAATACTAACCCGGCATTTGGCAAAAAATTTTTCAAGACAGGCTCCTTACTCCCACCAATTGACTCACTCTTTAGACCTAGCATCGGCATTACCCAAGGCATTATCGAAGTAAACGCAGCCAAAGACTAGATTGACACATAACATCGCTTCGATTGAGCTTCGTGGCACTATCCGCTAGCTTAAGGATTTGATCATCTCGAGACTGCTTTTATGCCAAGAATAATTAACTACGGCTCCTGCTGTATCGACCACGTCTTCCAAGTACCGCATTTTGTTTCACCTGGCGAGACGCTCAGCAGCACTGACTATCGCGTTTTCCCCGGCGGCAAAGGGTTAAATCAGTCCATAGCCATGGCCAAAGGGGGTGCAAGGGTTATCCATGTGGGTGCCATTGGTCATGACGGTCAATGGTTACAGGCAGAGCTGGATGCCGCAGGCGTTGACACCACCTATCTAACGCTGCTCAGTGCACCCAGCGGGCAAGCTATCATTCAAGTTGATCCCAACGGCGAGAACGCCATCGTCATCGTGGGGGGTACCAATCAAGCCAACCATGAGGCTGAACTGACCCAAGCGCTGTCAGATGCAAACGAGCAGGATATGTTACTCATTCAGAACGAGACCAGCGGCAACGCATTTGCGATGGCGTTAGCAAAACGCAAAGGTCTGAGGATTGTTTTCAACATGGCCCCAATGAACGATTCGGCCCTCAATCTACCGTTGGATTTGGTCGATTATTTCGTTGTCAACGAAACTGAGGCAGAAGCCCTGACCGGCGCCTCGGCACCTGATGAAATCTGCAAGACTTTCATTGAGCGCTTTAGCAACAGCGCATTGGTTTTAACGCTGGGTCAAGACGGCGCCGTCTATTGCGATGCGGAACGAACCATCACGCAACGCGCGTTCCCCGTTACACCCTTAGATACCACCGGCGCAGGCGACACCTTCACGGGTTTTTTGCTATCACACCTCATCGGTTCGGATCAGGTTGACGAAGCGCTGCGAATTGCCGCTGCCGCTGCCGCTTTATCGGTGACGGTTGAAGGTGCCGCGACCTCAATCCCGACAGCCCAAGCGGTGGAGAATTTCTTGTCACAAGTCTCGCTGGACTGAAGCAATCGCGGTCCAATTTGGCGCAGCGGCTGCCTGATTAGTTTTGGCAGTAACGCCAGCGCACATCAACTTCTCCATGCAGTAGGCGCCTAGCCCCTGGCTTTCTTGAAAAAACCCGGGGTATGTCAAAAACTCGCACTGTTTCTACTTAACTTCGTCGATCCAACCTTTCTATCTCGGCTCGCATCGGTGACAATGGTCGAAGATTCAGTGCTTACCTTGTCTTAACCGATTATTCGTGAGGCGCGAGTCCCGGCAAGATCGACCCACACTTACGAACGAGCGTCTGGGTGTTGTCCCCGACGCTTGAGGCTGATTATCACCGGTTGCCGGTGAGATTGGCTTGACGAGGCGCACTGTTCCCCAAAATTTTGGCTGAAAGTGAGGGCCACTGATATGGCAAAAAGCATTGTCATCGTTGAGGACGATCAGGACCAGAGAAACAACTATATCGATGCGATCAGCAAAAAAGGCTACAGCGTTCGAGGTTTCGGGAGTCGAGACGAGGCCCTGCGCGGCTTCGACTTAGCGCTACCCGATCTTGTGATTCTGGACATCATACTGGGAGATGAAGTCGATGCCGGCTTCGAGCTATGTCGAGATCTACTCGGCAGAGCGCCCAGTTTACCGGTGATTTTCCTAACCGAGCGAGTTGCAGAAATCGACAAGATCAGCGGCCTCAGATTGGGCGCGTGGGATTACCTGCCGAAACCCATTTCTCTTGATTACTTATCCGAAAAAATCAGCTCGCTACTCCGCATCCATGAAGCTCGCAACCAAGCTCAGCAAGGCGGTTCAGACGCCAAGCTGGTGGGTGATATGTCGATTGACCAGGAAGCGCTGTTGGTCTCTTGGAAGGATCAACCGATCAACTTGTCCGGCACTGAGTTTCGCATGCTCGCCAAATTGGTCCGCGTACCTGGCCATGCGGTGTCTTATGACACTCTGATGAATGCGACCATGCAATCGCTCGTCACGAACAACACCATTAATACCCACATGCGCAACATTCGAAAAAAATTCGAGGCCATCGACCCAGAGTTCAGCTGTATCAAGAGTGAATATGGGTTCGGCTATCGGTGGTCATCACAGTAGACCATGGCAAAGTTCGCGGCCAAGGGCCCTATGCTTGGCACCAAGCTGTTCATCCTAACCAGCTTTATTTTGGTGGTCATCCCTTGGTTTAGTTATTTATATCTGAGCGAAATGGAAGAAATTCTCGTGGATAGCCAAGCCAGCGCTCAACTGCTGACCGCTGAGGGTATTTCAACGCTTTTGAACGGGCGGGACGATCTGTTTGATGAGCTGCCTATCAGTCCAGATGGCTATGAGAAACTTTATGCTCACCCTCTAGAGAAGCCCATTAGAATTGACGGCAAGGATACTGATTGGGAAGACGTCTTAGACTTTAACGTCGGTTTCGGCCAAACCTCGTTGGCAGATCCGACGACTGGAGCGCCCAATCAGTTCTACCTGGTACTGGGCGAGCATAAGGGCCAGGTCTATGCGCTGGTCCAGATCCTAGACGACAGTCTGATTTACCGTGATAAAGAAATTTTGCGTCTTGATCTGTCTGATCACATACGGGTGACCTACAGTGATGCTAACAACCAGATCCAGAAACTGGTCATTACAGCCACCGAAGAGGGCTTAACCACGGCTTATCCTGTGGGAGACAATTGGCGCTACGCCATTAATGGCGAAGCGGATAATCGTATACCCGGCGTTCTCTTTGAGACGGTTAATGGCTACGCCATTGAGTTTCGTATCCCCTTGGATTTACTCGGAGCCAGTCGCAATTTTGGTCTTGCCGTCGTTGACGTCGACAGTGCTCGAACCCGGGCAATTGAATCGATCACGGGAACATTACCCTCTGCTAGCAGAGAGGCCTTCGGACTCGTCCTGTTAAAGACACCTGAGGTTCTCCGGATTATCGAAGGCCTCGGTTACTCCGGCGCGAACATTCAAGTCGTTGACAGCCGAAAACGCATACGCGCCGAGGTGGGTAGTTATCGCGCCCAACCGTCAGAATCATTGAACCCAGCATCTGGGGACGCGATCAGCTTGGCACGTTTAACCGATTGGATGCTCGATCCTTTGTACACGTTGGTAGAACGGACCCTCAGCAAACCAGAAGTCACTGATGAAGAGGCGACCATCCAGCGAGCCCTCAACGGCTCATCGTCAACTTCACATTTCCTGGCAAAAAACGAGGGTGAGGTGATCGTTGCGGCTCATCCCATTATTGCAAACGACCAAATTCTGGGTGCGGTAGTGTTAAAGCAAAATACCAATCGAATTCTGAACCTCAGGCGGGATGCACTTAAGCGCATTGTTAACTTTTCGGTAATCTCGGTGATTCTATTCGCCGCAATCATACTGATTTTTTCCGCTCGGCTGGCAAGGCGCATTCGTCGACTCGGGCTTGAAGCCAACAGCGTCATCGATGGTCGCGGCAGACTGACCGCCAGTGAACTCACGGCAGAGACTCGCTCTGGTGACGAATTGGGCGATTTGGCAAGAAGCATTTCCAACATGCTGACTCGGCTGCATCAGCACAATCAATTCTTGGAAAATATGCCCCGCACCCTTAGACATGAAATTAACAACCCTCTAAACACCCTCTCCACTTCCCTTGAGAACATGCGAGAGGCCAGCAGCGAAGACGATAGAAATAAGTATATTGAAAGCGCCCGCAGGGGACTTAATCGAATTGGCTTGATTGTTCAAAACCTTGCTGATGCCGCCAACTTAGAAGAAGCTTTAGTCGGAGAGGATTTAGAATGTCTGGACTTGAGACTGCTTCTGCAATCCTATATTACCAACTGCCAGATTACGCATCCCACACGCAGCTTTACGCTTCAAATGGCGGAAGCGCCTCTTCTGGCTTGGGTATGCGATTATCGCATCGAGCAGCTTCTGGACAAGCTCATAGATAATGCGATCGATTTTTCAGAACCCGGCAGCGATATTCAACTTGAGCTGGAAGGGGTTAACAAACAACTCAACCTCACGATCACCAATGTTGGGGAGCCGGTGCCCAGCAACTTGCTCGACAGCATTTTCGACTCCATGGTGACGGCGCGAGCCGGCAATCCTGACAATCGACTACACTTTGGGATGGGTCTTTATGTCGTGCGGGTGATTACAGAGCACCACGGCGGTACGGTAAGCATTCAGAACTTGCCAGAGCTCCCTGGAGTGCAAGTCAACATTTCTCTGCCCTTGGCCGAGCCCATCAATTAGCGCTCTGAATTCGGCGCTAGTTAATAATTTTGGAACCGTCCTTTGAGCTTTTGCTCGCAGGGGACACAAGCTGCCAATCTGCTTTGACTGCGGCGGAGGTTAATATCGCGTTTAGCGACACCGCCACCTCATGACTAAGAACCAAATTTAAACCCGCACCTGCCTGCGGTATTAGCGATAAGTGCAACTGACGTTTGACAATTTGGTAGGTCAGTTTGAATGCCAGCGGGTAATCCGGCTGCGCCGCTGCTGGCTGATCCTTAAAAGGCGCATTGAACTCCGCTTGAGCTAAAATTTGCTGGGCCTTAAAAGCTTTGACCTCTTCACGGTCACTCGATGTCACCAATCCGCTGATATCAGGGTCGGCATTGAAAAACTGTTGAAGCGCCTTGCAAAGTAAGCTGAGGTATCGACGCGTTATCCAAATGCCTGGCACTTCAACATTCTCGGCATCCTTCGTGCCGATTCGCAACATTATCCGATCCTCTGTCGCGTTGTATTGCGCTTGAATCTGTCGAACTGCCGCCACACTGCGCCCCACTGAATCTTTCATCAATTTATTTTGATATTTAGTTGCAATTTTTCCATTAGGGGTTACTATATCGAAAATTTTTGATATAACTTAGCCGTCTGCTTACCATGTCTTCTACCCCACTTAATTCAGAGACCTTACTGATGCTCTGCAAGGCCCTCGCAGACCCGCTGCGACAAGACGTGATGCGGTTACTCAAGCACGACTCTTTTGGAGTGCAGGAGCTCTGTCACATTACCACAACGCCCCAACCGGGGATGAGCCACCACCTTAAAATACTGACTTCTGCTGGTTTGCTAGAGACTAAGCGTGAGGGCACCTCCATTTTTTACCGTCGAGCCCTATTGTCCACCGACAATCCGATACGCCCTTTGACCCTTGAGTTCTTAGCGAACCTCGATCAAATTCCTTTAACTAAGACCCTAGAGGCTGGGAGGCAAAAGGTCCTTGAAGACCGGGGCGATCAAGCCGCACAATTTTTTGCGCGGTGCTCAGAGCAATTAAAAGAAAACCAAGAGTTGGTTGCCTCTTTCGAGCACTACGCTGGCTGTGTTACCGACCTTATCAATAGCCAGAGTTTTGATTCTGGGAGCCAGGCGCTGGAAGTTGGTGCAGGTGAAAGCCCTCTGCTCTCGGTTTTAGCCGCACAGTTTGACCATATCCTTGCGGTGGACAATGCGGAGAACATGCTCAACAAAACACGCCAAATCGTAGCTGAGCAGAATCTTTCTAACGTCACCTGCCTGCTCACAGACTATGCCGATCTGAAGCTCGACACTCCGATCAATCTGCTCGTGTGCAACATGGTGCTTCATCACCTGCCCGCTCCCGCAGACTTTTTTAAAAAAGCTGCAACCCTGCTGGTTGAGGACGGCCGCCTGCTTTTGATTGATCTGTGTTCCCACCAGCAGGACTGGACTCGTGAGATCTGCGGTGACCTGTGGCTGGGGTTTGATCCCGACGAACTCAACCGTTGGGCCGAACACGCAGGTTTTTGCAAAGGCCAGGATGCGTTCCTGGGCCTTAAGAACGGCTTTCAAATTCAATTGCGAATCTTTAACACCTAACCTAATCCCTAAACGATAATCCCTAAACGAAAGGAACCACTATGAGCGATTACAAAGTTGCCGACATCAGCCTAGCCGATTTTGGCCGAGCCGAGATTGAACTGGCCGAGGCCGAGATGCCGGCACTCATGAAACTTCGGTCTAAGTATCAAGCTGAACAACCCTTGGCTGGCGCGCGCGTGTTGGGTTGCATCCATATGACCATTCAGACCGCAGTATTAATCGAAACTCTGGTTGCTTTGGGCGCAGAGGTTCGATGGTCTTCTTGCAATATCTTTTCAACCCAGGATCATGCCGCAGCTGCCATTGCAGCCAGTGACATCCCGGTTTTCGCGTGGAAAGGCCAAACTGAGGAGGAATTTTTTTGGTGCATCGAGCAAACCATCCTTAAAGATGGCGAGCCTTGGGCGGCCAACATGATTCTAGACGATGGTGGCGATCTCACAGAGATGGTGCACAACAAATACCCTGAGATGTTGAGCGCCATTCACGGCATCACCGAAGAGACAACGACGGGCGTGCACCGCTTGCAGGAAATGTTGAAGGCCGGCGAACTTAAAGTCCCTGCGATCAACGTTAACGATTCCGTTACCAAGTCGAAAAATGACAATAAATACGGTTGCCGGCACAGCCTTAATGATGCCATCAAGCGTGCAACTGACATGCTGATGGCTGGCAAAAAAGCGCTGGTGATTGGATATGGAGACGTCGGTAAAGGCTCAGCGCAAAGCCTACGACAAGAGGGCATGATCGTTCGTGTAACTGAGATCGACCCAATTTGTGCCATGCAGGCGTGCATGGATGGCTATGAGGTGGTTTCGCCCTACCTAAACGGCAACAACACCGGTAAACGAGAAGACATCGACTTAGCGCTGATGCAGAACACTGATCTCATCGTCACCTGCACAGGCAATGTCAACGTGTGCGACGAAAACCTTCTATCAACCGTCGCCAGTAACGCTATCGTTTGTAACATTGGTCACTTCGATACCGAGATCGATACCCAATTCATGCGAGATAATTGGCGCTGGCAGGAGGTGAAGCCTCAAGTCCACAAGATTTTCCGCAGCGAGGACTCGACAGATTACATTCTTTTACTGTCTGAAGGCCGGCTGGTGAATCTGGGTAACGCGACGGGCCATCCTTCAAGAATTATGGACGGCTCTTTTGCAAACCAAGTGCTTGCACAGATGTATTTGTTTGAGCGGGCCTGGGCAAGTCATGACGTAAACCAAAGACAGCCCATCACGGTTGAGGTGTTACCCAAAGCGCTCGATGAAGAGGTTGCACAATACATGGTTGAAGGTTTTGGCGGAACCATTACTCGATTGACCCAAAAACAAGCTGACTATATTAACGTGGCCAGCGAAGGACCTTTCAAAGCAGAAGAATACAAGTACTAACGACCGCCGGCGCGCATCTCTGGGCGCCTTGAAGTCTGAACCTGAAGTCGGGGACAATACGCCCCCGACTCAGGATCAGCCACTCATGCAACAAGCCCTTTTTGACTTAATCCAACTACTCGACCTCGAAGAGATCGACGTCAATCTGTTCAAGGGTGTGAGTCCGGATGAAGGATGGCAGCGCGTCTATGGCGGCCAAGTAATTGGTCAAGCACTGATGGCAGCCTCAAGGACGGTACCCGACGCAACGCGAATTGCACACTCTCTACACGGGTACTTTTTAAGGCCAGGCGACACCACCTGCCCCATCATCTATCAAGTCGACCAGATCAGGGATGGCCGGAGCTTTACCACCCGCCGCGTCAAAGCCATTCAAAAAGGTGAGGCGATCTTTAGCATGTCTGCCTCTTTCCATGTTTTTGAAACCGGCCTTGAGCATCAGGTAACAGCACCCACAACGAGAGAACCAGAAGCCTGCGTGAGTGAGCGAACGCTGATCGAAGCCTATACCGCTAACATGCCCGAGGCCGAAGCAGCCATTCATCAAAGATCTAGGCCGATTGACATGCGTTTTGTTGATCCCGTCGATGAACTCAATCCCAAACCGATGCCGGCCGAGCAAGCGGTTTGGATCCGAGCCATTGACGATATGCCCGACGATCCCCGTTTACATCAATGTCTTTTGGCTTATGCTTCCGACATGACGCTGATCGACACAAGCTATCGTCCTCATGCTATCAACTGGCACCAAGACAATTTCCAAGTCGCCAGCTTAGATCACGCCATGTGGTTTCATCGACCCTTTCGTACTGATGAGTGGCTGCTGTACCAGCAAGACAGCCCCTTCTCTGGTGGCGCCAGGGGATTCAGCCGCGGCACTTTTTTCGACGCCGAAGGACGACTTGTGGCATCCTGTGCGCAAGAAGGACTGATTCGGTTGCACCAATGACTATCGACTACATCAGCAGAACAAAAGCCTACTACCGAGCTCTCGGCTTCGAGCGAGACTATACTTGGGCAAACAACACTGAAACACCCTTGTCTAAGCCGAGGGTGACACTTAAGGATGCCACAGTTACCCTGATCACCACGGCCGTGGTTGAGCCTTCGATCCCCAAACCTGTTCGCACCGCCGCGAGTTATGCTTTCTCTGAGGTTCCAGAACATTTCGACACCAGCGAACTTGCCTGGGATAAAGTCACCACCCATACCCGGGATCGTGAGAGCTATTTCCCGATCAACGAACTTAAAGCCCGCTCGGCCCAGGGCGAGTTCAAAGCACTGAGCCAACACTTTCATTTCGTACCGACAGAATACAGCCAGCGACATACCCTTGAGGTTGATGCACCTTTGATATTGCAGCAGAGTCTAAAAGACAATGTTGACCTTGCCATTTTGATTCCGCTTTGACCGGTTTGCCATCAGACTGTCAGTTTGACAGCAAGAACGTTGGAATCAGCCGGCATTGCCACGGTTGTTATTGGATCGGCCCTGGATATTTTGCTACAGGCAGGCACGCCTAGGATCGTTTTCAACGATTTGCCATTGGGCAATCCAGTCGGCAAGCCTTTTGATCGCACAATGCAACATCGTTCGATCAGCGCAGGACTTGACATCTTGTATTCGGCTGACGCACCCGGGACTCTTGTGCAGATGCCGCATCGCTGGGCGGACGATAGTGATTGGCAGGAAAATTTTATGGCTGTGCGCGAAGAGGACAAAGCCCTGCTGACCCAGCTGGGCATCGAAAATCGAGAGGCCCGGCGACAGAATAAAGCCAAGGGCCTTTTTAGACCCTAAAAGCTCTGAAATCTATCGAACCGGCATCAGTGCGCGCAACGCCGTCACCGTGCCCAATACCCCTCCTTCCACCGCGGGTCTGGGCGAGATCGCAAATAACGGCGAATGATGGGAAGGGAGCGATTGTCCGGCGGCCGCAAATGCTGCAGCACGCTCGGGTTCGGTGCCGCCCACCGAAAAATAAACGCTCGGAATCGCTGGATCCTCTGTCAGAAAAGGAAAATCCTCACCCCCCATCCCCTCTCTTTCATAATCCGTGACTTGATCTCTTCCAAGATCTCGCTCCCAAGCCTCCATAACGGTCACCGCGAGAGAGGGGTCGTTGGCAGTGACGGGCACACCGCCTTTCATTTCAACATAGGGCAACCGAGCGTCGGGCAAACCGCCCGCTCGACCAATATTGACCGCGATCCTTGAGATCGCGCTCAACAATTGATCTCGAGTGTTGCGCGAATCGGATCGGACCGTGAGCTCAAGGCGCGCCTCTTCTCCGATCACATTTCGCTTCGTTCCGGCTCGAAAGACGCCCACCGTAATCACGCCCGGTTCTCGCGGGGAAAGCTCACGAGCCACAACCGTTTGCAGCGCCAGAACAATTTGTGCGCCAATGACTACCGGGTCTCGACCTCGGTGAGGGCTCGCACCGTGAGCGCCAATTCCTGGCACCACAATATCTAAGGAATCGACTGCTGAGTACGCGGCGCCAGTTGATGCAAACAGCTTCCCCGCCTCAATATCTGCAGAAACATGCATACCGAGCGCATAATCCGGGGTTCCAAATCGTTCCCAGATACCCGCGGCACGCATTGCGGCAGCGCCCGACTCTTTCCACTCCTCGGCGGGTTGAGCAATTAACATCAAGGTCCCCGACCAGGTTGCACGGGACGCCGCCATAATCTCGGCAGTGCCAATCAGCGAGGTAATATGGACATCGTGACCACAGGCGTGCATCACTGGAAACTCGTCGCCTTCAACATTTTCCGCCACCACCGTTGAGGCATACGGTAAGTCTGTGAGTTCCTTCACAGGCAAGGCGTCCATATCCGCGCGCATCATCACCAGCGGACCCTCACCATTTCGAAGAAGCGCAACAATGCCGGTCTGGGCAATGCCGGTATGGACCTCAAAGCCCAGGCCCGACAGCTCAGTCGCGATCCGCGCAGCAGTCTTGAATTCGACAAACGACAACTCTGGATTGGCGTGAAAGTGCTCAAATAGAGATCCAAGCTTTTGATCATAGAGCTTAGCGACTTCTTGCTTTAACGCTGACTCGAGCGCCGAGGCTTGGCTCGACAAAAATAGCCCTGCCAGCACCAGCATGGTCAACAAGCTTTGCATCGCATTCGCCTTCATCTTCATCACTCCTTTTTTCATTCAACGCCAAAAACACAGGATTGAGCCACCTTGGACACCTCAGCGGCGATTACTTTAACTTGAGAAGATCGCGATATCGCTCGGCCAATAACCCCTGACGAGTCGATAGACTAATCCAAGCGCCATCAATCATCACAGCCGTAGGCGTAGACACCACTTCTAGCGGATCTCCGCTCCAGACAACGAGATCAGCGATCGAACCGACGGCAATGGCTCCCAAACCTTCGAGCCCCCAAATTTCAGCAGGCCACCGGGTGATCGCCGCGAGGGCTTTGTCCCAGGGTAGGCCGTAGGCCACCGCAACCCCTGCCGCTTGGCTTAGAGATCTAAATTCGGTAAACGGCGACTCCGACATAAACGCAAACCGAATACCCGCCGCATCGAGCAGCGCCGCTTGATCCAATCGAGCCCCTAAGCGATCAAAGCTTCCGGGCAGGTTATCCATCACATTAATCAACACAGGAATATCCCGCTCTGCGAGCTTATCAGCCACCTTCCAAGCCTCGGCGGCACCCGCCAGTACCAAGCGGATCTTGGGATAAGCCGCCATCGCCTGAATTAACTGCTCAATGTCTGCGGCACGATCTACGTGCGCAACCAAAGGCACCTTACCTTGTCGAACAGCCGACAAGGCAATGAGGTCCGCAGCCGGTAAATCAAAAGCTCGGACCTTTCGCCGATCATAGTCTTCGCGACGTTGGTCGAATCGAGCCGATTCCTCAAGCGCATGAAGCACACTTGCAAGCACGCTCGCCCGTGAACCCCCTCCGTAGCGCCGATCTCTCTCCCTCAAATAAACATGCTGAGCCAGAGCACCCGTCACAGCAAAGGTGCCCTCACGCTGAAACCGTACCAGAGCGCTTTGACCGGCAAAATTGCTGTCCCCGGGCTGAGGAACAATGACGCCTCGTGTAATGCCGTCATTACTGGCAACGGGTATCAAAAGAGACGCATCGTTGAGGGCCAACGCCACCTGAAAGCCCGCCGCCAGATTGACATCCGACACCTCGGCATCTTGACTGATACCCAAGCCGGAGACCTCAGCAAGTCCAATGGTTGTGGCGGAATCGATAAAACCTGGCGTCACCAACGCTCCTGCCAAATCTAATACATCTGTACCCCTATCAACCTTAAGATCCTCACCTATCGCAGCGATCCGACCAGCAACGATATGTACATCCCGAATGACTCCCTGCCCCTTGGCTCCGGAAACCAGCGTCGCATTTTTTAGTAACTGATCTTGGGCGCAAACACCAACGCTCATCAGCATCATGACGATTAGGCAAATTCTGTGGCCCATCAGAATATCTCCTCGCGTTGCCCTAATTCGAAATCGGTCACGGGTCCAACGCCGGTTTTACGATCCCACTGCAATACCCCGTCAATAAAAACGCTGTCGGCTCGAGCGTAAACACTGAGCGGTTGCGCTGACCAGAGCACCAAATCCGCCATTTTGCCGACCTCTATCGTGCCTGTTCGCGACAATACTCCGAGCGCTTGAGCAGCATTTCGTGTAATCCAGGTCAGCGCGGTTGAAGGACTCATGGCTAAGCCCAGCCGCTGACCGGCTGCTAGGGCCTTCGCCGCTTCTTGATTTAAGCGCTGGATCCCTGTCGCGGAATCAGAATGCACAATCGCGCAAGCTCCTGCGGCCTCCACCATCGCGACATTTTCTTTGATTCCGTCGAAAGACTCGAGCTTGAACTGCCACCAATCAGCCCACATCGCGGAACAGGTTTTGTTCGCTGCCAACAAGTCACCGATCTTGTAGGCTTCGACGGCATGATGAAAAGCGGTGACTTGATAGCCGAACTCCCGACTGAGGTCGATAATCTGAGCCATTTCATCGGCCCTATAACAATGGTTGTGGACCAAGATTTCGCCGTCTAGAACACCGACCAAGGTCTCCATTTTTAAATCCCGTTTAGGGGGAGAGGGACGGGTTTTGTAGTCTTGTCCATCGCTCGCTGCTTCCCATACCTCATAGTCTGACAACGACTTTTCATACGCTCGCCATTTTTTCTGGTACTCCTGAGCATCGATCCAGGCTTTACGGTATCCTGCAAAATTACCCATTCTGGTCGAAGGACTGCGAGACTTGCTGCCGTAGACCCGCTTCGGATTTTCACCGCAGGCCATCTTCAGGCCATAAGGCGCTCCCGGGAATTTCATTCCCTGTACCGTTCTTGCCCAAACGTTTTTAAGTACCACGCTGCGCCCGCCAAAGAGATTTGCCGAACCTGGTAGGATCTGAAGCGTCGTCACACCACCGGCTAGCGCCAACGGAAACTGTGGATCTTGAGGCCATACACTGTGTTCTGCCCAGACTTCGGCTGTTACCGGCGATGTCGCTTCATTTCCATCGCTGTGCGCCCGATAAGAGGGCGATGGATAGTCACCCAGATGACTGTGAACGTCGATGATCCCTGGGGTTAGCCACTGATCTTCAGCATTAATTTGTCGGATACCCTTCGGCCGTGGAACGTCCTCTCGCTCAACAGCGGCGATGAGGCCGTTTTCCACTTTGACCCAGCCTCTAAAAGCCCCTTGACCTAACCCTCTATCGATCATGACTTGGTCTATCACAAAAGGGTCATGATCCGCAGCCACGTAGGTTGAAGGGTAGTCCGCATTGACACCACTTTGAATCAACAACGCCAAGACGACTAACGCAATAACGGTAATTTTTCGCATAAAACACCCCCCTACGGCGAACCTACCACTTTTCCGTAAACCACGCGAGACTGCTTTTAACCGAGTCAGGGTGCGCCACCGGAAGATCCGAGACGCAGCAATTCAGTCATTCAGCATATCCTCGATTTATCAGTTTGTATGATCCACAAAGATTGATGTTGATGATAATTGCAAGGTACCTGTACAAGTCAGCTCGGTCTTTACATAATGCCCAACGCTTCAAAGATCTACATCACACTCTGAGAGACCTGATCTTTGGTTAATTTTAAAAGGGGAAAACCGTTGACCTTAGAACGTGACGAGCACTTAGCTAGCATCGAGTCCATTCAATCAGGACTTGAATCGCTTAACTATATTTCCAATCACCAAATCGCAACAGCGGTCTTTCTGGCCTATCAGCTCGACAAGCCCGTGCTGATTGAGGGCCCGCCTGGAGTTGGAAAAACCGAATTGGCGAAGTCAGTGGCCAACATGCTCGAACTCGAATGTATTCGTTTGCAATGCTATGAAGGTCTTGATGAGTCAAAGGCCATTTACGAATGGAAATATGGCAAACAGTTGCTTTATACCCAAGTGCTCAAAGAGACCCTAGGAGAAATCTTAGAAGGCGCCAAAGGATTGACTGAGTCGGTTGCAAAACTGCACGAGTTCGGTGATGTGTTTTACTCCGAGGAGTTCTTGGAACCAAGACCTCTTTTAAAGGCCTTGAAAGAAGAGAAAGGCTGCGTACTGCTGATCGATGAAGTTGACAAAAGCGACCATGAATTTGAATCGCTGCTGTTAGAGATGCTGTCGGATTATCAACTATCAATCCCTGAAATTGGCACCATCAAGGCTGACCCCGCCCGCAAGCCTTTGGTCTTTCTCACCAGTAACAATACCCGAGAAATTAGCGACGCCCTGAAGCGCCGTTGCCTGCACCTTTATATCCCCTTTCCCAATGCCGAATTGGAATCCCAAATCGTTCATGCACGCGTACCTGAGATCCCGGCTGAGCTCCGTCGTCAATTGGTTACCTTCATCCAGGAACTCAGGGAACTTGATCTAAAAAAAGTCCCTGCTATCAGTGAAACGATTGACTGGGCCAAAGCCCTTATTTTATTGCATACGGAATCGTTGGATGCTGATCTCGTTAAGCAGACCTTGAATGTCATTCTCAAATTCCAAGAGGACATTGAGTTGGTTGAGGGCGAGGTGCAAATGTTGACGAACAAGGCACTCAAAGCGTAATTATGGAAAAAACCGTCGTCGATTTCGTTAAGGTTTTACGCACGGCTGAGGTCAAGGTCTCGCCTGCGGAGACCCTCGACGCAATGGCAGCCCTCGAGGTGGTCGGCTACCAAGACCGAACCTTATTCAAGAACACTCTCTCGATGCTCTTGTCCAAGAACCCCGACGAAAAGGAAACTTTCGAGGCCTGCTTCGAAAAATTTTTCACGTTTGACGATGTGACAAAGACCAGCCAAGACGAGCAGCAGACCGAGGCCGGTGAGGATCAGTTCGACGACGAGCAAGACGGTAACGGGCAACCGGGACAGCCGGGAGGGAAGGGCAGCGGACAAGGTGGTCAAAGCCGCGGCGATCACGAAGAGCCTGAAGACGACGATTTGGAGACTCCGCCGCCCTCATCTGATCTAGGGAAACTCCTGTTAGAGGGCGCGCGCAGCGACATCATGATTAAAATGGCGGAGGCGGGCCGAGCCGTTGAAGTCAATCAAATCGTCGTCTTTACCCAAAAAGGGTTGTTTACCCGCAAGATCATGGATCAGATGGGGCTCAAAGGTCTGCAAGATGAAATCACCGAGTTACAAAATGAATCGGGCCCTGGTGAACGTCGTCTGGCTGGCAAGCTGAAAAGAGCTCGGGATCAATTGAGAGACCAGGTACGAGATTACGTCGAAAAACAATTCTTTTTGCATGCCGATGAACATGGCAAACAACTCAGAGAAGAGCTGTTAAAAAAAGTCAAACTATCCAACTTGGAAAAGCGCAACTTTAAGGATGTCCAGGAAATTGTGTTCAAAATGGCCAAAAAATTGGTCTCCATTCATTCTAAAAGGCGCAAAACCTACAAGCGTGGCCATTTGGACGTGCGAAAAACGCTCCGAAAAAATATGCAATACGATGGAGTATTTTTCGATCTAAAGTGGAAATCCGTCAAGGTCGACCGACCCAAAGTCATGTGCATCTGTGACGTCAGTGGTTCGGTCAGCAATTACTCTCGTTTTCTGTTGATGTTTCTCTATAGCCTTGCTGAGATTATTCCGAAAGTCCGAAGTTTCGCTTTTTCCTCGGATCTGGGGGAGGTCACCCAGCTATTTCAAAACAGCAATCTCGAAGACGCCATGGCAAAAACCATGCGTGATTATGGTAATGGTTCCACCGATTACGGGCAAATGCTGCTCGATTTTAAACGAACCTGTATGGATGATGTCGATAACAAGACCACGATCATTATTCTAGGCGATGCCCGCAACAACTATGGCGACCCTAAATCCGAGATCGTTCGCGAGATGTACGATAAAGCCAAACGGGTCATCTGGTTAAACCCAGAGCCACGCTCCAACTGGCAGGTCGGTGACGCGGAGATGAAAAAATACGCACCAAATTGCCACCAGACGGAGGTCTGTAATTCACTGACCCACCTCGAACGAGTCGTTTCTAACCTCTTAAAATTTGCTGCCTAAAGCCAACCATCATCTTCGGGCAAACCCATTACCATGCTATTATCAGGGCTGCCTAACTTTATCGAATCGACTATGACCCTACGTCTTATTTTTTGCCTGTTGTTGTGTGCCACTCAGTCACATGCTTTTGCCGATGCGGTCGACGCCGCGAGCGCTACTGTGAAGATCGCGATTGCTCAGGAACCTCCTCAACTCAACAGCATGAAAGCGACAGACCAGGTTTCGATTTTTGTCTTGGGTCATGTGATGGAAGGGTTAACTCGTTATGATCGTCGAGGCAATTTAGCACCGGGTGTGGCCGAGCGCTGGGAGCTCGAAGATCAATCCGCAACATTCTGGCTAAGAAAAGATGCGAAGTGGAGTAATGGTGATCCGGTAACCGCTCACGACTTTGTCTTCGCCTGGCGTAACGTCGTCAATCCAAGCACGGCCTCTGAGTACGCCTTTATCCTCTATCCAGTTAAAAATGCCGAGGCCATCAATCAAGGCGAGCTACCGATCAGTGATCTGGGTATCACGGCCATCGATGACCACACGCTAAGCGTAGTATTGGAACGTCCAACAGGTTATTTCATCAATCTCACAGCATTCATAACGACCTTTCCCGTCCAAGAAAAATTCTACCAATCCCGACGGGACAGTTATGCCGCTGACGCAAAAGATATGATTTACAACGGCGCCTTTACCTTGACCGATTGGGTACACAGCGCCTCTCTCAACATGCGAAAAAACCCAATGTATTGGAACGCTGACGCCATCAAACTCAATGCCATTGATGCCGATTACATCACAGCCGACACTCGAGCCCGACTCAACCTTTTTATTGACGGCAAAATCGCCTATACCCAACTGGATGGTGAGACCTACAAAGATGCTTTGAATAATCAGTTTAGAATCAAGAAGTTCGTCACCGGCAGCGTCTACTTTCTTGAATACAACTATCGTCCCAATCGACTGACTCGCAATCAAAATTTAAGAAAGGCCATTCAGGCTGCGTTTGATCCGGAAGAATTCGTCAACAAGGTCTTACAGACGCCGGGTAATCTACCGGGTAGAAGCCTATTCCCAACTTGGGTTAAGGGTGTCAATGCGACCTTTCGACAAGAGTTTCCCGCCACGGTCAACAAACCCGATTTGGTTCGCGCCCGGGCGCTCCTTGAGCAAGCCAAAGCCGAACTCAACGTCGAGAACATCCCTCCGCTCATTATGTTGGTCAGTGACAGTCCCACTTCGACCAAGCAAGCTGAGTATATGCAAGGAATGCTTAAAACCCGACTGGGACTCGACATCAAGATCGACGTCCAAACGTTCAAACAACGTCTGGCCAAAATGACCAGTGGTGACTTTGATATTGTCGGAGCCGGTTGGGGACCCGATTTTGACGATATTATGACCTTTGGCGATTTGTTTGCTTCCTGGAACCTGAACAACCGCGGTCGCTACAACAATCCAGAATATGACCGCCTTGTTAGAGTCGCCATGAATAGCAGTGATCCCACCACTCGCATGACTGCCATGGCAGGATTACAAACGATTTTGTATGACGAGGCGGTTTTGCTGCCCATGTATGAGCAGGGCGTCATCTATCTGCAGCACCCTAAGCTTAAGGGCATGCGCAGAACCGTGCTTGGATCTGATCCTGATTTCACCTACGCCAGAATCGCACCGTAAGATTATGCTCCGTTACACCCTTGGCAGACTTCTCTCGGGCGTCATAACCGTCTGGTTTATCGCCACCGCAACCTTCCTTGCGATGCACGCCGTACCGGGTGATCCTTTGATGAATGAAAAAGCAACGACGCCCGAAATCCGGCAGAATCTTGCCAAGAAATATGGTTTGGATAGACCGTTGCCTGAGCAGTACGTCATTTTTCTCAGCAACATGGCTCAAGGCGACTTTGGACTTTCATTCACTCAGCAGAATCGCCGAGTCAACGATATCATTCGGGATCATTTCCCTGTGTCCGCAGCGCTGGGCGTCCTCGCCATTGCCTTTGCTGCAGCGGGGGGCATTCTTTGGGGAGCTTTAACCGCGCTCTATCGCAACCGACTACCCGATGTCATCATTATGTTTCTCGTTATCCTTGGCATATCGGTGCCCAGTTTCGTCTTTGCCGCGCTCGGTCAGTTGGCGTTGGTGAATCTGAATCAGTGGTCGGGCACCTCGATCCTACCAGTAGCCGGATGGGGCACCTTAAGCCACATGTTAGTGCCTTCCTTGGTGCTGGGACTTGGCACAATGGCACTGCTCACTCGACTCATGCGCTCTTCAATGCTAGAGGTCGTGAATGAGGACTACATCAAAACTGCGAAAGCCAAAGGTCTCTCCGCGCCTCGCATCTTCTTTAAGCATCAACTTCGTAACGCCATCTTGCCCGTGATCACCGTTTTAGGTCCGCAAATTGCCGCCATCACCACAGGCGGTTTTGTCGTCGAGTTGGTCTTCGCCATCCCAGGCTTGGGCCGCTATTTTGTACAAGCCGTTCAACAATTGGACTATACAGTCATTATGGGAACCACTGTTTTCTATGGCGCTTTTCTGGTCCTAATGGTCATCATTGTGGATATCATTTATGGGTTCATTGACCCTAGGGTACGGCTCAAATGAGCCTCGAGCGGCCTTTAACAGAGGCTGATTTCAGCCCTGCGCCCGGCTCCGCCGCGGCTGAGCAGCTGACCCGACCTTCGCTGTCTTTTTGGCAAGATGCCTGGCGTCGATTAAAAAGCAACACTCGAGCCATTATCTCGCTCTACCTGATTATTGGACTGGCATTTTTCACCCTCGCGGGGCCCTTACTCTGGACCCAGGATCCGGCTGCTCAAGATCTAGACCAGATTTCCCAGGCACCGGCCCTACCCAAAACTGCTCGCTTGGTTGCCGACTACCAGCCCTTTGCAGCACCGATCGTCGCCGACCATCCTTCCGAACCCGAGGACTATCCCGATGAACTTGCCGCTGTTGCGGAGCTATCTGTTTTAGGGGCTGCCACCACTCAGTCGGTTAAGTTGACTTGGGCCCCGGTCGATCAGGCAGGCGGGTATAGTATTTATCGGAGCGAGCGTAAACCCGAGGGCCTCTTGGGTCTAGGATTACCGCTTGAAACCGTTAATGCGGGCAATATCGTAGGGTTCGAGGATCGACTGAATTTGAAGTCACAGCCCTACTACTACTCGATTGTTCCCACCGATGGCTTTGACGAATTTGATGTTGTCACAACCATCAAAGTAGAACCCGAGCAATCGATTACGATCAGCCAAGCCGTCCTGCAGGGCCTAGCAACACCCGATGATCTCCCCGGTCAAGTCATACCCCTGGCGTTTCACCCTTTTGGTACCGATTACTTGGGCAGAGACATTCTGGCAAGATTGATGCAAGGGGCTCGAGTCTCTTTGTTTATTGGCGTCGTAGCTCCATTGATTTACGTGTTATTTGGCGTTTTCTACGGAGGATTCGCCGGCTACCTAGGCGGAAAAATTGATCAAATTTTGATGCGATTTGCTGATTTTGTCGTTGCCTTGCCGTTCCTGCTCTTTATGATTTT
The DNA here is from genome assembly GCA_002689445.1 of Gammaproteobacteria bacterium. Taxonomy (GTDB): domain Bacteria; phylum Pseudomonadota; class Gammaproteobacteria; order Pseudomonadales; family Azotimanducaceae; genus UBA9926. Next base: position 22,187 of record NZGC01000068.1, read on the forward strand.
ATTTAAAATCGCGTTCGGGATCGGCCCCGGTGAGAGCGGCGTAATGCCCATGCTGGTTGCCCTAATTCTCCTCCTGTGGCCAGCAACCGCCCGACTGGTGCGAGGGCAAGTCCTTAAGATTCGTGAGCAAGGCTATATCGAAGCCGCTCGATTACTGGGCGGCGGCTCCTCTTACCTGATTCTGCGCCACATCATCCCTAACACCATGGGCGTCATCCTAGTAACCCTGACTTTTGCAGTTCCCTCAGCGATTTTTACCGAGGCTTTTTTGTCATTTATCGGTATGGGGGTTGCTCCACCTACTCCCTCGTGGGGCTCGATGTGCAACGAGGGTGTGAAAACAATGCTCAGCCATCCGCATGAACTGTTCTTCCCTGCGCTCTTCATCAGTATCACTGTGTTGGCGTTTAATCTTTTAGGTGATGGCCTCACCGAGGCCCTCGATTCAAAAATGAGGACCCGAGACCAATGACAGCCTCGTCCCTCCTAGCGGTAAAAAACCTCCATGTCGAGTTTGAAACCTATGGTGGCACTGTTAAAGCGGTTCGCGGCGTCGACTTTGCTGTCCAGCGTGGTGAAGTGCTCGCCATCGTTGGCGAGTCGGGCTGCGGCAAGAGCGTTACCGTCCAATCCTTAATGGGACTCATCCCCATGCCTCCCGGAAAAGTCACCGCTGGAAGTGCCACTCTCGATGGCGTAGACCTGCTGACGCTAAACCCGAAAGCGATGAATCAATTTCGCGGCAAAGAGATGGGCATGATTTTTCAGGACCCGATGACTTCTCTTAACCCGACCATGACCATCGGCGATCAAATTGCCGAGACCTTGAAAGTGCACCGAGGATTGAACAGTACAGAGGCCCTCAGCATCGCTAAAGACCTGCTCCTAAAAACTCGGATCCCTGAGGCCGAAAGACGCCTCCAACAGTATCCCTTTGAGTTTTCCGGCGGCATGCTGCAGCGCGCTATGATTGCTCAAAGCCTTGCATGCTCACCCTCCTTGTTAATTGCAGATGAGCCCACCACCGCGCTGGACGTCACCATTCAAGCGCAAATTCTCGACCTGCTGAAAGAGCTGCAAGCCAAAGACGATATGGCCATCGTGCTGATTACCCATGATCTCGCTGTCGTAGCCCGCACCGCTCAGCACGTTTGTGTTATGTATGCTGGTCAAATTGTCGAGCAAGGTGGCGTTGACGAAATCTTTTACCAAAGTGCACACCCTTACACCGTCGGCTTAAAACTCGCGATGCCGACCAATGTGGGCGACTACAACAAGACGCTCAACCCCATTCCGGGGAGCCCACCGGACCTATTTGCACCACCCACCGGGTGTGGTTACGCAGCTCGCTGCCCTCAAGCGATGCAGATCTGTCATCAGCAAAACCCGCCCCTGTATCCGGATCAAACCAATCCAGGACACGCGTCGCGCTGTTGGCTGCAAGATCCAAAGGCGCCTAAGGTTTCAGCGTTGTACCAACCCAATTTGATCGCGAGTGATCGATCATGATTAAAACGGTGGACCTCAAAAAACACTTTTTGATCGGTAGGCATCAAATTCTCCATGCTGTAGATGGCATTTCTCTCGACATCGCAGAGAACGAAATCCTTGGCCTGGTGGGTGAGAGTGGCTCGGGAAAGTCCACTTTTGGTAAAACGCTGATCGGCCTTCACGAGCGCACCTCTGGAGAGGCTTACTATCGGGGGCAGCCCTTACCGGCTAAATTCACTGCCGCTGATCATTCCCGGTACTCGACTGATCTGCAGATGATTTTTCAAGACCCCTATGCCTCGTTGAACCCGAGAATGACCGTGCTCGATATCATCGGCGAGGGTCTTGCACTTAAAGGAATACCCAGAGCAGACATCCAGCAGCGGGTCGGTTTTTGGCTAGAGCGAGTCGGCTTACATCCTGATCACATGTCTCGATATCCTCACGAGTTCTCAGGCGGTCAAAGGCAACGTATCGGCATTGCAAGGGCAATGATCATCGAACCCAAATTCGTCGTTTGCGATGAACCCATCTCGGCTCTAGACGTTTCTGTGCAAGCTCAGGTGGTTAACCTGCTTCAGGATCTCAAACAATCTCTTGGCCTGACGCTGCTCTTTATCGCTCATGACCTGTCAATGGTTCGGTACATCTCTGACCGAATGGCGGTGATGTATCTGGGCTCGCTGGTCGAAAGCGGCCCCTCAGATGCCGTCTTTTTTGAACCCAAACACCCTTACACTCAACTGCTGATCGCTTCTAATCCTGAGGCGGATCCGGCCATTGAGCGAACCAAACCGACGCAACACGTGATAGGTGAAATCACTTCACCGGTCAATTTAGGGCCTGGTTGTCGATTTGCTGATCGATGTCCGAAGGTCCTCGCAGAGTGTCATGATGTCACACCAGAAGCCATACTCATCGCCACCGATCATCAGGTTGCTTGTCACTTATACGCCGGGTAAAACCGATACAAATTAAACCGAGTAAATTAACCGCTATTGATTAACCGCTATGACTTAGCCGGTTTTTCGCACCATTCGCAATATTGATTCTTCGCAACTGTAGTCCTCGATTGAGGCTAAAGGGACCCATGCTAGGTCATTCGACTCTTCGCTCACGACCAACGTTTCGTTTTTATCCGCTTCAAACAAAAACCTTACGTCGTAATGATAATGAGCTGGCTCCTGCCCCCGTTCAGGAATCAGATGCACATCGATATCGAAGATCTCCCTGCTCACCAAAGCTAATTGCTTAAGTCCTGACTCTTCCTCTGCTTCCCGGGTAGCAACCCTCATCACTTGCGAGTCACCATCGGCATGTCCTCCGAGCTGAAGCCAGCGCCCCAACTTTTTATGATGCGTCAACAAACAATGCTTATGCNGGCGATCTACGATCCAAGACGACCCGGTTACATGACCCTCGCGAAGGCTTCGATCAAAACAATTTNCGTGGGCTTGAACAAAGGATAGAAAGTCAGCGACCACCGCTTGCTCCGCCGGGAATCGNAGCGCGTACCGCTCCACTGACTTGATTAAGGCGACTCGAGACACAGTTGATCCTTACCTCAAGCTACGCTAGCCGGTTTCTTTTCGTCAAATAGACCTACCAGCTGCTCGGTCATTGCGTCGCCCAACTGTTCGGCATCAGTAATGGTGACGGCATGGCGATAATGATGCGTGACGTCATGCCCAATACCGATCGCGACCAACTCCACCTCGGAACCATTTTCTATTTGATCGATGGCAAACTTGAGGTGCTGCTCAAGATAGTTGCTGGGATTTACCAATAAAGTACTGTTATCGACGGGCAAGCCGTCCGATATAACCATGAGTATCTTACGATCTTCTGGGCGACCGTGAATCCGGTTGTGAGCCCACAAAAGCGCCTCACCGTCGATATTTTCTTTGAGCAACTCTTCCCGCATCATCAGCCCCAGATTTTTACGTGCCCGGCGCCACGGCATATCCGCAGCTTTGTAGATGATATGCCGCAAATCATTTAACCGACCTGGCTGCTGTGGTTTACCTTGCTGAAGCCACAACTCTCGTGACTGTCCCCCGCGCCAAGCCTTGGTGGTAAACCCTAAAATTTCGACTTTGACCGAGCACCGCTCAAGTGTGCGCCCTAGAATGTCAGCGCACATCGCGGCAATAGAAATCGACCGACCTCGCATAGAACCGGAACTATCAATCAGTATCGATACCACGGTATCTTTGAACTTCGTTTCTTTTTCTTGCTTGAATGCGAGCGATGAGAAAGGGTCCATGATGATGCCGGGCAATCGAGAGGTGTCTAGCACACCTTCCTCAAGATCAAATTCCCAAGATCGGCTTTGCTGAGCCATTAACTTTCGTTGCAAACGATTGGCTAACTTGCTGATGATTATCTGTGAGTTTTGTAAATGCTGGTCTAGCACCGCGCGCAAACGATCGAGCTCTTCGGCCTCACAGAGTTGATCGGCGAACACGACCTCATCAAATTCGCTGGTATAAGCAGCATACAGAAAGGTTTTTGGCCTTGCCCAATTTTTTTGGGCATCGCCATCAGGCGGTGCGCCGGCCTCTTCTTCAGAGCCATCACTCTCAGCAAGATCCATCGTCTCCATATCGACAGGTACATCCCCCTCGATAGCATCCGCTAAATCACCGTCATCCCCTTGTTCTTGATCGGCTGTATCGTCCCCAGCTTGGGCTTCTGACTCAGCCTCATTTTCTTCAAATTCGTCGCTGTCGCCTGTTTGCTCCTCTTGACCAAAATCTTCAGCGAGTCCCAAATCCTGAATCAACGACTGAGCAAGATCACGGAAGGCTCGTTGATCGAACAGACTTGCCTCTAACTCAGTGAGATCCGTACCGATGTGATCCTCAAGATGATCACGCCATGGATCGAGTACCCGCCTTGCAGACTCTGGAAGACTTCTTTGAATCAATTTTTCTCGTAAATAGAGTCCGACGGCTTCGCCAAGCGGAGCATCCTCTGCCTCGGTAATGTCATAAGCGCCCTGTTCTTGCAGAGTATCTTCTAAGTGGTGATGCAGGTTTTCTTCGACACCTCGCATGAGGTAGGCGCCGATCGCCGCCACTCGAGTTTCTTCTACGGAATCGAACAAGGTCTGAGCAATACCAGACTCTGGCCGGGCCTCGCCGTGGAGGCCTTCATCATGATAGCGGGTCCTCAGCGCAAACCGGTCCGCTGTACCCCGCAGCGCCGCCAATGCGTCGCGATCCCCAGTCACTTCCGGAACGGGGATACGCGCTTTGTTACCATGGATAAAGGGTTTACCTCGCCCGAAGGTGACGGTTAGGTCATCATTCCCTGATATCGCTCGCATGGTTGCAGTAACCGCTTGCCGGAATACTTCTGTCGCGTCATCCAGGGGAGCAACCATAGGATATTCAGCCCGCTAACACGACATTTGCGGTTGACTCGGGCAACTCCTCTCCCATGCATCGCTGATAATACTCTGCCACAATCGGGCGTTCCGTCTCATCACACTTGTTTAAAAACGTCAGCCTGAAGGCGAAACCCAAATCATCAAAGAGCTGGGAATTTTCCGCCCACATGATCACCGTCCTCGGCGACATCACAATCGATATATCCCCGTTCATAAAACCCTGTCGGGTGAGTGCGGCTACCGATACCATGTGCGCGATGGTTTTTGGATCTAACTTGGGCTGCTTGGCCTGAACGATTTCGACTTCATTTTCATGGGGTAAGTAGTTCAACGTTGAAACGATGTTCCAGCGATCCATCTGGCCCTGATTAATCTGCTGAGTCCCATGATAGAGACCTGTTGGATCTCCAAGACCAATGGTATTGGTCGTCGCAAACATTCTGAAACTTTGATGGGGGCTAATCACTCGACTTTGATCGAGCAAGGTCAATTTACCTTCAACTTCAAGCACCCGCTGAATCACAAACATTACGTCGGGTCGACCAGCGTCGTACTCATCAAAAACAATTGCGCAAGCCCGCTGCAGTGCCCAAGGTAAAAGGCCTTCTTTAAACTCGGTGACTTGCTGACCATCCTTTAATACGATCGCGTCTTTGCCCACCAGATCCATTCGACTGACGTGGGAATCTAGATTGATTCTGATACAAGGCCAATTGAGGCGCGCGGCGACTTGTTCTATGTGGGTAGATTTACCCGTACCGTGATACCCCTGCACCATGCACCGACGGTTATGGGCAAAGCTGGCCAAGATAGCGAGGGTAGTTTCGCGATTAAACCGATAGGTTTCGTCAATCGCCGGCACATGCTCTGACGCCACTTTAAATGCCGGGACCGACAAATCTATATCGATTCCAAATGCCTCTCTGACTGATACCTCAGTATCTGGAATGCCGTCTCCTGCTAACGCGCCTAATTGCTCTGCCATACATCAACCTTCGTCAAAAATTTTCCTTGAGTTTCACACGACAAGCATCAGATCATCTCGGCCAGCGAGGCAAATCAAAAACCCTCGTTCAACACTCTCTTTGCTACCCTTGAGCCACTCGCCCCGATCCGGGTTAGCCTTTCTACGGTGCGCCTTAGAATAGCGATTTGTCTCTCAAATTGCCACGGCAGTACCCGGTTCTGCTAACATCTCCCGGTCATCACGAGGAGCCTAACCTATGCCCAAAATCTATATGATTCGTCACGGTGAGGCGAGCGCCTCTTTTACCAGTGATAAAGACCCAGGACTGAGCTCATTGGGGCACTCTCAAGCCGAACAAGCCGCCGAAAATCTACAGCACCATACCATCTCAGCCATCTATTCCAGCCCTCTGAGACGTGCCCAAGAGACCGCAATGCCGCTGGCAGCGCTGCGATCACAACCGATTATCGTTGAGCCCCGGGTTGCCGAAGTTCCAAGCGAAGGTCTGAGTCTCGAGCATCGTGGCCCCTGGCTAACAAAGGTGATGCAAGGTCGCTGGCAGGACCAGTCTGAGTCGTTGCTTCAATGGCGAGCGGATATGGCTGCTGCTTTGATTGCTTGCACCGAAGACTGTGCTATTTTTTCTCACTTCGTCGCCATCAACGCGATGGTCGCACTGGCGACAGACGCAGATGAGGTGCTGGTATTCCGCCCCAACAACGCCAGCATCACAACGTTTTCGGTAACGGATGGGCGGCTTTCTCTTGATGCGCTTGGCGAATCCGCAACCACTCAGGTGAACTAACCGTGGTGACGGTCGGGTAACGGCGATACGGCAATGGTTTGACCAGACAGCGCTAGCGATATCTCAGCCAATACAGCCCAAGGATCACCCGCTTTCGCCCCTTTGACCATGGCATCAACCTCGCTCAATCGGCTATGCAAAGCCGTCAAATCGCCAAGAGAGGAGCGCTGGAGAAGTTTCTGCACTAAAGGCTTACGTTTGGGCCAAATTCTGGCGCTCTGCAAAGCGGCAGACAAATTTTTATCGGCTGCGTCCTCTAAGATCTCGATTAGAGATCTTAGCTCTCTCGACAAAACGCCGGTAATCAGCAACACCTCGGTGCCTTCTTGGTGCAAGCCATTCAGCACTCGCAGGCCCCGGGCTGCCTTACCCATGAATAAGGCGTCGAGCCACTGAAACACGTCATATCGGGCGTGATCTGCGACACTGCCCTGAACTTGGGCCAATCCAATCGTGTTGGTTTTTGCTGCCAACAGTAGCCGGTCCACCTCCTGCACTGCCGCCAGTAAGTTCCCCTCTACTCGGGCAGCGAGAGCGAGTAGCGCATCCCGGTCAATACTGCATTGCTTGCGTTTGAACCTTTGCTCCAACCACCGGGGCAGATCCTTGGCTTCTATTGGCCAAACTTGGATCAAAGTGCCCACAGCCTCAAGGGATTTAAACCACTTCGCCCTTTTAGCCGCAGCATCCAGTTTCGGCAAGCTGATTAAAACCACGAGGTCATCCCCCGCTTCAGCTAAAGCCATCAATGCAGCACCTGCTTTTTCGGTTTGTTTGGCACTACTCAAGCGCAGTTCAATTAACTTTTTCTCGGCAAACAATGACAGGCTATTCAAGCTGTAATGCAACGACTGCCAGTCAAACCCTGCTTCAACGTGAAACAAGTCACGCTCGACAAAGCCTTCAGCCTTCGCTTTATTGCGGATTTCGTCGCAAATTTCTTGCTGTAAGAGCGGCTCGTCTCCACTGACCAAGTAAAGGCCTGCCAAGCCTCGCGCCAACGAGGCGGTCAGTTTCTCTGGATAGAGTTTCACCTTAACAGCCTATTCTCTGGAAAAGTCATCTTCCACCCCTTAACGATCCTCTTGTGAGGTGATCGATCGCAACCAATAACCGACTCGTCGGGCTAATTCTGACTGCAACGGAATCTTCATTGCTCTTTCTGCTTCGAAAGAAGCCACCAACCGACGGTTGTCTCGAGTAAAATGCTCGCGGACGGTAAAACTCTCTTCATCCACAACCGACTCTCCCGCTGGGTTGTCGAGCGCGACAACCCAGGTTAACACCAATTCGAACTCGGCATGGTTTTCAAAGGCCGCAACAGCAATGGGAGTTTTTTGATAACGCTCTTCCAGCAACCGCAGCTGCCATTGATCGGCTGCATCGGAGGTCTGGGGCCCTGATCCTAAAAGTTCTCGCTGAACGATGTCATTCAAGTCACGCGCTAGTACCGGATCTTCAATCGACACGCCGAGATTGGTGATTCCGCCTGGTGTAAGCACTTGATAACCACACGCTGTTATCGGCAATATCATCACCCACCACAGGAGGCCGCGCATCAATTCACCACAAAATTAATGAGTTTTTGAGGGACGAAAATCACCTTGCGGACCGTTTTACCTTCGAAGTAACTGTCAAGACTTTGGGTCTCTTCTACTTTTTTTCGAACAACGGCCTCATCGGCATCCACCGCCACCTCAAACTTCGCTCTCAATTTGCCGTTGATCTGCACCACGAGCTCAACCGATGATTTTACCAATGCCTCGTTGTCAGTCGGCAACCATCGGGAATCCGCCAAATCCTTGCCTGTTAAAGCCTTCCAAAGCACACTGGCGATATGCGGTGTGATCGGTGACAGGACCATTACCACGACCTCAAGCGCTTCTTGCCGAACCGCCGGCGCCTCTGAGGATTTTCCCTCAAACTTGTTAATTGTATTCATTAAGGTCATCGCAGCCGCCACAACCGTGTTAAATGCCAATCTTCGGCCGTAGTCGTCAAAGGCTTTGTTCAAAGTCTCGTGGGTCACCCTTCTGACCGCTTTATCGGCTTCATCCAGCGCACTGCGATCAAGGGGGTTGGGTTTTGGCTGATTGAGGTGCTCATTGATCGTTGTGTAAAGTCGAGATCGAAGCCATTTGAACGCGGACTCAACGCCATTTTCAGCCCACTCGAAACTTTGATCTGGGGGAGCAGCAAACATCATTGCCATGCGAACAGCGTCTGCTCCAAAACGATCAATCAGGTGCTGGGGATCCCCCGCGTCACCGGCCGATTTCGACATTTTACTGCCATCTTTTAGCACCATGCCGAGGGCTAACAAGTTTTCAAAGGGTTCATCCGATGTAACAAGACCACGATCTCTCAAAACTTTATGGAAGAAGCGAGCATAAAGTAAGTGCAAGATCGCGTGTTCTTCGCCCCCTACATAGTGATCAACCCGTTGCCAATATTGGACCCGATCATCAAGCATCGAGGCTTCAGCATTACTCGACATGAATCTTGCGTAGTACCAACTTGACTCCATAAAGGTATCGAAGGTGTCTGTCTCGCGCTCAGCCGCACCTCCGCACTCAGGACAAGCCACATTCGACCACGCTGGCATTGCCTTGATCGGGGAGCCAACCCCATCGAACTGGACATCAGTCGGCAACTCCACAGGAAGATCAGCTTCGGGAACTGGCACTGGGCCACATTGCGGACAATGGATAATCGGAATTGGACATCCCCAATATCGTTGACGCGACACACCCCAATCTCTCAGACGATAGTTGACTTGACGCTGACCTAACCCTTTTTCACCTAAGGCTTTCGCAATGGCATCAAAACCTTCAACAAAACTCAAACCGTTGAATTCTCCTGAGTTCATCAAGGTATTCTTGGCCGTAATCGCAGCCTCGGTTATGTCATCTTCAGGTCGACTCGCCTCGATTACCTGACGTATGGGTAATTGATATTTTGTCGCGAACTCCCAATCTCTTTGATCATGCCCTGGGACTGACATGACGGCTCCCGAGCCGTATTCCATCAAAAC
>NZGC01000080.1 GCA_002689445.1 Gammaproteobacteria bacterium
CCTTGAGCAATCATTTTAAAAGCCCCTATCACACCTTATCGCAATTGAGATAGAGATTCAGCAGGCATTGCAAATCCGGCGTAAGCTATCACAAGAGTGATTACCGTGGGTAGGCCTCTACCGGGCCCAACCCCTTGCGAACCAGCGCCTCTTGACTGGGCTCAAGCTTCTTCGCCTCAGGCTAGGCCAACTTTGTGACCAACGCTCGCTAGAAACCTACTCGTGGTGGCCAGCCATCGGCCTGATCATTGTTTCAAAGAGCCCGTGAAATCGTCTTCCTGAGCATGTTACAGTGCTCGACTTTTTAGGAGCCGTTATGATCTTTTCGCCGCTGACGTTTAAGCACGGTCCCGACATGCCGAATCGGTTTATGTTGGCCCCCCTCACCAACTCTCAAAGTCATGATGACGGCGTTCTCTCGGATGAGGAATATCATTGGCTTATGATGCGCGCCGAAGGTGGCTATGGATTGACCATGACTTGTGCAGCTCACGTGATCGATTGGGGCCAGGGTTTTCCGGGACAATTGGGATGCTTTGACGATCGACAGGATGAAGGCCTATCCAAACTCGCCAGAGGGATCAACAAAGCAGGGGCCGTATCCAGTGTCCAGCTCTACCATGGCGGTATTCGCTGTCCGGAAACACTCACCGGACGCAAGCCACAAAGCGCGTCGAGTGATCAAGAAACCGAAGCCCAAGCCATGAGCGAAGAGGTTATCCTAGAAGTAATCGAGGCATTCATCAAAGGGGCTGAACGCGCTGAGCGCTGCGGTTTTCACGGCATTGAACTGCACGGCGCCCACGGTTACTTAATCTGTCAGTTCTTGTCGCCAGAAACCAACCGCAGAACTGATGCTTGGGGAGGATCATTGGCGAATCGCAGTCAATTTTTGATGCAAATCATCGATGGGATCCGACAGCGTACCGGACCTGACTTTCAAGTGGGCGTCAGATTGTCCCCAGAGCGCTTTGGTGTCCCTCTGGGCGAGGCGATTGAGCTCTATGAGACACTCATTCAGCAGGACCAACTCGATTATATCGATATGTCGCTGTGGGACGTCTTTAAAACGCCAGCGGGCAGCAGTGACAAGCGCTCGCTACTTGAAATCTTTGGTGCATTGCCTCGCCAACAGACGCGCCTGGGCGTCGCTGGAAAAATCAGCACTGTCGCCGACGTCAACCGCTGCTTGGAACTTGGAGCCGACTTTGCCATTCAGGGCCGCTCCGCCATCTTGCATCATGATTTTCCCAAACGTGCAGAGAGCAATCCTGAATTCGCACCGAGTTCGCTGCCGGTGACCGCTGCGCATCTCGCCACCGAAGGCCTCAGCGAGACGTTTATTCAATACATGCGTAACTGGCCTGGTTTCGTTGAAGACTAAAAGGCTCTGGTACGCCAAGCGTAGCGACCCGACCGTGCACCAACGCACAGATTGCTCGAAAAGATTGACGCTGATGAGGGACCCGTTAATCACCGCCAGATAACCGATGACTGAGGTCTGAAGGGAGCGGAGGTCAACGGACCTTTTTGCCAAGTGATCGCCCTAGCATTGCCTTGGCGCTGACTTAGCTGGGGACCTCACCGAGCAGAAACAACCAGCCTTAGCCCCCTGGCCATCCACCCTGAAGACTTTTGGCTGTGCAATGCCGTTGATCTTTCTTGCACCCTTTCGGGTCAATCTTGCACTGATGACGTGAAAGCAGCAGACTAGACTTTCCCGACTCCCTGGCAAGCCTAATGACTTCGCAATCTCTCGCTCTTTCAGCTCCAGACAGTGATCCTGTGGTGCTATGCGAGCAACTCAAGCAAGCAGGGTATCTGATCATCGAAGGTTTAGCCCCTGAACTGACCGGAGCCGCACTGAATCAATTGCAACCCCATATCGACCAAGCCCCCTTTGGTCACGATGAATTTTTAGGCGCTAAAACGAAACGTCTTGGAAGTCTATTCACCAAATCAGAGGCGGCACAAGCGCTGGCAACTCATCCGTTAATCTTGGCACTCGCCGAGAGCGTCTTGCTTGAGTACGCCACCAACTTCCAATTGAATTTTTCCGGAGTCATGCATTTAGAGCAAGGAGCATTGGCCCAAAATCTTCATCGGGATGGAGACATCTATCCCCTCTCTCACATTGGCATCACCACGTTGATGCCGACGATGTGGGCTCTCACCGATTTTCATCAAGGCAATGGCGGCACCCAGGTGGTGCCAGGCAGTCATCTTTGGGATAACGAGCGCCAGGCAGCTGCGCAAGAAATCATTACCGCCGAAATGCCGGCGGGGTCTGTACTGATTTATTTGGGAGGGACCCTGCATGGCGGCGGTGATAATCGATCCACCGACCCTAGGACCGGTCTCGCGTTACAGTACAGTTTGGGTTGGTTGCGCCAGGAAGAAAATCAATATTTAGCGCATCCTCCTGAAGTTGCGCGTACTTTTTCTGAGTCGTTACGCCGCCTCATTGGTTACAACTATGGCGGGAGCTACTTAGGTTTTGTGAACGGCGACGATCCTCATCGAATTTTTGAACCTGATTATACCGGACCTGCAATGCGATCGACTCCGGAGATCGATGAAGCAAAGCAACGATTAGCCCAACTTGCTGTGTCGAAATTGGATTCCGGCGGCAAGCCTTTTTAAAGCCACGAATTTGGTATCAGCGTTGGCTAACTCATCACCCTGTAAGACACCGACTCAATGACATCAATCACTCGAAGAGACTTCGTCAACGGATCGCTCACCCTGATGGGTAGTGCACTCCTGCCAAGCGTCCATCAATCGGCAATGGCTGAGTCGGACACAGCCTATTATCCGCCGAGCTTAACAGGCCTGAGGGGCCACCATCCCGGTGCGAACGATGTCGCCCATACCTTCGCTTTTGGTCAGCCAAAACCCTGGGGCACCCCCCTCTCAACCAACGAAACCTATGATCTTGTGGTGGTCGGTGCCGGCCTAAGCGGGCTTGCCGCAGCACGCTTTTATCAGCAGCGGCATGGTAACGACAAAAAAATCTTGATCATCGACAATCACGACGACTTTGGCGGGCACGCCAAACGCAATGAGCACACCATCAACGGCCAGCGACTGATCAGCTATGGAGGTTCTCAAACCCTGGTCGAGCCCCGTCAGGCCAGCCCAATCATTCTGGAGCTCTTCAAAGATATCGGCGTTGATCTCAAGCGATTTGACTCAGCATTTGACCGGGATTTTTTTCAACGCCACGGCCTCGGACCCGTGACCTATTTCGATAAGCAACAGTTTGGTCGTGACGCGGTTGTACAACACCCTTTCTGCAACTACTACAACTACATCGAGGGACTGCCCCAGGCTGCCCTATCCGATGAAGTCGCGGTTGCTCAAACTCCGCTGACCCCGACGGGTAAAGCACAATTACTGCGCGTTCTTAAGGCGGGCCTCCATGTGCTACCGGTGCCTCCTAGCGAGCTAGAAGACTACATCCAAACCCATTCTTACTACGACTACCTGACCCGCACCCTGGGGGTAACTGACCGGGCTGTATTGCGCATGGCCAGGCATTCAGGACTTGATTGGTCAAATGCCAGTACCGAGCTTCTGAGTATCGCTGAAGCAAAGGAATGCGGCGCCCTCGGGTTCGCGCCAGTCGCGGTCTATGATGCCGAGAACCCCTATATTCACCACTTCCCCGACGGCAACGCTGGCGTTGCCAGAGCATTGGTTAAACGACTCATTCCTGATGTTGCACAAGGTTCCTCGGCTGAAGCCTTGGTTACCGCACAGTTTAACTACGGGCATTTAGATCGAGCCACTTCAAGGGTTCGAATCCGTTTAAACAGCACCGTTGTTGACGTCAAGCATATCGGGCAACCAGACCACGCGGATACCGTATCGATTCAATACGTTCAAAATAATCAAGCCCACCGGATGACCGCTCGGCACGTGATTATGGCTTGCTACAATATGATGATCCCCCACATTGCAAGTGATTTGCCCGATTACCAGAAAGCGGCCCTTGCGCAACAAATGAAGAGTCCTTTGATTTATACCACGGTTGGACTTAGACATTGGCGAGCGTTTAAAGCGCAAGGTATTGGTTTTGCAATGTGCCCTGGACATCTCCATCAAGCGGTGTTCATGGATTTCCCGGTGAGTCTCGGCGATTATCAATACACCGGGGGCGCCGATGAACCCTGTGTGATTCAAATGATCAGTTGCCCTTACAGCGAGACGCCTGGCAAATCCAGAGCTGAACAATATAGAGAAGCTCGCTATCAAATGTTGGCGAGATCATTTACCGACTATGAAGCGGATATCCGCAGACAGTTGACAGGCATGTTGTCCTCTCACGGCTTTAACTTTGATCGAGACGTCACCAGCATAACCATCAATCGATGGGCCCACGGCTACACCGTTGCGGGTCCAGGGAATAGCGCCGAGCTGGGACGTAAACCTTTTGGAAGAATCAGCATTGCTAATGCCGATTCAGCGCCCGCAGCCGACGCCATCGAGGCCATGTTGATGGGGCACCGAGCCGTTAGCGAATTACCTTGAGTTGACCCTACCCTAGATTGGCAGGGCCTTAAGGCATACTCATTCTGAGCGGACTGATAGTGCTCGATAACGATGAGGCTAGCGAAGCAGCAACACCCAACGTCGGTTGATGGGTTCCAAGACTGAAGCTAACGCGCGCTCTGGACAAGCGTCTGCTCCATCACGGTTTCGGTCGGGACTTGAATCGCTAAATGCCCAAGCCGATGCAAGCAACTGATCGCCATCATGGATCTGCTTCCTTGCTTGCAGGCTTGCTTGCTTCCTTGCTTAGTTCCTGACTTACTTCCTTACCTACTTCTTTACTTCATTGCTTGAGTGCTACGTTACTTGCTAGTTTCATTGCTTAATGACTCTGTTGTTTCATGGCTTTATCACGTCATGCTTCATTCAGGTTCTTTTGCCCGGGTACACGGACACTCGCAATCCATCTCGATCTAAGCGACATCCTCCAGCGAAATCTCAACTTCATGCTCAACCTAAACCTTAATGCAAACCAACTCGCCAGTGTGTGACGTCCCCCGTCATGTTAATCTCTACCCCCCAGCCATGATTCTAAGCCGCGCATGAACAGACAGCCCGTGATCGAATCAGATCGAATTACTAGTCTAGATGTTCTGCGCGGCTTTAGCCTGTTGGGCATTTTGCTCATGAACATCATAGGCTTTGGCTTGGTCGCCGCGGCCTATACCGCACCGCAACTCATGATCGATAGTGGAACAGATCTCTTCGCCTGGATGGTCATTGAGCTTATGGCCGAAGGATCAATGCGTGGATTGTTTTCTGTTTTGTTTGGCGCAGGTATTGTCTTGTTCCTCGGGAATCAACCATCGGGAAGAGGTTGGTTGCACCTAAAAAGAACCAGCTGGCTACTGATTTTCGGGTTGATCAATGGCTACCTCTTACTTTGGACCGGCGACATTCTGGTGACCTATGCACTGGCCGGATTTGGTCTTTATTTTTTGCGTCATTGGCAAGCTCGGAGTTTACTCAAACTGGCGATTGGACTGGCGCTAGTGGTCTCGCTATTTAACACCGCCAGCCACTTCGGACTAAAATATTTGCGCGCCACTGCGATGACTGCAGCCATGCAGGATGACGGCATCCCTTTATCGGAAGATGTCATAGCATTGGCTAACCAATGGCAAGATTTCGAGCGCGAGTACGCCCCCTCTCAAGAAACAATTGACCAAGAACTGATGGTACGAGGGGAATCCTATGGACAAGCTTTTGCGTGGACCGCTCATCACAACACCACCATCTTACTGGGGTCCCTCTGGAGCTTTCTGCTACCCGACGCTCTGTTTATGATGATCTTAGGCATGGCCCTTTTTAAGCTTGGAGTCTTGCAAGGCGACTTGAGCCGAGCGACCTATGCGCGCATGGCGAAAATCGGTTTTGCGCTAGGGTTGACCGTCAATGGTTTCGAGACTTGGTTCGCGTATCAAAGCGATTTTGATCTCATCGACGCATTCCTCAAGATTGCGCCGACCTACCATCTAGGCCGCCTAGGGATCACCCTGGGTTGGATTGGCTTGCTCCTCTGGTTGCTCAAAGGCGGTTGGCAGAGCAAGCCTCTTGCTGCCGTCGGCCGAATGGCGCTCACCAATTATCTCATGCAATCGCTGATCGCGATGATGATATTCACGGGAGCTGGTCTCGGTTTGGTGGGCCAACTTCCTCTTTGGCAGCTCTACGGCGTCGTGTTACCCATTTGGTTGCTGCAACTGGGACTGTCGACTTGGTGGTTAAACCGCTTTTATTACGGCCCAATCGAGTGGCTGTGGAGAGCCCTAACCTATGGACAATTCCCTACCCTTAGGCGATAGCACAGCCCTGCCGTAAGGCGCCCCTCCAATAGCGCCCCTCAAATCTCGCACCCCCAACTCGCAGCCTCTTTTCCATGATCCTATGAACAACTGCCCTATAGGAGCGACGCTCNGGGNCTGCNGTTGAACACGANACCCANGCCATCCATTGGCCTTGCTAGATTNTCTCGCTCACCTCCGATTTTCGNCGTGGAACGACNCCGCCCACCGATAACAATGACTCAACACAATCTCGAATTGAGTCATCCAATGGCCTGAAAGTCATACCCAAGACTGCGCGGATTCGATCATTGCGCAATTCACAGCCCCCCCAAATAGCTCGGAATTCGGCTTCTTTGGCCCTAACTTTTTCCGGAAACGGATCGATCAAGGTGGCTCCGGCGAAGCCAAGTTCCGGCAGTAATCGGTCGATACTCGCGCACACCTCTTCGACATTACGTGTCTCTGTTGACCATGCAATTAACCGCTGGCCGTTTTCCACATCCAGGTTTTCCAACATCCTTATGTGCGCTTCCGCCACGTCTCGGACATCGACGGTGAACCACGGCCGATAGGCTCCAATCACATTCTGAGAGTATTCTCCGAGCAACATCGTTTCGATGTTGTGCTGCCAGGGGCCAAAGTTTTTCTGATGCGCCGATAAAATCGGCCCAACGTTATCGGCAGGACAACAGGTAATCGCATCCCCCCCGCCATGCTCGGCCGCTGCATCGCTAAATGCTCGTTCCGCAAGCACCTTGCCCATCGAATAGCCCTGACCACGTTCGGGCAGTCGACGAGGATTTTGTTCATCGGGATAACGTCCTTCATAGAGCACCGGGCGTCGAACCAACTCCTGCATATCTTGCTCGGAAATCACCGCAGCAATGCTCGAGGTCACCACAACCCGAGTGACTGTCTGAGCCTCGTTGACACTTTTGATCACATGATCACAAACGGTTTTAACGTAATCCATATCATCATACGTCGAGACATGAGACAGGTGAGCAACACCATGGCAGCCCTTAAAAATCTCGTCAAAACATCCCGCTTGATCGAGATCTGCAGCGTGTAAGGTGAGCCGACCGGACGCAAAGCCTGGCATAGCCTTGAGGAATCCAACCTTATTTTGATCATCGACATCTCGAACGCAGGCTCGCACCCGATATCCCTTATCTAACAGTCCTCTGACCACCCAACCGCCAATAAACCCAGCGCTGCCGGTGACCGCAACAGTCCCTCCTTTGGGTATCGGTGCCATGTGTCTCTCCTCGTTAATGTTGGTTTTACTGAAGGTTTTACCATCAATTTTACAATCGGTTTGTTTCAAGACCTATTGCCTGCCGTGCGTACCCTTTTTGATCTGCGAACACAGCCCTAGCGCGCCAACTCAGCCTAACTTCTGCCCTCGCACCGGCCTGGCCATCCTAACATTCAATCAGTCCACCTGCCTCGGCCACCGAGGTCTGACTGGGTCAAACACGCCTATTGGTCGCTGACCAAGCAAACTCAGATCTAGCGCCCAGCACACGCGACTGGATTCTATACGGAGAGAAGGTTATTGTCCCGGATCACTTAACTTTCGGAGCATCAAGATGGCTGAAGCCTTAATCATTGATACATGCAGAACCCCTCGGGGCATTGGCAAAAAAGGTAAAGGGGCGCTTGCCGATGAACACCCCCAGCACTTGGGTGCTGCGGTGCTCAAGGCGCTACAGGAACGAACGGGATTTGATACCGCTGACGTAGACGACATTGTTTTTGGCACCAGCTCACAACGAGGGCCTCAAAGTGGCGATTTAGCTCGAATGGCAGCATTGGATGCCGGATACGACGTTAAAGCCAGTGGCGTTACTCTGGACCGCTTTTGTGGATCTGGCATCACGTCGGTGAACATTGCCGCGGCAAACATCATGTCAGGCATGGAAGATCTTACTATTGGTGGTGGAACTGAGATGATGTCTCTCGCAGGCTCCGGCGGCGGCAAAGGCTCACCGTTTTTAGATAACGACAACTTCAGATTGAGAGCCGTCCATCCACAACCCCATCAGGGCGTTTGCGCAGACACCATCGCCACGCTCGAGGGCATCAGCCGAGAAGATCTTGATAAACTTGCGTTGGTATCTCAGCAACGAGCAGACCATGCCATTAAAAATGGGTACTTCGACAAATCTCTGATTCCAGTTTTTAAAACCGATGGTAGCATCGCTCTCGACCACGAGGAGTTTCCTCGCCCCCAAACCACCCTTGAAGGCCTATCTCAGCTTAAGCCTTCCTTCGAGGTTATTGCTGACATCGAGCTCGATGAGCAAGGAACGACGTTCCGCAAGTTGGTGAAACAAGCCTATCCCGACTTGCAAATACAGCATTTCCACCATGCGGGTAATTCATCGGGTGTCGTCGACGGTGCGGGTGCGGTACTCATGGCTTCGGAGGGCTACGCAAAAGCTCATGGGCTCAAACCCCGGGCTCGAATTGTTGCCATGTGCAACATGGGTGATTCTCCAACCCTCATGCTGAACGCTCCGGTTCCAGCGGCCAAGAAGGTGTTGGAGCGAGCAGGCATGTCCCTGCAAGACATTGATCTGTTTGAAATCAACGAAGCCTTTGCAGTGGTTGCGGAAAAATTCATTCGTGATTTGGACCTAGATCGTGACAAAGTCAACGTCAATGGTGGCGCGATGGCGCTCGGCCATCCAATCGGTGCGACCGGTTCGATGCTCATTGGCACTGTCCTCGATGAGCTCGAGCGTCGAGATCAACAGTTTGGCCTGGTGACGATGTGCGCAGCCGGTGGCATGGCGCCCGCGATTATTATTGAGCGGGTATAGCACGGACTCCTTCGGGCCCCATGGGGTTACCATGGGGCCCTGGGTGGTTTGTCCGTGGCTGCAGCCTTTTGAAGCCTTTCGGCTGCATCGACGCACCGGGCTAACACGCGCGGTGGTCACTAATACTGGTCAAGAATTTTGAACACCTGCGAGCAGCCCTCAGCCTATCACTCAGCCGTCAGGTGAAAGTCAGCCTGAGCGACCAGTACGCCTGCCTCACCGAGATCACTCTTTTACAGATTGGAAAAAACCTAGGGCAACCCAGCACAGGCAATCGGGGGTCTGCACGTGTCGCAACTATTCCCAAACGCGGCCTTCATCTCAGCACCATCCGCTCCGGCCGCACCGCAGTGATAGCCCCATAAGACCCCGCTCTCCTGCCAGCGCTAGCCGTTGAAACCCTGCCCCTCTATCCCTTAAGCTTTCACCATGGATAAGCAAACTTCCTATTGGGGTCTTTCCGCCAGTCTCATCTTTGCGTTCTGGTCATTCAGTCAGGGCCTTCACCGTGAGTACGCAGGAATTTCTGATCTCTTATTTTTTGCGCTGATCATGTTGCCCATTGTGGTGTTTGGCGCTCCCTTGATCCGCGGACCACGGCCCTAGGAAGGTCAGCCGATTGGTGTAGTAGGCCCTGGCCCACAATCTTTAGCGGCAACGCACAGGCGACCGCTCATCCCAGTTGCAACATTACGCTTTCGGCTAATACTATGCATCGCCCATGGCATCCTATAGCCCTGTCGCACATAATATCGACAATCAGAACTCAGGGCAGGATGCGAAAGGTTTGGATCCTTAAGCTCCGTTTCTGTTATTCGCAATACGCCTCCAAACCCAAAGGCAGGACTAGGTTATGAAATATTTAATTGGATTTATCTTTGGCGTCATAATCACTGCTGTTGCTTATCAATCTGAGCTTGGTCAGTCCCTCGAGATCGATCAAGAGCCCGCAGAGATCATCGATTCGGTCAGTGATCAAATATCAGGCAAGGTGGAAGAAATTGACTACACCTTTTATGAGAATCTCTATCAATCTAGTGTGACCGTGATCAAAGACGCTTATGACGCGCCTTTAAAACCTCAAGCTGCTTCGGAGAAGGCAGATCAGGCGCTCTTGTACTACGTTCAGATTGGCGCCTTTTCGACCTTAGAAAATGCCCAGGGCTTTCGTGCCCAAGCGATTCTGGAGGGCTATCTCAGTGGAGACATTTTTGTCGATTCAGGGGACGGGGTGCATCGGGTCATGATGGGTCCCTTTGCTGAGCAAGCTGAGGCCGCCCTCGCCGTTGAATGGGCTAGCAGTCGAAATTTTTCTGGCTTAATGATCGCTAAAAGCTCCTAACTCTCGCTGCTGCCGAGCCAGCTCATCGCCCAAGACTTCAATATAAGGTAGCCTTTAAAAACCTACGATCATCTGCTGGTTTGTCTCTGAGTGACCGATCCTAAATGAGCGCCTCAACCGGCGCGCCTCGGCAAACCTTGTATCTGGCATCACAAAAGGCTATTGATGATTAAGGCACCCGAACGGATCAAGGTCTGTAGTCCGCGCAGCGCTCGAAAATTTGCTGAGCACGCTCGTAGGGGTCGGGATAAGCCTCTCGCAGAGCCCGCGATCGAATCTCCAGGCTGACATCACCGCTAAAGGCTTTGAGTGCCTTCAGGTCTGAAGACCTTATCTCTCCTTCCCCTAAACAACAGCGCTGGTCGACCGCGGCTTCGATATAACGCCCAGCCACCATATTTCGGGAGGACTGCCAAAAATCACACCCCTGAAGATAGGGAAATCGTTCATCGGGCAACGTCGGTAACCCCTCGCCGGCTCGGTTTAGGTGCATCAAGTCAATCAATATCCCTGCCGCTGGATGATTGACGGCCTCGACAAATTCGTGGGCTGCCTGCAACGACTTAATCTTGGTGAACTCTCCAAACTCCAAACACACTCTCAACTGATCGCCAGCCTGCCGACACAACGCGCTAAATTGCTGCAACGCTGCACTGTAATCAGGGTGTCTTGAGACCACCAAAACGTTTCGTGCTTTCAGCGCTAACGCGACATCAACAATCAACTTGTGCCGATCGGCAACTCCAGGCGCATCTTCCAGCCAAATCACTTCGACGTCGACCAACTCAATGCCTGTGTCTGTCAGAGCCCGTTCAGTTTTTGCCAGCGCGGTATTGTCCCAGGTAGTCTTGGGGTCGACCCACATCCCCGAAGACTGAAAACCAGCTGCCGCCGCAATTCTGGGGATATCCCAAGGCATTGCATCCGGCACACAACCTGCCGCTAAAGCCCAAAGTGATGCTGCCATTACTACCCCTAACCCCGTCACAGAGCTCGTCACCTTAACATGGTCTTAATCTCGCCGGCAGCCTCTCAGCCCCATTTTCAAGCGCTTCCAAGGCGCCTAAGTCATCCAGCTTCTTCAATCGCCAAGCTTTAAGGCCTCGCACTCAACCACAGCATTTCTAAGAACTCAATTTGACCCTTTACCCTGATCTGTGCAGTATTGCTATCAATACGAGGAGGACGCGATGTACCCGCACACGTCGTTACCCATCAGACCCGCTATTGCTGCTAGCCATCACGCGGCGCTAGAACGCTTTGTCTCCTCCGGCACTTGGTTTTGGGGTCACGAACGTCACGCGATGCTCAAAGAGGCCCGTCATGCTAGCCTTTGCCGGCTCTGCGCCGAAAGCCGAATGGCTCTATCGCCTTTTATCACAAAGGGCGATCATGACTCGGTTACAGACTTGCCCGAGCAAGTCATTGAGGTCATTCATCGCCTGGTGACCGACTCAGGGCGCCTTACCGAAGCTTGGTTTCAATCCGTTGTCGACGGTGGATTATCTGCAGAGGCTTATATCGAGATTGTCGGTTTGGTTGCCAGCGTGATCGTCTTAGATAGCTATGCCCGTGGACTTGGAGAGGACCTTCTATCCATTGATGCACCGAGGCGCGAGGACTCACCCCCACTTCGGAAAACCAACCCAGACGTTGTCGACAAGGGCGCATGGGTCCCCATTCTGGCCGCGGAGGAAACGCCAGGAGCAACCTTGCTGCCAAGTGTACCGAATATTCTTCGCGCGATGGGTTTGGTGCCAAGCGCCATACAGCAATTTTTCGACATTATGCGAGCACACTACGGCCTTGCCAATTTAGAAAGCGCTCTGTCTCGTCCTCAAATCGAATTGGTCGCTGCTCGTATGTCTTCCTATAATGATTGTTTTTACTGAACCGCCTCACACACCTTACTGCTCCGGGAGAGCAGTGCGAAAGAAGACCTCACCGTAGATTTGAGCACCATTCTTGAACATCAACCAAAGCGCCTTGGGATACCTCACGAAGCACCGCTAATAGCGCTAGCAGAGGCCGTATTCCGTGGCGATGCTGACGCGTTGGCGCATGCTCGGAAATCACTCACCAAAGCTCTGGGCTTGCAAGCGACTGCTGATGCGATCGCGATTGCCTCGGGGTTCAATGGCATCACCAAAATCGCCAATGCGACGGGTCTACCCTTGGATCAGTCTACTGACGAGAGCTCTACTGCGCTGAGGGCTGACACAGGCATCGATCGTTATTCAGACTCAGTCAAGTCAGCGCGATTTAATGATGATGTGCGCAACCCTACTTCACCCTAGCCCAGACAATCTTTCACACGCTGTGCATCGAGTGCGCAGACGACTCATTGCGACTTCCTCCCTAAAATGACGCTTTGATCTTTTTAGGGCTCGGGTCGACGGACTCTTTTTAAAAAAAAGTCCAGCGCCAATGGCCAAGTCTTGTCCAATTGATATTCGTGCCCCATATCAAGCCGACAATCGATTGCCGGCGCCTCAGCGAGCTCTCCGGGGCAGTAAGTTCGACAATCGAAGGGCTGAGGGGCGTTCACGGTGATTGCCTGTTCAGAGACCGAACAACCCGATGCCCAGGACCAGTTACGGATGGTCGAACTTGCGGACTCGTAAAAATAACGATCACTGCCATTACTTGTTGTCGTAACCGAAAAGTCATCCCAATCCCCGGGAGGATCGGTGGTATCGTTCAGTCCAGTGATTAATAAAGCGGGAGGCAGCTTAACATTCACACGCTTCGCCAAGCTCGATTGGTGCGGCAACCCGATCAACGAAGCGAGCGCTGCTACTTTGCTTGCTAGCTCCGGCGAAACTGCGACATCCCACGCCAAATTACCGCCATTGGACCCCCCAAAAAGATAGATCCGTTCGGCATCAACACAGTGCTCAGTTTCAAGGACCCTGATCAACTCAACCAGAAACTGCGTGTCAGAGAGCTCTGGTGATTGGCAATGAGTCCAAGCGCATGAATTCTCAGCGATCCCCGCCTCTTTACAAGAGTCATATCGATAGTCGGGTGTTGATTGGCTGTCACAGATCGGCAACCCGTTATCGCCAACACCGGAATTTGAACCTCTAAATGA
This sequence comes from Gammaproteobacteria bacterium, assembly GCA_002689445.1. Lineage (GTDB taxonomy): Bacteria > Pseudomonadota > Gammaproteobacteria > Pseudomonadales > Azotimanducaceae > UBA9926. The sequence goes on from NZGC01000080.1 coordinate 13,606, forward strand.
CCACGAGTTGTAACTAAAATCAGGCGCGCCGTCACCCAATCCTCGAGGCGCCACCAAAATCACCCCTTGAGCTTTGGCCTGCTGGACGAGGGCTTGATCGTCAAAAAAACTGTTCTCGTTACCCCCCCAACCATGAAGCAGAATCACTAAAGGCTGCAGACCTGACTGCTCGTATTGATTGGGAAAAATCATTCGGTAATGTCGCTCAATCGAGCCCAATTGCAGACGCTGGACCGACTCCGGTTCCGATGGTTTTTGACAGCGATCCACCGCCAGCACCGGTGTCCAGCAGAGCCAACTCATCATTAACGCAAAGGCGAAGGCCTCTATCCCGGATCGATAACGAGAACTCATCTTTCGTCGCGCTACGGGCCCCATCGTCATTCCTCAAGTCTGATCACTGATCGATGGTAAAAGTGTCCCACTAGATTGTCGAGGGGCTTAACAAAAAAGCGCTCAGGCAAACCCTTTCACCAGCGCAGGGTCGTGGCTTGGCGGGTAAGCTTGTCCGGTCGTTTGGCTTCACACCTGTCCAATGGCGGCTGAGATTACCCTCCGCGCTGCCGTTTTTATCGCTAATCCTGCATCTACTTGACACTCTAACCCTGCCCCTGTTCCGCGACTGCTCCGGTCTCTGCTGCTGGCTGGATGCCTCCATGATCTCTCACGTTGTCTTATCTGGGTTCGCAATCGGCCTTTGACTTTGACCCCGCCCTAAAAAAACCGCGATACTTTTGATTCTTTACTCAGATAAAAGCCCATGCGATTACCCACAGTTACCCTCCTCTTGCTGTTGATTGCAGCACCCACCCTTGAAGCTGAGAAAAATCTACTCGTGGTTTCAAAAGCCGAATATGCCAAACGGTTAGAGGGCTTCTGGTTGGGTCAAAATATCGCCAATTGGACGGGCCTCATTACTGAAATGGATACCGTCGGCACACCAGAAACCCTGCCTTTTTATACCGATGCCGACTGGGGCTCGATTGATCGGCCTTCGGTATGGGGAGATTTTGTGCCACATGCCAAACACATCAACTTTTATTTCGAACCCGAGGGCTCTCCTTGGGGTGCCGATGACGATACCGACCTTGAGTACCTCTACGCTCATTTGCATCATCAATACCAGTCAAACCAATTAACCGCAGCCCAAATTCGGGACGGCTGGCTCTACCACATTTATTCGGAGACCGATGCGCCGCTATTTCAAAAGTTTCCGGAGGATGAACCCAAGATGGAGAATTTTCTTTGGGTCTCGAATGAAAGAGCCCGGCAGTTGATGACCGAGGGGGTCTTACCACCGGACACCAGCGACCCGATGCTTAATCCCATGCACACCATGATTGATGCACAGCTCACGACCGAAATTTTCGGCCTGCTCGCTCCTGGGAGACCCTCAGTGGCGAGAGAGATTGCCTACCTACCAATCCGAACCACAGCCTCAGGAGAGGCTGCCTTAGTCGCCGAGTTTTATGTCACTATGCACAGCCTCGCCATTCGAGTACCGCAACATTTAGACCGGCAAGCCCAGGTGCTCTGGCTTGCTGATCAAGCCAGTCGTGTGCTGCCGACAGACTCTACCGCTTCTCGCATCTACCACTTTGTCAAAGCCAAACATGATCAAAACCCGGATCAATGGGAAGCGGCAAGAGATGCCATCTTTCACCGCTATCAGGTTCAGGGCGCCGACAACTACGTCTATCAAGCACCCTTTGATGCCTTGATTAATTTTGCCGCCAGTCTCGTGAGCTGGTTCTATGGACAAGGGGATATCGCGAGAACCATTCAGATTGCAACGCTTGCTGGCTGGGATTCTGACAATCCCAGCGCCACCTGGGGAGGACTGCTTGGCTTTATGTTGGGGATAGAAGGTGTGCAGCTAGCCTTTGGGCAGGCCTCTATCTCAACCCACTACTGGATTCATCGTACCCGGCGCAATTTCCCCGATCACACGCCGAAAGCTTTGGGTGAGGATACCTTTGCCCGTATGGCAGAACGTGAGATTCAGACGATCGAACGAATCGTCTTCGAGCGTTTAGGTGGGAGTCTCGACGCTAGCCTCGAGCACTGGACCATCCCATTACCCCGAGATATCGGCCTACCTTTGGACGAATAGCCGCTAAGACCTCGTCAGGCTGTCAGCTGCTGTAAAGCTGCTCGCCTGCTTTGAGTCGTTTAAGTAGCCGGGATAGTTGCCATCCCGTCTTCAAGCGCGACCAACGGGTCCCAGAGCCAAACACTTCCAACATATCCGTTGGTAGCACACTCTGAAAGGGTCTAATCCCAAAACGACTGCGAACTTGATCTATGGTCTGATGCCACTCCTGTTCCCATTCGATCTCCATTAAAGCAGGGGTTTGCCGGCCATGAACCCAAGCCTCGAGTATCAATTGCAGGAGCAAGGGAAACGCCTGCGGCAGGCCGACATGCGATTTCATCAACACCACCGCCAAAAACATCGCGGAATAATTGTGACCGAACTGAGCCAGTTGAAAGGCCGAAATTGCGATTTCATCTGAGCCACTGGTGCTATATCCGGCCGCCAAGTGCCAAATATCATGCATTTGCAGTATACGAACGTTCAGATATTGCAAGGCGGTTGGTAAATTTGCCAATTGAATGGCATCTCGATCCAGCACCTCCAAATCATAGCCATTATCAATGAGCATCCGATACAGCACCGCACCCAAGCTACCCTCGGGCAGCGCCTCAAGCACCTCCAACCGGGTATGTCCTGGCACCGGACGGTGCAGCGCGGCTTGAGCGCCTGGATGCTCACGTGCTGCGTTCTCACTTAGCGCCTGCATCGATGGATCTACGCCCCCTCCCAAACCAGCAACGGCTTGAGTGATACTTGCTGCATCGAAATTTTTCTCATCAATGACTGACCAAAACGTTTGCCAAAAGGCGGGCGCTAGTGGCGCATCAGGGAAATCTAAATCGTTATCAAGATCCGTATTCAGCGGTAGCGTGGTGACACCCAACCAAGCCGCTGCGAGCTGATCATAAATTGGCGTAATCGCAGCGGGGCAGGCAAAAGCCGCCCAACAGACCGCTGCGACGACCGACGCTCTTGCCTCAGCGTTGTCCTCTCGGCTCTCCTTGACGGCATGAGCCAGACACTTAAATTCTTTCTGCACAACCGCTTGCTCAAACGCTTCGTGATGTTTCATAGCTTGTCCAATAACAACACCCAGCGCCATTAAGCCACGGCCACTGCCTCGGCGCAAAGACTCAAGCGCTAGGCCCTGGTACCGAATTCACCCTCGCCGACTCTAACGCCATATCCGCCTATTTCTTGACGACACAACGGCAACGAGTCGAGATCGATTGCGACCACTAGATCATGAGCCTTAACCCAGCCCACACAACGTCCAAAGTCCTGGACAGGTTTGCTCGCCTCCTGCCCCATATGTCGATACACTGCGATTCGACGACTGTTCGCGACCCTCATTCTGAATCCATGGTAGAGGAAACCACCATTGCGCCCACTCTATGCTCTCAGCGCCATTTTGATGGGCGGTTATGCAGCCATTTTCACCCTGCTAGCGGTATTGCGAGACACCTTCGCGCTGGGTGAACTCGCGATCGGCGCGATTGCGGGGTCCGCTTTCATCGCCGGTTTCGTCGCCCAGCTTTCTCTGGCACGATTTGCCGACCTTGGCAGAGGGCATTTACTGATGCGCGTCGGCATTCTCGTCAGCCTAATCGGTGCTTTCTGGATGTGTTTTGCCGACAGTTTGTTCGAGTGGGTCATGGCTCGCGTTGTTCTCGGATTTGGCGCAGGCGCCGTTAGACCGGCGATTCGACGCTTGGCCTTCGTACTAGAACCTTCCCGGTCGGGGGAGATGATGGGAAAACTGACGGCCTGGGAGATGGTCGGTTTCTTATTTGGACCGGTCGTCGCTTCAGCCCTATTCGAATTCGGCGGATTGCGTTATCCCTTTTATGCGCTAACCGGACTGTTACTGCTCATCATGCCCTTTGTAATCAACTTAACAATACCCGGCAGTGAATCACCCCTTGGCAACCCGATGCGCACCTTAATCAAAGTACCGGCTATGCAGAGCTGCATTGCCCTTGGCGTCGCCTTTTATCTGGCGATCGGTGCCTTTGATGCGGTTTGGGCGCTGTTTATTTCTGATCTGGGGGCCAGCCAACTCTACATTGGTATCACCATGAGCCTATTCACTCTACCGATGATCCTTATTGCACCCATGGCAGGTCGCTATGCCTCGACGCATGCCCTTCTACCTTTGTTGCTGAAGTCTTTGGGTATCGCAACCTTGATGATGATCAGCTATACCCTAGTCGAATCAATCTGGTGGATCTGTCTACCACTGTTGATCCACGCCACCGTCGACGCCATCAGCATGCCCGCACTTCAATTGGCCGTCGGCAAGGCCAGCGGCGAGCAAGCCTTGGCGGCGGGTCAAGGCTTATTCGGTGCGATCGGATTGATTGTCGCGGCCACCGCAAGTCTGGGTAGCGGGTTGCTCTATCAGCTGTATGGTGGGCCTACGGTGTGGGCCGTCGTCGTGATTTGCATGTTCACTTGTTTGGGGTACGCCTACTGGCGCGGTAGAACTCTCTCGCTACTCAACCCATGAGTTAAGCAGCCAACAAGGCCTTAGGGCCGTGACGTCTCAAGGACTCGAAAAATAAGCGTCGATCCGCTGCTTCGTATTAGCCACAATGTCCGCGTAGAAAAGCGCGTAATCTTGTTGGTGGTAGGTGCCTAAGGGATCAAGACTAAAGTTAGGCGCAAGATCCGGAGCGACAAACAAGGAACCCGCTTTGCACGTCGCCGAGGTCAACTGGGGTATCGGTCGGCTTAAAGGACGGTAACTTTGCCCTTCAGGCAAATCGTCTTTCGAACCAATATTGGAAATGAAGCGACCGGTCTGAGAGACAGCGCCCAAGTGCTCGCTTTTGGAAACCCAGCCGCCATCAACCTGCCACGATAAAGGATTGACGCACAAAGTCGGCTCATCACGGGGCAAGGGATCTGCCCCAAGGGGTAACGTATCCCAGGCCACCACGCATTGAGTATCAAATTCATCACGACAGGCGTCGATGTGCACCAGATCCTGAAGCCAGGGTAATGTCACAGGCTCGATAATGGGACCGATCAAATAAGCAGCAATCATTCGCTCGTGTAAGGAGTCTGAATCCACAACATCTTCGATCAACCTTTTTAGATGATGACTACCTTGGCTATGACCCGCAAGGATAAAAGGTCTTCCCCTATTCCACTCTGCCAGATAATGGCTAAACGCGCGTTTTACATCTTGATAAGCAAACTCGAGAAGCGTCCGGCGAGCGCCCTCAACATCGGTAAAGTAGCTGAAGATATTCGCTTGTCGATACCTAGGCGCATAAACTTGGCAACAATGACTAAAAACGCTGGCTTGATTCGCCATCATAAAGTTGGTGTTTTCCCAGGTCGCCGAATCAACCTGCAGTCGCCCGGTCCAACTTCCCTGATACATTAAACCCGTCGGATGCACAAAAAAGACATCCACTGACGACTCACGCTCTTTGGCCTTCAAGTCATCCCATGGACTTTGGTCCGCATCATCAACCTTCTGAGGCAATGACGCCCAATGGTGCAACTCCTCGTACTGCGGTGCTGATACTGCAGCAGACGGGTCAAAGTGACCGGCTGGCTGATTGGTTGCGATAAATATTCGAAAAAGCAAGTCACCCATCAGCCCTGAGTAAGTCAGCGCAAACACAAGTAGGATCAAGCATCCGCTCGCCAACAGCCAACCTCTAAAACGGCGCAAAAAAAACATCACTGGATTATCCTTGTGTTATCGGCGCCCCATTGCCTCCGAAGGGTTTCGGCCCTTAACCAGAACCTGGCAGAGCAACACCGGTTCTAGACCCCTGCCTCTAGGTAGGATCGGGGCCTATTCATCATCCTACCAATCGGCTCAGTCGATCGATAGGGGCCGTCAGTCGACAAGCCTAAATTACTAGCGCGTGTTGGTTTGACCACCATCAACGGGGATTAACTGCCCGGTAATAAATCGTGATCCCTCTGACGCAAAAAACACCATAACAGGCCCAAGGTCGGTAAGCGGGTCACCATACTGCTCTCCCAAAGCAATAGACTGGTGATTCATCCAATAGGACGCTTCTTTTTGGTCTTCTGTCATCAGCGCCATGGCCTCCTTGTACATAGGCGTCGCCATCGCAGGGAGAATGGCATTGACTCGTATTCTCTTAGCTCCCCAAGCCGCTGCTGCACTGCGTGTCCAAGAGTGCACGGCGCCCTTGGCCGCTGAGTAAGCTGGCGCACTGGGTTCGGCCCGCTGGCCTGAGATCGAACCGAAGTTGATGATAGAGCCGCCCTGCGACTTCATCAGCTGATACGCTGCCTGATTGGTCAGCATAGTCCCTCGCACATTGACGGCGAACATTTGATCCCAATCATCAACACCCATTTCGCTTGCCGACCCGCCCGCCTGAATGGCTGCTGGATGCGCTAAAACATCAAGGCCTCCGAGGGTTTCCGCCGCCCGAGCAAAGCTATCGGTAACACTGCCTTTATGCGAAATATCAACATGCTGGTACGTGGCATGTCCCGGCCCAGCCAAATTCGCTGCTTCGACCACCGCCTCTCCCATCTCATCGTTAATATCCATCGCCACCACTTGCGCGCCGGCTTGGACATACGCTAGGAGAGACGCTTCTCCCATTCCCCGTGCTGAACCCGTCACGATAATTCTTTTACCTTCTAACATCACAATTCCTCTCGGCTATTGAACGCTCACATAGGCAGACCCCGACTTGATGAAACCAGACTTCCAATTCACTCGTCGGCAAGCGCGCTATCCAGGCGTTTGGCGCTCTGGCTCTGACGCCTAATGCCTAATGTTTAATGTTTAATGTTTAATGTTTAATGTTTAATGTTTAATGTTTAACGCTTAGCGCTAAACGCTCTAATTCTTACTTATTACCTATTTCTACTATCTATATTGATTACCTATTTCTCTTGCCTGCTTCTATTACCTATTCAACAGCATCTGATAAGGCTTATCACTTAGCTGTCGAGTTTTGAGTCTTAACTCGCTTTTTCCTAGTGAACCTTAAACTGAACCGAGGCGCCAGCAAAAATACTGGACAACGTTGATGACACACGATGAACCGTCCAGCGGCTTTTTGTAGAGATACCCACACCCAGTTCTCGGCAGCGGCTCCATCAAGCGAATCAATATCGACGGGTGCAGATACCGGCTCGAGCGAATTATCGAGCCAGGCTTCCAGACATGAAATCATCTTCAACCAACATCGCTCGCCAACAATCTGCAGCAGCGAGTGATCCTCTTGTTTTAAAACTCTCGCGCAGATTCCAACCGCATCAATGCGGCTTTCTGACCAATATCGAACGATCATTGACCTCTCGTTGGGCTATCCACCAAGCTTTAAACCAAGCCTGACCCATGACCTACCCCTTGCTTGGTGTTCAGGTCACGCAGGCTCAGCTCGGCGGGTGAATCCCTCGAGCCCTACTCTCAACGCATTTAGGAGAATCATTATGAAACAACTGCTTACCGCTTGCCTCGCTGCGGCGACTTTGCTGGCATCTGTTCCGACCAAAGCTGAACCGGTGATGAATCTGATTACCATCAACACTCAGGATGCCGCTGGCTATGCTGCCTGGGCAAAAGCTAGCGCACCAATTATTGCCAAAGCCAACAACGCCACGGCGATGGGGCTCTGCTCGCCCACGGCTGGACCAGAAATGATGGGGGATCACTATTTGTGGTCATTTTTTGACTCTCAAGAGACCGCCTGGGGCAACTCCGGCATGAATCCTGTCGTCGCCGCCGAAATTGCCAAAATGAACGTCGAGCGAACCGTTCGTACTTGGGACAATTGGCGAATTGCCAAAGCCGTCGAAAGCACGTCCGACCGAGGCTATTTTTACAACATTCGAGTCAGAACCGACAATATGGCCGGGTATCTCAAAGCCGTTGCCAATCTCGAAGCAGAACTCAATGAACGCGGTCACCCAGTCAACATACAAGCCTTTGTCGGAGACACCGGCACCACCGCGGGATCTGTGATGGTTTCACTGGGCGCTGCTGATGGCCCGACCTTGGGTCGAGCCATGGATGCGCGTACGGAACCTTGGTTCGGCAAAATCCTATCCAAGCTAGAAGGCGAGCGCGTATATGAACACGGTTTTGCGATGATTTGTGAGACTTATTATTCTGCTGCGCCCTAAGGGTATGGGCTTAGGGTTTCATCGCTCTAGGCCCTTTTTCTTGAGCTTCAGCGCCCCGCGTATCCCAAACTTTTGTATTTGGTTGCTTGCCTGTTGTAAAGGTCTCAATCACCTGTAGCCGAATCACCAATCCTCGACTTCGTTGACCCTTGGTGGGCATAGGCGGGCGCGCTGGCCCAATCATCTCCAGCGTAACTCACCACTCTCGCGCAGCGTTTAAGACTTCACTTCGTCAGCAGTCCGAGCCTCACTTAACGCTTGTTTTTGCTGACGACTTCGGCGAGTACTGACCGCTGCAACCAAGATCACGATCAGAATCGCAATGCCGACACCGATTTCATTCATCATCACGCTCCAAAATTGCATCGTGGCAATTCATAAACGACTCCTCTAATTTACGTCGAGATGCTACCGACCCATCTCCAAAAAGCCGTTTTTGAGCTTGAGCATGCGACGGCCACATGGTCGCAGTGGCAAATTCACAGGCGACTAATCCCGTGTCATTGGGTCCAAGTCCGCTGAAAGCATCATTTCCTGTACAACTGCTCAAGACCACAACAGCGGTCACCAACAGCATCCGATAACGCTCCATTGTAACCTCCTGTTCTTGGAAGACACCCGTAGGCTCTCTTTGGCCGCGAGATTAGCCTAAACCGAGTTTTAAACCAACTGACTCGACCGACACTGCTCGTCAATGCTAAACAACCCTGCTGACTTGGCGTGTACCCATGCTTTTTCCAGCCATCCTTGCACCGGTCTTGATGCCATACCCCCGGCACCCTAGGCGATTCTCGACTCGCTCGAGAACCTGAGTTAACCCACCAAATTTGCCTTCACATCAGCCAGCAAGGCAATCGTCTCTAAACACTCTGATTGATCTGCGCTGATATTGCGCACAATCACATCGCTGTACCCCTGTGCGGCCAAAGACCGCATAGAGGCAGTCACTTCCTCGACCGACCCGATCATCAAGGCTTGTTCCGGTATGCCCCGATAACCCTTGGCAATATAAGGAGCGGCCCTTTCCCTTGCTGCGCCACCTGTCTCCGCTAACAGAATATCGCGTCGGATCGCCGTCACGCCTTGCTGACGATCCAAGGCGTGACACGCATTTTGGTACAGTCCACAGTCGGCGCCTGCTTCATTGGGGGTCAGCGCCGGCGATGCCAACCAGCCTTCGGGAAGCCGTGCGGCTCTTGCAATCGCTGGAGGAGCGGTGGCACCCACCCACACATCCACCGAGCTGTCGGGGATCGGGGATATTTGGGCTTTCGATAGTCCCCAAAAGCGGTCTTCATCGACTTGATCGCCCCGCCAAAGAGCCCGCAGAGTTCTTAGTACCGCTGTAAATCGAGCTACACGATCCCGCATATCGATACCCATCGCCAGACCCTGCCGCGTATCTCCAAGCCCACACTGCATGACAAATGGGCCCTCGGCGAGCGCGGACAGAGAGGCGATCTGCTCGGCCAGCAACACGGGATGCCACAGGGGCAACAAGTACAAAGCCCCAAAAGGTTTGTCACCCCACTCGGCCAACATGCGAGCTAACATGACATTGTTCTGATAATAAGGACTCGACGTGGCGTGGTGATCCCCCACAAACAAGGTGTCAAGACCTGCCTGTCGCGCCTCGCGGGCCCGGGCAACCATCCAACTGGCGGCCGTCTGAGGTGAGACCTCCGGATAGGATGAAGATACTGAAATTCCTATATTTATCATGAATTTAAACTCTTTTATGAAACTTATTATAGGAAAATCACCCGCTTAAACCAACCCCATTAGCGCAAAGGGGCAGCCCATCCAGACACAATCAGCAGCTCGCCTCCCTTAATAGCCTCCCTTTATTGCTCAGCCAACTGCTCGAGAGCTGGCTCCCCCAAGGCTGCCTTAAAACTCGAGTGGAAGTGGTGCAGCGCCGGCTCGTTACGGCCAAATATGATGTGTTCCAGCAAACCGCTTTCAGCCGCTTTTTGCTGCATTTCACCCATCACGTAATCTTCTTCTTCGATGGTGCTTTTAAAGACCTCTAAATTGGCTTGCAGCGATCCCCCTCGCTCGTTAGCTCGGTCGTAGACACTCGTCGTGCCCATATCCTTTGAGGTATCCATTGCGCCTGCGTCTATGGCTGCCTGGGAGTAGTAAAAACTGATTTTGGTGACCGATTCGCTGGGGTTGCCTGGCACAGGGTAGATACGAATCAAGGTCGCACTTTCAGGATTGATCAAGAACTGCACATTGGGAAAGAGATAGTACAGCACGAAGGTACCTCGGGCGATGTGCCAATACTCTGTCGGTTCAGCACGCATGGCATCGATTCCATGATTGGCCGTGACGAAGCGATGATGTTGATCGAAAAGCGTTAGGTGCAAATTATTGCCGTAATAAAGCTGCCCTAAAGTGTCCTTATGCAACTTCCCAAAATGATACGTCTCACCAAAAGTGTCATTGGCTAACTTCCAATTTAGGCGCTTCGCGATCGTTGTCTCTCCGGCGTACACCAAGTCCGCTGCTGGATGGCTGGCGAACTCGGTATTTAGCTCACCCAGCAAGCGGTCGAGATTTAAGTCGCCTTCGGGATTCGGGTGTATCCAGAGCATGCCATTGCGTTCTTCTGCCGGCAGCTCCACGAGCCCCATACAAGATTTATCGATCGCACCAAAATGTTCTTCATTCGGAACATTCAGCAGCTCACCTCCTGGTCCGTAGCTCCAATGATGAAATGGGCACATAAACGTCGCTTTTTTACCACGGCTTTCTGACACCACTCGAGCCGAACGATGCCGACAAGCGTTCAGAAAGGCTCTGAACTGCCCATTCTGGTCGCGTGTGGTTAAAATCGGCGCGCCTAGCTCGTCAATTGTATAAAACGAGCCGGAAGATGGCAGATCATTTGACAGCCCCACCAACTGCGGATGATCCGCAAAGAATTTAACTTGCTCTTTCTTGGCCCGCTCACGACATACATAATCCTGGGTCGGCATACGGTACTGAACCCCAGCATCAATATTTTCGCCTGTATCCAACTGCCGCATTAACTCCGTCAGAATTTCCACTTGAATTTCGTGACGCATCGAGACTCTCCCTTTGTTTTAAGCAAGACGACTGACTCATTGGATTTGTTTTTGCCACAAAAGGTCAATCCAGCGCAAGCAGGCGGCTAGCAAGGTCGGCTTAGCAATACCTTTGCACTCAAGCGTGGCATGATAGAGCCTTTCATGACAAGAGGTAGCTTCCATGACCCGGCAAGCCATATTTATCACCGGGGCGGCAAGCGGTATTGGCCGCGCGACCGCTTTGCAATTCCATGCCAGAGGTTGGTTCGTGGGCGCAACCGATGTCGATACCGAAGCGCTGGCCAAGCTGAAAACCGATTTACAGGAAGACTGTTTTACGGCGAAGCTGGATGTCACCGACAAACTCCAGTTCGACCAGGTCATCAAAGACTTTGCGCGAGCCAGCCAAGAACGACTTGATATCTTGTTTAATAATGCCGGCATTGCTGTTGCAGGTTATCTAGACGAGGTCCCTTTTGAAAAAACCTTAGCAACACTGAATATCAACCTGATAGGCGTTTTCAACGGTATTCATGCCAGCATCCATTTATTGCGGGCAACCGAAAATGCCCTTTGCTTTACCACCGCATCTTCTGCCGCGAATTTTGGCACTCCGGGTATGGCGGCTTACAGCACCACAAAGGTCGCTGTCAAAGGTTTGACTGAGGCCCTCAGTGTAGAGTTCGCTCGCTTCGGGGCGCGGGCGGCTGATGTCTCGCCGGGAATCATCGACACGCCTCTATGGCAGAAAAGTGAGCGGTATGTACATGGAGAGCAGCGACAAATTGCTAATATCCCTGAGCAAAACAGAAGCCGTGAAGATGCCGGCAGAACCGTCGCAGCCGAGGCGGTCGCTGATTGCGTTTGGCAGGCTTATCACAGCGACAAGCTACACTGGTATGTTCCTGAAGAGGTTGAAGAGCGCAACCGGTCCGCTGCCCTAGACCCTGAAGGCACCCGGGATGCATTGATCGCCCAAGCAAGCAAGCGATGAACGAGTTTGACTCTCGGTTCATCGAGCACGAAGGGGTTCGACTACACTATCTTTCCGCCGGGACTGGCCCATTAGTTCTCTTTTACCATGGCTTTCCTTTGTTTTCTTACGCCTTCTTCTTGCAAATGCGAGCGTTGGCAAAACACTATCATGTGGTTGCTATTGACGGGCCGGGCATTAACCTTTCCGACAAACCCAAAGCCTTAAAGGCTTATCGGCTTCCTTCGTTAGTGGCCCAAATCGATGCCCTGGCTAGGACGCTGCATCCTGATGAAACGTTTGACCTAGTGGGTCACGATTGGGGCGGAGCACTGGCATTTGCCTTCGCTCAAGACCGACCCGAGCGTTTGAAGCACGTCGTCAGCATTAATGCACCCGCGGCCAATCAACTCATCCATTTACTCCTCCACAACAAAGATCAGCAGCAGCGCTCTCGTTACATGTGGTCGATGCGGACGGGCAAGACCCATGATTGGATGATTGGCAACAACGGCCACGATCTTTGGCAACAAGCTTACAGTAAGTTTCGAGGGCTACCCCACTATACCGAGCGAGTTGACGCTACCTTTAGACAAGGTTTGGCACAACCCGGCGCTATCGACGGCGGTATCAATTGGTATCGAGCCAACATACCACCGCTGGATCAAATGACCCCTACTGATGCTTGGCCATCAGCCACCGCTCAAACGCCCGTACCTGCAATGCTCATCTGGGGAGAAGACGACGACACGTTTGTGCCCGAATTTATCAATGACCTGCCCCGCTTTGCCAGCAACCTCTCGGTTCGACGCATTGCCGGCGTTGGACACACACCAATGCTTGAGGTCCCGGATCTCGTCAATCGCTATTTGTTAGAATTTCTTGCCTGCTAAGCGACAACTGAATCGGGCCAAGCAGGTGCAGGTAGCCAAGGCATCATCGCAAAATCCAGCACTCGCGTTTGAGCCTTCGAGGTCGTTTCTACCAAATGCAACAGATTACCATCGGGATCCGCGAGTGTGACCCCACGCATGCCATTGCCCTCGAGCAACGTAGCCTTTAGTTGAAGCTGTTCTGAGTCCAGCCGGGCGATTTCCCCATCAAGATCATCGACCTCAATCGAGAATGCACCATATCCTACTTGTGCTATCGGCTTTTGAACCCTCTCAGCCGGCGTTACTGGCTGAACAAACTCCCAGAATTCGAGTACCATATTTCCCACATTGAACCACGCAGCTCGGATTCTGACATTGGATAAACCCGTCACCTGATCAAATTTTGGGCCCACGATTTTATTCACGCGGCCATAGGGTTTGACACCCAGCAGCTGCTGGTAAAAGGCCACCGCACGGTCAATATCGGGTGTTACTAACGCTATGTGTGCCAGCCAGATAGGCCCCGTAAATTTAGGCTGATCCAATTCTTCGACCTCAAACATGGAGCCATCCGGATCTCTGGCATATGCATAACGCACACCCGCTCCATTGAGATCGATGGGTGGCTCACCGACGCTGACCGGATCTGCTCCTCCTGCCACCAGTTGTTGATAAAGGCCCTGGTCGGCAGGCGCTTGAAAACACGCATGGGTAATCCCTGGTCCAACGACGGGTAAAGGTTGCCTGGCTATGCTCGGGGCATACTGCTGTAACTCGAGACAGCCGTTGGGCGCCATCAGCTTTACCGATTTAACGGGCTGGTTGATTCCGGCTTGCCGAAAGACTTCGCCTTCAGCTACCGTTAATTGCGTTGACCGATAAAACTGCTCGGCCGCAGCCAAATCTGACACCACCAAGGTCGCGTGATGTATCCCTAGTACCGAAGTGGTTGGCACGATATCGGTTTCTGCTTGCATAAATCCCTCTAACCTTTCAAAACTGGCTTATTCAGCGGCGCCTTTGACGCACTGTTAGACGCTCACCCTAGGCAAACACGTTGCGCCACTGGCGTCGGGCAAAGGCTCACTGGCGACCTTAGGCTCAGCTAACCGGCCCAAAGACTGGTGCTCAACACCCCGACGGCATCTTCAATCACTTCTAATGCATCCAGAATCATATCCTCTCGGAACCGTTGTCCTACAATTTGAACGCCCGAAGGTCTTCCTTCGATTAAACCCATAGGAACGTTGCCCGCCGGTAAACCCATGTAATTGATGCCATAGCTGTAGACTGCCGCATCAAATAAATCCTTGGCGCCTGCAAACGTTTCATCTTCGTCATAATCATAGGTCGGCCGCATTAAAAATGGGGTTAAAACCAAGGGATACTGATCGAGAAAGACATTCCAGGGGCGGATGATACCACTCCGGTCGGCGATACCTTGCATATAACCTTGGGCATCAACCATCTCCGACATGGCATAGTAATAATCAAAAATATTCTGAAGCGTCGTACTGCCATGTTGTCGAGCCAGCGCATCAAGACCCGCTTTAATCTCAAACAAAGCGACGTTCATCCAAGCGCTCGCCGCTGGCATGACGGACGGGGCGGAGACTTCCTGCACTCGGTATCCCGCATTCTCCAATACCCCTGCCGCATGATCGATTGCCGCCAACACTTCCGGATGAATCGGATACCCTTCTGAGCTCTTGATCACTGCCACATCTATCGGGCCTGCGGTGGAAGACCCGTAAAAGGGCACTGGCGCCCACCAGGGATCCCTCGGGTCAGACTGAGCCATGACCTCAAGTGCCAGGCGCACGTCCTTCACCTCACGGGCAATCGGACCTTGTACCGACATCAGTTGGGATAACAAGCCTCTCTCTCCCGTGGCTGAAGGATTAAATGCCGGGACTCGGCCGAGACCCGGCTTGACCGTCGCACAACCACAACAAGACGCAGGAAACCTGAGCGATCCAGCAATATCATTACCATGGTGTATGGGGCCTATTCCCGCCGCACAAGCCGCTCCCGCCCCTCCGGAGGAGCCCCCGGGTGAGACCTTTTCACCCCAGGGACTTTGAGTCCGACCATGTAAAGGATTGTCCGTTGTAATCCGCATCGACAATTCTGGGGTGTTGGTCTTACCGAAAATAATGGCGCCTTCATTCAGCAAATTTTGAACAATGGGCGAGTTGTCGGGCGACAAGTTGTTGGCTAGTAAAGGCAAGCCATTGGTATTCGGCGTTCCCTCGTAATCCACATTCACTTTAATCGTAACCGGAATACCCTCAAGCTTTCTGAGCGGCTGTCCGCGCTGGATCCGATCATCAACTTGTTGAGCGGCTACAAGCGCCTGCTCGGAATAGTCAAACACCACGGCATTCAATGTCGGGTTCTCGGTCTTGAGTCGTTCAATCACCGATACCATGATTTGTTCAGCTGAAAAATCTCGACGCGTTAGACCCTGATGCAGATCTACAGCAGAATATTGCCAGAGTGGTTTCGTCACCCTTCTTCCTTGGTTGTCGTGTCCTATTCAATCTAACCAATCATGGTCGATAAGTGAATCAAAGCCCTGCACCGATCCCTCACCCCGTCAACCTATGCGACGCACCGCATCATAGCCTCTGCACCTCTTGACGCAGACGCATCACCGCCCCAGATGCCTAGGGAAACCACCTATAGGCATAAGGGTCAATCGGCGGGGTGGATGGCTAACATCGACCACCCAACCCTCATGTCAAACGCTTCATCACCAACCCAACCAATTTCGAACAACCCTGTTCGAGCAGGCCCGGCCCGTGACAGAATCGAAAATCCAATGACCACTGTGAGGAATTACTATGAAAACTCTGATTTTTTTGACCAGTCTACTCGTCTGTAGTGTCGTGTTGGCCGATGATCACAGAGCCCCTGGCCCTGTTGAAACTTGGCAATGTAGTCTCAACGAAGGCAAAACCATGGCGGATATTCGAAGCGTCTCCAAAGCGGTAGGTGAATGGAGTCAAAGTAAAGGATTAAACGATGCCCAATGGATTTTCACCCCCTTCTCCGGCGATATGACTGACTCTGGCCGCTTCATTCTGATGACAGCGTGGTCTGATTTCGATGGTATGGGGAAGGCACTACAAGGTTTTTTTGGTGAAGGAGAAGGTGAGGCGATATTTGCCGCTTTCAACGCAGCCGCTACCTGCACCACGCGGAATTTTTGGACTGTTGAAACAGTTTTCGATAATTTGCCGAATTAAGGGCCTAAGGACACCCCTTCGCCTCAGGCCCGTTAGATCGTGGCCGAGGCGGAGACAGTCGGAACGATGAACTCGCACCGCGTGACCCACAACCCTATCCATGAGGCCGGCCTACCCACGGCTGAACGCCTACAGCCTCAGCATTGATGCCTGGACGCCAGGCTTTGCTCGCCGAGCATGAGCAGCCAGCCTTAACCCCTGATCGACGCCCTTAGCACATCACTTTGGTTCCTTTAAGCTTTTGATATAGGCTGAATGGCCTTTTTAGCAACATTCTTACGTTGGTAGATCGAAGATTTGCCACCAACCTCAATATTCTAGGAGATGCGCCCATGAGCTTAAGAACCGGTAACTATTGCGGATTCACTGTTGAACAACGCGAACTGGGCATTGCCATCATTACCTTCAATCGACCTGAATCCTTAAATGCCTCAACCTCGCCGATGAAGCGCGACTTAATCGAAGCGCTGATGCAAATTCAGATGGATGATAGCGTTCGAGTCGTCATTCTAACCGGTGAAGGCAGCGCCTTTTGGGCCGGCGATAATTTAAAGGGCGCTAAAGGCGAGCGTAGCAATGAAGTCCCCCCCATCCACCCAGGGCATCACCGGGAAATAGGGACCTACAACGGTCTGCGCAACATTTCTCAGGCCTTGAACACCGCGTTACGTAATCTTGATAAGATCACCATTGCCGCAATTAACGGCTTTGCCATTCAAACGGGTTTTTCCGCTGCCCTGTCCTGCGATTTCCGAATTGCCGCCAAATCCGCAAAGTTAGGGAGCGCGACTCTTCGCTTCGGACTCCTACCCGATGAGGGTGGGCAATGGTTACTCGTCCGATTACTGGGCGCAGCGCGAGCAATGGAGTTTATGATGCGACGACGCATCGTGACATCTGAGGAAGCGCTGGCCTTAGGGCTTGTCACTGAGGTCGTTGAGGATGATCAACTCATGACACAGGCCATCGATTTAGCAACCGAATTGGCGATGGGCCCCCAGGTGGCCATGCGGATGCTGAAGCGATCGATTTATCTCGCGACCGAACTAACTTGGGAGCAAGCCCTTGATGAGATTGCCTCAAAGACGGCCATCACCGATCATCACCCGGATGCCCGGGAAGGGGGCAATGCGTTTCTTGAAAAACGTGAGCCTGTGTTTAACGCTTGGCTTGATGACCTGAACAAGGTGAGTTGATTCACTGGAGATTTACAGCAACGATCCGTGGCAGAAAGTAACATTCCTCCATCAGCGTTCACCACAGGCACAGTGGCCTAGATCAAAGCCACCCCAGCTTAAGGTCGTGCCGCGAGAGACCTTGTGAATTGAGCTAAGACCAGACCCGCGATCATTCAGACTTCGACCCTTTCAGCCCCCTTAACTTTACAAGGACCTTCTAACCTTGGGAAGCTTCAGGCGCTCGATCGCACAGGGTTGAGATCGTCGCAGTCTGCCTGACCGCGTTACAGTCAAGACGGGTATAACACTAGACTTATAACACTACACCTATAACACTACACCTATCCTCAGACTGCTCCGCATGATCACCCGAGCTTCCCTCAAATCGAGTCAGTTCCCTGTTCAACCTCAAACCACAGCTTGGTCGCGCCAATGACCGCCGCGGGCACAATCAAAAGATTCAAGAGGGGTACGCTTCCGCCCAGCAAAACGCCAAAACCAAAACCCAACGCCAGACCGCGATGCCGACTTCCCCAGGCTTTTACCGCTTGGAAGGGTTGGTTGGTCTCATCGAACGGATAATCTAAAAATTGCAGCGCCAAAATCCAACTGTTCAATAACGTCCAAAGAAAAGGCGCCGCTAAATTCAACACGGGTATCACGCTTATGATCAGGGTTATCACAATCATCGGCAGGAAGCTGAGGAGCTTGCTCACTTCTCGCAGCGCGCCCCTCGGTAGACTGAGCATCGTCTCCCGAAGCCCGGTCTCCCGCATCCTTGGCGCCTCCGACTGCAATAACGCTAAAGTCCTCACACACAGCTCGGTATAAAAAGGCGATCCTACGATCAGCGCGACGCTGACAAATGTAATACCCAGTAGCAGTAGTAGCACCCCGATCATNAGCCCGAAGAGCAAAGTCGTTAAAANCCCAAGCCAGGTCGGCAGCCACGATGCCAAAACGCCTACAACATCATCGGCCCAATCCACNGCGAACCAGAGGATGCCCGCATAGACCAAANCGTTGATCCCTATGGGCAGCAGACCGAGCATTCGCAATCTAGGGTGCCTTAATTTTTTGAGACCATAGAGCACGGCCTGAATACCTCTTAAGGGACTCAGCACATCAAACATCCTCAAACCCACCCAAGTTTTATCTTCTCCTATCGATCATGATACCCGCGGGCTCAGCCAACATTCTTTACAACCTCCCTCCACCAAAGGCGACCATCTCCATCACAGGCGCGGGCGATACCCTTACGGTTAAAGCGATGGGATAAGCCGCTCTAATGCTCTGGCGCAGCCCGCTAATCATAGCCAAAGAAACAGCCTTCAGTCGCTTGACTTGGGTAGGCTTTTGAATACGGCTGCAGCGAGGTTCGCGCCACGGGTATCCCCCAAGAGCCGATCTGCCATTTTGTTCATGACAAAAGAAAAACTCAGTCGATTGTCCTGGTCTATGATCGCCGAAGAGCCTCCCCAGCCGCCCCAAAAGCACAGATTGCGTTGATTCTTTTCAGTTGGAATTAGCCCAAACCCCAGCCCAAAGGCCATAGGCTGACCAAACACAAGATCCTGTCCCGAGATTCGCTGCTCAGTCACGGTTTCGCAAATTTCTGGGGATAACAACTGCACATCACCGACCTGCCCCTTGTTAGCAAGCGCGGTGTGAATCCTTGCGACCGCCCTTGCATTGCCATGACCGTTAGCAGCAGGAATTTCAGCACGCCGCCAGGCGTCAGTATGGCTATCCAAGGCATGCGTTTTCGGGCTCTTGAAGGTTCGAACAGCAATCGAGTCTGCATCGCCGTCCCCCGACAAAAGCCCTGCAGAAGGAGGCGGCACAAGATTGCCAATCCGCGAAAATTCAGAATCGGGGACTCCAATAAAGAAATCGGCTTGCAGCGGTTGCGCCACTTGTTCAGCAAAAAATTGACCCAACGTCTGGCCCGTGATTCGTCGTACAACTTCTCCAATCAAATATCCCTGCGTCAAAGCGTGATAACCTGTGGCACTACCCGGTTGCCACCACGGCGTCTGACGGGCCAACACGCCGGTTACCTTTTCCCAATCGTAGAGGTCATCGCCTGATAAGGGTTCATCGGTACCTGATAAACCCGCAGCATGGTTCATAAAGTGCCACACTAAAACGTCGCGCTTGCCTGCCGCTGCGAACTCTGGCCAATAGCGACTGACCGGCGCTTCAAAGTCCAGCTCGCCTCGATCTGCAAGTAGGAGGGCACACAGGAATGACATCGTTTTGGTGGTGGAATACACGTTAACCAATGTATCCTCCTGCCACGGTTTGCTCTGTTCTTCATCTAAATATCCGCCCCACAAGTCAACGACCACTTCACCCTGATAGGTCGCCGAAAAAGAGGCGCCAAGGTCGTCTCCCCGCACCAACTGCTGTTCAAACACTTCCTGCACCCTGTTAAAGCGCGGATCACAGTAGCCTTTTACTGTCGTCATCATAAATCTCCTCCCTTGATCGCTGCATCATACCGTAATCACTGGCTAGGGGGGGCTCGCAGGAATACGACGCGACAACCGATTGCGACTCATATTCGACGGCCCACCCACAGGCTTGTTCTAGCGACTGCTGGTCCTCATTAAGTTGTGTATTTCGCCGGTTTTGGACCCTAAATTCCGTCCAATCATGTCGTTTCTGAGTATCAAGATGTCGCAAAATCGACGCGTCTTTACGACGGTCTGGCGCAGAATCAAAATTGTCATGATCGTGGCTAAGACTACTCAACTAGGGTTTTAACGAGCTTTACGCATGGAAAAAGCGAGCAGACGAAGATCAGGTGGACGGTCCGGCAGAGTAGCCTCACGGCAAGCCTCTGCGGCAGATCAGTTGATTACTTTTATCGAGCGCAAGATTCCTTACTATGGCGTCCTCGACGACGAAGCGTTGGAATTGATTGAAGCCAATGCCGATATCGTTCTGGCTGAGATCGGTATTGATTTTAAAGATGATCCGGCGGCCTTGGCGCTCTGGAAAACCGCGGGAGCTGACATCGAGGGCGAACGCGTGCGAATGCCCAAAGGCCTTTGCCGATCTTTGATCCAGGCGACGGCCCCGGCCGAGTACACCCAGCATGCCCGTAATCCTCAACGCTCTACCATTATCGGTGGTGATCGCATGGTTTTAGCGCCTGCCTATGGCTCGCCCTTTGTTCGCGATTTAACGCATGGGAGACGCTATGCCACGATTGAAGACTTTCGCAACTTTGTGAAGCTCACCTATATGAGCCAAGGTCTTCATCACTCAGGGGGCACCGTATGCGAACCCGTAGACCTCCCAGTGAATAAGCGCCACTTCGATATGGTCTACAGTCATATTAAATATTCCGATAAACCCTTCATGGGATCGGTTACCCACCCTGAGAGAGCCCAAGATACCGTCGATATGGCGAAAATCGTCTTCGGCGATAGCTTTGTTGACCAACAGGCGGTGTTGACAAGCTTAATCAATGTGAATTCACCAATGACCTTTGATAGCACCATGCTAGGTGCAGCGCGGGTGTATGCTGAGAATAATCAGGCAACCATCATCTCGCCGTTTATTTTGGCAGGGGCGATGTCTCCGGTCACGATCACTGGCACCCTAACTCAGATACTCGCTGAGGCCCTGGCAGGTATGGCCTACACTCAGCTCGTTAGGCCCGGAGCCCCCGTTATTTTTGGTACTTTTGCCAGCGCCATTTCGATGCAATCCGGCGCGCCAACCTTTGGCACCCCTGAACCCAGTCTAGTGCTGATGGGAGCGGCTGCGCTTGCCCGACGTCTAGGCGTCCCGTTTCGTTCTGGCGGCGGGCTGTGTGCATCCAAAGTTGCCGATGCTCAGGCAGCGTACGAAGCGGCTAACACTTTACAATCGGCAGCTCTTGCTGGTGTCAACTTTATGCTCCACACCGCTGGCTGGCTTGAGGGCGGCTTGGTGATGAGCTATGAAAAATTCATGATGGATACCGACCAAGCCAACATGCTTGGCGTTTTACTCAAAGGGGTCGACCTTTCGGAAAACGGTCAGGCTATGGATGCACTTCGAGAAATTGGTCCCGGGGCCCATTTCTTAGGCGCGGCGCACACGCAAGCCAATTTTGAGCAAGCCTTCTACCGATCCACCATTGCAGACAATAACAGTTTTGAACAATGGGAAGCCGATGGCGCTTTGAGCGCTGAAGCGCGTGCGCACCAAAAATGGAAGGATTTGCTCGCTGCCTACCAAGCGCCGCCCCTCGACGAAGCGATCGACGAAGCACTCATTGATTTTATGGATCGCCGTAAAGGTTCCTTTGAAGACCAGGATTATTGAGGGTGCAGCCATGACCGATGAAGACGACGACTTTGACCTGAACGAGCTTGACGATGCCGAGCTCGTCGAACAAATGCATGATGATCTCTATGACGGATTGAAAGATGAAATCGTAGAGGGCACTGAAATCTTGTTAGAGCGAGGCTGGAGTGCGGACCGAGTCCTTAATGACTCGCTCGTCGGCGGTATGCAAATCGTCGGCGTCGATTTTAGAGATGGGATCTTATTCGTCCCGGAGGTTTTGCTCGCGGCTAACGCTATGAAAGGCGGGATGGAAGTCTTACGCCCATTACTTGCAGAGACCGGCGCTAAACCCATCGGTAAAATGGTGATCGGCACCGTTAAGGGCGATATTCACGACATTGGTAAAAATCTGGTCGGAATGATGATGGAAGGTGCTGGCTTTGAAGTCATTGACATTGGTATCAATAATTCTGTTGATGAATACATCGAAGCACTAGAGCAACACCAACCCGACATTCTTGGCCTCTCAGCGTTACTGACCACGACTATGCCCTACATGAAGGTTGTGATCGAAGAATTGGTTAAACGCAACATTCGCCAACAGTACATTGTCATGGTCGGTGGCGCACCACTGAACGAAGAATTTGGTCAAGCGATTGGCGCTGATGCTTACTGTCGGGATGCAGCCGAAGCCGCCGATCTTGCGACGCGATTGATCGACGAACGAAGAGGCTTGCATGCCTGACCCCTGTCTTGTGATCGCTTGCGGAGCATTAGCGCGAGAAATACAGCATCTCAAGACCCTCAACGCGTGGCACCATATGACCCTACAGTGTCTCGACGCAGCATTACACAACACACCAGCAAAAATTCCGGCTTTACTGGCGAGCAAAATCAAACTCGCCGAATCTCGCTATCAAAAAATCTTTATCGCCTATGGAGATTGTGGCACCCAGGGAAAGATTGACGAACTGATCGAAGCTCACCCACATATCTCTCGACTACCAGGCCCTCATTGCTTTGCTGCGTTTGCCGGCAAAACCTTATTTGAACAAATGAACCTTCAAGACCCAGGCATTTTTTGGTTGACCGATTTCTTGGTGCGGCATTTCGACACCATGGTGGTTGAATCTCTGGGTCTCAACCAACACCCGGAATTGCTACCCCTGTATTTTGGTCATTACTCTACCGCTGTTTATTTGTCCCAAGAACAGGATGAACAACTTTTAGACCGCGCGAAACAGGCCGCTAAGCGTCTTAACCTAAACTTTCAGCATCGAGCCGTTGGTTATCAACCACTTGAGCAGCCCCTAGCTTGGGTGGCTGCATGAAACGAATCACCATTTACTGGCGAGATATCCCCTCGCAGATTATCGTTAGATCGGGACGGCAAAAGGCCAAAGTCGCCTTATCGCACCGATTTCAGGCAGCCATCGACCGTGCTGCCATGCGCGCTGACAAGGGAGGCAGTGAAGCTTATCTCGAGGCATGGCAAAGAATCACCACAGAGATTGAGGCCAAGGGACAACTCGAGGAGATTGCCCAAGCAGAGGCTATGTCACTTGAAACTCAATTTAGCGATCAGGCTTTAGAACGCTTGATTCAACAGAAAGGTTTTGGCACTCCTGAGTCATGCCCTACTGCTGGCCCGCTCACACCTTGACCCAACCCGGAGACCTGCATGACTCAAACCGTCTTAAGCTCAGCCCATCAAGAGGTCATCATTGGCTTTGACCAGCCTTTTGTCATCATTGGCGAGAGGATTAATCCAACTGGCCGAAAGATTCTCGCGGCAGAAATGGTGGCGGGTAATTTTAACCGAGTCGAGGCAGACGCCCTTGCTCAAGTCGCCGCTGGAGCCCAAATGCTGGATGTCAACGCCGGCATACCTCTGGCAGATGAACCGGCAATTTTGGCGCAATGTATTCAATTAGTGCAGTCCATCACCGACGTGCCATTAACCATCGATTCCTCAATCATTGCTGCCCTTGAGGCTGGGCTTGCGGTTTACCAGGGTAAGCCATTGGTCAACTCAGTTACCGGAGAGGACGAAGTTCTCGAGGCCGTCTTACCCCTGGTTGCTAAGCATCAAGCCGCAGTGGTCGCTATTTCTAATGATGAAACCGGTATTTCGGAGGATCCCAATGTCCGCTTCGCGGTCGCAAAAAAAATCATAGAAAGGGCCGCCGATCATGGCATACCGCATTCCGATGTCGTCGTAGATCCGCTGGTCATGCCCATTGGTGCCATCAATTCGGCTGGCCAACAAGTGATGCATTTGGTAAGACGCTTACGTGATGAGCTTAAAGTCAATACGACCTGTGGGGCATCAAATGTCAGTTTTGGTCTACCCAATCGGAACGGCATTAATGCCGCATTTCTACCCATGGCCATTGCTTCAGGTATGACCTCTGCCATCACCAACCCACTGCATCAGGAGGTCGTGCAGGCGGTATTGGGCGCAGATGTGATGATGGGGCACGATCCAGATTGCACCCGATGGATCGCAAAGCATCGAGATCCACAGACCAGCGAGGCAGGCCGCGGGCGTCGCGAGAGCGGCCGGCGGCGGCGCAGAGCCTCCTAGCAGCACCTGCTTCTGGTCCGCATTGAGTCGTCTCGTCCCCATCGTTTTTCTACCCTCTGGTAAGCGAGGCCAATACCCTCGTGGTACACCCTTATTACAAGCAGCCCGCGAGCTCGGTGTTGACATCGATTCGGTCTGCGGAGGAAGAGGATTGTGCGGACGCTGTCAGATCATTTGTTCAGAGGGCGACTTCACAAAACTGGGTTTACAATCAAGCCCATCGCATTTGTCTGCTTTTTCTGACACCGAACGGCAATTCGAAGTTCGCAAAGGGCCTTTAGCCGACGGTCGTCGGCTGTCCTGCCACACCCTGATCGAAGGCCCGTTGGTTATCGACGTTCCCCCGGAATCCCAAGTGCATCAACAAGTCATCCGCAAATCGGCTGACCAGCGAGTTATTGATATCGCTCCGGATATTCGCCTGCATTACGTTCAAGTCTCAGAAAACACTCTGAGTCATAGTATCAGCGACTTGACTCGGATCCGTCAGGCCCTGGCCAGCGACTGGGGCCTTAACGGGCTCGCTGTTGACCCGAGCATCCTAGCCCATCTCCATCCCGCGCTGGTCGAAGGAGAAGGCGCGGTAACTTTGGCTGTTTTTACCGAAGAAGATCGACAAACCCTCATTGCCATTTGGCCTGGACTCCTCGATCAAGTATTTGGCGCGGCCATTGACGTCGGCTCAACAACCATTGCCCTGCACCTTACTGACCTAAAGAGCGGAGAGGTCTTAGTTTCTGATGGCATCATGAATCCACAAATTCGCTTCGGTGAAGACCTGATGAGCAGGGTCTCTTACCTCTTGATGCACCCTGAAGGCGCTGCTGAGATGACCGAGGTCGTAAGGTCTGCACTGAACACACTCCTCAGCCGTTCGGCTGCGGCCGCGGGGATTGAGCTTATGCACATCGTTAGCTTGTCTGTTGCTGCCAACCCAGTCATGCACCATTTGCTACTCGGCATCGACCCAACGCCACTGGGTAGCGCACCTTTCACCCTAACTCTGGAATCGGCCGTTAACATTCCCGCGAAGGCTATCGGGCTTACCATAAATCCAGGAGGGCGGCTCTACATGCCTCCTTGCATTGCCGGACATGTTGGCGCCGATACTGCCGCCGTGATCCTGTCTGAGGCGCCGGAAACCTCAAAGCGCCTCACCCTACTCATCGATATCGGCACCAACGCTGAGATCGTATTGGGCAATCAAGACAAACTCTTAGCCTGCTCTAGTCCGACCGGACCTGCTTTTGAGGGCGCCCAGATTAGTTGTGGACAGCGCGCAGCCGCCGGCGCTATTGAACGGGTGAGAATAGACCCCATCACGTTGAAGCCCCGTTTTAAAGTCATTGGGTCACAGCTCTGGTCCGATGATCCCGATTTTAAGGAAGATACCCAGCAGTTGACCATCGCAGGCATTTGCGGCTCCGGCATCATTGAAGTGATCGGAGAAATGTATCTGGCTGGAATACTCTCTACCGACGGCGTCATCCAACCCAGCGCTAAAGTCTCCAGCGAGCACGTGATTCAACAGGGTCGAACCTATTCCTACTGCCTGACGACTACCAACACCCCGGTGGTTATTACTCAAAACGACATTCGCCAAATTCAACTGGCCAAAGCAGCACTTTATGCCGGTATCAAATTACTGATGGACAAATTTCCGACCTCTCGGGTGGATGATATTCGAATCGCAGGTGCGTTTGGCAGCAACGTCGATAGCCAGTATGCCATGCTACTTGGCCTGATTCCGGACTGTGACTTGAGCCAAGTTAAATCCGTTGGCAATGCAGCCAGCACAGGCGTTCGAATTGCCCTACTCAATTATCCGAGCCGAGACAAAATCGCAGCGCTGGCGAACACCATCGAAAAGATTGAAACCGCAACCGAGCCCAACTTTCAAAATTATTTTGTTGACGCCATGGCAATTCCGCACAAGACCGATCCTTTCTCCCTCCTATTCAGTCACGTCAAGCGGCCCGCCGAAATCAAAGTCGAGGAAACCAGCAAGCGTCGGCGAAAACGCGGCTGACTCCAGATAGCCCCCAACGCCAAGTTATCCTCGAAGGCGGTCTTACGCCTGTGAATCAGATCGATTAAAAACAAAGCCGTACTCAGCGCTCGCATCTTGAATCCAAGCGAAAAGATAGTTTGCGAAACTCCGCCGAATAATGAGTTCAAAGTGAGCCACATTGACCCGTCGTAGACACACCTGCGCTTGAGCAAAGGTCGTTGTGACAACTTTACCCACTTCGAAATTGCGAAGGTCTGTATCATAGGAGGTAGATTTTTTGAGCACATCGATCGCGTGGACGCCCTGCATCGACAACACGGTTTGTCCGCCGCTTACATTAACTATCGCGCAGTGGCCAGATGTTTGGTCACGGAGGGCTTTTTCCACGTCAAACACTTCTTCGACAGGCAGTGTCAGCAACCATTCATCAGGACTCAACCAACGAATACAATCGTAATCTTGCTCACAACTTGTTAAGGCTTTCACAGGCAAGGTTAAATCACGCAGGGACGCTAAAGCGGCTTCGAGCACGGTAGGCTGTCCGCGAAGCACCAATTGTCCCAACGAATGCTCTTCAAGGATGACTGGGTTTTCTCCTGAGATGGTGATTTTATCGAGCACCGCCAAAGGCGATCTCGAGAGTCCTTTTACCGGAGACCTTTGATTCATTTGGGCGAAGCGCTCGATACCACTGCCACCTTTTTGCGAATTATCCATGCTGGCGGGCTCCTTCAGGATCGTAAAATACTGAGGGCACAATCTTCGCCGGCTGCCATTGATCCTTACCTACTGAGACAAGCACCTCCTCACCAAGCCTAGCGTGCCCACCCGCTACTAAGGCCAAGGCAATACTCCGATCGAGGATCGGGCTGAAATAGCTCGACGTTACGTGCCCAACCATATTTGCCGGTAATGCCGTGGACTTGGAAAAGACAATCTGAGATCCCTCGGGGAGGACTACGGTCTCCTCCGAGGCTGTCAAGCCCACCAGTTGCTTACGACCTAACCGTTGACAGTCTTCGCGAGCCATACCCCGCTTGCCCAGATAACTAAAAGCCTTTCTTGGAGCAAGGGCCCAATGCATACCCAGATCTTCCGGTGTGACAGAACCGTCAGTATCCTGTCCTACAATAATGAACCCTTTCTCTGCTCTGAGTACGTGCATGGTCTCAGTCCCGTAAGGCGTGAGATTGAAGTCGGCGCCGGCATGCATCAACCGCTGCCAGAGTGCCAAGCCGTAATTCGCGTTAACGTTAATTTCGTAAGACAGTTCTCCTGTGAAGGAAATGCGAAACACTCTGGCTGGAATATCGGCGACCAATCCCTGCCGCCACTCCATAAACTGAAATCGCTCCGGGCTTAAATCAATGTCCGTCAATCCCTTAAGCAATGCTAGTGAATCGGGTCCAGAGAGGGTTGCCGTCGCCCAGTGATCCGTAACCGAATTAAAGTAGACTTCGAGATCTGGCCACTCGGTCTGATGCCATAACTCCAACCACTCGAGCACCGCTGCAGCGCCTCCTGTGGTGGTAGTCATTAAGAAGTGCTGGTCTCCGAGACAGGCCGTTACACCATCATCCATGACCATGCCATCTTCGCCGCACATGATGCCATACCGACACTTGCCCACGGGCAATTTAAGCCAAGCATTCGTGTAGATTCGATTTAAAAAACGGCGCGCGTCACGGCCTTGAATGTCGATTTTGCCAAGGGTTGAAGCATCGAGAATGCCGACCCCTTGCCGAACCGCCAAACATTCTCGCTTAACGGCTTGATCAAGCGTTTCGTCATCCTTCGGAAAATACCAAGGTCTCCGCCACTGACCCACGTCTTCAAACTTGGCGCCGTTTAATTCGTGCCAAGGTTGCATTGCAGTGTAGCGCTTAGGCTCAAACAAACCGCCTACGTCCCGACCCGCCATCACACCAAAGCTGGCAGGCGTATAGTTTGGTCGAAACATTGTTGTCCCGGTTTCTTCGATGGATTGGTTCAGCGCTTTGGCAGCGATTGCCACTCCATTCACGTTAGATAGCTTGCCTTGATCTGTTCCGAATCCTAGCGCCGTGTACCGCTTGACATGCTCAACACTCTGAAAGCCCTCTCGCGTGGCCAATTCAATCGCTGCCGCGGTGACATCGAGCTGAAAATCCACGAATTGAGGCGGTGCCTTTGCAGTTGGTTTTACGTGAGGGACATGGAACAGCGGCTCGATGGCAAAGGGCCACTGCTCCTCGCAGACGTTGCGACCCTTCTGGTCGGGCCCCAAATCGATTCGATAAACTGAACGAGCTAGCGCCCTCTGGGCCTCACCCTCCCCTTGAGCCAAGGCTCCAGATAACGAGAAATCGCCACCTGCTGCGCCAGCAACGTAGACGTCGGGATGATCAGGGCACGGTACAAACCCAGCAATATCTTTCCGCCACACTGGCTTTTGTCCCGTATGAGCCGAGAGATGAACCACCGGCGAAAAACCACCCGAGGTGGCAATCACATCCGTCGCCACCGTTTCCACCTCGCTGTCGATAATACCGGTAACGAGGTCGAGGGTAGCGATGACCGCCGCAGATACTTTTGTTCGGCCTTTTGCTTCAATCACGGCTGCATTCAAAATGCACCTGCCACCCGCTGACTTGACAGCAGAGACCAACTTGGCGTCAACGGTCGAACGAGCATCAACGACCGTGACCGAACCTTCACCGAGTGCAAGCCAGTCTAACGCTGCCGCATACGCGGCATCGGTGCAGGTCCCAACCACCAAATCTCGCCCCGGCCTAACCCCATAACCTTTAAGATAAGTCGACACAGCCCCTGCCAGCATGCAGCCCGGCACATCGTTATTGGCAAACACCAAGGGTCGTTCGTGAGCGCCTGTAGCGATCAGAATTTGACCGGCTCGAATTCGATGCATCCGCTCTTTAATCCTGGTCTGCAGGGCGGCTGACGCGACGGATGGTGGCTGTCGCTCGATCGCCGATACAAATCGTCCATCGTGCAATCCAGTTGCCGTAGTGCGCAGCAGAACCTGAACGTTACCAGCTGATACCAAGGTTTCTAGCGCCTTTGCCACCCATCGCTCAGCGGGTTCACCATCGATCCTATCGTCGGAGCATCTTAGCCAACCCCCAGGCGTTGGGTTTTCATCCAAGAGAATGATTCTTGCACCACCTTGATACGCCGCCAAGGCGGCGGCCAATCCTGCAGGGCCAGCTCCGATGATCAGGAGATCGCAATGTTGGTTTAGCTTGTCGTAGCAATCTGGGTCAGGCTCAGATGGCGAATAACCGAGACCCGCTGCCTTACGAATGAGTTTCTCGTAACTGTGCCAAAGCCACTGTGGCCGCATAAAGGTTTTGTAATAAAAGCCAGGGGGCATCAGCGCCCCTGCAAGTCGCCCCAGCAACGACATCACGTCCCACTTTACACTCGGCCAACCATGGGTGGTCCTGGCAACAAGGCCTTCATAAAGCGGTTGCTCTGTTGCCCGAACATTCGGCACTGTGGTTGCACCGACCCCAACCTGCAAAATCGCATTCGGCTCCTCTACCCCTGCGGCGACAATGCCTCGAGGCCGCGCGTACTTAAAACTCCTCCCTACAAGGGTGACACCATTGGCCAACAATGCTGATGCCAATGTATCCCCTTGCCAACCCGTAAACCGCCGACCATTAAACCAAAAGGTCATTGGCTGGGACGAGTCTACCAACCGGCCTGCCCCCACACGGTATTTTTGACTCACAATCGCACCTCTTCCTGGTCGGGAGGTGTCGCACCCAGCCGATAGCTGGCTTTAACCTCGTGACTTTGTGTATCTCGAAGTACATTAAAAAACTTACGACAACCCGCTGCGTGGTACCACATTTCCCGATGCAGCCCTCTGAGGTTACTCCTAAAATACAGATACTCACCCCACTCTTGATCGCTGCATTGGTCAGGATCACTGGGTCGAACAATATGGGCCTGCCCCGCATAATGGTACTCAGGCTCGTCTCGAGCTTCTTCACAAATCGGACAATAAATTCTTAACACTACGATTGCCTCCGAGACTAGTGCGCGACGCCTGCCGCCCCATGTTCATCAACCAACGCCCCTGAATAAAACCGATCTAAGCCAAAAGGTTTTGCCAGGGCTGGAATTTCTTGTTCAGCGAGACAGCCGGCGAACACATGCCCAGAGCCGGGCGTTGCCTTAAAGCCGCCGGTGCCCCAGCCACAATTAAAATACAGATTATCCACCGGACTCTTACCGATAATCGGACAAGCGTCTGGCGTGGTATCAACAATCCCTCCCCATTGGCGATTCATCGGCACTCGAGAAAACATTGGAAACAGTTCCAGAATCGCTGCCAGGGTGTGCTCAATGACCGGCAGTGAGCCGCGCTGACCATACCCCGTGTAGCTATCGATGCCAGCCCCAATCACTAAATCCCCTTTGTCCGATTGGGATATGTAACCATGAACCTGATTCGACATGACCACGGTATCCAATACTGGCTTGATCGGTTCGGATACCAGCGCTTGAAGGGGGTGTGACTCTACCGGGAGCTCAAAGCCGGCATAGCCCGCAAGCACACTGGAATTGCCTGCCACAACACAACCTACCCGACCGGCCCCTAGCGTCCCATATCGATCCGTCTGCACGCCTTTGACTTGGTCACCCGCTAAGTCAAAACCCGTTACCCCGCAGCCTTGCAGCAAGTCGACGCCTAAGGCATCGGCTGCCCGGGCATAGCCCCAGGCCACGGCGTCATGTCGAGCCACCCCCCCTCTGGGCTGCCAAGATGCCCCTAAAATCGGATAGCGCGTATTTTTCGAGGTGTTAATCAAGGGGACAATTTTCTTGATGCCGGCAGGGTCTAAGACTTCGCCGTCGATGCCATTTAAGCGGTTAGCAGACACTCGCCGCTCGATGTCTCGCATATCTTGCAGGGTATGTCCGAGATTCAAAACGCCGCGCTGGGAAAACATCACATTATAGTTCAGCTCAAGAGACAGCGTTTCCCATAGTTTGAGGGCATGCTCATATAACTGTGCGGCTTCGTCCCAAAGATAATTGGATCGAACAATGGTTGTATTGCGTCCCGTATTGCCTCCGCCCAAATAGCCTTTTTCTAGCACGGCTATCCGCTTAATGTTGTGCTCTTTAGCGAGATAATATGCCGTGGCTAATCCATGCCCACCGCCCCCCACGATGATGATGTCATAGTAAGGTTTGGGTTCTGGATTGCGCCAGGCCTGCTGCCAATGCTGATGATGACTGAGGGCATGTTTGAACAAGCTGAAAGCGGAATAACGTTGCAAAAGATACCTCAACCAATAACGATGTGAATGCGTTGCTGTTTCAATGTTTACTCAAATCGCTCGCGGAGTCTGCGACAGTGGCGAGTCCAGACATTGCGACCGCTTCGGGCACCAAGCCGGCAGCCTCCTCGGTAAACACAAGGTTGGCGCCAGGAGCTTCACTGAGTACTCGTTCGGTCTTGGGCGCCCGACTCATATATTTACGGTAGGTTCGAGTGAAGTGCGTCGTCGAATCAAAACCGCACATGGATGCGATATCGACGATCGAGCAGGTGGTTTGGCGCAACAATTGTTGGGCCCGTTCTAGCCGAACTTTCAAATAAAAGCGAGAGGGCGTGGTGCCAAGAAAATTAAGAAATAAGCGCTCCAGCTGTCGACGCGAAATGCCCGAATAAGCAGCAACTTCGCTGACTTCAATCGGTTCTTCTATATTGGCTTCCATCAGCTCGACCGCGTTCGCGAGTTTTGGTTGATTGGTAAAAACATGCTTCTGCATGCGCAATCGCTGTGGTTCCTGACTTTCCCGAATACGATCACAGACAAACATATCTGAAATTTCATTCGCCAATCCCGCGCCATGGTGATTACCCACTAAGTGCAGCATCATGTGTAGCGAGACATCTCCGCCGGTGCAAGTAATGCGGTTTCGGTCAAAGGTGAACAAATTATTATTACAGTAAACCCTGGGATGTTCTTCTTGCAGAGCAGCAAGACATTCCCAATGGGCACTACAGGAATAACCATCAAGCAAGCCAGCTTGGGCCAAGACCAGAGGACCTGTGCATAGTCCGCCCAATAAATTGAGGGAATGACTCCGGACCTTTAGAAAATCGAGCACCTTAAGCGAACTGTGTTGACGGACATCAACCCCTGCAACGACCAGAATTAAATCATAGTCTTCCGCCTGATCGAGGGCTTTATCGGGCATCATTTGAATTCCGCCACTGGCATTGACCGAGCCGCC
>NZGC01000081.1 GCA_002689445.1 Gammaproteobacteria bacterium
GCCATCGGCCCTGAAATCATGGCCCAGGCGACTCGAGTATTTTCAGTTCTCAGCGAACACCGCGACCTCGCCTTTGACCTCATCGAAGCACCCTTCGGCGCACATGCTTATTTTAGCCATGGAAAAAGCTTCCCCGAGGAAACCAAACACATCTGTGATTCTGCCGATGCTATTTTAAAAGGCCCTGTAGGCCTATCCTACGAAGCATCGAAAGCGATTCCCGTTGAGGAGCAAGCCGAACGGGGAGCGATTCTTCCCCTTAGAGCGCGATACCAAACCTATGCCAACTTCCGTCCCATTTATCTGAGTCGAAATATGGCGCATTTTTCACCGTTAAAACCCGAAATTATCGCCGATGGTATCGATATTTTGTTGATCCGAGAGCTAGTCGGCGGGTTGTATTTCGGCGCCAAAGATCGAGGTGTTAACGATCAAGGCTTGCGCTACGTCCATGAGACCTTAGCTTACGATGAAGCTCAAATCAGAAGAGTGCTAACCGTTGCATTTGAGCAGGCACGGGCTCGAAAGGGGCGTTTACACAACATCCACAAAAGCAATGTACTGATGTCGAGCGTTCTGTGGAATGAGATTCTCGACGAGGTACACGCCGAGTTTCAGGATATTGAGGTTATTCCAATGTTGGTGGATGCTGCGGCGACCGCCCTCTGCTTGAACCCTGGCCAATTCGACGTCATGGTAATGGAGAACATGTTTGGCGACATTCTTTCCGACCAAGGTGGTGGAATACTGGGCTCGCTTGGCTTAATGCCTTCCGCCTGTGTAGGGCCCGACAAAGCGTATTATGAACCCTCTCACGGTTCTGCCCCCGATATCGCCGGCAAAAATATGGCGAACCCCTACTCGATGATCGGCTCGGTCGCCATGCTCCTGGAAATGAGCTGTGGTCTTAAGGCGGAGGCTAGCTTGGTGTGGCAAGCCATGAAACAAGTATTTGAAGCGGGTTATACCACCGCTGATTTAGGTGGATCGAATCCGGAAAAAACCGTTGCTACTGATACCTTTGGCGACTTGGTGATGGCAGCGCTGAGCGAAAGCCTGTCAAAGGACTGATATCAGCTTCAGCTGAGTATTTTGCTTCAACCCAATGCAGCCCTGTTACCTCTGGCTGCTCGAGGTTGTTCTGGGCCGATTTTCTAACCAGACTCAATCTAAGCCCAAGAAAGCAACATCGTATTTGGACGTTTGATCCTGACTCAACGCTTTCTTTTCAATTAACAGGAATCCACGATATGGAAAGCTTTTTTACGGACTCGCAGCGATGCTTACAGGCGGAATTTGGCACGACCGCATTGGCAGACCGGATTCACGAGGCCGCCGTTGCACCAGACATTAGCGATCAGCAAGCTGATTTTATTCACGCTAGAAACTGCTTTTTTTTGTCGACGGTTGATGAATTCGGCTTCCCTTCCTGCTCTTATAAAGGCGGCGCGCAAGGCTTTGCCAGAGTCATCGACCCCAGAACCTTGGTCTTTCCAAACTATGATGGCAATGGCATGTATATGTCGTTAGGCAATATTGAGCACCAAGCCAAAGTCGGCTTGTTATTTGTTGATTTTGAGACGCCCAACCGATTACGCATGAGGGGCCATGCCAAGTGTGTTCGTGAGGGGCCGCTGCTAGCCAGCTATCCTGGAGCCAACCTCGTTGTGACTGTGAGCATCGACCACGTCTGGGTTAACTGCCCTCGTTATGTGCATCAGATGCAACCCCTTTCACCCTCGCCGTATTTGCCTCATCCTGATGGCAAGATACCGCTGGCACTTTGGAAGCGCATTGATCTGATGCAAGACGTGCTCACTGAGGGCGAGAAGGCCGAAGCAGCCGAACTCGGATTACTTTCCATCGAGACTTATGAGGCAATGGTCTCCGCAGGCAGGCTCACCTAGCGTGATAGAGATGGCCTTAAGCAGACCAACCTCGCTAAACTTACCCTAGGCGAAGCTTTTAAAACACCTCTGCGCTTTTTCTGGCAACCCCCATACAACCGCCGGGTTGAAAATGCTTTTGCGCTTATCTTCTTGTTGATGGCCCTTTAATGATGACTTCGGTCTCACGGCGGGCAAGCTAACAGCTCACCCAGACCTGTCTATTGGCAGGTCGTCTGATGCTCTTGCGTGGTCTTGGCAACTTTTTGGCATTCTTAGACGCTGTTGACGGTCTTAGGTCTCTTGAGGGATCTTGCGGTTTTTAGCGGTGTAGAGTGGGGTGCGGTCATGCAACTTTCAGCGTCTAGTGAGTCTTAACGGTCTCGCGACGTCCAACATTTCAGCGACGCTCAGCGGCCTTCAAGCCTAATTGGAATCTGATCGGCGCTAGTCGTCCGACGACCTGAGACAATCCTTCAGCGGTCCTTTATCCAACAGTTTACCGCCGATCTTTATGCGTACTTCTGCCTTCGAGGTTCTGGGGTACGACATCAGGGCGACAGAGGCCCTTTGGCGTGGATCAACTTACAGCGTGCCCACGGTTTGAAAAATACTGGTAATCATCACCAATACTGAGAGCCAGCCCAAACCAATAAACGCCCAGTTTACCAACGGTTGCTCAAACAAATCCCCGAGGATATTCACCAAGGAATCGACGAACAAAACTTTCAACAATGCTTTCATAATCACCGCTCTCCTTTAACGCGGCCAAGGATACCGGAATCAGTCAAGATAACCTAGTCATAACTGCGTTTTTCACGGCATCTGAAGCGGTTCAGGACGGGCCTTAAAAGCTGTAATGGTTTGACTCAATTCGGCGTAAAGATTCACCACATCAATGGCTTCTTCAAATTGCACCCTTTTGGAAAATAACGTGACCGGAAAAACAAAGTTGTCTGTTTGCCGCCAACGCAAGGCTTTGCTCGCGCCATATTCATCCTCGTACACAACCCACTGCAAACCGTGCCGTGCGACCAACAAATCTCCGAAGGCAATGCCAAGCGCCTGCCAAGTCGAGACATCGCTCGATCGGATACGCTGATCATCGATCAACTGCTGAAACCGAACCAAATCGGCATCATCACCTCGCAACCGATCCGAGCCGAAGTGCCTTTGCATGAGATCTCTGATTTGACGCCGCTGACGTTCCATGATCGCTCGTTGCCCAAGGTTAATATCGGAGACCTCAAAGGGGATCTCTGAATCATCAAATTGGTACTCCGCCAACTCCTCAGGTGACAGAGTGGTGAACACACTCTCTTGGGCCTGAGCGGCACTGCTGAATAGGGTTGCGACAAGCAAAAGGCCTAATTGCATTTGAAAGACTTCCTTTTAATCCGGCAACAACTTAGATTAGCGATAATTATACCATCAGGCCCACTCGATGCCATTTGCCGACACCATTCGCGCCATTCATGCCACGCCGCAAGCGGGTGTTTTTTGGATCACCGGGGGCGGCAGTTTATTACTCTCGTCCCTGATGACCGAGCCGGGTGC
Organism: Gammaproteobacteria bacterium; assembly: GCA_002689445.1. Classification (GTDB taxonomy): domain Bacteria; phylum Pseudomonadota; class Gammaproteobacteria; order Pseudomonadales; family Azotimanducaceae; genus UBA9926. The sequence goes on from NZGC01000081.1 coordinate 3,444, forward strand.
TTCGGGTACTGTGCTCGAGGCAACCATTCCCTATAGCAATAAGGCCCTTGCCGAGGGTCTCGGTTACTCGCCGACTTCATCCGCCAGCGCCTTGGTTGCACGACAGATGGCCGTCACCGCTTACCATCGAGCCCAAACTTTGATGACCAATAGCGTTGAGGCGCCGTTTGGCTTAGGCATCTGCTGCGCCTTAGCGACAACTCGCGCTCGAGCTGGAAGCGATCGCGCATTTATCGCCATCCACGCTCAGCACGAGTCTCGGCTTCTGACGATCCGTTTTCCCCGAGACAGCGAGACAACGCCCTCGGCAGCAGGCCATGAGCGAAGGCAACGACAAGAAAATGACCTTCTTGCAATGGCCATCGACTTACTCTGCCAGCACCTTGACATAGCGCCCCCCCATTTTGAACTCCGCAGCGACTGTCAGGTCGAGGCCCAGCGAGCACCCAGTAAGACTTCATGGCAATCGGTGATGGGCCCCACCACCGCCGCCAGCGAGCCGGGCCTTGCAGCTCCAGTACTTTTCCCCGGCGCTTTTAATCCCGTGCACTCGGGTCACTTACAAATGAAAACCATCGCCGAGCAACTGCTCAACCTGCCCCTACATTTCGAATTGTCTGTGCACAACGTCGACAAAGCGGGTCTTGATTATTTTGATTTGGCAGAACGTGTTCCCGCTTTGTCCCAGCATGGCAATGTCATTCTGACGAACGCTCCGACATTCCTCGAGAAAGCCGCACTTTTTCCTGATGCTACCTTCGTTGTTGGTATCGACACGCTCATCCGAATCGAACAACCTGACTATTACGGCTCAGCAAGCCTTCGAGACGAAGCCATTGCGCAATTGCTATCGCGCCGCCCAAACTTCTTGGTATTTGGCCGCTTACACGAAGGGAAATATCGTAACCTCGCCGACATCACAATCTCTGCAGACCTTAGAGCGAGGTGTACAATGGTCGACGAGGCGCTTTTTCGTGCTGACATTTCATCGACCGAATTGCGAGCCAAACGCGAGCAAATCGAGCCCAGCAAATAATGTCAGGTTTTTTAGTACGAGCAGGCATCCTTGCATTCGCCCATCGAGGCGATCATCTATCAGGGCCTGAAAATACTATGGCTGCCTTTGAAGGCGCAGTTGCACTCGGGTATCGCTATCTGGAGACCGACATTCACTGCTCGAGAGATGGCTACTTACTGGCATTTCATGACGAAAGCTTGGATCGAGTCACCGACAGGACAGGTCGCATTGCCGAGATGGACTATGCTGAGATTCAAAAAGCACGCGTTGCTGGCGAGCACCCCATCCCATCTCTGGAAGACCTGTTGACAGCATTTCCTGATACCTTCATCAATATCGACATGAAAGCAGATGCCACGGTTGCGCCCTTTAAGGCCTTGATTAAGCGCCTTCGCTGCCAAGACCGAATTTGCGTCGGCGCGTTCTCTCATCGGCGGCTGCAAAGTCTTCGAGCTGATTACCCTCAGGTTTGTACGAGCCTTTCGCCCAAGGAAGTGCTCTGGGCTAAACTTCGAAGTTTTCATTTCCCCACACCAAAAATTCGAGGCGCCTGTGCCCAAATTCCGGAGCAAGCAGGCCGTCTGGCATTACTGGACGAACGAATGCTTGAAACATGGAGAAAGCTTGAGCTTCCTGTGCACGTCTGGACAATTAATGAACCAAAGGACATGAATCGTTTGATCGACCTAGGCGTCGACGGCATCATGACCGACGATGCTGCGCAACTGAAAAGCGTGCTGGGCAACCGCGAATTATGGCAAAGCTAGTTGCGGACCCTATTCCATCGAGCGGAAACTTGACTATCGTCTATGCACCGCTGGCAGGGCAGTATCGAGCCTGGCTTTTGTGGCGTTTCCGGCAATGCAAAAGATCAGCTCGTAACCGATCTATAAAGAGGAGCACCGTCGCATCACAGGGGGCTTGGGATCGTTAGCCCGCTTTCGTCTCGTCGTCTCTTCCGTCCGCGTAATGACTTAACCCATGTCACTCGCCACCGGGCAATGCCATCAGTGTGCAGATCAAGCAAGCTCCAAGACAACGACAATCCGCTTAAGGTCCTTCGGGCAAGCATCGTACACGAGCAATCGTCTCGAAACCGCGCAACACCTCACCGTTGATTCTCCAAGCAGGCGCTGAATCGCTGTGTGGCCTGACGATATCTACAGCATCTTCTGCACCGTCATCCACTTCAGGGACGAACAAAGACAACGCTTCGGGCGTAATACTAAAAGTTCGTCCTCGTCTCGGCACACTGGCAATGTGCAACCCAATGACGGCTCCAGCGGCGTCAATGACTGGAGCACCACTCGCCCCACCCAACTGCGGGGAAGCCGTTCTGGGATAGCGCTCTAAGGTTGACCAAAAGGCTACTTTCTGACGCACCAATCCCTGCTCACCGAGCTTTAACCTCAAGAATCTTGTTCCGAGTAGCCGCTGCTTTAAATCCAAGGGTTGGTCTTTTGGATAGCCATACAAAAATCCGGTTTCTCCTATCGTTGGGAGCTTCTCGGCGATGGCTAAGCCAGAAATACCGATGGCGGCGTCCGTGAACAACAACGCGACATCGACTTGCGGATGCAGTCGCTGAGCTTTTACGCGCTTTGATGTAGGCTGCTGCTCAATCACCATCTCACTACAGGCCATCGCAACATGCTTGGCAGTCAACCATACGCCATCATCAACTTTAAAGGCCGTCCCTTGGGGCGTAGAAAATTTTCGGCTTTCGATGCTCTCTCGGGCGTTGCCAACCTCCGCAAGGCAGATCACTGCTACGCATACAATGCCGATCCATGCCATCAGTGGTTTCTTTTCTGACCGGTATGATACTCGCATCGCTGCGTGATCTATCTCGTTAATAAGCAATGGCTGCCGAATTCAATAAGGCAATGGACAACTTGGTCGCGCCCAATATCAAAGCCGCACTCATTTCATTGTTTCGAATTCGATCAGCCAAACCTCTCAAGAGTAAGTCGACGATAAAAAACACTGTGAGTTGCAAAACAATCGCGACGGAACCCCAGATCAAAATGTCCCAAACATTGACACTTCCTCCCAAGGCAGAGGCTAGGGGCAAGGCAATACCCAGCATCGCTGAACCCAAGGTCACAGCAGCGGCCGAATTGCCTTCTCGAATTAGCCGGTATTCATTGACCGGCGTAATGAGCAAGTAAAGCACGATCCCGAGTGCAAGCATGAACAACGCGACACCGAAGTGGCCTAACAAAATCGGTAAACCGAGATAGAGGGTCTCCAAAATTCCTTGCATCACACGGTCCTCTTGCTGAGCCGAGGGTCCCTCGACTGATTTTCGGTTAAAAACGCCACAAAATCTGGCAGGAAAACTTCCTTGATCAAGATCCCGCCAGCGGCTAGCCTAAAACGGGATCGCCGCGCCCAAAGCAAGGCTTGGCTATCGATCGTCGCTATCCCAAGCCCTAAGGCATCGGCAGACATTCGTCCTATCTCAAGCTCCTCTCGGGGGATTGCCGGCTTCCTGAACAACCAAACTCCCAAAGGCTTCGTTGGGCAGGTCAACAAGCTCTCCAGACGCCCAGTCATCGCCGCAGGAGGAATAATCGTTCTGGCATAGACCCAGTCTTCAGCGCACCCTTGCAAGATGACCTCTCTGACCCAAGCGCTCGAGCCCACGGGTAACCCGAGCAGTTCTGCCTCTTCTTTTTCAATCGCAATCTCATCCTGATGCAGCAGGTTAACCTTGCAAGGTTCCTCGCAAATGGCCTGCATTTTCACCGTCAGCGAACCTTCATCCAGTAACCATTGACTGAGGTACTCGGGCAGGTCGGGGGGCGACTCCTGGAAAACGTTTTGCCAATCCGACATTGATTGACCTGAGGGTCCATCTCTCATAGCCATCGACCAGTCTTTACTGCTACTGGCCTAGGGCTCGAGCTAAAGCGATCTTTGGTTTTGAGGGAATTCAACATCATTTTGCCGGCCTTTGACCTATCGACTGCATCAGTGGCTTTGCTTTTGGTCTCGTCTATCATCACCCATTCCCTCTTCTCACAACGCTGAAACAACAAGGTCTCGATGATAGCGCTTTAACGACACCGTTCTGGGTTGGTGATTACGCTTTAACGAGCATGCGCACCTTAACAACCCATTCCATCTCGCCAGTCACCCTCACTGACCTGTTGACGCTCTATGATACACGCTGAACCCCCTAACCCTTAAAGAAACCTCAAAACTGCTCGCTGCCCAATGACCTTGAGCAATTGACCGAGCTTTTGGCCACAACTTCTAAGCTAAGATTGGCCGAACTCTTCGTTTCGGTCTTGGAGAGGAGACGGTCATGCAAAGGTCAGAATCAACTATCGAGACATTTCACTGAACAGCACGTATGATCTACGATCGTAATTCTTTTGGTGACGTCTATGGCCTCAGCATTCATGGCATATCCCGAACTCAGGCACCCTTTTGCCTCGAGTTCCATCCATTCAGAAGGTAGCGTCACTGTCCTTTACGAGGGACGGCAGGTCGAACTCGCCGAACATGCCGCCGGAGAGGCATTACTCATCCGACCCGACGACTTAATCAACATCAATGGCTTTGAGGTCAAACCTGAAGGGGTCTGCCACGGTGACTTATGTATCCCGCTCACCACTGCGCTTTTGGTAGAGCAAGATGATCAGACTTGGTTTGATTTAACGGCTTTCGCCGACCTGCTAGAGCAGCCTTATGTGGCAGATCACGAGGCCCGGGTCTGGAGCTTCGCTGAAATTCCAGCGAAACGACACAACATGATGACCGAGGCCATGGCTCCGAGTCTCGAGCTGACTGATCGCCAGGGCAATATCTTCAACATCACTGACCTCAAAGGTAAGAAAGCCCTCATCGTTACCTGGTCGTCTTGGTGAGGCTGCTTCCTTGACGTGCCCGTGTGGCAACGTATTTACGAAGAACTTAACGATCCTAATTTTGTGCTAATTTGCGTCGCCGAAGATACCGGCGGTGAAGCCGTCGCGGGCCCTATTTTTGATGCTGCCGCGCCGACTTATGTGCAAATCGTTGATGAGGACCATCGAGTCAGCAGCGCCTTCAATTTTGTCAACGTACCTTCAGCCGCCTGGATTGATGAAACGGGGAGAATTGTTCGTATCGATGAGGGCACTTACTCCATGATTCATAGTTTTGGTGAGGGCGAACAGGCCATTACATTTGGCACCGACGTTTATGAGCCCGCCCTAAAAGATTGGATTCAATCCGGCGCCCAAAGCCGCTATATCCAGTCCGTCGAGACCATTACTGCTCAAATTCGCCAACATACGCCCGCTCAGCGACAAGCCGATGCGGCCTTTTGTTTGGGGAATTTGTTCCGTCAACATGGCGATGCGGCCAAGGCCGATCATTATTGGCAGCTCGCCAGAACGCTGAATCCTGATAGCGTCAATTTTATTCGCCAAAATCTCACCCTTACCGAGGAAGGCTCAGCCGGCGAGCAGTTCCAAAAAATGATGGGCGAATACGTCAGTGCTGGGCGGGATTACTACCGGCCTATCGACATTGATCACGAATAACGGTCGGCCTCCAGCTTACTCAAATCGTCTCTGGGAGTAGACACTGGAGNAGACNCTGGAGCAGACCCTGATTACCGNCNCCGCTGGGTCTCGACTGGGCAATGGAAAGGCCTTGAGATGCATCTTGGCAGCAGGGGCGCTCGAACCTATACTCTNTTTGGTGGGTTGAACCACTAAGCGACATAATGAGGTGGCAAAGCNTGCAATCATTGCGATTACATCAAGGGTTTTTCTGGGTTGCCTGTCTGCTAGCGCTGCTGGTATTGACCGTTACCACCCCAACCGCACAGGCGAATGAGGGCCTGGACATCGATCAAGATGGATCGGAGGCACCGCTCACCGATGGCTTGCTGATTATTCGTCACTTATTTGGCTTTACCGGTACCGCGCTCTCCCAAGGTGCCACCGCCTCCGACGCTCAACGCGCAGACCCTTCAGCGATTACCCAATATCTCAATGACAATCTTGATACCCTGGATATCGACGCCAGCGGCGACGTTACCCCGCTTACCGATGGTCTACTCATCATCCGACATCTTTTTGGATTTACGGGGACAGCCCTCACCCAGGGCGCCGTGAGCAGCGCTGGAACGCGTCAATCCAGTGAGGATATTGGAACTTACCTTGCCTCCATCGCCGCCAACCAAGGTACAAGTGGCGGTAACGGCAATACGGGTTCAGGGAACGGTGGGGGTGGCAATACCGACAATGGTGCTGGTGGCAGTGGTGGAAGCGACAATTCGGCCCAAACCTATTTTAATGACGCGGTTTCCGATGTCATTCTTAACCGTTGTTATGTTTGCCATAACGGCAGCGGTAGCGCTCAAGGCACCCGATTGGTTTACCTCAGCAAGACCGACACTGCTTACCTCTCTGAAAATTTCGAGACACTCAAGGATTACATTGCGGGTACCGCAACTACTGCCCCGGCGGGGGCTACGTTGTTGAACAAAGCTCGAGGAGTGGGACACGGTGGAGGAACCGTTCTCAGCAGCACGTCTGCCGGTTATGCCATCCTTGAGCAGTTCGTCGATCTGGTGGAAACGGAAGCCGGAATTAGCAGCTCTGGAAAAGCCCCAGACACAGCAAGTGGTGAGGGATTCTTTAAATCCACCGCGCTGTTAAACTCAAAAGAAACGCTGCGTCGAGCCAGTATGCTCTTGCTCGGCCGGAATCCTTCCGCGAGCGAGTACGACCTGCTTACGGGCGAGGATATCAACGGCTTACGCCTTGCGCTGCGTGAGGTTACCCAAGCACCTGAATTTCACCAGTTTCTTACCCGCGCTGCCAATGATCGCTTGCTCACCGATGCCTTCCTAGAGGGAATGCCTCTAGAGCAGAGCAACATAGAAGGCAATGCGAACTATCCGATCGCCACCAACGCGTTTGTTGCAGCCCAAGCGCAAGCTGAGGAGCGTTTTTTTCGCTGGCCAAAATACAATCACTGGCGCTGGGGATTAACCCGAGCACCGGTGGAATTGATTGCTTACATTGTGGGCAACGACCGGGATTATCGCGAAGTGCTCACCGCTGATTACATGATGATGAATTATGCGGTGAACGATTTTCTCAATGGCGGCGCCGACTTTTCGATCAGCGATGATGAAACATTACTCGACTTCTGCCAACAATTTCCTAACGAGGCCTGCTACGACCACCGGGTATTTAAACCTGGGTATCATCGGGGTCAGGTTCCCTTGGATGAGTTTATCGAGGAAGAGGAAACTGACTTTCAATCGAAAAAAATCACCAACCACAGCGACTTTATCAACTATCCCCATGCTGGCGTTCTCAACACCCAAGCCTTTCTTAACCGCTATCCGAGCACGGAAACCAACCGTAATAGAGCGAGGGCACGCTGGACCTTTCTTCACTTTTTAGGTGTAGATATTGAGAAGTCGGCCCCAAGAACCACCGATCCCGCAGCGCTCGCCGACACCAATAATCCGACTTTGCGGACCCCCGCCTGTACTGTTTGCCATCAAGTGCTGGACCCCCTTGCCGGCGCCTTTGAGCGCTATGGCGATGTTGGGTATTACAATGAATCCTGGGGCGGTATGGACGCCCTGCCGGACAACTACAAGTCAGCCCCCGGGGACCCCACGTTAAGCTCGACCCATATCAACGGTGAGACCATCGAGGTTGCCAATACGGCATTTGAAACCGTCTCCAATTTATCGGCCACGCTTGCGCCAGGAACCCTTTATGTTCAGGTCTCCTTTAATAATGATGAAGGCGGTCCAGATGGCGATCGAAACGCTTTCTACGACGCCTTAAACATTATCGGTCCTGCAGCAACCTCAATCGTCGAATTTGAGTCGTTGCCCGCTGAAACCATCACCATTGGCTGCGGGAGCCCCGAGCAAAATGGTTATGCGCAGTGGTGCTCGGGAAAAATCATATTCCCTGTGACGATTCAGGAATCGGGGTTACATCGCTTTGAGCTCGTTGCCAAGGGAGATCAATATGGCAGTGAGGCGGTAGAACTGACAATTGCACTCGACGGCTCGCTGGAAAATTTAGTCAGCCTGGGTTATCAGCCAGGCGACACCTGGTACCAAGATATGCGTGATCCAGGATTTTTATCAACGAGTGCGCCGGAGGATACTGATAGCCTGCAATGGGCAGCAGCCACGATGGTGGAGGACCCTTGGTTCGCAGAAGCTGCCGTGAAGTTTTGGTGGCCCGCCCTAATGGGTGGCAATGTTGCGGTGGCCCCTGAGGTTGAATCGGATGCTGACTTCACCACCCGGTTGGCCCTATTTGAAGCCCAGAACGACTTCATCGAAACCCTTGGCGCCGATTTCGCGCGCGGCATTGCGGGCGGGCCCGCCTTTAATGGTCGTGACCTTATTGTCGAATTACTGTTAAGCCCCTGGTTTCGGGCAGCCAGCACCAATGAGGCGCAAGCATCGGTTGGAGATGCGGGCACTCGACGACTCTTGACTCCCGAGGAGCTCGAGGCGAAGTTCTTTCATCTCAGTGACTTTTACTGGGGTAGCGACGGCCATTTCTCGGAGTGGCAATTTGACACCCGGTACTCTTTTCTCACTGATGACCTGAACGTTCTCTACGGCGGAATTGATGCTCGCAATGTGACTCGCCGCGCAGACAACATGTCGTCGATCATGTTCAACATTGCTGAAAAAATGGCACTCTCTAGCGCCTGTGAAATTGTCAGTCGAGAATTTGACTTACCCAGCGGAGAGCGCCGGCTGTTTACCGAGATCGAAGCTACCACCACGCCAACCACCCGGGTTCTTGAAAGCCAGAACCTGGCGGTTGCCAACAGTGATTTCCAGACCGTTTTAAACGTCACTCAAGAAATTGAGGCCGGATCCAAGGCCATTATTGTGTCGTTTACCAACGATTTCTATTCCGAAACCGAGGGGAATCGTGATGCACACCTCGACCGAATCGAGATCACCCAACCTGATGGCCAAGTAACTACCATTGAATTTGAGACTGCACCGGAAGGCACCCAAGTGTATGGCTGCGGAAACGCCGACGGCCAATACTTCAATCTGGCGTGTAATGGTGCTGTCGTCATTCCCTTCGACCTAACGCAATCAGGCTTACACACTTTTGCCCTAGTTGCTGCAGGCGAACAAGCCGGCGAGGCGCCAGTCCAAATCACATTTCAATTGCTGGAAACCTCTGAGAGCGAAGAGGTCGGTAAACCTCAACTCCTAGCACAAGTTGAAGCTTTGCACTGGAAGCTCTTAGGAGAATCGGTCACGCAAGATGCAACCGAACGTGATGCGACCTTTGCACTACTGATTGAAGATTTGAAACTACAGCAAAATCAGAACAAAAACGGATTACAGAACTGGCCAGATGAAACCTGCAATAACCACAACTGGCGCAGCGCGCCCTTAAACACTACTGACCCCACTGGCATGAAAAGCGCTTGGGTGACGGTACTGACTTATCTTATGACTGACTTCAAGTTCTTACACGAGTAGCGGCGATGATAAAACGAAGAACCTTACTCAAAGCCCTAGCCCAATCTAGCGCCCTGCCCTTGTTCGGCACACCATTGCTCTCGAAGGCACTCATTACCAACGGTTATAGCGGCCCTCTCTTGCTTCAAATTCAGGCCGAAGGCGGCTGGGATGTCACCAGCTATTGCGCCCCAAAAGTAAACCAACCTGGTGAAAAGGTCATCACCAATTGGTCTAAATCGGCCGAGCCTCTCACGGCAGGAGGGATTGCTTACGCTCCCTTTGGCAATAACGAAACGTTTTTTGAGCGCCATCACAAGAAGATGTTGGTTATCAATGGCATCGACACCCAAACCAACTCTCACACCACTGGGGTGCTACACAATTGGAGTGGACGCAATGCCGAGGGCTTTCCCTCGCTGCCCGCCTTATTTGCCGCGCACCACTCGCCAGAATCAGCTATGCCTTACGTCAATTTCGGCGGCTTTGGAGCCACCCAAAACGTGGTTCGCTTTACGCGCTTACAAGACAACCCTGAGCAACTCGGCAGGGTGTTAGAGCCCAATCTCGCGGGCTACCATCAAGCCAGCGAGCACAACGATTATGATGGCCCAATCTACTTCCGAAATACTGACAATCTGAATCTGATCGACCGGTTTCGTAGAGAAAGGCTCGAGCGCCTAAAAGCCAATACATCGCTACTTGGCCGACAGCAACGTAATTTGAACGCATATGGTCAGGCGCTAGAGGGCAAGAGCGAACTGGCGGAACTTGCTGCCTATCTGCCGAAGCGGGAGACCATCTTTCAACCGATAGAAGGCTTTAACAACACCAAAGGTCAAATCCAGTTGGTTAGCGCTATCTTTGAAGCGGGTGTTTCCAGCGCAGCCGACGTACATCTGAATGGCTTTGATACCCACGATGACCATGACACCATGCATACGGCGCAACTGTCGTACTTAAACGAGGCCATCGATTTAGTTTGGCAGTTGGCAGAACAAGGCGGGTATGCCGATCGTTTAACGGTCGTCGTTGGATCAGATTTTGGACGAACGCCTCACTACAATTCCCAACAAGGCAAAGATCATTGGCCAATTGGCTCGATGCTTGTCATGCAGTCAAACCCAGCTTGGGGAGATCGCGCAGTGGGTGTGACCGATCCCCTACACAATGCAATCGCCATTAATCCCGTAACCCTTGAAGAGGATGCGCAGAGTGGTAGCATCATCTACCCGAAGCACGTACATAAAGCCTTACGAAAGCTCCTCAACCTCGAAGGCAACAACCTCGATCAGCAATTCCCGTTTAGCAATACAGAGTCGATGGCATTTTTCGGATAATTCGAAGGCATAAGCTGTATTAACGAAGTAAAAGTCCTAGCACAGGCCGGTAAAATAGTATGTTTGTTCTTCAAGGCCGGTCATTTAAATCTCATCCGGCTTTGACTAGGAAAATACTGATCACCATTAGGCTCAGCTTAAATTGAGGAGGCTGCATCCAGAAATCTCTCGACATGTTTTAATGCTTGAGTAGAGCAACTCAATTGTCGCTCTACTCAAGCGCCCCGTTCCTTTGAAACCAGCCTTCCGGAATCATTGAACTGTTGTTTGCACTGAACTTTTAACTGTCATCGTAAGTGGTGACTCAAGCAGGAAAGACCATCCATGGAAAGCCCGATTGTTATAGAGATCTATTCAGACTACGTCTGACCCTGGTGTTATCTTGGTACCGTGAGTATCGAAGCGCTCAAACAGGAATTTGATATCGTCACCCGATACATCCACTTTCCGCTACACCCCGATACACCATCTGAAGGCCTCTCGATTCAAACGATGTTTAAAAATCGATCGCCTGATGACTTAAAGGCAATGGGCGATCGATTCCGTGACTTAATGCAAGATGCAGGACTTCCCTATAACAGCCGGACGATGACCTATAACAGCCGCCTAGCGCAAGAGCTTGGCGCTTGGGCCGACCATGAAACAAACGCTGGAGAACAATGGCACAATCGCTTGTTTCAGGCCTATTTTTCGGAGAGCGCCAATATTGGCGATCCAGCAGTGCTGCTGGATATTGTCCGAGAATTGGGCTTACCCTTGGAACGAGCGGAAGAAGTTTTAGCGAATCGACTCTACAGCACTACAGTAAACGCTGATTGGCAACGCGCCTGGGAAAACGGCATCACCGGTGTACCTACCTATACCGCTAAAGACCTCTTTGTTGTTGGTTATCAACCACCGGACGTGCTCGCCCGATTTGTTAAACACCTAAAAACCCTAGCTTAATTGCCTTGCGTACCCCTCTCAACAGGGCATCTGGATCGGGTATTGAACCCCGTGCCTTGGACCTTCTTGCTGAAGCTCAGAGCAGGTCTCAGGTCAGGGAGCTGCCTGGAAACCCCAAATCTCAGCGCTAAATGGTTTCATTTTTTGAATTCATTATCATTTGTTATAAGGTAGGAGGAAACCACGGGGGGGCCGGCGATGCTTCCACTCTTTCCGTCATTATCCAAAAACAAAACCGCTCAACTTGAAACCCGTTTCGCTCCGTTGACTCGAGATCATGGTGCCCTATCTACCCCTTCGGAGGTNAGCGCTGTTAATCGATATACCAATTTTGCCGTNGCCCTTAATCAAGGCCAAACNGTCACCAAGCGAAGCTTTCCAGCTNTCTTAATTAAAGACTATGCGCTTCTTTCTTGGTTTGAATNCAGCAAACCTTGGCAAGAGGCTGAACTCTGCGCAGCCNTCGATCTCGCTCCNAAGGTTATTCATCGACTGCTCCATAAACTGACCGATCAGGACTCGTTCAGTTTCGATGGTCAGCACTATTGGCCCTCCCAAAGAATGATCACAAAAATAACGGCCATTCTTGAGCATTCAGGCATTGCTTGTCGCACCCGCGACGACGCTCTCGGGCTTCAGGTACTTGAGCCTGTTTTTTCTAGGCTTCACGGTGTCTCTCAAATCATTGGCAGATTTCAGGACCAACTTTCAGGACGGTATCTGTGTGTCGAAAATGTCCTCTGGCGGCAGGAGCTGCTGCAGCCCAATCAATCGATGCGCTGTTCTGACATCTCTAGGATCTCCCAAGTCCCCAAAAGCACACTAACGACGATGCTCGATCAGGCTCGTGGCCTAAATTTAGTCAAAGAGCTTACCGACGCCTCTGACGCCCGCGTTAGCCGGTGGAAAATCAACATGCAACATCCGATGAACATCGCTCGATACGAGATTTTGAGAAGGTCGTTCAAGGATCCAGAATTCCAGAACATCAACGGCTTGCAACACACCGGCATCTGACCTTGAGCGAACCAGCCGAAGGGCTGACATCAAACTCCCTGCCGCCAGCGTCGCCATGCCCCTAAGCTGCGGTTTTCTGGGGAAGTCCTTTGAGTCCTAACAGGATGATGCTCATGGTAATCTCGGCAATAACTGACGCAGCAAAGCCTATTCAATTAAGGTTCAACCAGTGGGCCGTTGAGGAATGTTGCTCTAGCCCGCGCTCATCGCTCGAATAGCACGCTCGATCAAGACTTTACAAAGATGGGCGCGATATTCAGCACTCGCATGCATATCAGCGTTAAGCGTATCTGGCGCTAGCGTTAAATCCTCGATTGAAGATACGGCGAAGTTTTCACTCAGCGCTGCCTCAAAGGTCGAAGCTCGAAACACACTGGCCGCGGCTCCCGTGATCGCAACTCGAACTTCTTGATCTCGGCGAGCCAGCATCACGCCCACCATCGCATATCGAGAAGCAGGATTCGGGAACTTTAAGTAAACCGCCTGATCCACTTGAGGAAACCTTACCGCTTGAATGATTTCTCCCTCTTCAAGCGCGGTTTCAAACATTGCTATGAAAAAATCATCTGCTGCTAGGGTTCGACGATCCGTCACAACACTCGCTCCAAGTGCCAAGACTGCCGCAGGGTAATCGGCTGCGGGATCATTATTGGCAAGGGAGCCGCCAAGCGTTCCCTTGTATCGCACCTGGCGATCTCCAATCCCTCCTGCTAGGTCAGCGACAGCTGGACTGTGGGACTGTACGTGGCTCGATGCCGCAACCATGGCGTGCGTTGCCATCGCACCAATTTGTAATACTTCCCCGTCAACTTGGATCAGATCAAGCTCAGGAATTCCAGAGAGATCAATGAGGTCCTCTGGAGCACTCAATCGCTGCTTCATCGCAGGAATGAGCGTATGCCCGCCAGCAATATAGACGGCATCATCTGAGCGCTCAAAAACATCAATCGCCGAGGCGACATCATTGACGTTGTGAAGTTTAAATTGATACATCGAAACCTCCCTTAAGCGATTTTTTTCAGATCTAAACGTTGCGCCGCACGCCACACTTTTTCGGGCGTTGCAGGCATATCGAGGTCAGCGCCCCCTAAGGCGTCGATGACCGCGTTCATGACTGCTGGCGGCGAACCTATTGCTCCTGCCTCGCCGCAACCCTTTGCCCCTACCGGATTATGTGTACAAGGCGTACAGGTCATATCGACCTTGAAATCTGGAAAATTGTCGGCACGGGGCATGCAATAGTCCATGTAAGAGCCGGTCACCAGCTGTCCGGAGTCGTCATAAAGGGCTCGCTCGAGAAGCGCCTGTCCGATACCCTGAGCCAACCCTCCATGAACCTGCCCCTCCACGATCATCGGATTAATGATCGTGCCAAAATCGTCCACCGCAACGAATTGGACAATCTCCACAACCCCGGTGTCGGGATCAATTTCGACCTCGCATATGTGAGTTCCTGCTGGGTAGGTGAAGTTGAGCGGATCATAAAAGGCTTTTTCTGCCAACCCAGGCTCCAACTCATCCGATGGGTAGTCATGATTGACATAAGCGGCGAAAGCGATCTCTTGAAAAGTCTTTGACTCGTTACTGTCGATCATTTTAAAGACAGGCGCGTCAAACTCGATGTTATCGACTTCTGTTCGGAGCAGATGGGCAGCAATCTTGCGCGCTTTCTCGACGACCTTATCCGCCGCCACGGAAAGCGCTGAGCCGCCCACCGCGAGGGATCGTGAGCCATAAGTCCCCAACCCAAAATCCAGTTTGCCTGTATCGCCATGCACCACCTCGACATCGTCTATCGGCAAACCTAAGCGATCGGCTACCAATTGGGCAAAGGTAGTTTCATGACCTTGTCCATGACTGTGACTACCGGTTAACACCGTAACCGACCCAGTCGGGTTCACGCGAACCTCCCCAGATTCCCAAAGCCCAACGCCAGCCCCCAAGGCACCAGCCACTTGACTCGGCGCTAACCCGCAGGCTTCGATGTAACAAGACAAGCCAATGCCTCGCAATTTGCCGAGTCCCGCGGCGGGTTTCTTCCGTTCGGCAAAGCTCTCATAATCGGCCATCGCTAAGGCCTTTTCTAAACTCGCTTCATAATCGCCAATATCGTACTCAAGGGCGACCGGCGTTTGATAAGGAAATTGATCCTTACCAATAAAGTTCCGCCGCCGAAGCTCGGCAGGATCGATACTCATCTCAACGGCCGCCTTCTCAACAATCCGCTCTAGCAAGTAAGTTGCTTCAGGCCGGCCTGCGCCGCGGTACGCATCGACCGGCGCGGTGTTGGTGAATACTGAATCGACCTCAACATAGATCGCCGGTGTACGGTACTGCCCGGCGAGTAGCGTGCCGTAGAGATAAGTAGGCACGCTCGAAGCAAACGTTGACAAGTAAGCCCCCATATTGGCCACTGTCTTGACCTTCAATGCCAAAAATTCGCCTTCGGCTGACAGCGCTAATTGAGCAACACTGACGTGATCTCTCCCATGAGCATCGGTTAAAAAAGATTCACTGCGTTCAGCGGTCCACTTTATGGTCAATCCCAGTTTTTTTGCTGCCCAAGCCAGAGCGGTTTCTTCTGAGTACACAAAGATCTTCGAACCAAAACCGCCTCCTACATCAGGCGCGATTACCCGCAATTTATGTTCAGGAGCGATTTGAACAAAGGCCGTCATAATTAATCGGACTAAATGCGGATTTTGACTGGTGGTATGTAAAACAATCTCATCCGTACCGCTGTTGTATTCGGCAAGCGCTGCCCGCGGCTCAATGGCATTAGGAATCAAGCGATTGTTGGTTAATTCCAGCGTGGTGACATGCGCGGCGTTAGCCAATCCTGCCTCGGTCGCTCCCTCGTCCCCAAGCCCCCACTCGTAGCACAAGTTATTGGGTACTGCGTCGTACAAGGTATCCGATTCACTCGCTAATGCCGGATCAACCACTGCGGTCAGCGGCTCATAATCGACCAGTACCATTTCCGCCGCATTTTTAGCCTCTAAGCGACTATCGGCAATCACTAACGCAACCGGCTCACCAAGGTAATTCACTCGATCCCCAGCCATTACCGGATGGTGTGGTTGTCGCATTTCCGAGCCATCTTTTGAGTGAATCATCCACCCACAAGGCAAGCCACCCAAACCATCGGCGGTCACATCTTCTCCGGTTAAGACCGCAACCACCCCCGGCGCGGCCAGGGCCGCAGTGGTATCAAATTGCTTAATATCAGCTCTTGCATAAGGCGATCGAACAAAGGCACCCCAGGTCATGCCAACTTGTTGAATATCATCGGTATATCGCCCCTTTCCGGTGACAAATCGGTGATCTTCTTTGCGCAGTATCGATTTACCTACCAACGAATCACTCATGATGATTGCTCCTGCATCTCGGCCGCGCCTTGGACCACCGCGGCGACAATATTTTGATAACCGGTACAGCGACAGATATTGCCAGACAAGCCCTCTCGAATGGCTGCCGGCGAATCTGCGCCTCCTTTGGAGACTAGATCGACTGCGGACATAATCATTCCTGGCGTGCAGAATCCGCACTGCAGCCCATGGCATTCATTAAATGCCTTTTGCATAGGGTGACTCGCCTCATTTTGCGCTAATCCTTCTATCGT
The DNA here is from genome assembly GCA_002689445.1 of Gammaproteobacteria bacterium. Classification (GTDB taxonomy): domain Bacteria; phylum Pseudomonadota; class Gammaproteobacteria; order Pseudomonadales; family Azotimanducaceae; genus UBA9926. The sequence goes on from NZGC01000081.1 coordinate 19,868, forward strand.
TGTGATGGTTGCATCGTTCAATCTCGCAGCAAGCAAGGTGCAAGCCTTCACCGCATCGCCATTGACATGTACCGTACAGGCGCCGCACTGGCTTGTGTCACACCCGACGTGGGTCCCCGTTAACTGAAACTGTTCTCTGAGCACCTCGACCAAGGTAGCGTTGGCCAGACAATGGACCGTACGCTTGCGGCCGTTAATATTTAGCTCGATGGTTTCCAATGCGCTTCTCCTTGACTCGTCACGCGGACCTGATAAGAGATTCAATCCCAATTCGGATAGACCCGCTTCGGGATCGGGTTTCCTTTCGTTTTAGCACTGCACATAAAATGCCGCAACCTATTTGCATTAGCCGCTAACCAGGCAATGGTCATGTGACTCAACCGACTTCGATGGTTTCAATCACTGGGAGCAATTGGTCGTCATTGCACAACTGACGAACAAATTGAGTGAAAAAGTCCTGCGCCATTTTCCGAGCAGCACCATCAATCAATCGACCACCCAACTGCGCGATTTTTCCACCGACCGTTGCAGAAACCTGATAGCGAAGCTGGGTTGCAGCACTGCCGTTATCGGTTACCGCATCTAAAACCACCTTGGCACTCCCTTTGGCAAATCCGGCAACACCCCCTTTGCCCTCACCAATGATTTCGTAGGCGTGGGGTGGATTAAGGTTCTGTAACGAAATTTGGCCNTTGAACGTCGCTTTAACTGGACCAATTTTCGCAGTAACCCGCATATCGAACACTTGGTCGTCTACNGCCTCGAATCGATCACAGCCAGGCAAACTGGATTTCAATACCTCAGGNTCATTTAACGCTCGCCAAACCACATCAACNTCGCGAGGAATGATCAACTGTTGCTTTAATTCCATAACAATTCTCTANGGTTAAACACATTGATATTCAGCAAAGTTTACAACGCATTTCCATGGCGGCACTTCAAGCATCAATNAACGACCTTTAAACGTCGCGGGTCTGCGCTCAAGAAAACTGGCCACCCCTTCTTTGTGATCTTCGGTCTGAAACAGGACACCCAAGGTTTGGGAAACCCAAGTTCCCATCTCTTGGTAATCACCGTAAAAGCTGCGTCGTAAGCCTTCTTTTAAGTATCGAACTGCTAAAGGCGGGTTTTCAGCGATTTTTGTCGCCAAAGCGTATGACGCTTCCATTAGCGTTTCGTGCGGCACGCATGAGTGCAACAAGCCAATGCGCATGGCCTCATCGGCGCTGATCACTTCCCCGGTAAAGAGTAATTCCGCCGCTTTCTGCGGCCCAATCAAGTGGGGCAAACGCGTTAATCCAGGAACATCTGAAATTAGACCGCGTTTTACAAACAACTCTCCAAACCGTGCTTGTACCGATGCAATTCGAAAATCCGCCATGAGACTGAGATCCATTCCCCAGCCAACCGCGGCACCATTAACTGCAGCAATGATCGGTCGATCACAGTCTAATATCGCTGCCGCCGCTGGCGTGATGGCAGGCCTAACGGCCCGCAGACGAGCATGAGATTCACTCGCCTCCCCTGTCATCAACTCTTTGACATCATCACCCGAACAAAAAGCCGGGTCTGTGCCGGTTAGAATAATACATCGCACTTCGACCTCTGCCTGCAACGCTCGAAACACACCTTCAAGCTCCTGATAGGCCAATCGATTCAGCGCGTTCCTGGCCTCGGGTCGTTGTAGCGTGACCTCTGCGATCCCGGCATTCAGATTGACGGCCATGGTGGTCAGATCATTGAAATCCATGCTTTGCTCCTATTTGCCTAACTTTGTTTATAACGAAGTCGTGAGACTTTGTCTCTAGCCACCCAAACTTCTCGCAACCTTGAATCCTTACGGGATTAATGGCTAATGGCATCGATTGCTAACGGCATTGACTGCGAATAATCACTATTGGTTATCGCTTTGAGGGATGGCAGTTTTTGTTGGGCACCATTTTTATGGCTGCACGGATTGACCGCGGCGGGAACTCAACCTAAGACGAACTTTTATGCCTGCCTGCTAGAGCGAGGGAGAAATTTTCATGCAGGCGGCCACCGCTTCAATCGATTTAACGACTACCGCGCCTCTCACCGTTAAGCTTAGGGGGCCTACCCAGTGCTCGGAGTTGGCCGCCCTAAAAGAAGTCCTTACCGATCTCTTTTCATCGTTATCAAACGCTTAATCCAATATCAGCCAGACTCGTTAACGTTAGCTGGTGTGCCTCAGCAGCAGCCTCGGCGACCAACGCACCTCGATAAACCGCTAGACCGTCGCGCAAATGACGATCATCTTTTAAGGCTTGGTCGGTGCCTTTATTGGCAAGTGCCAACACAAAGGGTAGCGTCGCTTGATTTAAAGCCGCGCTAGCCGTTTTCGGCACCGCACCGGGAATATTGGCAACGCAGTAATGCACAACGCCTCCCACTTTAAAAATGGGATCTTGATGGGTTGTGGGTCTTGACGTCTCAAAACAGCCGCCTTGATCAATCGCAACATCCACCAGTACTGTCCCTTCTTCTAATTGATCGACCTGTTCTGCACTCACCAATTTAGGTGCCGAAGCTCCGGGGATGAGGACAGAGCCAATCACCACATCAGCGGTGTTGAGTACCGTATTGAGGGTATCAAAGGTTGAAAACCGAGTCTGGATTGCCACGCCAAAATGGTCATCGAGTTGTCGTAACACCGACAGACTTCGATCGAGTACGATCACGTCTCCCCCCAGCCCCACCGCCATTGATGCAGCATGTCGCCCAACAACGCCACCCCCTAATATAACCACCCGAGCACGTTCGACCCCTGGCACGCCGCCAAGTAAGATACCCTTCCCACCCCGGGCTCGCTCTAAGCACATGGCGGCCGCTTGAATCGACATTCGTCCGGCGACTTCTGACATGGGAGCCAGCAGCGGTAAACGGCCCGTTGCATCAGTCACTGTTTCATAGGCAATCGCAGTAGCACCGGACGCCATCAGCGCCTCGGTCTGCACTCGGTCCGGCGCAAGATGCAGATAGGTAAACAAAGTATGTTGGGGGCCGAGCCGCATACATTCATCAGGTTGCGGCTCTTTCACCTTGATGATCAAACTGCCCGCATCAAAAACGTCCTGTGCCGTTGCTACCATGGTTGCACCGGCTTGGGCATAGGCCTTATCAGTAAATCCAGCACCTTCTCCCGCTGAAGCTTCAACCCATACCCTATGACCCAACCGAACCAACTCGTTTACCGAGGCGGGTAGCAAGCCGACTCGATATTCATGATTCTTAATCTCTTTGGGAACGCCTATATCCATTGCGAGGCCATTTACGGTAAACATAGACTTGCGAGTATAATCCCCTAAAAATTAGAAAACTCACTGAATTTTTAGTATAATTAAGTGATTATTTATAGCTATTTCTAATTTAAAAGCGTAATTAACTGCCTAGAATCGAATATGAGTCAAAAATCTCTAGACCGCATCGATACTCATCTGCTGAAACTCTTACAAAGCAATGCCCGAATGACCCAGACGGCATTGGCTGATGCAGTAGGTCTCAGCCATACACCGTGCGTAGAGCGCATCAAGCGCCTTGAGCAGCAAGGCATTATCCAAGGGTACCGTGCACAATTAGACCCCAAGCGACTTAATCTTGGGCTTTTGGTTTTTGTGGAGATTACGCTCACTCGGACTTCGAGCGATACTTTTGAAGCTTTCAGCCAAGCCGTGATAGATCTACCCCAAGTGTTAGAGTGCCACTTAGTCTCGGGTAATTTTGATTATCTGATTAAAGCCCGGGTTGCCGATATGACGGCGTATCGAAAGTTACTGGGTGAGACCCTATTGACCCTACCGGGTGTTAGCGACTCTCGAACTTACGTTGTCATGGAAGAAGTTAAAGAGCATACAGCCCTCAGTTTTTAACATTATTTTGATGCGCAGATGGGTCAATGAATACCGTATTTGAATTTTAATCCTGTGCTACCATCGAAGCTTCAATTTAACCTGTCTGCATTTGGGGAACGGTATGGAATTTTCTGAAGTGGTTAAACGCCGAACCTCCATTCGTGCGTTTACCGAGCAACCTGTCGATAATGCTCAAATCCACGAGCTATTGGCGTTAGCCGCCCGAGCGCCTTCGGGTGGCAATGTTCAACCCTGGCGTATCTACGTGATTAACGACGATGCCATGACTCGCTTTAAAGCGCATGTGCAAGCACATCCACAGCCTGAACCTGCCGAATACGCCATTTATCCTGAAAATTTGAAAGAGCCCCATCGTTCTGCTCGATTTGAAGTTGGTGAAATGATGTATCAGTTATTGAACATTCCTCGAGAGGATCGCAAAGCCCGACTCGCTCGGTTAGGGGAAAACTTTCAATTTTTCGGTGCTCCCGCAGCCTTGTTTTGCTTTGTAGATCGGCAAATGGGGCCGCCGCAATGGTCGGATTTGGGGATGTTTCTACAGACATTTTTACTGGCGGCAACCAACGCAGGACTCGCCACTTGCGCCCAGGAAGCATGGGCGACTAAGCCTCAAACCGTCGCTCAGTTTGTTCAAGCACCAGATGAACTCATGCTGTTTTGCGGTGTCGCTATTGGTCACCCAGAGGTGCAAGCCCCTGTAAACACACTGATCAGCAATCGATTTGAGGTTTCAGAATTTACAACCTTTATTGATTAATGTGACCCCAGTCCTTCGGGAGTTCGTTGAAAAACACGATTTAACCCAAAGCATTGGGCACGATTAACTAAAGAGACGTGACCACCCAAGGGATGGTGATCTGCTGCTTCTAGCAGCAATATTGCTAGCATTCCCGTCGTTTAGCATCTGTAAGCCCTAGCATCTGTAAGCCCTTCGCTAACAGCAAATGGCTTGGTCCTCTCAGTTTCTGTCAGTGACCCAGACCCGACGCTCCTTTGGGTTATATAGCCTTGACAAACTACTGTATTTATATACAGTAGTTTGTCGCACCCTACGGATGGCTGATTTCACCTGAAAAGCGCTTATTTCTTTTAAACAAACTCGCAGCAACCACTGCACCAAGCAAAGTGTAGAGCAATAACCTATTCGGAATCCGCAAAAGTGACTGACGGAAAATATCAATAGATAGATAGATAGATAGATAGATAGATAGCACCTCAAAAGAGAGGATTACAGACTGCCGTGTAAAAAGGGTATTGGCGCTTTCCCTACAAAGACCACAGCCACAAAATCAGAAACCCAGAAATCAGAAATCAGAAAACGAAAATGAAAACAAAAACAAAAACAAAAACAAAAACAAAAACGAGCAATAGCAGTGACCCCATAGGCATTGCTTAGCGATGTTTTTAAAAGCAAACAAATACCCAACACCCAAGTTAACGCTGAGTCAGCATAAAAGTTCCATGAAAACACAAGCCAACAATCGCACCGATCGAACATTACGACCCCATGCCAACAAGACGATTGATGATCCCCCCCGATCGATTCAATCACTGCTCGACAGCAGAGCAATATGGCGAGCCAGTCATACAGTTCGTCATCATAGTGGTTGCTTATCGAGCGGCTACAGACAACTGGATCAAGCGCTCCCTAATCATGGTTGGCCCGTAGCGGGGGCAACTGAATTACTGTTAGAACAATCCGGCATTGGTGAACTTCAAATTGTTACCCCAGCACTGGCTCGCCTCAGTCAACATCATTGGCAGTGGATTGTTTGGATAGCGCCACCTCATACCCCTTACGCACCGGCCCTGTTATCTGCGGGTATCAACCTTAATCGCATCTTGATTATTACCCCCCCTTCACCCAAAGAGGCTTTATGGGCAGCCGAACAATGCGTCCAGTCAGAGGCCTGCAGTGCGATACTCTTTTGGCCCGAAAACAATATCCGCCCGCAAGCGATCAAACGTCTACAAGTGGCGAGCCAATCAACAAGGACTTGGGCAATTATATTTCGAGAAGCGGCTACACGAGCAATGCCCTCTCCATCCCCTCTAAGGATCACTTTGTCCTCAAACAATACGCTATCTTGTAGCGATCAACCTAAAAATCAGCGTTGTCTCCAAGTCGAAATTTTCAAACGCCCAGGCGGATGGCCTTTGCCTCCCTTTACTCTGGATTTACCGCTGTCTTCAGGAAAAGAACTCGATATTGATATGGATTTTAACCTCCATAGCGATCTCGACAATCAAGGTCCGATAAAGTCTTTGGCAACGCAGGCATTACCACTTTCTCCTTATATCGAGGAGACTTTCTCCGTTGAACCCTTACCCGCGCAACTCGGCACCAAAACCGCCTAATGGACCCCCAGCGTCAAAAGCTTTGGTTGAGCATTTACTTGCCGCAACTGCCGTTGGAAATTTTTCTCCAGAAAGAAACATCTTTCGACCCAGCATTGAATCGCCCAATCGCGGTAACGCAAAATCAACGCATCACAACCCTGTCGCAGGCAGCGGCGATTACAGGACTCAAAATAGGCACTTTCTCTAGCCAGGCCTATGCCCTTTGCGACAATCTGACCTGCATTGACCGCGACATTCAAAGGGAACAGCACGCGCTAAACCACATCGCCCAATGGCTGTACCAATTCACACCTAATATTGGCTTACACGGAGGACAGCATCTAATTCTAGAAGTATCAACCAGCCTAGCCTTATTTTCAGGCTTTAAGAATCTCAAAACTCGAATTCATGACCGGCTCAACGCTCTTGGCTATACCGCGGTGTTAGGCGCAAGCCAAACACCGATGGCGGCAAAAATCAGCGCCGCATTCAATTTGCCCGATAATCACCAGTCCCCACCTATCGTGACACTGGGTGATCGCGAGCTCGATGAACTGATGTTTCCTCAAGAAGCCATACTAAAACTCGCCAGTATGGGCATCACAACGCTGAACCAGCTGTTAAAACTACCTCGAGCAGGCATCAGTAAACGATTTGGTCAATCATTCGTTAAACACATAGACTTATTGCTTGGCGATCAACCGGATCCACAGACCTTTATCACAGCAGCCCTTAATTTCGATGAACGTCTTTTTTTTCTTGATCCTATCGAAAATCTGCAATCACTTATTTTCCCGCTAAAAAGATTACTTAAGAACCTCAGTAGCTTTTTAACAACACACCAACAATACCTACAACACTTCACTGTCAAACTTTGTTATCGCGGAAAATCTCAAGCCACATTATCAATTCACCTAGCTGCACCTGATAACGACTTATCACTGTTTTTAATGCTTACCGACATCAAGCTCACACAAGTTAAAGCGGCCAGCGAGATTGATGAAATCATCCTGTCCGCAACGCAATTCAAACCGGCAACGCCCCAAGCAAAAACCCTATTTGAGTCAATGCCGCCTTCATACTCTGCCGAAAGTCTCCAAGACCATCGTCTTCATCCGCATCGAGATTCAACCCAAACAAAGCGCACCCATGATTTGCTTAACCTGTTGCAAACTCGATTACCCGCAAAAACTTGTTTTGGATTAAGCCTGAACAATGAGCACAGACCCGAGAAACACGCATCGAGTGTTGATTTAACAGAAGTGCCTAAACCGCCACCGGCCACACTAACGCCTGACTGGCCGACCCGACCGCTTTTTCTTTTTCATCATCCCCAGCGCCTTAATAAAACGATTGATCCTTTGCAACATCCCGACTTCGAAAAACTCAGAGGACCCGAAAGAATCAATGCATCTTGGTGGGATGGCGACGGTCAAAATCGAGATTACTATATTTGTCGATATAAGCAGCGAGCTATTTACTGGTTATTCTATCGGCCTCTCACTCATCGTTGGTATTTGCACGGTTTATTTTCTTGATTCCTGCCTCTGCATCAAAGCCAAAATGTAAGTCGGTGAGGGCTGGTAAACCACAAATGATTGAGTAACAATACCTTTTTGGCTGTGGCTATAACCTCGGGCCTTAGCAGAGTTTAAAGTCATATTTGAGTCATTTTATCACTCAACGCCCCTAGGGCGTTTTCCAACAGAAGAGGCGCTCATGACCGACATCTACGATCTCAATGCCGAAACCATTACCGGTGAAACCATTTCACTTTCAGAGTACCGTGAACAAGCGCTATTGATTGTTAATCTTGCAAGCCAATGAGGACTCACCTCTCAGTACGCAGGTCTGCGTACCTTACACAACAGTGATCATGGACTGACCGTTCTTGGTTTTCCTTGCAATCAATTTGGCGGTCAAGAGCCTGGCAGCAATGCTGACATTTTGGCCTTCGCGCAGGATCGATATGACGCCAACTTTCCTATGTTTGCCAAAATCGACGTGAATGGTCCGGATACGCACCCCATCTATCGATGGCTTAAGGACAGCATCCCGGGCGATATCGGTTGGAACTTTACCAAATATCTTGTTAACCGACAGGGACAACTGATTAAGCGCTTTGACCCTCAAGAAACACCCGAAAACATCGGCGCGGCATTACCTGACTTGCTCTAAAAGAGACGGTTGGGTGATTTGCGTTTACATCCGCCGATCCGCCAGCCAATTTGACACCGACCGAGCTGGCTATGCCTATGCCGATGATGACGATGGGCTGCCTACCGGCAGGCCCAACGCAAAGTTTTCCAGCATCTGATCGTGACTTGCGGCCACTTACCACCTTGGGGACACTTTACTCATGCAAACTTCCTCAACCATGAGCCCCTCGACCTCCTCTGAACAGCGAATCACCCTTTACGGCCGTAACACCACACTCGAGGTATTAACCAACCCTTCGCTCGAAATTTACCGGGTCCACTTGGCATCAACCAATCGATCCAGCCCGATCATCCAAGACATTCAAGCCCTGTGCCAGCAACGTTCGATTCCTATCAAAAGTCATAGCAAGCAGGCCCTCTCTCGGATTTCAAAAAACGGTCGCCAAGATCAGGGCGTCGCCATCGATATTGCTGCACCGCAACATCAAGCCCTCGGTGACCACCTCGATGCTCTGACCGAGACCGAGGTTGAACTCATCGTGATGGATAACGTCACTAACCCTCAGAATCTTGGCATGATCATCCGCAGTATTGCTGCATCTCCGCTCCACGGACTCGTTCTCCCGAGGAAAGGCTGTGCTCGCTTAGACCCGCTTGTTTATAAAGCCAGCGCAGGCTGCCTGTTAAAAGCCAGAATCCTGCACTGTGATACCACCGACGAAGCGGTCAGAACCCTAAAAACCGCGGGTTTCACGCTTTACGGTTTGGATGGCAACAGCCCTAAAACTTTTGCCGAGACTGAGCATTCGACCAGGCGAGCCTTTCTTCTGGGTAATGAAAGCGAAGGCTTGTCTGAGATCGCTCGCAAGGCAGCCGATCATTTGATTGGTATACCCATGAACAATGAGGTGGAATCACTCAATGTTGCTGTAACCGCGGGAATTATTGCCTTTCGACACGTCTTCAAGCCTGCCTAATGCCCGCTCATGCTAGAATGCCTCTGGTAACAACTTGGCTTTTCTTATAATGTACCGGCTTGATTCGGGTAGCCCCTCTTTATGATCAGATCCTCAGCACTTATCGTTCTTGGCGTGTTCACCTTGTTCCTCACCGCATGCGGGGAGGACCCTGGTTTTGACAAGTTCGCAGCCTCCCCAGCGGGCGGACTGCGGTTCCTCAATATGGTCAGCGATGCGCCCGCGCTAGTGCTGGAATTTGGCAACCAATCCATCGGCACGGTACCGTTCGGCGATGCCAGCGGCATCAGCAATGTAATCCCAGACCTAGAGCGAACGCTCACCGTCAGTTACGTCGCGAATAACCAATTGCAAACGATCGCCACTGACACCCTTTCAGTTCCCCAGGATCAGCTCACCACAGTGATCTTAACCGGCACGGTATCCGATCTTAATCTCATCATCGCACCCGAAGACTTGACACCCCCTGAGGAAGCATCAACAGAGACCACCCTTACTATCGCCAACGCTACCAACCAACCAGACGCCATTACATTCGAGATTAGTGATGCTGCTTTAGAGGCCCCACTGATCAATAGCCTCTCTTTGGGACCCGGCGAGCTCAGCGAATCGGTAACGCTCGAGAGCACTGATCAACTCTCCATTACAGCAACGAATACGGCAGGAGAGGTTATCTGGCAGTCAAACGACTTTTCAGTTTCCACCAGCATCCGCCCCATGGTTATCTTGTTTGACGCCTTTGGACCCAAAGCCAATAACGTCCAGGCAATCTATACTTCTTTCTCAAGCACCTTGACGTTTCCCAATGAAAATTTTCTAAGCAGCACGCGAGTTATCAATACGATTCCAGATCAGACAGCCATCGACCTATACCAACGTATTGCGACGTCTAGCAGCCCAACCGTGGTCGGCATCGAAGCTCAACCGGAAGCAGAGACCAACACCTATCAAGTAGTGGTAGAACAATTAGCACAACCTGCTGCCTATCGAACCCCAACCGCCTTGGCCTCAGCAACAACCTTGGTTGGATCTGGCACGCTAACCGTAACCAATGGATCAACGACGATAGATATTGTCATTGCGTCAGATGGCTCCACCGCCGAATCCATCGTGAGCACGATCAACGCCGCAGAAGGCCCACTCTTTGCCAGCCTCATCAACTTGACTGACGGAGAGGTCTTGATCGAAATCGCGACCCGCCCGTTCCAAGAGACCAGCGATTTGACAATTACCGTTGACGACGACGATGGAGACAGCACTGACGCTGTTGGCTTGTCTCAATTAGCCACAGTTCAACTCGATAACGTCATACCGAGTCAAGAATCCCGATTTAACGTCGACACGATCAGTTATGTTCGAGCTTCAAATTTAATCTCCGACGTTATTCCCAACGTCAATTTGTATCTCCTCGCTGTTTCTGCGGAGAACACCTCAGAAACTTTGACCATTTCGCAACAAACCTTGGTCGCAGAGGATCTTTTGTTTGGCGAACTATCGCCCTATATCGACAACGAGACTGATAGCATCATCTTTACGGCAACTCCGGCTGATGATGAGACGGTTGCGCTATACACCCTTGCAACAACGTTAGAAAATAATCGATATCAAAGGCTAACCATAACAGGCCTTGCAGCGGACATTAGCGGTATCCTTGCAACCGAAGAGCGCCGCCCCATTGCAACCGAGGCCCGCCTATCGATCTTACACGCGGCACCCTCAGCGCCTTTGGTCGACATCTATATCTTAGGCTCTGGACAAAATCTCGAGGATGCGAACCCTTCAGGCAATGACATCGTGCCACTGTCAACCGGACGATTTGGTCTCGTGCCTGATACCTACTCCATCAGCATTACTGATTCAGCCAGTAAAACCATCATCGCTGGCCCAGTCACTATCGAGGCAACGCCCAATACCTTCATCAACTTGGTCGCGCTTGACGCAGATGGAGGCGGGACGCCGATTCAAATGATCGAGATCGCAAACGATTAAGCACACCGCGGCTTCATCAGAAGCCCCGGCCCTCCAGCTTACCGCTCTGGGCTGAGGAGTATTTTAAAGTATTCTGGCTGCCTAGCCGCTGCTAATGCCGCGTCGATCTCAGAGAACCCGTAGCATTGGGTAGAAAATGGCGTCAAGTGTCCAGCAGCCAACCAGGACAATGCGCGATCGATATCTCCGCACCGGGATCCTCGAACTTGCAATTCTTTAACCATCACTGGACTGAGGTCTACCCCCGCTAAATCCACAAGCGTGCTCTTTAGCACCAAGGTTCCGCGAGGCCTTAGACTGCTCAGCGCGGTCGTAAAGCCCTCAACTGAGCCCGAACAATCCACTACCCATGGGACGGTGGCGGGCGACAGCTGAGTCACCACCTGAATATCACGATTCTGCAGATGCTTAACTCGAGCAGGCCGTCTTACCAGCACTTGAACTTGCCATCCAGCCGACGCAAGGACATGAGCAACCAATAAACCTAGCCGACCGGCACCTATCACGACGACCTTTTCAGGCGTTGATTCGGGCATGAGATCCAGCACTTGAAGTGCTGCTGCAACCGGTTCTGCCAGCACAGCCAATTCATCAACCAAATCGTCGTTGACTCGATGTAAGTTCTGAGTCGGGACATTCACTCGCTCAGCAAAAACCCCGGGCGCTTGCTTGATGCCAAGCACATTACGGGCCTGACAGTGCTTACTCATTCCTCCGAGGCAAAGATCGCATTGCCGACACCCGAAATTGATATCTGCAACAACGCGCTGCCCTTGCAATGGTCCACTCTCAGCGACACCCACAAACTCGTGCCCAGGTATCCCTTCAAAATCGTAATAGCCATCGGCCAAGGCGAGATCAGTACCACAGATACCCGCGTAACGAACCGCGACAGTGGTCTCGTTTGAGGCTGGTGCGGGGCAAATTAAGCCTTCGTCGCTTGACCACTTTCCATTATGTATGGTTATTGCCCGCATCCATCACCCCACATCAGTTCTATACTCGTTATCCTGGCCATGATGCTGATTCGACGCTGATCAGTCGGTTCAGCATTTGATCCCCATACCGCCGTTTGATCCTTTAACAGCAGCGGTTAACCTCAACTCGTTTTACCGCCTCTACAGCAGTTTGCCATTGGCCAAGGCCATTGCTTAGCCCCAACGCGAGCGGACGCCTGAATCTAAGCCTTACTTTCGGCGACGATTCGCTGACATCCTAAAACCCCTAATCCTCGTCGTCATTGGCCTAGCGCGATCCACAATTTGATTTTCTCATGGCTTCGATTATGCTCGAGATTTATCGAAGCGGACAAGACTCATGGCACAACCCCTCCAAACTCCCGCGAAAGTTCGGCGTTTGTCTGCAGCCTTAGGTGCCGAAATTACCGGCTTAAACCTTGCCCAGGCAGATTCAAAACTTGTTGACCAAGTTAAAGGGCTCCTGCTTGAGCATCAAGTTTTATTTTTTCCTGACCAAAAATTAAGCCAAGCTGAACACGTCGCGTTGGGTCATCATTTTGGTGATCTCGAAGACCACCCGAACCTAGGCAAAGACGATGATGCGCCTCCGTCGATTTTCAGACTGACCGCTAGCCAAGGCGGTATAGCCGATGAGTGGCACACTGACATTACCTTCCAAACGCAACCGGCCAAAATGTCGATCCTGAACATGATCCAGTGCCCCAGTATTGGAGGCGATACCATGTGGAGCAACCTCTATTTAGCCTACGAGCAACTCTCATCGCCCCTGCAAATGCTTTGCCGACAGTTAACCGCTCTACATGATGCGCACCCGCATAATCACCCAGAACAAACAGCCGTTCATCCTGTGGTGCGAGTTCACCCAGAAACCGGGCATCCTGTGCTCTACGTTAACGAACACTTCACTCGGCGGATTGTCGAACTGTCTGCCCCTGAGAGCGAAGTGCTACTGCGCTATTTGACCCAATTTGTCACCCAACCTCGTTTTACCGTCAGATACCAGTGGCAGCCGGGGACGCTATGCATGTGGGACAACCGCTGCACCCAACATTTTGTCCTCAACGATTTTGTTGGGGAACGTATTATCGAGCGCGTCACCGTGATGGGCGATGAGGTCGATGCTTTCGAGCCAAGTCTTGAGCAACCCTATGCTCGACCCGGCCCACTCTCGGCTGCAAGCCGACACGACCGCCAGTTATTTTTTCATTTAAATCCACGCGATTAAGCACTTTTCTCAGTCCTTCAAGGCACCTGCGCCGCCAGCACCCAGTTAGCTTTCTAAATGCGGTTGACTCTCCTATTATGGGCCTTGATTCAATTGAGCAGGAGCAGAAACGCGTGACAGCCCCTTTAGATGATTTATTGGTAATCGAAATTGACAACTGGATGGCCTCACCCAGTGCTGGCGCTATCTTGGCCGATATGGGAGCACGCGTCATTAAGATTGAACCCCCCACGGGAGACCCCATGCGCGATATGGGCCGAGCGCCTAAAATCGACTCGCCCCTGAAGTCACTTGATTTCCAGTTTGATGTCGACAATCGAGGTAAAGAATCCCTGGTCGTTGATCTCACCACACCTCAGGGCATCAAAACGGTACAAACTCTTTGCGCCTCCGCACACATCTTTATGTGTAATCTCTTACTGGAGCGGCAACAAAAATACTGCCTCGACCCAGAAACCTTGTTTGCCATCAATCCTACCCTAGTCCACGCCACACTTACCGGTTACGGCACTACGGGACCCGATGCCTGGCGTCCGGGATATGATGTCACTGCTTTTTTTGGTCGGTCTGGACTTTACGACGCGATGCGAGAAGGTGACGACGGTATCGTCCCGCAGGCTCGCCCGGCTCAAGGCGACCACACCACCGGTTTAGCATTTGTTGCGGGCATTTTAGCTGCCCTCAGACAAGCGGAACGATCAAAGACAGGGCAAACCATCGAGACATCGCTCTATGAAACGGCGGTTTGGACCCAAGCGTCGGACTACGCGACAACGGTCATGGATTCGGCACCCGTTCGACGCAGAGCTCGGCCTAACATGCTCACCCCTACGGCTAATCGCTACCCCTGTGGTGACGGAAAGTGGGTCGTCTTTAATATGCCCGGCGCAGGCCAATGGGCAGATTTCTGCAAAGCTTTGGGCTTAGATCATTGGCTTGAAGACGAAAAATATGCTTCACCCAAAGGCCGTTATGATCATATGCCCGAGCTAACCGCTGGCGTTGACGAAGCCCTCGCTACCCGTAGTCGAGATGAATGGGGCCGAATATTCGATGCCGCCGGATTAATTTGGGGCCCTGTACTCGGTCTCCACGAGGTTCCAGGCGATCCCCAAGCTCAAGCCATCAACCTATTTCCTACCATACAAGACGATGCCGCCCAGGAATATCAGACGGTAGGCATTCCAATGCGGTTTGGACAAACTGACGTGGGCCCCAGTAGACGGGCACCTCGACTCGGCGAGCATACCGAACAGATTCTGCAAGAGTTTGACTGCATGATCGGGTCATTGCCGGACTCCACTGGTGAATAAGGCCGTCGAAGAGCAACCGATACGACCCGCAGCGACGGTAATCATCGTTCGGCCAGCATATCCGCAATACGAGATTCTGATGCTGCGCAGAACCCAGTCTGCTGTGTTCGCTGGCGGCATGTATGTGTTCCCCGGTGGAAAGATCGACGATGCCGATCAAGACCCCAGACTGCAACCTCACCTCAGTGAATTACTGCCTGAGCAAATTCATCAGCGAGCCGCCCTGGGCGACCAATGGCAAGCATGCTGGGTTGCGGGCATCCGAGAAACGTTCGAAGAAGCAGGCATTTTGCTCGCGTATCATGCCGAAGGTCAGATGGTCTCGACTGAGGCGGCAAAACTGTCAGCCGCCCGCGAACAATTGCATCAAGGTCAAACTGATTTACTGACGTTTTGTATTGAGAACCAGCTCACCCTTGCCCTCGACCAAATTCATTTTTTCAATCGCTGGGTCACACCCCCAGGGCGCCCCCGGCGATTTGACACACGGTTTTTCGTTACCCAAGCACCCACACATCAGGAGCATGGGCACGATGGTAGCGAAACCATCGACAGTGTTTGGATATCACCTCGGGAAGCCTTATCACTCAATCAGCAAGATCGTTTTGGCATGATGCGAGTCACCATCAAACAACTTGAAACTTTGAATGCCTATTCCAGCGTGGATGCATTAATGAAGATGATCAAGGCTCAAGTCACCTTCGAGCATCACAAACCGACCCTTGTTGGCCAATGACAAACTCCACTTTAGCAGGCAGAGATAAGGAGCACCGTTGATGCAGCAAACGCCTACCACGACTTATCGTGTTGAAAACCATGTTGCTTGGATCACCTTAAATCGTCCAAAGTCAATGAACGCTCTAGACCCTGAGCTGCGTTGGCAGCTGTCTGCTCATCTCGATGAAATCGAAAAGAGCGACGATATTTGGGTTGCTGTCATCACCGGAGCTGGAGAGCGAGCGTTTTGTGCCGGCGCCGATCTTAAAGCGCGGGCATCACTCAAAAACGCTCCTCAAGCCATTCGCGACCAAGCTAAAGCCTACCAACTCGCCACCCACCATATCGCAGAGCGTTGGCATTTCGCTAAGCCGCTCATTGCCATGGTCAACGGTTACGCTCTGGGCGGGGGGCTCGAAATTGCGTTAGCTTGCGACCTCATCATTGCTGCAGAGCATGCGACCTTCGGACTTCCAGAACCGACACGGGGATTAATTGCCGGGAGCGGTGGAGTTCATCGACTGCCTCGACAAATCGGCTTGAAACCGGCGATGGGCTATTTGTTGACTGGGCGCCACATGTCGGCACAGCGGGCTTACGAGCTCGGCTTAGTCAACGAGGTCGTACCCATGGATCAATTAACCGCTACCGTTCAAGGCTATGTCGACGACATTATTCGCTGCGCGCCACTTGCGGTGAGGGCAACCAAAGCCCTGGCGATGAAAGGCTTAGACCGGGCACTGCCGGAAGCCTTCTACCATCGTTATCCTGAGGAATTGACTCGACAAAGCAGTGCTGATGCGGAGGAAGGACCTCGCGCTTTTGCAGAAAAACGGATCCCCAATTGGTCGGGTCGCTAAATTCACTTTGCCTAAACATCGGCACTAGCGATCGCCCGTAGATCAGCTAAACCTCGTGCCGCCTAATTGACCGGTGGCATGACTGAGTATCTCGCGGGATCAACGATTAGCGCGCCTGCCCCCTGCTTGGGTGCTTTTCAGAACAGGTCCTAGGTTAGGCTTTAGCCTTGACCTTGGAACGTCGACCCAGGGATTATGCTTCGGCGTCGAGCCTTTAAGAGTGACCCTGACTGCCGTCATCCCCGTGGCTATGACCATGCGCTAATTCCTCCGCCGTCGCCTCTCGAACCCGTTCGATAGTGAGATCAAACTGCAAGGTTTTGCCGGCGTAAGGGTGGTTGCTGTCAACATCAACATTAAACCGTCCTACCTTGATCACCCGCGCATCTCTGATGCCACTTCGCGTATTCACTCTTACCAAGGCGCCAATGCTCAGTCGTTTAGGAGGCTTTACCAAATGCTTGATCGGCACTCGATCAACGGCATCCTCGCGATACAGTCCGTAGGCTCGTTCAGGCGGCAAAGTGACCGATAACTTATCACCAGCACTTTTCCCTGATAACTCTGCCTCCAGGGCCGGCAGAATATTCCGATGCCCATGCAAGTAGACCATCGGATGATCTTTGTCGCCCGATTCTAGAACTTGACCGGATGATTCTGACACCGCGTAACCCATGACGACCACGCATCCTGATTCAATATTCAATGCTTCACTCCTTGACAAGTATCAGCCCAACCAGAGGTTTGCGCACGACGTGCTGTAAGGCGGCTAAACGCTCAGGCCTTAGCTTACCTTAAGACTGACAACGGCTATAGAAATTTGGCGCAGCGGTAAAATCTCTAGCTCGTTGCATTAACGACGACGCTGTCGATGACAAAAAGTATCCAAAACATTGGCGAAGCGTTGCCGGTCTCGATTTGAGAAAACGGCTGGACCCCCACTTTGGATACCACTGGCCCGCATGGTTTCCATAAAATCTCGCATGGTCAAGCGACTCTTAATATTTTCAGGCGTTAACACTTCGCCTCGCGGACTCACGACTTCAACCCCTTTCTCAATCAGTTCAGCTGCGAGCGGAATATCTTGGGTCACCGCCAAATCGCCAGCAATTACCTCGGATAACAATCGATGATCCGCTACGTCATAGCCTTTGGGCACTAAAATGAAACGAACATGCCCTCCAGGAGGCACTCTCATACTGTGATTGGCAATGAGCGTTAACGGTATTCCAGTCCGCAGCGCCGCTTTGAACAAAGTCTCTTTAATCGGCACGGGACAGGCATCGGCGTCGACCCAGATACTGTTCAATTGTTGTGTTGTCATCCGTCGCTCCAACTTCAACCGTGTCCCGCCGAAAGGATTTTGCAAAGCCTATTGACCCGCTGATCATTCCCAACCCTCAACAGTTTGAACGGTTTGACAGCGGCCATACACCTAAGCTGCGCTATTGAGCTTACTGCTTAGCTGTCGCTTGACTGCTGGTACCGCTGAAAATAATGCCGACGACACACCGAGACGTAGTCTGAGTTACCGCCAATCGCGACTTGATTGCCCTCTGTCACCACCGCCCCAGTCTCATCGAGTCGAAGCACCATGGTTGCCTTTCGACCACAATCGCAAATCGCTTTCAGCTCTTTTAAGTTATCTGCCCAAGCCAGCAGATATTGACTCCCCTCAAAAGGTTCGGCCTGAAAGTCCGTACGCAAACCATAGGCCAGTACTGGGATATCAAGCTCATCGCAAACTCTGCCTAATTGATACACCTGCAGCTTCGTTAAAAACTGGGCTTCATCAATCATTACGCAATGTAGAGCCGCCTGCCCGGTCTGGGTTTCGATTTTCTTGAATAAATCTTCCTGTGCGTCAAATATTTCAGCGGGCGCCGAAATGCCAATACGAGAAGTAACTCGGTGAGTGCCATACCGATTATCAAAGCTTGGCGTCAACAAAAAGGTTCGCAAGCCTCGCTCTTGATAGTTATAGCTCGATTGAAGGAGAGCGGCGGACTTACCCGCGTTCATCGAGGAATAATAGAAGTAAAGTTTTGCCATTGTTCTCCGCCAAGGCCGCAATCAGCGCTGTTCACAATCGCGTGGCGTCGAACCTATGGACCTTGGTCCGTCAATATAACAAAACCTACGCGCTTCACAAACCGAACCCCTGCTGGCCCAAGTTCGTGAACCTCAAATCTTGAATGCCTGACATTGATGGACTCGATACAACGAAATTTTAGCGCCAAAAAAGACAACCTGTCTGGTCATTAGGCATGCCTTTGGTGTTGATGGGTGCCGCTCTTCAATCATAACTGTAACCAATGCAGCGACACTAGGAGGCATCCAAACTGAGGGGCTCAACCTTCAATCTCGATATCGTTTTACTTTTTGACTCCCAATATTGCGGTTTTTTTCGATCTTGGCCTCAATCAAACCTAGACGAATACAAGCAGCGGCAGGTTGCGCTTTTATACTGTATATTTATACAGTATATTGTCCAGAACCAAGCTGAAACACAGCACGAGGGCCTGGCGCCCTTACAACCCTTTGAACCTAAGATTTTCTAATGACGACGACTCAACCTTTAGCTCAGCATCCATTGGCGCCACGCACCGCTTACGCCGAGTTACATTGTTATAGTAACTACACGTTTTTGAAAGGCGCCTCTCATCCAGAAGAGCTTGTTGAACGTGCCGCTGAACTCGGCTATTCCGCGTTGGCCATTACCGATGAATGTTCTGTTGCTGGCGTTGTTAAGGCCCACGTTGCGGCAAAATCCTGTCAGCTAAAACTGATCATTGGCAGTTCTTTTACATTAGAAGATCAAACAACATTGATTTTACTCGCGAAGAATCGACGAGGATATGGCCAGCTTTGTCAGATCATCAGTCAGGGACGGCGACGAAGTGTCAAAGGTCATTACCAGATCACAGTTAATGATTTCCCAGAGCACACCCATCATCTATGCGCTATCTGGTGTATCGATCAACGCTCTCCTGATCTTGACCCAGAAACTATTGCTTACCTTAAAACTGTTTTTGAGCATGACTTGTGGCTAGGCGCTGCTTTGGTTATGGATGGCTTTGATTTAGAGATTAAAACCCGTGTCGAAAGCCTTTCGAAGGCGTATCAGTTACCGGTAGTCGCGTTTGGTAACGTTTACATGCATATTCAGACTCGAAAGCCCTTACTCGATACGCTTTTTGCTATTCGAAATAAAACATCCATCGTCGCCGCTGGACGACAATTACCTCGCAATGCCGAGCAATATTTACGAGCTAGGCAAGAAATTGCAACGATCTATCCCGAAACCTGGCGCAAGAATACGTTAAGGATTGCACAAGCCTGTCACTTTTCACTTGACGAACTTCGCTACGAATATCCGGAGGAACTCGTCCCACAAAATATGACCGCCAGTACCTATCTGTCTCGGTTAACTTGGGCCGGAGCCAATCACCGTTGGCCAGAAGGTATTCCTGATAACGTTGCTGTACAAATCAAAAAAGAACTCGACCTCATTCAAGAACTACAATACGAATTCTATTTTCTAACCGTTTTTGACATTGTTCGATTCGCCAAAGATCGAGGTATCTTATGCCAAGGCAGGGGTTCTGCTGCCAACAGCGCGGTGTGTTTTTGCCTAGAAATTACCGAGGTTGATCCTGCAAAAGTCAGCTTGTTATTTGAACGATTCATTTCAAAAGAAAGAGACGAGCCGCCTGATATCGATGTTGACTTTGAACATGCTCGTCGTGAGGAGGTCATCCAATATTTATACAAAAAGTACTCTCGTGATCGAGCTGCTTTGGCGGCAACCGTAGTCACCTACCGTCCCAAAAGCGCTATTAAAGATGTTGGCAAAGCACTGGGGTTAGAAACAACCCTTGTCGACAAACTGGCCCGGACCTTATCTTGGTGGGATCGCAAAGCTGCTTTAGTTGACCGCTTTGAAGAAGCCGGCGTCAGCGGTGACAACCCGATCATTGATCGATATATCACTTTAGTCGATGACCTTTTAGGTTTTCCAAGACACCTGTCGCAACACGTCGGCGGTTTTGTAATCTCAAGCGGGCCATTGTCACAATTGGTTGCTATAGAAAACGCGGCCATGCCAGAACGTACCATTATCCAATGGGACAAAAATGACCTTGAAGCGCTGGGCCTGCTGAAAATCGATATCTTAGCCTTAGGCATGCTGACCGCCATTCGCAAAGCTATCGATCTCGCCAACGGCTTTCGAGACCACCCTTTAACCTTAGCGAATATCCCAAGAGAAGACCTGGAAACTTATCAAATGCTGCAAAAAGGCGACAGCATTGGCGTTTTTCAAGTGGAATCTCGAGCTCAAATGGCCATGCTCCCTAGACTAAAACCGGCCAACTACTATGATCTTGTCATTCAAGTTGCCATCGTCAGGCCCGGACCCATTCAAGGCAAAATGGTGCATCCCTACTTACGTAGGCGACAAGGTGATGAGAAAGTTGACTATGCTAACGATGCGGTTAAAGCGGTACTGGCAAGAACGCTAGGCGTACCCATTTTCCAGGAACAGGTTATCAAACTTGCCGTGGTTGCCGCCGGTTTTACTCCAGGTGAGGCCGACCAACTAAGACGAGCGATGGCTGCTTGGAAACGTAAAGGCGGGTTAAACCATTTTGAAGACAAATTGATTCACGGCATGTTGGAACGGGGCCATGATCTTGAATTTGCTCAGCGCCTGTTCGAACAAATTAAGGGCTTTGGTGACTATGGGTTCCCTGAATCGCACGCCGCCAGTTTTGCACTGTTGGTTTATATCTCGGCCTGGTTAAAACGCCATGAACCGGCAGCCTTTTATTGCGCCCTGCTAAACAGCCAACCGATGGGCTTTTACAGTGCCTCACAACTCATCCAAGATGCACAGCGACACCATATTGTGATCAACGCTGTTGATATCCACCACAGTCAATGGGAATCTCATCTTGAATACAACAACCAGGTGATGGATACCCAATCCAAGCACTTGCCACCGGCTATTCGACTCGGGTTCAACCGGGTGAAGGGATTCAAACAAGCGAGCGCACAACGGCTGGTTAAAACTCGACAAGTTAAACCGATGACAGACTTACAAAGTCTACAACGGGATGCTCATCTTGATGCCAAAGATATTGCTTGCTTAATTGAAGCTGGAGCCTGCCTAGCCATTTCTGGAAACAGACATCAAGGCCATTGGCTGGCCGCAGGTATTGAAAGTCCTCCCCCTTTGTTTAATCGTTTCAAAAACCAAACCGAGAAGGTAACCCTGCCCTTACCTACAGAGATCGATAACACTCGCGCAGATTACAACAGCATGAAGCTCACCTTGGGGCGCCACCCTATGGAAATACTAAGAGCCAACGGCAAGGCTCTCAAAGGCACTACCCTTGCTTGTCAATTACCGAATATAAGGCACGGTCGGTTTGTTGAAGTTGCAGGGATAGTTACCGGCAGACAAAAGCCCTCAACTGCCTCAGGAATTATTTTTATGACGCTAGAAGACGAGACCAACAACATTAATGTTGTGATCTTTAATTCGATGCTGAATCGCTTTAGAGCTGAAATTTTGAGAGGGCGCTTGCTTCGAATTAAAGGTATTCTTGAACGACAGGGACCCGTTATTCATATCATCTCGGGTCACTTCATGGACCTCAGCGAACTGCTGACCGACTTCAGAACAAAGTCCAGGGATTTTCACTGATGCTGCTAACGTTCAAGCAATCCCGACGTTGAGCTACTCCCCGGCAGGAACCAACTGTGTCAACACCTCAACCCGAGAAAACCTCACCCAGATACCTTAGTGGCTCGATCTACGCCCACGTCCTGCAGCTATCTGGAGTAATGATCCTCGGCTTTCTAGCCATGACATTGGGGAATTTAGTCGAGCTTTTCTATGTAGGACAACTGGGCGTGGAGGCGCTGGCAGCTATTGCGTTTATGTTTCCGGTCGTCATGGCACTCAACGGCTTTACCCGAGGCATCGGTGTTGGCGCATCGACTTTGGTCGCCGAGGCCATGGGGCAATCCGATCGCTCAACAACCCGCCGTGTTGTGACTCACTGTTATTGTCTGGTTGCTCTGATCACAATCTCGACCGCCGCCCTGCTGGGCAACTTTGCAGAAGTCTTACTCAGCCGCATTGGCGCTCGGGGTGACGCGCTTATCGCCAGCGTTGAGTATAGCCAAATTTGGTTTTTGGGTTTTCCTGCAATGGGTCTTGCTATGGTTTCAAATGGCCTAATTCGAGCCTATGGCAATCCCAACTATCCGGGATTGATTATGACCACGGCGCCGATCATTCAAATCATTCTGGGTCCTGTACTCATATTCGGTTGGTTTGGCTTTCCCGCACTTGGCATCAAAGGTGCTGCATGGACCTTCGTGGTTGGCAGCAGCGCCCAGCTTTTGCTGGCCATATACTGGTATCTTTTTCATGCGAGATTAGCGCACTTTGACTTAAACACCCTGCTTGATGACTGGCGGCAAATCCTAACCGTTGGCATCCCAGCCGCGGCCACCAATCTGATCCAACCGCTCTCCCTTGCACTAGCAACGTTCTTACTGGCCACCTTCGGTACTGAAGTCATCGCCGGTTTTGGTATTGCGAGTCGAATTGAAGCCGTCGTTTCAATGGTGGTAATCGGTGTCGCTACCAGCGTCGTACCTTTGGTCGGCCAAAACTTTTCCGGCGGCCGTATCGACCGGGTGAGACAGAGTCTGTTCGTCTGCTATTCAGCCTGTCTTATTTGGGGACTCATCGCAGCACTGATTATGTGGGTAGGCGCCGATATCTTCGTTACCGGTTTTACAAGCACCGAGCTCGCTCAGTTCGTTGCGGTCGAATACTTACATATTGTGCCGCTATCGATTGGATTCATGGGCATCATGACCGTCGCAACGCATGGTTTCAACGCGCTTAGACGCCCAATGCCTGCCCTCGTTTTATCCGTCGCCCGGTTATTATTGGTTTACTTACCCTTAGCCTTCATCGGTAAAGCATTTCTAGGTTATACCGGGGTTTTCTGGGCTTCAGCGGGTGCTAATTTTCTCGTAGCAATCGCCGGGGTTGCCTGGTTAAGAAGCGTTCTCGTGATCGCAGGTGGGGCGCGTAGGCTATAACTCCCCTCGAGAGAGCACCAAGCGAGCTCTCACTGCACCCGAAGCCTCCGTTCGATCGATGACCATCTGATCGACCCCGATTCCTTGCTCTCGGTCGAGGCGGTCGAGTAACTGTACCAGCGCCGAAAAAGCCACCGCCTCAAACCAAAGACTCACCGAGGATTCTCCCTCGGGCTGCAAACGATTGGGGGTCACACCCTCGGCATTGGCGACGTCAGTGATGGCACTTAGCAGGTTACCGTCAAAGGCTTGCATCGGCTCAGACCGAGCACCCGCTCTGGCCTGGGCTTCAGTTTGTTTCATCATGGTCAGTAAGGCTAAATTTCGTTCTCTATCTTCTAGGCTGATTGATCTGAAGGATTGTATCGGCTGCCAAACCACGCCATAGACGATCAATAACACTAAAAACACGGCCAGGACTAGCAGCATTCTCTGGTCATTAGCCCTAAGTTGCTTAAACTGCGCATGGTAGCGATCGACTAAGGTCTTCACAGCGATGGCTCCAACTGTACCCGGAGGCTGCCCCTAACTTCACTTCGTTCTTGCGAAATCGTGCCTATTTCAGCTGAGTATCCCAATTCGATCAACGATTTAGCCAACCCCATGATTTGATCACTCCGCTGACCGGACAACTGTAGAACCAAATCCCCTCGACTCGCGTTGTAGTTGAGATTGTTGAGTTGCAAACCCGATTGACTGATGGGTTGACTGATCACGTTTAACCACTCACCTGCATTGGGGCCCACCTTTTGTCCCGCTGACATCAATCGGCTGCGCCAGCGCCGACTCAAATCTCTTGGATTGCGGTCGTTAGGGTATACCTCGCTATACAATGCCCTGGCTTTGACCTCTAACTCTGAAGCCTGAGAGGCAAGATAGAGACCCTGGCTGCCGGCAGAAAGTAAGGCGAGCCCCAGCACCCATCCGGCTGCCGACGCGAGGCGTTTTAGCGAGTTTCGGCTCGCAGAATTGCGCTCCTGGCGAAGAAATTCTCCTTGCCGAAGGTTGATCCGTTGGGTCTTAGACTGCGAGGCCAGCCAGGCGAGCAAGGAACTTTGCACACCCTGCTCAATATTGCAGCGAGCCAAAAGCTCAGCACTGATCAGGGCAGCAATATCCGCCGAACCATAGTAATGGACCTGGAAATTCGGCCCTTCTGCTCCAACCAATAAGTCAAGCTGTGCTTTGGTATGCTCGGCCGATAGAGAAAAGCGAGTTGCTGAGTTCAGGGCAATCAGGCCACATCGATCGTCCAGGAGCATCAGATTCTCCTCTTGGCTCAAAAAATCAAGGTCAATTCCGACGAACTCTGGATCAATACCAATCTGAGTGAGCTGAGCCAAGCAATCGCTGAGCAAATCCTGAGCAATCACAGCCACACAGAGCAGGTTGCCTTCCCGAGGTCCTATCGCGATAAAACAATCAAAGACATCACTGGCGAGGCTTTCTTCAACTAAGTAGGGAACCGCCTCAAGAATCGATTTGGTGGGCTTCGGGGGCACTTCAATGGTTTTCAACAGGACCTGATCAGCAGACCAAAAAACATCCACCCGTCTCGGAGGATCCAACCCTTCAAGACCGCGGTTAAGGTCGGTTAGATCTCCAGACGCTTCGGCAATGGGATGATCAAACTCGTCAAGCAATAGCCATCGAATCTCGGTTTGCCGCCAGTGAATAATGAGTCTATCGAGGGCCATCGGTTTCAGTTACCTCGTCGCCGTCGCCTTGTTGCTGCGCAGTTGCGATCAAAAATCGTTCGTTGTTTTTTCGTTGATACACCGTTATCTCGCCGGTAGCGGCATCTCTAAAAGCAAGACTCGTTAAAAACACAATCTGTTCACCATAGCGGGCACGAATCTTCGCCCGAAAAAACGATGATTGTACACCAAGTCCGTCCGGCTTGATCGCCATTCCTGCGAGTTCCGGTTGTTGGAGAAACTCCTCTACCGATGCATAACCTTCATTCTGCAACCGCGTCTCCACGAGAGACTGTGCTTGATCCAATGTGAGATCCGGCGCAATCGACTGTAACACCAACGGTTCGGCCGTATTGATATTCAAAGGCGTCGCCGTTGCCGGCAGAACTGCCATGACAGCAGATAAGCGATCATATCCCTCCTTTGTCATCGATCGAAGAAGCCGAATTTCAGATAGATCCTGCAAAGGCTGAGCGCTGGTCCGGTAAGGTTTATCAAGCCCTAAGTAGAAGTAATCTTCAGCGCCTGCAGGTCGAGTTTCAGCATCAACGTCGGCAAAATCTTTCAGGTCATCGAGCCAGCTAGGGTCTAATCCGATTTGCGCCGTCATGAGGCTGAGTTTCTGCACCAAGACCGAGTTAGCGCCAGCTTCGACAACAAAATCGTTAAGATTGAAGCGTCCCTGCATGTCCTCGATAAGCACTTCGACTTCACCCAACTCAAACTCAAACCGAAGATCAGAAGCAGCCCACTCCTCACTTAAATCATCCTGCCCAGGGCGATCTTGAAAATCTTGATACAACAACTGTCGTGCAATTTCCTCGCCCCCGCGGGCATAGAAATAAGCTTGTAAGCGATCCAATTGATGACTGCCCTTAACAATTGCTCGATACTGGTTCTTGGCAATTCCGACACTCAACACCGTTGCAATCGTGACAACGAGCAGCACAATCATCAGTGCCGCCCCCCTTTGTCCACCCGAGAATTTCATGGCACCCGCCTGCGCAACTCTCTGCCCGCACTGACCGCTCTGTCCTGTTCACTAGGCTCGGCAGGCTCAGGCGTAGGTGCTTGTTCATCCGCTTCGAGCTCATCAGCATTGGGCGGGGTGGTTATCCCACCCGGTAACATCGGAAGATAGGTAGGGAAATCAATATAGCGTGTCAGGGTCTCATATTGCGTCGTCGTAATCGTCAGCTCAATCGCAATGGGCAAGTCGTCACCATCGTCAGCGGAGACCACCTCGTGCCGACTGCCATCAGCCTTGATCAACACGACTTGAAAATCGCGAATGCCGGTCAGCAGCGTTTGCACTTTTGGCTCTGAGTCTTCTGCCCGATCAAGCACCAACCAAAAAAATCGCTTGATCGATGCGCCATCGAATTGATAAGCCACTCGTTGCAACTCACTTCTCGGAAGATTCAACGGGTTCCGCCAACCCGAGCGAGTCAATTCCACAGGATACAACCCCTGGTTGACCGAAATCGCCGGCATCGGGTCACCAAATTCGTCTCGCACGCCTCGATAAATCATCGACGAAAAGTCTCTGTCTAGAATTTGATTGAAGCGGAGCAACGCGACATAGTCGATCGTCGCTTGCTTGGTTTGTCGTTCAGTATTGGAAACACTGCGCAACATTTGATTTGAGGCCAATCCCAGCATCGCGAATATCGCCATCGCAATGAGGACTTCGAGCAGGGTGAATCCTCGCGAACGAGGCATCAGTGTCGCCCCACAAAACCAACAATTTCTGCCAATACATCGTCTGGACGCCGATCATCCCTCACCGAAACCCTCACTCGCTTCACATCATCATTGTCGGTGGTTTCACTTCGAGTAATGACTTGGTATCGCCGATCAGCCATCTGAATCTCTTGCTGTTCGCGGTTCGTCCGAGTGAAAGGATCTTTTTCGCCGCCACGAGCCAGCCGCTCGCGCAACACATTCTGCGCGACCATCGATGCCAACAATTGCTCCTGCATCCGAGTCGTCTGAACCACCGCCAAAGAGGCATTTTTGGTCAACGCAAGCCCGACAACTGCAAACACAGCCAAAGCAACCATGACCTCGATTAAGGTAAAGCCACTCTTGCGAGACTTAATACCGTTACTCTGTTGGCGCAAAGGATTCTCTCGATATCGTAAAGTCACCGTAGCCCTCCGAGGATAACCCTATCCAGAAAGTCTCTTGATTCATGAGCTCAAGTCGAAAAACCGAGGTCTCACCGCTTGACAGCAGCAAGATATTGGGTTCAATTTCGCCCTCGCCTACAGGATCAATGGGATTGACCGACTCTTCTGTGGCGGGCATGCCTAAGCGAATGGGTTCATCCTCGAGCGAGAGCAAAAGCATCAAGTCATCGGGCAGCTGATGCTTCCGGAGACTTCGATCCAAAGCGGGTAGCCACCCCTTTAGCGTCTCGTCAAAGACAAGAAACTCATACCCATCCGAGTAGATGACAACCCCCACCTCACTCGCATCGATCTCCGCTTTTTGCAGCCCTTGATCCAAGGCAAATTTCAAGCGCATCATCTCTTCTTCATAGTCTGCCGACGAAACAAACCCAGGCAAATTAGCGACCACCAATCCGGTCAACATCGAGACGATGAATAACACAACCAGGATTTCGATCAAGGTAAAGCCTGAGAGACGGCGCATGGCTTTACCTACAAGTCGGATAAGTTCAAATCCGCATCCACGCCCTCGCCCCCTTCGCGCCGGTCCGACCCCAGCGAGTACACCTCCACTTGACGACTCTCACTGAAATAGAGATATGGTTCGCCCCAGGGGTCTATCGGTAATTTCTTCAAATAGCCATCAGCATTCCAGCGCCGAGGCTCTGGATATCCGGATGGCTTTTCAATTAATGCTTCAAGACCTTGATCTGTGCTGGGGTAATGGCCATTGTCCATCCGATACAAGTCCAAAGCATTGCCAATCTGCTGTAGATCCGATTTCGCCGCGGTTACCCGTGCCTCGTCTGGGCGTCCAACAATATTGGGCACGATCAACGCCCCCAAAATACCCAAAATCACGACAACGACCATGATTTCAATCAACGTAAACCCACGACTGACCTTGGGTTTGATTTGGCTTTTTTGCATCATTTTCTACCTCTTGCGTGGTCTGACTCTCGCTGCGCTGCTAGGCGACCATTTGATTTAAATTAATAATTGGCAACAAAATCGCCATCACTATTGTGAACACCGCTCCCCCCATGATAATCAGCATCATCGGCCCAATCAGGCTCAACAAAGTAGCAAGTAACGCCTCCAAATCCTGCTGCAAATATTTTGCTACCCTTGCCAGCATGCCGTCGAGTTCGCCACTCGATTCACCGCTGGCAATCATATACAACATCATCGGCGGGAAATAACCGCTCGCCTGTAAAGCGCTTTGTAAACTACTGCCCTCACTCACTCTGACGGTGGCCTGACTCACTTCATTGCGTAACCAACGATTGGAAATCACTTGACCGGCAATTTTCATGGCATCAACCAAGGGGACTCCGGACGCGGTCAATATACTGAGGGTGCTGGCAAACTGAGCAATATTTCTACCCCTGGCCATCTTTGAGGACAAGGGTGCCTTTAACAAGAATCGATCGAACACCAACCGATGGGTTTCTACGGCGAGTATCTTTCGGGCACCAAAGACCAAAATCACGATAGCCAGCAAGATGACCCATCCGTAAGCGGCAACAAAGTCACTGAGGGTAATGATCCAAATCGTAAGCGACGGTAAGGCCTGCCCAGTATCTGCAAATACCGCCACAATATCTGGAACGACATACCCCAATAGGCCCGCCAAAATGAGTAACGTCAAAACGAATAAAATAACGGGATATACCAAAGCCTGTTGGATTCTACTGGCCGATTCATGCTGGGCCTCGCTGAAATCGGCCAATTGGTTCAAAACAGCATCCAAATGGCCTGAGGATTCCCCGGCTGCCACCGTCGCTCTAAATAGGTCTGGGAAGGCTCGAGGGTAGACTTCTAAACTTCCAGCCAACGAATAACCTTCCATCACCCGAGCACGCACTGTGACCAACATTTTTTGCGTTTTGGGCAATTCAGTCTGACGCGAAACCGCTAGCAGCGCTTCTTCTACCGGTAATCCGGCACCTATCAACGTCGCCAGCTGACGAGTAATCAAAGCCCTCTCGCTCACGGACAAGCTAGGCTCAAACAGGTTTCCCAGAAAGCTAGACGCAGTACTTTCGCCGGATAAACTTTGAGAAGCGGGCGAGACTTTGGTGGGTGCAAGTCCTTGGTCACGCAACTGCTGACGGACTTGGCGAGCAGAGTCACCTTCCAACATGCCTTTTTTCAATCGACCACGTCGATCAAGTGCTTGATAGTCAAACGCCGGCATTACCTACTCACTGATCCGCCATCGTAACGCGCAAAATTTCATCAATGGTCGTCATTCCGGCGAGAATCTTTGCTCGTCCGTTATCTCGAATCCCTTCTGATGACATGCGTGCCTGTTTTTCCATTTCAGGTTCCGATGCACCGTTGTGGATCAACTCTCTCATGCCATCATCAACCACAATAATTTCATAAATACCTTGCCTACCACGATAACCTTCAAAAGAGCACGCTTCACAACCTTCCGCTCGATAAATCGTCGCTTCGGATTCACTGTCTAGGCCGAGAAATTGTCGTTCATAGGTATCAGGAGCATGTTGGGTTTTGCAGGTTTGGCATAGCCCCCTAACGAGCCTTTGAGCCACCAATCCAGCAATACTGTTCGACAGCAAATACGGTTGCACCCCCATATTGGCCAATCGGGTAATCGCGCCGATTGCCGTATTGGTGTGTAGCGTCGACAAGACTAGGTGCCCCGTTAGACTGGCCTGCACCGCAATGTCAGCGGTTTCATAATCCCGAATCTCGCCGACCATCACTACATCAGGGTCTTGACGCAGTATTGCTCGAAGGCCTTTGGCAAAAGTCATGTTGGCTTTGCTGTTGACTTGGGTTTGACCTACCCCCTCAACGTCGTATTCGATGGGATCCTCCACTGTGAGGATGTTACGGCTGCTAT
The DNA here is from genome assembly GCA_002689445.1 of Gammaproteobacteria bacterium. Taxonomy (GTDB): domain Bacteria; phylum Pseudomonadota; class Gammaproteobacteria; order Pseudomonadales; family Azotimanducaceae; genus UBA9926. Next base: position 50,192 of record NZGC01000081.1, read on the forward strand.
CGTTGAGTTGATCCAATCCAGCATACAACGTGGTCGACTTACCAGAACCCGTGGGACCCGTAACCAAAATTATGCCGTGAGGTCGAGCAAGTAACTGCCGCATACTGTCGACGGCTTGCTGACGCATTCCCAGGTGTTCGAGGCTCTTGCGACCCTCTTGTTTATCAAGCAAACGCATCACCACACGTTCGCCATTGCTCGCAGGGATGGTTGAGACCCTAACATCAACCTCTTTGCCTCCGACTCGGACTGAAATGCGTCCATCCTGAGGTAGCCGCTTCTCGGCGATATCGAGTCGCGCCATGACTTTGATTCGCGACACCAAAAGGGGCGCAAGGGCTCGCCGAGGACTCACAATTTCGCGTAACACCCCATCAACGCGAAACCTTACAACCAGTCGCGTTTCATAGGTTTCGACATGAATATCCGAGGCGCCGACTTTAATGGCTTCAGTCAGCAAACTGTTAATTAGACGAATAATGGGGGCGTCATCGTCTTGTTCCAATAGATCACCATTTTCTGGCAACTCTTCAATCAGACTGGTGAGATCCATGGACTCCCCTAAGTCTTCGATGAAGGCCATAGCCTCGCCGCTATCGGCTTCATAGGCTCGGGAAAGCAGTGCATCGAATTGTTGGTCGGACACGGCTTCTAATCCCTGAACAGGGCCGGCTATCCGTTGAACTTCGTTGAATGCATCGATCGATAAGGGTGCCCGAAAGACAATTTTACAGCCTGAAGCGCTGTCATAATGATCCTGCTCAATGATGACACCGAAGCGCTTGGCAAATCCAAAGGGTAAGTTAGATGGCCTGCGCGTTTGTTCTGTTTCTGACATTGGTCTCAAACACCCTTAATGCTGTCTATCCGACACTCGATAGACATTTACTTTCCACCGTTTCTGCACATCTCACCTGAGCAACACCTTCCGCCCAAGTGCTTTTCGTCCAGCTTTTTGAGATTGCCGCTTGTCTGCACGGAACGCTGGTTAATCTTGGGCTTATGCAATTACGTAATCTGAATCAATTGTAGCAGTGTTAAGCAAAATTTGATGCTAATCCCCTCTTCGCCCTTCTATTTTTCGAATTCATCCTATAACATTAATTGTACTGATAGTGGGGATCCACATTATGAAACTCAGTGATATTGATCTCAATTTATTCGTGGTACTCGATGCCATTTATACCGAGGGAAACCTCACTCGGGCCGGGGAAATCATCGGCATTACCCAACCTGCCGTATCCAACTCGCTGTCGCGATTAAGGACGCTATTTGACGATCCGCTGTTCGTTAGAACTGCCGATGGCATGATACCCACACCGACCGCGCAAAACGTGATCGGCTCGGTGCGGCAGGCCCTCGATCTCGTGCGCTCTAGTGTGCAAGAAAGTGAGCACTTCTACCCAGAATTATCGGAGAAACGGTTTCGGATTTCTGCGAATGATTTGAGTCAAGCCATTCAGCTGCCGCCACTGGTGCAGCGCCTTAAAAAAGTCGCTCCAAAAACGGCAATTGAGTGCTACCAGGTCCGCCGCCGGGACCTCAATATCGAACTCGCATCGGGAAATATCGATCTCGCGATCGACGTACCTCTAACCCCCGACCCACAAATCAAACACGCGCCCTTACGGGATAGCCCGCATGTCTGCGTCGTCCGAAAAGACCACTCGTTTATCCGTAATAAGCTCGATTTGGAATCCTATCTGGCCCTTGAGCACGTTCATATTTCTTCCCGTAGAGGCGGTCTTGGTATCGCTGACTTGGCCCTCGGCAAGATGGGCAAAAAGCGCAATATTGTTGTCAGGACGCAGCATTACCTGGCCTCGCCTATGCTCATTGCCACCACGGATTTAGCGCTGACAGTACCCACTTCTTTTGCACGATTCTTAATGGGATTGAGCCCCGTACAAGTCTTTGACTTACCCTTTGAAACGCCGAACTTGGAAACTCATCTGTATTGGCACGAGAGTACCGACAAAGATCAATCGAATCAGTGGTTCAGAGCTCTCATCTTGGAGGCTCCGGATCATTGACCTTAAGTGAACCCTGACTATGAATTTCATCGGCCAACACATCCTAAGCGTGGATCAATTCGACCGGGCATCGATCGAGGAGGTGTTCCGTGTTGCCGACAACATGATTCCTTATGCCCTACGTCAGCGCGTCACCCGGGTCTTAGAGGGTGCCATTCTCGGCAATATGTTTTTTGAGCCCAGCACTCGCACACGCGTCAGTTTTGGCTGCGCATGGAACCTATTGGGTGGTGAAGTTCGAGAAACGACGGGTATCAAAGCCTCCGCCCTCGCCAAGGGGGAATCTTTTTACGACACCGCCAGAGTGCTGTCGGGCTATAGTGATCTGATTGTGATGCGACATGAAAAAATGGGCTCTGTCGCAGAATTCGCAGCTGCAAGCCGCGTACCTGTCATTAATGGCGGCGATGGCGCCAATGAACATCCCAGCCAAGCATTACTCGATCTTTATACGATCAGCCGTGAACTCACCGATCAAGGTAAAGCCATCGACGGTATGCGAATCGCACTCGTCGGTGATCTTCGCTTCGGTAGAGCAGTTCACTCTTTATGCAAACTGCTCGGTATCTACCGCAACATTTCTTTTTCATTAATCTCGCCCGAGGCGCTCAGACTGCCATCTTCATACATTGAGTCGCTCAGGTCGGCTGGTCATACTGTGGTCGAATCCAGTGACATGGCCTCAGGACTACAGCAGGCGGATATCGTCTACGTTACCCGAACCCAAGAAGAGCGATTTGAATCCGCTGACGAAGCCCAGCGGTACAAAGGCTTGCTCCGTCTCAATCAAGCGGTCTATACCCAATATTGCGAGCCGAACACCGTCATCATGCATCCTCTGCCTAGGGATACTCGCGCCGAAGCGAATGAGTTAGACAACGATTTAAATGACAACCCTAATCTTGCTATCTTCAGACAAACCGACAACGGCGTCTTGATCCGGATGGCTTTATTTGCCTTAATCCTCAATGTCGCAGACCAAATTGACGCGACCAGTCGCCCCGTTAACTGGTATACCGCCAAACGATTCTGATTCGCTCGCGGTTGCGCTATTTGAAAATCACAAACCTTCACATCTGAGAGCTATTCATTATGAGATACGACTCGATTCTTGAAACCATTGGAAACACACCGATCGTCAAATTAAACCGACTCGCGCCAACGGGTCAGACGATCTATGCCAAAGTCGAAAGCTTCAACCCGATGGCCTCGGTCAAGGACCGACTGGCCATCGCGATCATTGACGACGCACTGGCTCGAGGCACCCTCAAGCCTGGGCAAACCGTCATTGAGGCAACCTCAGGTAACACGGGGATCGCTCTGGCAATGGTTTGCGCTGCCAAAGGTCATCCCTTTGTTGCAACCATGGTTGAAACCTTCTCCATCGAGAGGAGGAAAATCATGAAAGCGCTCGGCGCCAAGGTCATACTCACCCCCGCGGCGGAGCGAGGTACCGGAATGGTTGCCCGAGCGGAAGCACTGGCTAAGGAACACAACTGGTTCATGGCCAGTCAATTTGAAAATCCCGCCAATCCCGCCTATCACCGAAACACCACGGCCCCCGAAATATTGCGAGACTTCGCTGGGCATCCTTTGGACTATTTTGTCAGCGGCTGGGGTACCGGCGGCACAATGACCGGCACAGGGCAAGTGCTGAAAGCTGCTAGACCTGATATTCAAATTATCGGTGTTGAGCCTGAGGGCGCGGCCCTACTATCGGGTAACGAATGGGCCCCACACAAAATTCAAGGCTGGACACCAGACTTCATCCCCGCAGTACTAGATCCTTCGGTAACCGACGAATTGGTCTTAGTCTCCGATGACGAGTCGATCCAAACAGCTCAAGATCTTGCTCGCTTGGAAGGCATATTCTGCGGCATTTCATGTGGTGGGACGATGGCTGGCGCGCTAAAAATCGCCGCGCAAGCACCCAAGGGCAGCACATTCTGCGTCATGTTACCGGACACAGGCGAGCGTTATCTGTCAACGCCTTTGTTTGAAGACATCAGCGCAGAGAGTGATGATGAGTGGTTGGCGGGTCAAAGCTGATCCACGAAACCTCTAGCTCTCCCTGCGTACGCCTCACTCAACTTTCTTGCAAAAAAAACCCGACGAGACATCTCAGTCGGGTTTTTCCTGATCCGATGCCCCTTACAACTGGCTATCGAGCTCGGGTACTGCTTTGAAAAGATCTGCAACTAAGCCGTAATCAGCTACCTGAAAAATTGGCGCATCCTCGTCTTTATTGATCGCCACAATGACCTTGCTATCCTTCATGCCCGCTAGGTGCTGAATAGCTCCGCTGATACCCACGGCAATATACAAGTCAGGCGCCACAATCTTTCCGGTCTGTCCGACCTGCATATCATTGGGTACAAAACCGGCATCTACCGCAGCGCGGGAGGCTCCGATAGCGGCACCGAGTTTATCAGCGACACTCTCCAGCATTTGAAAGTTGTCGCCATTTTGCATACCACGCCCACCCGATACGATGATGCTGGCCGCGGTCAGTTCGGGTCGCTCGAGCTCAACAACGTCTTCGCGCAGCCACTCTGAGACGCCCATTACTGCTGGCGCTTCAACCGACTCGATAACCGCGCTTCCGCCTTGCTCTGCAACTGGATCAAACGCGGTGCCGCGCACCGTCAGCACCTTCACGCTATCGCTGCTTTGCACTGTAGCGATCGCGTTGCCGGCATAGATGGGCCGCTTAAAGGTGTCATCAGATTCAACTGAGATAATGTCTGAAATTTGCGAGACGTCGAGCAGCGCTGCCACTCGAGGCATATAGTTTTTGCCCGAAGTCGTTGTCGCCGTCAGGATGTGCGAATAACCGCCAGCCAAAGATACCACTAAGCTCGCGAGCTCTTCGGCGAGATTGTGTGAGTAAGCTTCACTCTCGGCCAATAAAACTTTCTGAACCCCCTCGATTGAGGCCGCTGCGTCTGCAGCGCCTTGACACCCCTGCCCAGCGACCAATAGGTGGATATCGTCGCCCAGCAACTTGGCTGCGGCAATCGCTACCCGAGTCGGGACCTTGACGCTGTTCTGATCGTGTTCTGCTACTACTAAAATACTCATGAGATCACCTTCGCTTCATTTCGCAATTTATCAACCAAGGCTTCTACGCTCTCGACCTTGATCCCTGCCGCTCGTTCTGCGGGTGGCTCAACCTTAAGGGTCTTCACCCGAGGTGCGACATCGACACCAAGATCGGCAGGCGTTATCACATCAATTGGCTTTTTCTTGGCTTTCATAATATTCGGCAACGACGCATATCGCGGCTCGTTCAATCGCAGGTCGGTCGTGACAATTGCGGGCAACTTCACCGTAATCGTTTCTAACCCTCCGTCGATTTCCCGAGTAACCGTCGCACTGCCGTCTCCTATTTCAACCTCTGATGCGAAGGTCGCTTGGGCTAGCCCGGCAAGCGCTGCGAGCATCTGTCCGGTCTGAGAGTTGTCCCCATCGATAGCTTGCTTGCCCGTAATAATCAGCCCCGGTTGTTCTTTATCAACCACTGCCTTTAGCACCTTAGCGATCGCTAAGGGTTGCATGTCTTCTTCGGTTTCGACCAATATGCCGCGATCAGCGCCCAAGGCGAGCGCCGTGCGTAATTGCTCTTGACATTGCGTCTGCCCAACAGACACGACAATCACTTCTTCTGCTTTGCCCGCCTCTTTTAATCGAACCGCCTCTTCGATCGCAATTTCATCGAAAGGGTTTACCGACATTTTGACATTATTTAAGTCAACGCCTGATTGATCCGCCAATACACGTATATTGACGTTGTAATCGACGACGCGCTTGGCTGTTACCAAAATTTTCATGGACATCCTCTGCTTAGTGAAAACGAACATCGCACCGACCTATTGCCTGGGCACGATCTTTTTAGACGGCCGTATTCTGACGTTTCGGTTATCAATTTACAAGCGCCGGAACAACCTCTGCTCAACCCGAATCCAGCCAACTTGTTGTTTTTTATCAACCTATCTTGTTATGCGAGGCAATCACCGAAATTGATTGAAGGTGACGGCAAGCATGGGCGTTTCCCTTCAGAGGCTTCTTTTCTTACAATAGCCAACTTTCAGTCTTTCGGAGTAGCACATGGAACGCGAGTCAATGGAATTTGATGTTGTTATTGTTGGTGGCGGACCTGCTGGCTTATCTGCCGCCATCAAATATTCCCAGCTCGCAATCGAAGCTGGCGCCGAACCTTCGGTCTGTTTGGTCGAGAAAGGCTCAGAAATTGGAGCTCACATCTTATCTGGCGCCGTGGTTGAACCCAGAGCACTCAACGAGCTTTTTCCTGATTGGCAAGCGATGGGCGCTCCTCTTAATAACCCAGTAACAGAAGATGATGTTTATTTACTGACAGATGACCATCAGGGCATGCGCTTACCTGCTTTGTTTGTACCCAGTGCACTTCACAATCATGGCAACTACGCCACCAGCCTCGCCAACCTTTGTCGTTGGCTCGGAGAGCAAGCCGAAGAACTCGGCGTCAACATTTTCCCAGGATTTGCGGCCAGTGAAGTCCTCTACCACGAGGATGGCAGCATTAAAGGCATTGCTACCGGTGATATGGGCGTCGACGCGAGCGGTGAGCATAAAGCCAGCTACACCCCTGGCTACGAGCTACATGCCAAGTACACCATCTTCGCCGAGGGTTGCCGAGGCCATCTGGGCAAGCAACTTATCGGGAAATTTAGTCTCGATCAGCATTCTGACACGCAGCATTACGGCATCGGCTTCAAAGAAATTTGGGATATCGACCCCGACAAACATACACCGGGGAAGGTCGTCCATACGGTTGGATGGCCATTAGATTTTGGCCCAGGTGGAACACTTGGCGGCTCGTACCTATACCATCTTGAAAACAATCAGGTTGCTATTGGCCTTATTGTAGACCTTGGTTACAGCAACCCTCATCTCTCCCCGTTTGATGAGTTTCAGCGGTTCAAACATCACAAACTGATTCGCCAAACCCTCGAAGGGGGTAAGAGAATCGCCTATGGCGCTCGAGCAGTTGTTAAAGGTGGTTATCAGGCCGTACCGGAGTTGGTTATGCCCGGCGGATTACTTGCAGGCGATGACGCTGGCTTTCTCAACAACCTCAAGCAAAAAGGAACGCATACAGCCATGAAATCTGGGATGCTGGCAGCGGAAGCCGTCTTTAATGCCATTTCCGCCGGCAGTGAAGGCAGAGAAACACTCACCGCTTATCAGACACTGTATGAGCAATCCTGGTTGCACGACGAACTCTATACGGCGCGCAATATTATGCCCGCGCAGCACAAATTCGGTATGTTTCTCGGCGCTATGTTTGCCTGGGTCGACCAATATCTATTTCGAGGCAAACTGCCCTTTACCTGGACCGACCCAAAACCCGATTACGCCAAGCTCAAACACCAATCCGCGTGTCACAAGCCGGATTACCCAAAACCCGACGGAATACTCAGTTTTGACAAGTTGAGCAGCGTGTTTCTCACCAACACCTATCATGAAGAAGATCAGCCGTGCCACCTCACACTCACTGACCCAAGCATTCCCATTGCGCAAAACCTACCCCAATTTGACGAGCCCGCTCAACGGTATTGCCCTGCGGGTGTCTATGAAATCGTCGAGGAAGCAGAAGGGCCAAGATTTCAAATCAACGCACAAAATTGCATCCACTGCAAAACTTGTGACATCAAAGACCCCTCCCAAAACATCAACTGGATTGTTCCAGAGGGTACCGGCGGGCCAAATTACGGCAACATGTAAGGCACAGGCTCAGCGCGCCGCCGACATCCTAGCACGTCGATAATGAATCGATGCTTTGGGGATGCGGCGGTAACACCCAAACTTGGCTTGGGCGCAACCCCGGCCTAAGTGGGAATCAACTCCATAAAGATATAAGGCAATAAAGTAGCGGGTCACAAACTTACCTACTGAACATCTTGTGATGACTCGTAGAGATTCTTAATCGAGAGGGCCTTTCAAAGACCTGCACCAAAGTTGAACCTAGACAGGAACTGTAAACGCTTTGCCGGCGCTCCAAATCAACCATTGCGCACTATCGACATCCTCGATCAGCAAATTCATCAGTTGATAGTAAGTATTTCGATTAAGTTTTGCCCACAAGCCGTCGCGAATCAGCACGTAGGGCAATGGAACCTCTTCCTTAACCTCAAACCTCAAGGGATTGGAAGCACCGATAGTCACCTGATCGCCAACGTTGGTCGTGATCGTCAATTTTTGTCCAGCGCCTTGTCCTTCCTGGACTAACGCAACCCCTACAAACGGCACATCCTCAACAACAATTCGACAAGCCTCAACCGGGGTGACCAAGTAATATTCATCGTTGGTACGCCGCAGCACCCGAGCGAACAGCCTAATCAACCGAGCCCGGGTAATCTGACTTCCTTCGTAAATCCAATCACCGCGATCATTGATCAGCATATCGATTGGATAGACTCGTTCAGGATGCCATAGATGCACAGGAGGTGGAGCCGAGTCCGCCACCTTCCCGAGTTCATTTTGCAAGCTGTAAGGCAAATTCATGTCAATATTCAAAACTTGATAATCTCGGTCTCGAGGGTCGGTAAATCGACAATACCCAAGTTATTAAAGCCCTTCATCATGCCGGCGCATTCACCTGGATTAAACGTAAGGCAGGTAGCCTTCCACTCGCAATGATAGCGATGCGTGTGTCCGTGCAATCGGAGATCCCCAAATTCTGACTCACCCTCAAAATCTAACGGATCATGTACGACCAACACCTGCCGCCCTTGAAGGCTAAAACGCCAAGGCGGTTCATGGAAATTAAAGCCATGATGAAGGATCGCCGCTTCGAGACTCTCTCGTTCTTGATCATTGTTACCGAAAACACCCGACAACGGCATGGTCAAACCAGACAAGACATCAAGGGTCTTCGCCTGAGTAATGTCTCCGGTATGAATGACCTGGTCCACCCCTGTGTCATTGAATACCGCAACGATTTCCCGGCAATTTTTAAGGTTATTATGGGTATCGCTGACAATGCCCAGACGCATCAGACGATCCTCTTGTCAGGCTGCTCGACAGCATTTTTTTCACCTACTGCCTTCTGCTAGGCAACTTTTTCTAAAATGTGGATACCACAAGCTGATCCAAGACCGATCACATGGGTCAGTCCAAGACGAGCCCCTTCCACTTGCCGCTTGCCAGCTTCACCTCTCAAATGGGTACAGACCTCATAGATATTCGCAATGCCGGTCGCACCCAGAGGGTGACCTTTAGATAGCAGACCTCCGCTCACATTCACAGGTACCCGTCCGCCCAGTGCGACCTCGCCCTCATCGATCATACGGCCCGCCTCACCATCTGCACAGAGACTGAGGTTCTCATAATGTAAAATCTCTGCGGTAGCAAAGCAGTCATGGAGCTCGACAAGGTCTATATCCGTCGCAGCAACACCCGCCATTTCATAGGCTTGCTGGGCTGCTATTCGGGTTACTGCGTTGACATCGGGCATTACTAAATCACGATCAGTATATGGGTCGCTGGCCAGCACAGATGCTTTGACTCGAACCGCCCGTTGCATACCCAATTCCTTGGCTTTCTTCTCTGAAACCAGTACTGCAGCAGCCGAGCCATCGACATTAACCGAGCACATTAATTTGGTGTTCGGGTAAGAAATCATTTCGGCGTTCATTACGGTTTCAAGCGGTGTTTCAATCTGATACATCGCTTTAGCATTTAATGTTGAGTGATGATGATTTTTCACCGACACTTTCGCAAACTGCTCGAAGGTTGTGCCGTGGTTTCGTGCATGCTCCATTCCTGCCTCGGCAAAAACAGACGGCATAGTGCCCGATCCCAGTAAGCCTTCTTTGGGAATGCCCGCTCCACCGCCGGCTCCACCCAGCAAGCCTTTGCCCATTTGCTCGACGCCAACGGCTAAAACGCAGTCATAAACTCCGGCCTTGATCGACATCCAGGCTTCTCGAAAAGCGGTGGCACCGGTTGCACAAGCATTGGCGCAATTGACCACCGCGATACCTGTTTGACCTATTTCCTGAAGTATTCGCTGCCCTACCATCGCATTCGCTTGGCCAAGATTACCGCAATAAAACGCCTGCATATCATGGATCGTTAAGCCCGCATCATCGAGGGCCAATAATGCTGCTTCGGCTCCGATTTGTGGCACCGTTCTGTCGGGGAAACGACCAAACTTGATCATATCTACCCCCATCACGTAAACATCACTCATAATCGCCTCCGTCCCTTAGTTCAGTGGTCTAAAAAAATAACTGAGATACTGGTTCCCGTCTTTGTCTTTGCGTCCTAAGGCATCTGCAAAAACCACCTCAACTGGCATATCAAATTCCAGGTTAGCGGGATCCGGCTCAATATCGATAAGATTTCCCTTTAATGTCGCGCCGTCTTCCAAATCGACAATGGCGGAGATATAAGGCACGTCTATTCCTGGAAAACTTCGATAGACAATACTATAAGAGTAGAGCTTTCCGCGATTGCCGAGCCGCTTCGGGCTCAACTGATCTCGGGCCCCACACTTTGAGCAAGTGCTGCGATCCCCTAAAAATATCGCTCGACAGGCGCCACATTCGAGCCCCTCCAAATAGGGGTCATTGGTATCTGCACCCTTTAAATACGGCACAACCGGCAGCGGCCCTTGCTGTTTTGATTGTTCTGACATCTTCGTCCTCTTCCGCTATGACTGATTCGCTGTGAAGGCATTGAACTGCCGAATTGATCAAGACAAATCTACGCTAACTGTTGGCTCCTTGGCGTCTCGGCGTTTGCCAGCGACGCCCCTCATTGGTCCTGTCAAATTTGAAATGGGATTAATTTTTTAATGGATTCTCGGTTTTTCCCTCGGTTTCCCGTTGGTTTTTCCCTCTGCTTCCCTTCGTTTCCCCTTGTTTTGTCTTGGGTTCCACATCCGGGGTTTGCGTCAATTTTTCTACCTACCACCCAGGTTGACCAATTGATTCTGATCAATCCTCGACTGACTAGGATAAACTCTGATTCAATAGCTTCACCCCACCAGAATAGCTTGGTCAAGGTGAGGTATACAAGACTTGTCTTGACTCAAAGAATCTAAGAGAAAGGTATCTATGGCAAATTTTATTGGGGTCGTCGGTAGCGATCGACCCGAGTCATTTAATCAACAGGCGCTAGCCCTCTTAGAGGGCTCATTACATCAGTCTGATCATACAGTAGACAGACTGCTCTTAGCAGATCCGACATTGCCGATTTATACTCAGATCACCGAGGCCGATGTTGGTCAACCAACACAGGTGACGCAATTCAGAGAGAGCATCAAGAAGGCCGATGGTCTGCTTTTTGCGTGTCCTGAGTACAACGGTTTGATGCCACCTGCTTTACTCAACGGCCTTACTTGGGCGACTCGAAGCCCTACGGCTCAGGCGGACCTTTCTCCCTTTGCTTTGAAACCTTGCTTCATTGCCTCGAGTAGTCCCGGCTCATTAGGGGGCATACGTGCCGCGAGTCAGCTTGCGAATTACCTTATCGGCCTAGGAGCCTTAGTTTATCCCCAGTTTTTTTTGATCGCTAACGCCTATCAAGTTTTTGATCCATCAAAACCCGAGGCTCTCCAAGCCTTTCAACAAAAAGCCGAAAGCCTCAGTCTTGAATTCGCACGATTTTGCCAGGCTGGCAACTGAGCTGAAAAGCATCCCGCTTAACCGTTACATTAACCGCCTGTTTCGTGGAGGTTCAGTCAGTTACCGATGCGGCTTCTTTGGCCACCACCTCAAGCAACTGCTGCAGTGCGCCCTGCATGCTGTCTTGTAAAAATGGTTCAAAGGCTGTCGGCCTAATTTCTGCTTGCCATCGGAGTTGGCAGCGATTCGGTGCGATTACCATTAGTTGCATCGAGGCTTCATGGTGCTCGAGCGGCATCGGCGATGATATACATTGATAAACCAACCGATAGGCCTCCGAGTCTAGGGTAACAATTCTTTCTTGAATGGTTCCTGCGCCGGGTAAATCTAAGGTCCGCACATTCCCATCCAAGTCACAAGACTCTACCCCTGGGACCCAATCAACTCGATTCGGCGTGCCGATCACCCGCCATACCACCAACGCCGACACCTCAAAATCATGCTCAAATACCAACATATCAGTTCTCATCTTTAAGGATCTATTTCAATAAAGCACCAGCCGATTTCAGGCATCGCTACTTTTAAGTCGTGCTCTATTGCATCAATGAGCTCAGCCGCGGCCTGTATCGATAGGGTCGGCTCAATTCTAACCTTTGCCGCTAACAATATTTTGGGGCCCATATGCAGCGTTACCATATCAAATAACGCGTCAACACCGGGTTTGCCCGCGATGATTGCGGCACCGATCTCCCTTAGCTCAGGCGTTGCGGATCGACCCACCAATAGCCCCTGCAAGCGAACCGCTAATCCTAAAGCCACTCCAATTAATAATACGCCGATCAATATTGAGCCCAAGGCATCGTAAACCGGATTAGACGTCACCAGCACCAAGCTCAAAGCACCAAAGGCAATGACTAATCCCAAAATCGCCGCTAGATCCTCACCCAGAACCACGACGATTTCTGCATTTCGCGTAGTTCTGAGCCATTGGAGTAATGATTCCTTTCTAGCCATCTTCTTGGCTTCACGGTACGCCCCATAAAAACTCGCCGCTTCCAGAACAATCGCGACACCCAGCACCGTTAATCCGATCCATATCCCTATTACGGGCTCTGGATACTTAAGCTTGTGCCACCCCTCATAAATTGAGAAAAGACCACCCAAACTAAATAAAATCATGGCAACCACAAAGCTCCAGAAATAGCTCAACTTACCGTAACCCAGAGGATGTTCTTCGTCGGCCGGTTTGGTACTGCCTTTTAGGCCCACAAACAGCAAAACCTGGTTACAGGTATCGGCAAAAGAATGGATTGCTTCTGCCATCAAGCTCCCCGATCCGGTGTGCAATGCTGCTATCAGTTTACTAATCGCAATACCAAAATTGGCAAGGAAGGCGTACAAGATCGCCTTTGCGGGTGAACCAGATTGGGACATTGCCCTTGCTCTTTCGACAGATTTCTTAGAGTGTAGCATGATGTGTCCTACCGCTTTGATTGGATTTGGCTTCAGACACCCTATGGATCAGCCCTTGCTAACCACCCAGGTCCTGCTACCGCCCAACCCTTCTTGCATGCTGATTTTGGCGCACGGTAGCGCTACCGCATTGACCTCTCCGCATCTCGAGTGTTTGAGTCAAAGTCTGTTCGATCAGGGCGTTGCCACCCTGCGCTTTAATTTTCGCTATCGTGACCGCGGCGCAGCATTCCCAAGGAATGTCGGGGAATCGACTTCTGACTATCTTGATGCGTTGACCCTTGGCCTCGACACGCTTCCAGACCTCGATATCTGGCTTTCGGGACACAGCTACGGTGGGCGCATCGCCTCACACCTGCTCGCTGATCTTGATTCCAGGCAACCTTCGAGCCTGGTTGATGCTCGGGTGCAGGGCGTTATTGCTTATTCGCTCCCGATCCATCCTGCGGGCAAGCCGAGCCTGAATCGCTGGGACCATCTTCGTCAGTTAAAGCGACCGTTATTATTTTTCAGCGGTGAGCGTGATGTGATGGCCAAAGCCGCTTTAGCAGAGCGTCTCTGTGAGACCTTCTCGACCTGCCAATGGCGAGCAATACCTGGCGCTGATCATGGTTTCAAACAAACCCAACGTACCCGATCCAGGCGTGAGTCGGTCTATGATCGCGTTGCGCGGGAAACGTTAGACTTTATCTCCAAGACCTAGTCTGGCCTCTTAACATCCGATTTATATCCCTGGTACTGGGAAACTTTGGCAAAGGGTCTCTACTTCAGCCTTCACCGCATTAAGCACGGCTTCGTCTTCTGGTGTTTGAAGACATCGAATCATCCACCCTGCAAGTTGCGTCATCTCTGGCTCTTTCATCCCTCGCGCAGTGGCGGCTGGCGTGCCGATCCGAATGCCGCTCGGACGTAATGGTGGATTCGGGTCATCAGGAATAATTTGCTTATTGGTCGTAATCTGAACTTGGTCGAGGGCTTCTTCTGCAGTTCGTCCATCAAGCCCAAAAGAAAGCATGGTATCGACCACGATCATGTGATTGTCTGTGCCACCCGTCACCAATTTTACCCCCGCTGCCATCAAACCTTGTGCCAAGGCTTGGGCATTGGCCAGCACCTGCGCCGCATAATCTCTGAACTCGGCGGTTTGTGCTTTCTCGAGGGTCACAGCAATGCCGGCAACCGCATTCATATGCGGCCCGCCCTGAAGCCCAGGAAATACCGACTTATCGATGGTTTTGGCAAACGGCTTGCGACAAAGGATCATGCCCCCTCGCGGACCTCTCAGTGACTTGTGGGTAGTTGTGGTCATAATATCGAACCCGAAATCGAAGGGGTTCTTCATGGCTTTACCTGCCACTAAACCACCAAAATGAGAAGCATCCGTCATCGTAATCGCACCGACTTCATCCGCTATTGCCTTAAACGCTGCATAATCAATGTCGCGGGGATACGAGGTATAGCCACACAGCATCAATTTTGGTTTTGTACGGAGCGCATCCGCGCGAACTTGGTCAAAATCGACCGATCCATCAGAGGGATCCGTGATATATCGCACAAAATTAAACAACTGTCCCATATGCGAGACAGGTGCTCCGTGGGTTAAGTGCCCCCCATGGGATAGATCCATGGCCATAATCGTATCCCCAGGCTCGAGCAACCCGAGGTAAACCGCCTGATTCATTGCAGACCCGGATAGCGGCTGCACATTCGCATGATCACAGCCAAACAAGGCCTTTGCGCGATCTCGAGCTAAGTTTTCAATCGCATCAGTATAGGTTTGCCCGCCGTAGTAACGTCGCCCAGGATAACCCTCTGAATACTTGTTGGTGAACACGCTACCCAAGACGGCGAGCACCTCGGGGAAGGTGTAATTTTCGGAGGGAATCAATTCTATCCCATCTCGCTCCCGCTGCTCTTCACCTCGAAGCGCTGAATAAACGGCCGGATCATTCTCGGCGAGTGCTTGTAGGTTCGCCAAGGCCGCCGCAGCTTGCCGTTCGATCGTCGCTTTGGATGAATCTGACATGGGAATTTCCTCTTAGGCTCTCAGCTTTCAGTGCTGTAGCGATGGTCGCTACTTTTAGGGTGAAGTCAGTGGCGTACCTGCTTCACCGCCTCTGACTGATCCCTGTTGGGCTACTATTGCATTTTTTCCGCGCGGGATTATAGCCGCTGCCTCACCTAAATTGAACGGCGCTTTGGTTATAAGCATACATTATTCCGTTAAAGGGGCCGCTCAAGTTCCTGCCTTTGCTGATTCTTATGTTACGCTTATCGCGTTTCATTCGCTCAGCAACTATTTAGGGGTTATCAACCCTGCTCGGTCCAACAGTTGGAGTTCTCTTTGATGTTCAGAACAATCGCTCTATGGGTCATTTTGGGCCTTATGACCCCTCCCGCCTTGTCAGACAACCTTGCGGCAAGAGTCAGTCAGGTACTTGATGCGACACCTTTGATCGACGGCCATAACGACCTTCCCTGGCAATTCAAGCGCAGGACCAACAATCAATTAACTGGATTGGACATCAGTCAAAATTTGACCTTGATTGAACCCTCGCTTCACACGGATATCCCGCGACTTCGGACCGGCATGGTCGGTGGTCTATTTTGGTCGGTTTATGTCCCAATCAGAGAGTATGGAGGTTCACCCCTCGCTGTGCAGCAGGTCATTGAACAAATAGATCTTGTCAAACGCCTCGTTGCTCGGTATCCGGATGACTTCGCATTGGCGATGACGGCGGCTGACGTTAGACAAATTCATGGCAACGGACAAATCGCCTCCTTAATTGGCATCGAGGGTGGCCACGCCATTCATAACTCGCTGGCTACCCTTCGGCAGTTGTATAACCTCGGCGCTCGATACATGACGTTGACCCATTCAAAGGGCCTGTTGTGGGCCGATTCCGCCACGGACAAAGCGCATCACGGTGGATTGACGAGCTTTGGCGAAGCAGTTGTTAAAGAGATGAATCGATTAGGCATGCTGGTCGATCTCTCCCACGTATCAATGGATACCATGCGAGATGCTTTAGAGGTCAGCAAAGCACCCGTGATCTTCTCACACTCTTCTGCATTCACCGTCACCCAACATCCGCGCAATGTTCCGGACGATGTTTTAAGGCAGGTTACCGTCAATCGTGGAGTGGTCATGGTCAATTATCTGACCTCTTATATCTCCGAACCAATGCGAAAGTATCGCCTAGACTACGAAGCAAAGCGCGATGGCTTGACCGGGTCAGAGTCCGAAATTGCAGAAGAGATGCGGGTGTGGGTAGAGGCAAGGCCAGCGCCCGAAGTGACCTTGTATGACGTGGCCGATCACATTGATCACATGGTCAATATTGCAGGCATTGACCACGTCGGTTTAGGCGCAGATTACGATGGTATGCCCCCAGGTCCCGTCGGTTTAGAGGATGTCTCAACCTACCCTGCGTTACTGAAAGAATTATTGATCCGTGGTTACAGCGACAAGGATATTGCTAAGATTGCCGGTGAAAACATCTTGCGAGTCATGGCCGAAGCCGAAGCAGTAGCGGCTTCGTTGCAAAGCTTACATTCCCCCGCGGAGATCCAATTTACGCCTCCGGAGTCTTCGATAGAGCAAGCAAACTAAACAAGCCTTAAACTGCGGACTCCTCGATGTTTAGGTCAATTGATCTCATCGCTCAGAGCAACCCGACCGACCTTAAAACGGCAAAGAATCGTCATTACGAGGTCTGTCCGTCGAAACTGCCGATCAGCGCCAAAGAGCCTCACGACAGTGCAGCATTATCAGCGAAGCATTTAACGCTTTGCTTTTCAACACATCGGTTTCTTGCGGTCGGCAGAGGGAATGAAGGCCGTCATTCTGACGTTAAATCACAGCGTTTTCATCATCCAACCACAGCACATAGTCCCCATCGACATCAACTGAGACTTGACACACCATGGGTCTGCAGCAGACCTCACAATCCTCAATATACTGCTGCGGACCTGAGTAGGTGTCGATTAAAACATTGATACGCTCACCGCAATAGGGACAGTGGGCTTTAAATGGGGTTAATTGCATTGAGGGACACCCGACAGGGCGGTTTTTAACAACCGGTTCTCCCAATCTATCATTGCATCATCACTTAAAAGCTGACTACGAAGCGCATCCATATCGACATTACCGCCGGTTAAGATCAGTCCAACATGTTGACCTTGAAACTGAGCTCTGTTCTCGAGCAGAACCGCTAAAGTGACCGCACTGCTTGGCTCTATAAACTGCTTGGTCAAACGCCAAATGAGCTGCATTGCAAACACGATTGCTTCCTCCGAAGCGAGAAAGACACCTGCCCCATGGGCCCTAATAATCTCGAAGTTAAGGCTACCAAGCGTTGCTCGCAACCCGTCGCAAAGGGTATCTGGCTCCTGCTCGCGAACCAAAATATCCGTTGCCAGGGACCGAAAAGCATCATCCGCCCCGGCAGGTTCTGCGCCAAAGACCTGGGTACTTCCTTTAACCAAACAACAGCCGGCGAAAAGGCCACCGCCGCCTACTGGGACTATCAACGCATCTAACTGACTGGTTTGACCTTGGAGTTCTAAAAGCGTTGTACCTTGCCCTGCAATAATTTCTGACGCGTTATAGGGAGGAACATACAGCGCGTGGGTACGCCCTGCCACCTCGGCTAACTTGGCTTCTCGGGCGGCCATACCGGGTTCGCACTCAATCACCGTGGCGCCCAGATCCATGGCAAGCTGCTTTTTAACCGAACTACACCCCCGGGGCACCACGATATAAGCGGGAATCCCACACACCTTGGCAATCCAAGCCAGTGCAGCACCGTGATTGCCTGACGAATGGGTGCAGACGCCGGCAATTAACGCATCGGGTGACTGGCTCAACACCATGTTCGCTGCACCCCGAACTTTAAAGGATCCAACCGGTTGGAGGTGCTCGCCTTTCAAGCTCAATCGCAATCCCAAGCGCTGATCTAAGGTATCGTTACGAAAAATAGGGGTTTGCACGACATGGCTATCAATGCGGACCAGAGCCTCTCTGACCGCATGATCATCAACCCTCATCAATATTCCTCATGAGAGCAACCTTGCCTGTCTCGTCAACTCGAGGCATTTGATTTTGACCAACTGTCGCGAAGACCCACCGTTTCATTGAACCGGTAAATACCATCAGGGTTTTGTTCTGGGTCCCGAACAAAATAACCCTCTCTCTCGAACTGAAACTGCACCGAAGCTTCCTGCTCCAGCACCCCAGTCTCAACGTAACCCATAAAACATTGCTGTGATTGAGGGTTAATGAGACTTCGGTAATCACCCTCTTCAGCATCGGGGTTTGCCACCGAAAAAAGCGGTTGAAATCGTCTGAACTCAGCAGGACTGCTCTTTGAGGCCGACACCCAATGGATGACACCTCTTACCTTTCGATCCGGCGGATTAACCCCCAACGTCTCAGGATCATAGGTGCCTTGAATCTCAACGATATTACCGGCATCGTCGGTGCTCACCGACTCCGCTTTAACCACATACGCGCCACGCAAACGGACTTCGTCGTGCAACACTAGTCGCTTATATTTTCGATTCGCCTCCATCTTAAAATCGGCTCGATCGATGTAAATTTCGCGGGTCAGAAACACTGACCGCTGCCCCATATCCGCATCTTTAGGGTGGTTGGCGACGGATAACGACATCACCTCATCTTCAGCAAAATTGGTAATGACCAACTTAACAGGATCCATAACGGCCATAGCACGAGGCGCTGAGGGCTCTAAAGCCTCTCGCACACAACTCTCGAGCAAAGCGAGCTCTACGTTATTGCCACTCTTTGATATCCCGATTCGCCGGCAGAAATCTCGAATGGCCGCCGGCGGATAGCCGCGTCGGCGCATGCCTGCAATCGTTGGCATTCTCGGGTCATCCCAACCCGCGACTAAACTTTCGTCAACCAATTGCTTCAGTTTCCGCTTACTGGTGACCGTGTATTGCAAATTGAGTCTTGAAAACTCGATTTGCTGTGGCTCGCCTGGCGAGTCAATCTGAGCGAGTACCCAATCATACAGCGGTCGATGGTCTTCAAACCCTGTGTCACACAGCGAGTGGGTAATCTGCTCGATAGCATCCGAAATACAATGCGTATAATCGTACAAGGGATAAATACACCACGCATCGCCGGTTTGGTGATGTCGAACGTGGCGTATCCGATAGATACTAGGATCCCTAAGGTTCATGTTGCCGGAAGCCATATCGATTTTAAGCCGCAACACATGAGCGCCCTCGGGGAACTCTCCTGCTCGCATGCGCTGAAAAAGATCCAAATTTTCAGCCGGCGAGCGATCTCTATAGGGACTATTTCGACCTGGCTCTGTGAGCGTACCTCGATAGGTTCTGATCTCGTCGCTTGAAAGTGAGTCGACGTAGGCCTTACCATCAGCGATTAACTGAAGTGCATAATCGAACAACTGCTCAAAGTAATCAGATGCATTTTTTTCTTCCGCCCAAACGAAACCGAGCCACGCGATGTCCTCTTTCATCGCATTCATAAAGGCAACATCTTCTTTGATCGGATTGGTATCATCAAAGCGTAAATTGGTCGTACCCGAAAAATCTCTCGCCAACCCAAAATTCAAGCAAATCGCTTTCGCATGACCAATATGCAAAAAACCGTTGGGCTCAGGGGGAAATCGAGTCTTTACTTTGCCTTCATGCTTCCCTGCTTGTTGGTCAGCCTCAATGATCGAACTAATAAAATTAGCCGGATATCTTTCATCATTGCCTGTCATAAATCACCTACATCCACCACGCTGCGATACAACTCGTTAACACCATTATAACCAGAATCGACCGTAACACCGATTCATCCACGTTGATCGCGAAGCGCACACTGGCTAACGCGCCCAGTACGGACCCTAGCGCAAGCACAATGCCTGTTAGCCATAACACCTGCCCCTGCAAGGCAAAAATGATCAAAGCAACGCCACTGAAGATGCTGGTGCAGACCAACTTGAGTGCGTTAGAGCGCAGCAAGTCGTAATGCAATACCCCTGAGACGATCGCTACTAAAATAAAACCGACCCCCGCTTGGATAAACCCCCCATAAAGACCAGCCCCGAATAAGGCCAACCAAGCGATCACGCCGCCCGCAGGCAACTTATCGCTCTCTATTGGCTTCGTCCCAGAGGGCACGAGCAAAGACAAAGCAACGATCGCCATGACGGTGAGTAAGATCGGTTTCAGCCAAGTATTAGGCAATACGGAAGCCATCGCAGCGCCCAATCCTGCGCCCAAAACCGTAGGTACAATAATACCCACCAGGGCTCCTCGATCTAACTTTCCTGCCTGATCAAACCCTTTGGCCCCAGTGATTGATTGGGCTAGGACAGCAACTCGATTGGTGCCGTTCGCAAGATCGGCAGGCATGCCCGTCATCATCAACGCTGGCAAGGTTAACATTGATCCGCCACCGGCTAAGGTATTAATGAAGCCGCTGACTAGCCCGACAGCAAGCAATAGAACAGCTTCTTCGGGGCTCATGGGGGGCTGCTCGGGGGAGCCAATTCAAAGACTCTGCCTGCTTCACTGGTGACCCAAAGCGTCCCATTGTCGATCCAAGTCACGGCTTCGACCTGTCCTACCTCGCTGACTTCAAGGTCCATCGATTCAACGGGCTGCTGAAGCCAAGCATCGCCCACGGGAGGACGCAAAAAAACAGAGAGCCGCCGAGCCCCAAGCACCGCTAGCCGTTGTCCGTCTGGCGACAGCTCAGCTGCAGTAACCATAAATAAGGTCTTGGAGGAGTCTACTTTGGTCAACAGCGCTTCTCGTGGTTTCGCCTCAAGATCTAACCGATACAGGTTCGAGCCAGCCTCAAATCGATCGATTCGGCCGGCGACTCGATGCTTAGTTAAGAGATAGGCGTATCGGCCATCGATAAATAGCGCCTCGCTGTCAAAGTGCCAACGGGTTGCCGGAAACGACTCCTGATCTGGATATCGAATGGGGTAGTAATCGATCACTCGGGTTTTCTCAATCGATCCGGGTTCAAAGTCAGGGATTTTATAGATGCCAAGATCACGACGGGCATTACCATTGTTCCCTGTGTCAGCCACATAAATCCAATCGACATCTGTTGCGATATCTTCCCAATCGTAATGTGCAGCAAGGTCAATCCGATGCCCTTGCCAGGGTCTTCTGCCCTTGACCGCTTTTTGACCATGGAAAGGTAAGAATTTGGGGAACAGAATCTCACCTTCCCGATTCATCGCAAACAAACGCGCCTGGTCACCGCTGTCATTGTGCATCCAAAAAACATCGTCAAAACGCTGACTCCGACTGATCCCACTCACCTCGTCGAGCGCTTGGAAGCCTATCTGAAAGGTACGGGTTACTTGCCATTCGGCGGCGTGAGCCGCGTTAAACCCAACAGTGAGTAGGAGCAAGGATATCAGGACGATACCCTTAGTATTGGTTGCGGTCATATTTACCCCTTGCGAAGAGCGGTGCATCCTCTCCCGTCTGTGACCTTACCCTTTTATCGGGTTCTAGACATTAATCGGAGTCTTACCTTTTTAACCCCTAAAGGGCCGCTTTATGATGTTGTAAGCCCAAACAACCGCCTTGCCATCCAATTTTGTTGTTGGGCTGTATCGATGCTTAATGGCCTGACGATCGGGCCGCCTATCAAGAGAAGTAGGCATTTTCCGTAACGGTGTGATCCGTCACATCGCGAACAGATGTTAATTGCGGCAATGCCTCCAATAACGTTTTCTCTACGCCATTTTTTAGCGTGACATCAACCATGCCGCAACCTTGGCAACCCCCGCCGAATTGAAGCACCGCCACCGAATCTTCTACCACTTCCACCAAACTCACCATCCCACCATGACTGGCCAATGAGGGGTTAACCTGGCTGTGCAAGATATAGTTCACCTGATCCTCAATGGGGCTATCGGGCGATACTTTAGGCAACTTCGCATTTGGCGCTTTGATCGTGAGTTGTCCCCCCATCCTATCCTCAGCGAAATCAACCAAGGCTTCTTCCAAAAAGGCCTCGCTACGAGCATCGATAAATGCCGTTATCTGGGCATATTCAACTTTGATGTCATCAACTTGGGCCTCTTCAGGTCGACAATAGGCAATACAAGTTTCTGCCATAGGCGTACCTGGCTCTGTAATAAAGATACGCACCCCGATGTCTTGAGCATCTTGCTTTTCTAGTAATCCCGCCAAATAGGTTTGAGCGGCTTCAGTAATCTCTACCATAAGATTTTTGGCCTTTTGTGATCCGTGAATTTTACGATACTTTCTTCTGACCGGCCTCATAATACTTGAGCCCCTAAAATTCCGCCAGCTTACGGCGTTGTTTGAGCCGTATTTCGCCACAGACTCGACACTCTGAAGCAGATTATCCTGCGCAGATAATCATGAACCGCATTCATGCGAGACGAGATTAATCTTCAAAAAATAAGCCACTGGGCTCTGATAACATTCGTTCCAACTTCTAACTCAAAGCGAGACATGTTTTGGTTGATTCAGCTTCAATACACGACTGTTTGCGAGAGCGTATTTTGGTCATGGACGGCGCCATGGGAACCGCAATCCAGGAACGTCGGCTCACTGAAGCAGATTTCCGAGGAGATCGCTTCATCGATCACCCTTCTGATCTCATGGGCAACAACGAGTTACTGACGCTAACTCGCCCTGAGATCATTAAAGATATCCACCTGAAATACTTACTGGCTGGCGCCGATATTCTCGAAACCAACACCTTTACCGCCAATAGCGTTTCGCAGGCAGATTTTGGTACCGAAGACCTGGTTTACGAACTCAATTATGAATCTGTCAAACTCGCTCAAGCAGCCATCGCCACGCTTCATGCAGAGCAACCCAATCGACCATGTTTTGTGGCTGGCGCAATCGGTCCTACCACTCGCGCAGCGAGTCTATCGCCGGACGTTAATGACCCGGGGTTTCGCAATATCGACTTCAAGACCCTCGTTGAGGATTACGGGCTTGCCATTCGGGCGCTTGACGATGCTGGGGTTGATTTACTGCTCATCGAAACAATTTTTGATGTCCTTAATGCTAAGGCTGCGATCTTTGCAGCCCTCACGCATTTCGAGACAACGGGCAAGTCCCTCCCCATTATGATTTCTGGCACGATTACGGATGCCAGTGGGCGCTTATTATCGGGACAAACTTCAGAAGCCTTCTGGGCATCGATTCGACATGCTAATCCTATTAGCGTTGGCTTTAACTGTGCGCTCGGGGCTGATGCTCTGCGGCCCTATATTCGAGACATAGGGCAACATGCCGATTGCTTTGTCAGTGCTTACCCGAACCGCGGCTTACCTAACGAATTTGGGGAGTACGATGAACCGGTAGAGGCGATGGTCGACTCGATTCGTAGCTATCTGGACGACGGCCTAATCAATATTATTGGAGGCTGTTGTGGCACGACACCAGACCATATTGCCGCCTTTGCTAAAGTCGCCAAAGACTATACCCCCAGACAGCCCGCGAGAAGGCAGTCAGCAACCCTGTTGTCAGGACTCGAACCCTTTCACATGGACAATGAGAGCCTCTTCGTCAATGTTGGGGAGCGTACCAACGTTACGGGTTCTGCAAAATTTGCTCGACTGATTAGAGAGGAAGATTACGAAACTGCCCTGCAAATCGCATTAGACCAAGTTGAAAATGGTGCTCAAATCATCGATATCAACATGGACGAGGGCATGCTCGATTCAAAAGCTGCCATGGTCAAATTCCTCAACCTCATCGCCTCCGAGCCAGACATAAGTCGAGTCCCCATCATGGTTGACTCGTCGAAATGGGAAATCATTGAGGCCGGCTTGCAATGCATTCAAGGTAAGAGTGTCGTGAACTCCATCAGCTTAAAAGCGGGCGAGGCAGAGTTCATCGAGCAAGCTAGGCTTTGCCTGAAATATGGCGCAGCGGTTGTCGTCATGGCTTTCGACGAGCAAGGGCAAGCAGACAACCTCGTCAGGCGTCAAGAAATATGCTCTAGGAGCTATCATTTGTTGGTCAACGAAGTGGGATTCCCCGCTGAAGACATCATCTTCGATCCGAACGTTTTTGCGGTTGCCACCGGCATAGAAGAGCACGCGCTCTACGGCCAGGATTTTATTCAAGCCTGTCAATTCATCAAATCGAACCTACCGAATGCCAGAATTTCCGGCGGCATCAGCAACGTTTCTTTTTCCTTTCGTGGCAACAATCAAGTCAGAGAAGCCATACACGCGGTCTTCCTATACCACGCGATTAAAGCTGGCCTCAGTATGGGTATTGTCAATGCGGGTCAGCTCGCAATTTATGAGTCCATCCCTGAAGAGCTGCGAGCATGTATTGAGGATGTTCTGTTTGCTCGGCGCGAAGACTCGACTGAGCGACTGATTGAAATGGCTGAACGCTATTCTGGTAAAGGCAGTCAGAGCAAAGAAGCAGACTTGGCTTGGAGAACCTTACCCGTCGATGAAAGACTCGCTTACGCACTGGTAAAGGGCACCAATAGTTATATTGTCGAAGACACCGAAGAAGCCCGCCTTCAAGCGAACCGTCCCATTGAGGTCATTGAAGGACCTCTGATGTCTGGAATGAACCAAGTTGGTGATCTTTTTGGTGCGGGAAAAATGTTTTTGCCCCAGGTCGTAAAAAGCGCACGGGTAATGAAGCAAGCCGTAGCGCATCTCATCCCCTATATCGAGGCGGAGAAAGACAGCGCATCAAAAGCCAAAGGTAAAATACTCATGGCGACGGTGAAAGGCGATGTGCACGATATTGGCAAGAATATCGTCGGTGTTGTCCTCCAATGCAATAACTACGAAGTCATCGATATGGGTGTCATGGTGCCCGCCGATAAAATTCTTGCGGCAGCTGTCGAGCACGATGTCGACATCATTGGCCTGTCAGGCCTCATTACACCCTCTCTTGATGAAATGGTAACCATTGCTACCGAAATGCAGAAGCAAGCATTTCAGGTACCGCTTATGATTGGCGGAGCCACCACATCCAAGGCTCATACCTCGGTTAAAATCGAACCTTGTTATGCCAATGATATTACCGTGTATGTGCCGGATGCCTCACGAGCAGTGGGCATCGCCAGTCGGCTACTATCAGAAAGTGAAAAGCCAGATTTGGGAGAGGCCCTTCGAACTGAGTACGAGACAATTCGGATTCGGAACGCTAATCGGCGCGCAAAGTCTGACCGGTTGCCTCTAGGACAAGCTCGCGACCGTGGTCTTCACATCGACTGGAGCGACTACCAACCTCCTGAGCCCACGTTCCTCGGTATCAAAGTCATCAACGAAATCTCTCTTGCAGCGCTCGTCGATTTTATTGATTGGACGCCCTTCTTTATCACATGGGAACTTGCTGGAAAATTCCCAGCCATTCTTGAAGATGAAGTGGTCGGTACCGCGGCAACAGAACTTTTCAATGATGCCCAAGCTATGCTGGCGGACCTCATAGAACATCAGCAGCTTCAGGCTGCAGCTGTTATTGGCTTTTGGCACGCCCAATCCGACCAAGACGATATTGTTGTTTACGAAGCCCACGACCCGGAGAAAGAATCGGTTCGTCTGCACCATCTTCGACAACAAACAGATAAACCCAGTGGCAAGCCAAATCTTTGCCTAGCCGACTTTATCGCGCCCCGCGGGGGACCCAAGGATTATGTTGGTGGATTTGCGGTAACCGCTGGCATTGGTCTTGACGCCCTCGTGCAACGGTACGAGGAAAACCAAGATGACTACAACTCTATACTCGTTAAGGCCATTGCTGATCGCTTGGCTGAGGCCGCTGCGGAGTACTTGCACGCAGAAGTAAGGCAACATTATTGGGGATACGCTACGGGGGAAACCTTGAGCCCTGAAGATCTCATTAAAGAACGTTATCGAGGGATTAGGCCGGCACCCGGCTACCCAGCTTGTCCAGATCACACTGAAAAGGAAACGCTCTTTGGGTTATTGCGAGCGACAGACAACATCGGTATCACCTTGACAGAAACCTTTGCGATGGATCCCGCGGCATCTGTCAGTGGCTTTTACTTTTCACACCCTGAGTCAAACTATTTTGGGATCGGAAAGATCGATCAAGATCAAGTCGATAACTATGCCACCCGGAAGTCGTGGTCAAAGGAGATTGCCGAGCGTTGGTTACGGCCGAATCTTAGCTATTGACCTCGTTGTGAGTCCTGCAAATTCACCGTGCTTGTTGCATCGTCAGTGCGATCTTGATCTACTGCTTAGATCGTTGCTGAGTGATTGAGGATGACCGCCTGTGATGGTAGAGAACAACGACCCTGGGTCCAACAAGCCGACTTTTTTTCAAATTCTGATGAGTGTCGTCAGCGCAGCTATTGGGGTTCAAAAATCTGAAATTCGGCGGCGAGATTTCCAATCCACATCTCCTCTCCCTTTCATCATCGCTGGGCTACTGTTTACGGTGTTTTTTATCGCCTCGATTCTCGGTATTGTTTTTTTAATCCTCTAAACGCTGGCCGAAATACATCTCCGAGCAGAGCCAAGTGCTGCGCGGGGACTGCCTTGTGCTCCGCAGGGAATGGCTTGTTCCCCTGCTTTGACCAATAGTAGACAACGGGTCGGTCGACTCATAAACCTCGAATACGGTGTGTTCAACATCTGGGACCCACCACAGCATAAGCACATTTTGATTTTTAGGCAGGCAGCCCAGATAGAAAATAGACAACCGCGAGGACTGGAATCACAACCATCGCAATGGCGCCCAGTGCATCCGCCAATCCATCTTCTGAGCCGGGTTTTTCTATGTCGCTCATCTTAATCTCCTCTATTTCTCATTATTATAGCCCAGTTCTGAGGGCTGCCATCAAGCTTTCACTGAAGCCAGTGAGCGGTATCAACCCGCAGGGCAACAAGCCAGGTCCATCCCTCCCTTATCAACCCACACCCATAAAAACCATCGACAAATCTCTCTGCTCAAACCTTGTCCTGTCTCCGACGGCCTGAGGCTGCACGAGCGAGCAACGCCAGTACAAGCACTGGATCATGACATCGACTCTTAGCCTCTATTCTGAGCCTCAGAGCGGCACTGCCGCCGGGTGGGGGGTCAACGTTTCACCACCCACGACGAGGCGATTCACTAATCCCATCGATCGTCAACGACAGCGGTGTCACTTATTCGCTCACTTTTTAGAGCGGTCTAGTTTGAGTGCAGTGTTTGTCAGTCTGTAGCTGGGCGTATTTACTTTGGCTTACTTGTTTGCGGCTATTGATCACGGCTTTTGTGTTTTGGCCGGTCCGTTTTAGGCGGTCTGTTGCGGGCTCTGTCTAGGGCTGACCCTCGATGACGAAGATAAACGGTTGGTTGGTCTCGAACGCTTCTTGAACGACTGATCGATTCTCTGCATTCCAAATCCGAGCGATATCCATCTTAGGGCACATTCAAAGCCCGGGTTTCAAACCGCGGTTAGGTTTTTCTCCAACATTGCTTTATTCAGTGGTCATACAAACCATCGAGCGAACCCTATTTAGTTGAGTTTTACCAGCGTTCGACCAACCACACTGCCAGACATTAAACTATCTACTGTCTCAGATATTTCTTCCAGACCAATTTCTAGGGTCATCTGCTCAAGCGTCGGCAATCGCCACTCTTCGGCTAACCTTTGCCAGTTCCGTGCTTTATCTTCTAACGGCAACTCGACCGAATCGACACCCAAAACGTTAACACCACGTAAAATAAAGGGTAACACTGACACATCAAAATTAGCGGAGGCAACCAGGCCACAGATTGCAACACTACCCTGTGGCTGAAGGGATTTCACGACGTTGGTCAGAATATCTCCGCCAACCGTATCGATGGCATGCGCGAACGCGGGCTTTAACATAGGTCTTGCCGACACCTCGCCTAGGGCTTCGCGAGATACGATTTCTGAAGCGCCCAAAGCCTTCAAATAGTCGTGCTGCGCCTCTTTTCCCGTCATTGCGACGACTTCGAATCCCAGTGAAGCCAGCAGCGAGACAGCAACGGAACCGACACCTCCCGTTGCCCCTGTTACCAAGACCGGGCCATCTTGTGGCTGAGCATTCATCCACTCGAGTTTCTCCATGCAGAGCGCGGCCGTCAGGCCTGCCGTCCCTAAAATCATACTTTCCCTCAGGGACAACCCAGCTGGTAAAGGAACGACCCAATCTGAGGGCACTCGGATAAATTGACCAAACCCACCTGGCGTATTCATGCCAAGATCGAAGCCTATGACAATGACTTCCTCACCCAGAGGTAGATTGGGGTCGGTAGATTCTCGAATGATTCCAGCAGCATCAATACCGGGTTGATGGGGGTATTCACGGGTGACTCCGGGCACCCCGGTTGCACTCATAGCATCTTTGTAATTGACCGAGGAATACAGCACTTCCACGAGGATCTCGCCTTCCGGCAACTCATCAGTGCGGCGGGTTACAATCTCATGTCGCACCCCCTGCTCATCTTTCTCGACCCAAAAAGCTTTAAACTCTGTCATACCTCAATTCCTTATATTTGATTTGCCACCCGCCCCTTCATCGCTCCAGGGTTAGCGGTCCAAAGGGTTAGGACCCCGCGCTTACAAATTGTGACGCGCAAGCAGTCTCTCCCTCCCAGGTAAGCGGCCCGACAGCTGCGCGAAACGCTTGATCAATTTTTCAACCCGGCTTTCCGGCACATCATAACTAATGGCGTAAGCGGCACGATCTTTCATCGATTCAATCAGATATTCATCACTGGTTTGAATACGATCGATCAGTCCCATCTCTAATGCTCGACTTCCGTACCAAGCTTCTCCCGTCGAAACCTGGTCAATCTCTACCGAGGGCCGATTCTCACTGACAAATGCTTTAAACAACTGATGGACATCTTCGAGCTCTGACTTAAATTTTGCCCTCCCTTCGTCAGTGTTTTCCCCAAAAAGAGTCAGCGTTCTCTTGTGCTCGCCCGCAGTATGTAATTCAACATCAACTGATTGTTTCTGCAAAAATCGATGAAAATTGGGCATCTGGGCGACAACTCCGATTGAGCCTAATACCGCAAAGGGTGCGGCGATGATCGTGTCTGCGATACAAGCCATCATATAACCACCGCTGGCGGCCACTTTATCGACGGCGACCGTCAGGCTAATCCCATGATCCGTGATTCGCTTTAATTGCGAAGCTGCCAATCCATATCCATGCACCACACCGCCTGGACTTTCCAGCCGGACTACCACCTCATCGGTTGCTTCAGCAACCGACAAGATCGCAGTAATTTCTTCTCTTAAGCTATCAACCCCTGAGGCTTCAACATCTCCCTCGAAGTTCAATACAAAAATTTTGCCCGGGTTCGTCGATTCCTTTTCAGCTTTCGGCTCTGCCACCGCTTTCGCCTCTGACTTCAGTGCACGCTTTTCTGCCTTTATCTTTGCCTTCGCAGCCTTTTTCTCAGCTTTCACCGCTGCCTTTTGAGCCTCATCGCTCAACATCGCTTGCTGCAAGGATTTCGTGATCTGCTCTAGGGCATCATTTAAGTGTTTAACCTGTAATTGTCCCCCAGGTTCGCTACGGCGTTGTTGCCGCATTCCTGCGATCATCATCAACGCCACGAATAAAGCCAACAATAGCGTGATCACTTCCGCTAAGAACAACCCGTATGCGTTTAAAAATTCCAAGGCACCTTCCTAATCGCTATCATTACGCGCGAAATACTACCATACTCATCCCGTTAATCTGGATCGATCAGCAAACCTTTGGGACATACCATGACATCAGAGGCTTATTTTAAGCGATGGCAAACGTTGCTCACTCCTCGGTTTAGGCCCCACTTCCTGCCCGCAGGTCATATTGTCTTTCAGTTCAGACTCGAGCAGAGCGGTCATTTTTATCTAACAACCTCCCAGGATCATTTCGAATTCTTGCCTGGCCAGCATCCAACGCCCACCCTGACCCTCTACTTACCGGATCAGGACACCGTGTTCGGATTACTGACTGGAGAAATCGATGGTATGGCTGCATTCATGGCAGGGCAATACCGAGCTGACGGCAATATTATTTTGAGTCAACTATTACTTTACTTGTTTGAGAAGCCAGGAGAGGTGCTTGCCCAGCAAGTCATAGACTAAGGCCCTTGCTTTTCCAACACTACCTGATCCCACACGCAGCCTTCCTCCGAGTCAGCTCGCAGCAATGCCATCATTTCCTCGTGCGCCGCCTGCTCCTCCTGGGATACGCGGACTTCAGGTAACCCCGCATGGTTATGGATTTTCTCTACCGGCTGATTGTGAAATTGATCGCCTTTGACTTCGACCGGCGCATCGAGCGATAGATTGCCCTGACCGCCGGTCATAACCAAAAAGACTTCAGCCAATATTTGCGCATCGAGTAATGCGCCGTGCAAAGTTCTGCCCGAATTATCAACGCCAAGCCGCTTGCACAGCGCATCGAGACTATTCTTTTGTCCGGGGTAACGCATTCTTGCTAGTGCTAACGAGTCTACAATGGTGCAGCGTTGGCCTACTTTGCGTTTTTCCCTTACCAGCTTTAGTTCCTGGTTCAAAAACCCAACGTCAAAACTGGCGTTATGAATCACCAGTTCCGCACCCTCAATAAATGCGAAAAAATCCTCCGAAACTGCCGCAAAGTCAGGTTTATCTGCGAGAAATTCAAGCGATATCCCGTGCACCGCCTCAGCCCCAGCATCAATAGCACGCCCCGGATTCAAATATTCGTGGAAGTGTCTACCCGTCAGCCTGCGATCCTTGATTTCTACGCAACCAATTTCAATCACTCGGTGTCCTTGGCTCACTTCCAAACCGGTCGTTTCGGTATCGAGTACCACTTGCCTCACGATGCGGCCAACATTTGATCAATGGCAGCATTGGCCAAGGCGTCGGCTTGCTCATTCTCGGGGTGCCCACTATGCCCCTTCACCCAGTGCCACGATACCGAGTGCTTAGCAGCTAGGGCATCTAACGCTTGCCACAAATCTTGATTCTTAACCGGTTGCTTGGCACTGGTCCGCCACCCATTTCGCCGCCAGCCGTGAATCCATTGAGTAATTCCTTGACGCACATACTGGGAGTCTGTGGTCAGCGCAATCTCTCTTGCCTCAGTAAAATAAGCAAGACCGTTTATGGCTGCGGCCAACTCCATACGATTATTCGTCGTGTTCATCTCAGAACCAGACAACGTCCACTCGTGACCTTCTTCCCGCAAAAGAACTCCCCACCCACCAGGACCCGGATTGCCTCGACAAGCGCCATCGGTAAACAGTTCAATCATAGTGATAACCTTTGTTGATCAATCGTTAGTTTTGGTGAGGGCGTTAGCCCATCCGGAACCCGGTCCGGAAGACTCAACCCCGAAAACCGAAGAAACCGTCGCTGACGTCCGCTCGGAGAGGGTGTCAGCGGTCCAATATACTTTCTAGCTACAATCACAAAGACTCCGCCGAAGGGTAGATTATAACGCCGGCCTAACCCTAAACCGAAATCCGGCGGACGTACCCAGGGCAAAAACATGGGGAGACCGAACTCAGCGTACAGTACCCGATCAATTTTGAAATTCAGCACATTCAACCAATCCATCAGCTTTGATGCTGCTAAAAACTTCCCATTGAAGGGAAAGCCCTCTCTCCCTCGTGATGCAAATCCTCGCAAGCCCCAAAGACTCAGCGGATTAAATCCTGTAATGATCAACACGCCTTGAGGCATCACCACCCTTGCAGCCTCGGTCAGCAAAGATTGCGGGCGGTGCACGAACTCAAGCAAATGATGCAATAACACCACATCAATTTGGTCTTCTAGGACAGGCATCTGACGGGGCGAGGCGATAAGATCCGGTGTCAAACCAGCCAATTCAGCAACCCGCCGCTTATTAGGTATCGGGCTTCGATCATAAAGCCTTTTCACCTGTGCACTAATTTGAAGTAGATGGTAGCCGACTGAATCTTCCAGCAGTTCGTCATGAAGCGCCTGCTCTGTCGCAAAAATTTGCTGTCCAACCCCAGCTTCAAACCAATTCGCCAATGTGATTCTTGCCTTATCAGCGGGCTCCATCGTCAGCCGTTTATCTTTCACCATATTCTCTACCCGACATTTTGCCCAGCAGCCTACCAGCAACTTAATCAGGATCAGTAGTGACGACAATCATCAGCTTGGTCCCGGCGGAATCAAAATCAACTCAACGTTGCGACACATTATCACCTATAATCCCCTAATGAGTCGAAGTCCCTATTTTCCAAACCTTACTGCGCCACTCCTCGCCGTCAGTCTACTTTCAAGCTGCCAGTGGCTATCGCCAAAAATGGGATTCTTTACTGAGCAAGCGCCCGTCGCCTCAACAGCGTCCGAGGCATCCGTTGCCCCCTCCCCAGTTGTCGATCGCTCCCCTCTAGTGAGTCAGCAACCGCCTCCCCTTGAAGATTCTTTCGCTGAACACACCTTCGAGGGAGCGTTGAATTGCTCTCTTGCAACTTCTTGTACGGTGCCCAGTGATCCGGCCAGCAACGATTTTTGGGTAAATCTTCGAGAAAGCTTCAGTCTCGCCCACCAAATAGATCAGCCCCGCGTTCAAGCCCATATTCGCTGGTTTGTCAAAAACCCTGACTATATCACCCGAGTTTTCAACAGAGGCGCGCTTTATTTGCCCTACATCAAGGAGCGAGTATTGGCATCGGGACTTCCCGCCGAAATGGTGCTTTTACCCGTTATCGAGAGTGCACTAGATCCTTTCGCTTACTCCCCAGAGCGGGCCTCTGGTCTCTGGCAGTTTATTCCTGCAACCGCGCGACTGTATCAGATTAAAATTGACTGGTGGTACGATGGCCGGCGAGACCTGATTGATAGTACGGACGCGGCGACCCAATTTTTAGGCGATTTAGGGAATCGTTTTGATCAGGATTGGCTTCTCGCTTTAGCGGCCTACAACTCAGGGGCGGGTCGAGTCAGCCAAGCCATCAAGCGTAATCAGCGCCAAAACAAACCTACCGATTTTTGGAATCTCAATTTACCCAAAGAAACCCGCAATTACGTTCCCAAACTTCTGGCGTTATCCGCTATCGTGGCCAATCCGGCGGCCTTCGGCATCGAACTGCCACCGGTAGAGCAAGCATCGGAGATTGAGATTTATAACCTCCAGCATCAAATTGACCTTGCCCTCGCCGCAAAACTTGCCGACATCGAGGTCAACACACTTTACCGACTCAATCCGGGTTACAACCAATGGGCCACCCATCCCGACGGCCCTCATCGGTTGGTGCTCCCTAAAAGTCAGATCGAGACGATGACGGATAACCTCCATGCGCTTCCACGCGATCAGCACATCACATGGCGACGCCATCAAATTCAGACCGCAGAGACCTTGAGTGGAATCGCCGAACAATATCAGCTGTCGCTGAAGGCGCTAATGATCGCCAATGACCTCAATGATCACCGAATAAGAGCTGGCGACATGCTTTTAGTTCCAACGCCCTTTGCAGCGAGCGATGCCTACTCCCTATCCAGCCGGAATCGATCTGCAGCTCGGCTGCAACGCTATGAATCTAAATATCAACAGCGCCCCACCCGCTACTTGGTGAAGTCTGGAGACAGTTTGTGGACTATAGCCCGTCAGTTCAAAGTCACCGTTACTGACCTTGTCAGGTGGAATAACGTCACCTCAAAATCGGTCCTCTCTGTCGGTGATAAACTGTCGATCTTTGAGCCTAGTGCACGCAAGAGACAGGCCAAGGCCTCTACGGCAGTACCCTCTGCATCGCCAATGGTCCGAGTCGTTTACTATCGCGTTAAATCCGGCGATTCTCTTTCTAAAATTGCCGCCCGATTTAGTACGACGGTCACCAAAATCAAACAATGGAACCCAACAGTCGCCAACAACCGCTATTTACAACCCGGCGAACAACTGACCCTCAAATTGAATGTTAGGTCTGCCGGCTAGCTTCGATTTCACTCGACACCTCGCAGTTCAATTTTGAAGCGGCCTTGGAGCCAGCTAGAACTCGATGCAACAATGCTCTTGTAGGCTAATCAGTCAGAAGGCCACGCCTACGGATTTCAGCTCAACGCGATTGCGGCGGGTACTCCTTAGTGAAACGAACTGGAATGCAGTGACGCGCCAGCCCAGCCTCCCCTCGCTCAGAGGCTCAATGACCGTTCTCTCATACTCGATTTTACGAGCCCGAACCTTGGATTTGGCCTAGTTGCTCAAGAGAAGCCTGAAAAGCTTGAAATTCTTGACTCCCGCGCTGACTCGCCAAGAATTGTGCCAAGGGATTGTTGCCGCCGATTGGGTCGACTATTGGCTCAGGGTTGTTCACGTTAGTGATAGAAATCACCGCAACTTCAGTGTTTGAAAGCTCAGCAAGGCCTACCGACTTCGACCCCGGAGAGGGCTTAGGCATAGCGAACGCCTGATCAACCAATGTTTTGGGGAGGTCCGATTGGTAACGGGTCATTCCGCCCGACACAGACCACTCAACATCAAATTGCTCTGCAACAGTCCGCGTTGTGCTACCCGCATCCAGCATCGCTACCGCTTCATCAGCCTTGATCCGAATCATCGCAGCCAACTTTTCAGCGCGCAAGCGTTGGTTAATCTCTTCTTCAACCATCTCGAAAGTCTTTAGGCTACTTTCTTGATAAGCACTCACTCTCACCACGAAGGCCTCGCCTGTTTGGGTTTCAATCACCGAACTGTTGTTGCCATCGAGTAATAGGTCTGGTGAAAAAACAGCATCCTTAATCTTAGCGGAGGCGAATATACCCTGATTACTTTGCCGAGTGACGCCATCCATACGTTGGATATTCAAGTTCAACTGGGTTTCAATGCCCGACAAGTCGTCGTCTTCAAAGGCCAGCTCATCCAGTTCGCTCATAACTTCGACAAACCGCTCACGAACAGCCTCTTCCCGAAAAGCTTGTTCGACTTCCACGGCAACTGCCTCAAAGCTCGAGACTTCAGCGGGGTCGAGGTTTGTCAGTCGGATAAGATGCACCCCATACTCAGTTTCAACAGGAGACGAGACCTCCCCAACGTTTGTCAATTCCAAAGCCGCTGCCTCAAACGGTGCGACGAATATACCCGGCTCGATGTAACCCAAATCACCACCATTGACTGCGCTGCCTGGATCGTCAGAACGGGCCTCAGCGAGGGTGGCGAAGTCCTCACCATTGGTCAAGGCACGTTGAATGTCCTCAACCTCCTGCCTGGCTGTCTGCATATCTTTATCGTCGGTGACCGCAACCAAAATGTGTGCGATCTGACGTCGTTCAGCGCTGGTATAAACATCTAGCCGGTCACGATAAAAACTTTCAAGCATCTGGTTGGATACCTCAACCTCCGCCATCATCGCTGCTTGAGACAATTGGACATACTCGATATCAACGGTTTCTTCTGAGAAGAATTGCCCACGATTGTCCTCATAAAACTCGAGAGCCTCATCTTCACCGAGAGCTACCTCTGCATCAACGGCTTCCGCCGTGAAGGTCATGTAGGCCACATCACGGGTTTGCCTCGATAAAGAAGACGTTCTTTCTGACTCAGCACTGGTGATGAACGCCGAAGCCTGAATCGCCTCAGCCAGTTGACCCAAGGATTGATCGATACGCAAGTCTTCACGGTAAGACAACGGATTATACCCTGCGCTCGCAAGGACCAATCGATATTGGTTCGGATCAAACGCTCCATTAACTTGAAAAACGTCAGTTTCTAAGAGCGCCTTATCAAGGCTCGCATCGCTGGCTGTCAAACCTAAACCCTCAACCGCCTGAGTAAGAAGCGTCCTTGTGATCAATGTCTCAAGGACTTCTTGTCTTAGCGCATCTTCATCGATCGTTTCAGGTGTCATGCCTTGCTGCAACATCATACGACGATTGCGCTCAACCGCGACTTCCATCTCTGCTGACGTGACGTCTTCACCATTGACTGTTGCAACCTTCGCTACCGGGGTGAGGAAGGTCGTGATGGATCCTAGGCCAAAAAATGCGAAGGCGATTATAATCAAACCTATAATAATTTTTGTTGTTATGCCCTGGTTGCGTTCCCGCATACTCATGATCGACATTTAACGCTCCCCAAATCTTGCTATCCCAAAACCGCGTAGTTTACACGAATTTACCGTCGGTCATGCGGTTTGATTGCCCCCAAACATTGAACCCTACCGGACTCTTTACTATTGATGCTTCTTTCGGGATTCAGTCCGTTTACCGATTAGGCGACTTGTCTCTTTCGGGCCTCGGTGTTGCTTATTGAGAGCTGGACTTATAAACCCTTATCGCTTCATCTTGGATTTATCGATGCCTTTCTTTAAGTCGAGCCTCTGAGAAAAACCCCGTAACTTCGACGGATACCAGTGGCCCTCTGTTCTCTTCGACGCGTTAAGCAAGTACCCAACATACGAATTCTGGCCAACCCTGCGACGGTATCTGATGCTCAATCCGTTTCGGCAAGTCGCTGCATAGCCTCGTTCTGACCCTCGAGAAACTCGTCATTGCAAGGTCGAGAATTCGTTAGGCCTATCAAATGGTTTTTGAGTGTGTCTGATACTGTCCCAGGTTGGCACGATTACGTCGCGGCACCGGCCTCTTTCGACCTGCCTGATAAGGTTTCACATCAGATGGGGGAAGCAAGGAGGGTGAGCAAGCTCTGATTGCTCGAGGAGCTCTTGACGAAGCATGACGAGGGCCTTTCTTGCCGCAGATCAAGATGCCCGTCTTGAGCCAGTGCGCATTAGGTTCAAGGAGGTCAGAAAAGCGCCTTCGCTTGCCGAAGGCGCTGGTCTAGGGCATCCCATACCTTGGAGCCCTTAAGACGTACTGAAACGCGCTGACTCAGTTAACAGCGTCTTTCAAGGCTTTGCCCGCTTTAAATGCGGGGACATTAGCAGCCTTAATTTGAATGGCTTCACCCGTCTTGGGATTTCGACCCGCACGCGCTTCTCGCTTGCGAACTGAAAACGTCCCGAACCCCACTAACGTTAATGAATCGCCTGCTTTTAGAGCATCTGTTATTGAACCCACCATCCCATCAAGTGCTCGCGCAGCAGATGCTTTGGAAATGTCAGCAGACTCGGCAATACTATCGATCAATTCTTGTTTATTCAAAAGATGCCCCTTTCTTTGAGTGATTGTATCAAGTGATTGTTTTAGCCAGCCCTTATAAAACCCGAGGGTTTTATAAGCCTGATCTTGTTATAGCAACTGCCCCTAACAGGGTCAAGCAATACTAGTGCGGGCTCACTCGATTGTCTTCTGGGCTCTCTGCAACTGGCTCCCCCGTGACCACCAACGGCTCTGGTTGTCGACTCAGAGCAACATCTAACACCTCATCGATCCAGCGAACCGCTTTGACCTCCAGCGCATCAAGTATCGTCTCTGGAATATCCTTTAAGTCCCGCTCGTTTTCCTCAGGAATCAACACCGTCTTGATGCCACCGCGGTGTGCAGCGAGCAATTTCTCTTTGAGTCCACCGATCGCCAGAACTTGGCCTCTCAAAGTAATCTCCCCGGTCATTGCAACGTCAGCCCTTGCAGGTATTCCCGTCAATACCGAAACCAGCGCGGTACACAACGCAATACCTGCACTTGGGCCATCTTTCGGCGTTGCGCCTTCGGGCATATGAATATGGAGGTCTTTGGTTTCATGGAATTTTGCATCGATTCCCAAGACTTCCGCTCGGCTCCGAACCACGGTGATCGCAGCTTGTATAGACTCTTGCATGACATCTCCAAGCGAACCCGTCTTCACCGTGCTTCCTTTACCGGGAACTACTGCGGTTTCGATTGAAAGCAGCTCTCCACCGACACTGGTAACCGCAAGCCCTGTTACTTGCCCTATCTGATCTTCTTGTTCGGCCTGCCCATGCCTGAATTTTTGGACACCCAAGTAGGATTCCAAGTCAGCCGCGTCGATCTTAACGGGGAGTACCGAGGGGTCTTGCACCACCGCTCTCACCACCTTACGACAAAGCTTGGCGATTTCTCGCTCTAGTCCTCTGACACCCGCCTCTTTCGTGTAATAGCGAATAACATCCACAAGCGCAGCCTCAGAAATCGTTAGTTCCTTACTGTTCAGGCCATTGTTTTTCATCTGCTTTGGACACAAAAAGCGACTCGCAATGTTGAGCTTTTCCTCCTCGGTATATCCAGGAATTCGAATCACTTCCATCCGATCGACCAAAGGGCCAGGAATATTCATTGAATTGGAGGTACAGATGAACATGACTTCAGAAAGGTCGTAGTCGACCTCTAAATAATGATCATTGAAGTTGTGATTTTGCTCAGGATCAAGCACTTCTAGCAACCCCGAAGCAGGATCCCCCCGGTGATCCTGTCCCATCTTGTCGATCTCATCCAGCAGAAAGAGCGGGTTTTTTACGCCCACTTTCGATAACTTTTGGATCACCTTCCCCGGCATAGAACCGATGTACGTCCGCCGGTGCCCACGGATTTCCGCTTCGTCCCGAACGCCTCCCAGCGCCATACGGACGAACTTGCGATTGGTGGCTCTGGCGATCGATTCGCCTAATGAGGTCTTGCCCACCCCGGGCGGTCCCACAAGACAAAGGACGGGTCCTTTATGCTTCTTCACCCGTTTTTGCACTGCCAAGAATTCGAGAATGCGCTCTTTGACATCCGATAGACCATAATGGTCCTGATTCAGGATCTCCTCGGCCAGCTGAATATCTGTCTTAATGCGCGATCTCTTCTTCCAAGGAGTGTTGAGCATCCAATCAAGGTAGCTACGAACCACCGTTGCTTCCGCCGACATCGGCGACATCATTTTTAATTTTTTAATTTCCGCAGATACCTTCTCTCTGGCTTCCTCAGGCATACCTGAAGCTTCGACTTTCTCCTGCAGCTGTTCGATCTCCGAGGGTCCGTCTTCTCCGTCACCTAGCTCTTTTTGTATGGCCTTCATCTGCTCATTGAGGTAATACTCTCTCTGGCTTTTCTCCATTTGCTTTTTGACGCGTCCTCGAATTTTTTTATCGACCCCAGAGGTCTCTATCTCCCCATTGAGCAATGCCGATAGCCGTTCAATCCGACGCCTGACATCCACAGTCTCCAATAACGCTTGCTTCTCTTTTAGCCTCAAACTCAGCTGCGCGGCAATCGTATCCACCAACCTGCTGGGCTGGGTGATCCCCGCCACACTGGTGACCACTTCGGTCGGGATTTTTTTGCTGGACTCAACATAACGTTCAAACATTTTCATCAAGCCACTACATAGGCTTTCTGCTTCCGCCTCTTCAAGATTTTTTTCAGAAATCAGCTCCAAATCAGCTCGAAACAACGTCTCGTCATCTCTAATATCATTCACTTTCGCTCGACATTCCCCTTCGACTAGGATTTTCACCGTTTTGTCGGGCAAGCGAATCAGTTGCAATATTGTTGCCGTAGTCCCATGCCGATAAAGATCGTCAATGGTGGGGTCATTATTTTCCGGTTCGATTTTTGCCAACAACAGAATTCTTTTTTCACCCGCTTCAGCCTGCGCGGCCTCCAAGGCAGCGATCGATTTCGGTGTGCCGATAAAGAGTGGCTGCACGCCATGGGGATAAACCACCATGTCCCTTAACGTTACGACAGGAACGTTCGATACTGATGTCATGAATCTTCTCCGTTAATTTCTACTTGTGGCGCTCCATCACGAGTGCCCACCTAAACAAGTCTTTACTCGACCAACACCACTTGCCAACTTTCGCCTCTGGGAAACTCGCGTTATCGCTCATAATGACCTAACCCTGTTCCAGCCAGCCAAGAGAGGCTGCTAATCTCGCCGATCACCTATCCCGCTCCACCCATCGCGAGCCCACTCGCCGCGCGTTCAGATAGCTCTTTGGATAGACAACCCTCGTCATTAGTTTAACGACAGTCTACGTCTATCGGTTCAGCTAAGAGCATAACTCATCAGTCGCCAAAAATGGCGGCAGCGCATCGATCAAATGCCCTTATCGCCCAATTGACTGGTTTGTGCAGCAACCTGCTTGGCCGAGAGGGTTTCATTCTGAGAGAGCATCGATGCCCCAGTGTGGGAGGACGCGTCTCTTTTGTGGTCTTGCGAGGAGAAGCAAAGGAGGATTGAAAACCGCTTTTTGTGTACGGCGGCCTTTTGTATTGTCTAGCCTTTCGTTTTCGCTTTTAACTTTTAAGGCTACGGTGATCGATAGCTCAGTATTTGAAGATACTGAGTATGAAGGTTCTGCAGTTAGTCGCTGGCTCGTTGCTTGTGAGTTAACCGAAAGCTTATGTACCCAAAACCCCTTATCGTCGGTTGTTAACCATCACGCATTGACTATCGGTTTTTTGACTATCGGTTTATTGACAATCGGTTTTTTGACAATCGGTTTTTTTATAATCGACTTTTCAACTATAGCTTTCTAACTATCGCTTTTTAATCATCGCTTCCTAATGACGGCTATTTGCACCACCGCCCTTTTAACTGATGACTGCTTAATCGATTGCTCGAGGTGCTCTATTGTTCCTGTGACTTTTTCTGTTCTGGCGTACCATAAATCAACATAGGCTCACTGTTACCCAGGATCACATTTTCATCTACAACCACTTTCTCAACATCTTTTTCCGATGGAATGTCGTACATCACATCTAGCAGCACCGCTTCAAGAATCGATCGCAACCCTCTCGCCCCGGTTTTGCGCTCCATTGCCTTGCGCGCAACCGCTTGTAACGCATCATCCCGGAAATCGATTTCGACCTCTTCCATTTCAAACAACTTTGCGTATTGTTTTGTATATGCATTCTTGGGCTCGGTCAAAATTTGCACCAGCGCATCCTCATCGAGCTCGTCTAAGGTCGCCAGCACTGGCAATCGTCCGACAAATTCTGGTATCAAGCCGTACCTTACTAGGTCTTCAGGCTCAACCGTCTTGAGCGTATCACCTAAATTTTTCTTCGAGTCTTCTGAAACCACAGTCGCGCCAAATCCGATGCCGCTCTTCGCCGAACGGTCCAAAATGACTTTATCCAAACCTGCAAAGGCGCCGCCACAAATGAACAAAATGTTTGAGGTATCAACTTGTAAGAATTCTTGTTGGGGATGCTTCCTCCCGCCCTGAGGCGGTACCGATGCTACGGTGCCTTCAATCAGCTTGAGCAACGCCTGTTGCACACCCTCTCCGGAAACATCACGGGTTATCGAGGGGTTATCACTCTTCCGGGAGATCTTATCGATTTCATCAATGTAAACGATACCCACTTGAGCTTTATCAACATCGTAATCGCACTTCTGTAGCAATTTTTGAATGATATTTTCTACATCCTCGCCTACGTAGCCCGCTTCTGTCAGCGTGGTTGCATCAGCAATGGTAAAGGGCACATCAAGCAGTCTAGCCAGCGTCTCAGCAAGCAACGTCTTGCCCACACCGGTGGGCCCAACCAACAAGATATTGCTTTTTTGGAGCTCTACATCATCTTTCTTACCGGAGTAATTCAACCGTTTGTAGTGGTTATAAACTGCAACAGAGAGCACGCGCTTTGCACGCTTTTGGCCGATAACATACTCGTCGAGAATACTGCTGATTTCTCGCGGTGTGGGTAGCTTCTTAAACTCGGCTTCCTCCTGAGTCTCCTGCAACTCCTCACGAATAATGTCGTTGCAAAGCTCGACACATTCATCACAGACATAAACCGAGGGGCCAGCAATGAGTTTTCTGACTTCGTGCTGACTCTTGCCGCAAAAGTTACAGTGCAGCAGCTTTCCGTCGCTTCCGCTTCCATCTTGTTCGTCAGACATATTTACCTCTCTGTGCCCTGATACTTGCCTGCCGTAGCGCGGCTGCGGCAGGCCTGTTGCTCATTAC
This sequence comes from Gammaproteobacteria bacterium, assembly GCA_002689445.1. Taxonomy (GTDB): domain Bacteria; phylum Pseudomonadota; class Gammaproteobacteria; order Pseudomonadales; family Azotimanducaceae; genus UBA9926. Next base: position 92,109 of record NZGC01000081.1, read on the forward strand.
TTTTCGATTATTTTCTGCTTGATTCTTACCAACGGCTTAATCAATCTCTGGTCAACAGCTTAAAATAGTTCAGTTGTCGACGCAAAACCTACTTTACGGCGGCCAAATTTGTCGACCGGGGGTCTTGTACCTTGTCAATCAAGCCATAGGCTAGCGCATCTTGTGCGTTCATAAAATAATCCCGCTCTGTATCCAGCGCGAGCTGCTCTGGCGTCTTGCCGGTATGCAGCGCCATAATCTCATTCATTCTTTCTCTCAAATAAAGGATCTCTTTCGCCTGAATTTCGATATCAGACGCTTGGCCCTGAGACCCCCCGCTTGGCTGATGAATCATCACTCTCGAATTAGGTAAGCAATATCGCTTGCCTGCAGTGCCACCGGCCAGTAACAAAGCCCCCATACTCGCTGCCTGACCAATACAGAGGGTCGAAACATCACAATTGATGAACTGCATCGTATCGTAAATGGCCAGTCCTGCAGTAACGGAACCACCTGGAGAGTTAATATAAAGCTGTACGTCCTTATCGGCATTTTCCGATTCAGCGAACAGCAATTGAGCAACAATAAGGTTCGCTACATTATCGTCGATGGGGCCAACGACAAAGATAATGCGCTCTTTAAGCAACCTGCTGTAAATATCATAGGAGCGCTCACCTCTAGCTGTCTGCTCAAGCACCATGGGAATGAGCCCTAGACCTTGCGTTACCAATTGATTGCGACTGTCTGAATCAGCATTCATAGAAATAACCTTTTCCTTACTCTGTTAGCGCGTGTGACAGCTCATGCTACCACCATTTTCCTCATTGTGGGGCTCCGCTGAAAAGGCTCTTGACCTGTTATACACCTCGAGCTTTGCCCAAATATTTCGTCAGCGACCCAGGAGCAAACTCTTTGACGTCACCGGGGCCAAGCTTTTTACCGATGCAGTTGCCGTTGACACTTGTCGAGTGCCTAATCTCTACTGATTTTTAAGCACTCCTTTCGCCGCCGTTCCCTGTCAATTTTTTAAACAGGTTCTTTATAACAGTCCCTTTTACAGTTCTTTGTATCGATTTTTATGCGATTTTTGCGCTCCTGAGCGGACAAAGCTCTTTCATCCAGCTCTACCTCCCCACGCTTCGTGCAAGACCTTTAGGGATTTTTTACTACTGGGTATCTGCAAGAGCACTTGGAGGCGAGCGCCCCTTGAGACCACCACCCCGGGATCAACAAGACCTTTTTTGACTTTTTTGCACTATTGACCTTCCGCCTCTATGGTCTTTAGTCGTACGCGGTAACCCAAAGGAAGGATCGCTCCCGTTCGTCCCCTTGGGCCTCGAGGGTCATTGCTCAGCTCTAGCTATCGGATCAGGTTACTCTTTGGGTGCGTCTACCGCGGCCTCTGCATCCGCCTCAGGCAGGCCATCCTCATCTGATGTCATTGTTTCAGGTGGTTCATCTGATTCAGGCGCTTCCTCAGGCTCTTTCGGCTTAAGGGCTTCCTCATAACTGACCGTTTCTGTTTCGACTTGAGCTTCTTCAAGAATCAAATCTACGATCTGCTCCTCGAGCACGAGGCTTTGTACCTGATTCAGCTGCTGCTCGTTACTGTAATAGTAATTAATCAGTTGCTCAGGTTGCTCGTAACTACTCGCAATTTCTTCGATTTTCGATCGGACTGCGGCTTCATCGGCTTTGACACTGTTTTGCTCTACAATGGCATTCACAATCAATCCGAGTGTCACGCGCCGCTCCGCTTGGTCTTTGAACAAATCCAGCGGCAACATATTGACATCAAACTGCTGACCTCCACCAAATTGCTGGACCATCTCTTGACGCATCCTTTGACACTCTTCGTTGATGAGCACCTGGGGAACATCCGTTGTCGTGACAGCGATAAGGCCATCCATCACTTGCGTTTTGACTTTGTTATCGACCGCAGCCTTAAGCTCTTTCTCCATATTGCTCTGAACTTCTGCTTTAAAAGCCTCTAAACCACCTTCTTCTACCCCGAATTCTTTAAAAAATTCTTCGTTCAATTCCGGCGTCACGCTTGCTGCGACTTCGTGTACCTTAATTTGAAAAACCGCCTCTTTGCCCGCTAAGGCTTCGGCTTGATAATCCTCTGGGAAGGTAACCGTCACAGCTTTCTCTTCGCCTACCCCCATACCCACGATACCGTCTTCAAATCCTGGAATCATCGAGCCGGAACCTAACACCAACTTGTGATCCTTGCCTTGACCGCCTTCAAAGGCTTCCCCATCAACTGACCCATCGAAATCGATCTGTACCTGATCCTCTAATGCCGCCACCCGCTCAACAGGCTCGTAACTGCTCCTCTGAGATCTGAGTTTTTCAATCATTGCCTCAAGATCTTCCGCCGACACTTCGGCCACAGGTTTTAACACCGAAATCTCTGAAAAGGCACCAGGCTTAATTTCTGGAAAGACCTCTATCAACGCCGAAAAGGCCAAATCCTTTCCTGTTTCAATGACCACGTCGTCAATTTCCGGCATCCCTGCAGGCCTGAGCGACTGTTGCTCAACGGCGTCCGAGAAGCTTTGTTGCATCACCTCTCCGGATACTTCTTGTAAGATCCCCTGCCCGAACCGACGACGGACTTCTCTGACGGGCACCTTGCCAGGCCGAAAGCCCTTGATTCGCGCCTGTCCGGCCGCTTGTTTGAGTTTTACCTCTACCTTCTCGGTAATCTCCGCTGCCGGCACAATAATCCGCAATTTGCGCTCAAGCTTTGATACTGTCTCAACCGTTACTTGCATAACTTGCTGTCCCCTAGCAAGGTGCTGCCGCAAATGACTCTTATGACCGAGCACTTGCGACCTGACCTTAGATCTAATAATTGGTGCGAAAGGAGAGACTCGAACTCTCACACCTTGCGGTACTGGAACCTAAATCCAGCGCGTCTACCAATTCCGCCACTTTCGCATTAACTGAGTAAGCCTTGACTCTTCGACCCCACCCTTCCAGTGACAACACCACACTTTGTCGGCCAATGTCCGTCTAAAGTGCTAAACCCTTGTCACTGTTCCAAAGCGTGGCTCCAGCTCATTCCCGCGGGTCAACCCCGGGAGGCTGGCAATTATAGAGGCAATACCTGACTACCACAACCTGGCAACCCCTCAACTGGGCCATTACCCAAGCTGCTGTAGGCTAAAAACCAGACGCCGTGGCAAATCGATCACGATGATAGGCCGCGTTCCCAAATGCCGCTTCAACGACTCGAGCCCGCTTCAAATAGAAGCCCGCATCAAATTCATCCGTCATACCGATTCCGCCATGAATCTGGATCAGCTGGCTCGACATTTCGTGCAAAAATTCGCTGGTTTTACCTTTGGCAAGCGACGCCAGTTCAGCGACATCTGCGCGATCTTGATCTAAGGCTGCTAAAGCGGCCTCAACACAAGACCGGGTCAATTCCATCTCTGAATAGAGACTTGCGGCTCGATGCCCCAGCGCTTGAAACCCACCGATAACTTGACCGAACTGCTTTCTCGTTTTCAGGTATTCAAGCGTCATATCAAATGCTGCTGCGGCTGAACCGAGCATTTCCGCTGACAGGGTGACGCCAGCCACATCGAATAATTTTTCGATGTTTCCCTCCCCAATCAGCACGTCAAGCCCGTTAACCGCTACTTGATCAAAAGAAACATTCGCATAACCCCTTGAGTCCATTGTCTTTACAGGCTTACGATGAATCCCCGGTGCATCAGCGCTGACCCGCACCAGTCCCAAGCTCGGATCCCCAGCATCGTTCTCGATTAACGCAACCACTAAAAAATCGCTAGCCGCCATGCCTTCCATTACAAAACATTTTTCACCGGTTAAGATCAACGAATCAGGAGATCCCAGCAATCGTGTGGCAACTGAAGCGGGGTTGAATCGAGGTCCTTCATCCATCGCTACGACCATCAAACGACTACCGTCAGCAATGCTTGGAAGCAAGCGCTGTTTTTGCTCATCCGATCCAAACTGCATCAAAGCCGATGCACCTAACACAGACGAGGCAAATAGAGGAGAAGGGACCAAATTTCTGCCCAACTGCTCCAACACCAAACCTAATGTTTGGTAGCCTAACCCGGCGCCCCCGTAAGCCTCGGGAACCAGCATTCCGCTCCATCCAAGCTCCGTCATTGCTGACCAGGTCTCGGGGAAAAAACCCAATTCAGTTCCTTGATCTCTCATCGCTCTGAAGGTTGTTAGCGGGGCCTGCTCTTTAACCCAGGCTACAGCCTGGTCTTTTATCATTTGTTGCTCTTCGCTCAGTGCTGCCATGATCAATCCTTTCGCTAACCTTTCTGTGTCGTTTCAGGTAAACCAAGTATGTTCTTGGCGATAATGTTGTTTTGGATTTCGTAGGAGCCGCCATAAATTGAAATCGCTTTCCCAGACAGCCACCCCCTGACATGCTCGATTTCATCGTCCGTGAAGCTATCTCCTTCCCAACCAACACCCTGGTTGCCCATGGCCTCTAACGCCAACTCAGCGCGCTCCTGAGACACTCGAGTCGCCGAGTTTTTGAGAATAGAAGCTGCCGCACTGACCTCAGGATTGCCCTTTGCCTCTGCCGCAATCCTTGCCACTGTAAGCCCATGCGCCTTTGTGTGCATCAGATGGGATGCGATTCTGGTTCTCAGATCTGGGTCGGATAACCGCCCTTGATCATCTTCCCCCACATACTGTTTAGCCAGCTGCTGCAATGAAAGGCCAACCTTGTTGCTAGTCGGTCTTGCACCCGTCTGACTTGCACGTTCATGTTGCAACAGCCTTTTACCCACACTCCAACCATCATTGAGATTGCCCAACAAATCGTTTTTCTCTGCCTTGGCATCGTTGAAAAAGGTTTCACAAAACGGCGAGGCCCCGGCGATAAGTTTAATGGGTCGCGTTTCAACCCCGGGTTGATCCATCTTCAGCATCAGAAAGCTGATGCCATCACGCTTCTTAACGCTTGAGTCTGTGCGAACTAACGCGCCGCACCACTGCGAAATATCCGCGCCTGACGTCCAAACTTTCTGTCCATTGATTAACCAATAATCACCATTGTCTTCCGCTTTCGTCGCCAATGAGGCTAAATCGGAGCCAGCGTTGGGCTCTGAGTACCCCAAACACCATCTGATTTTCCCACTACAAATGCCAGGAATATGTCGTCGTTTTTGATCCTCTGAGCCATACTCGAGTATCGTCGGCCCAACCATTGTGCCCCCCACCCCTGCCAATAACGGAATCGGGTTTATAGCGCCTACCTTGTGCATCTCTTCCGACAGCACTTTAGCCTCAGCATGGTTTAAACCGCCTCCGCCCAACTCAGCTGGCCAAGTCGGGGTACCCCAACCTCGGCTCGCCAATCGATCGCGCCAGAGGGCCGCATCCTGATCAATCTCGGCCTCGCCTTCAACACCACCAAAGGGGCTGATTCCCTGACCTTTCAAAGATTGAGGAAAATTGTCCGATAACCAGTTGGCAACTTCTGCTCTAAATGGTGCCAAATCGCTCATTTGATCGCTCATAAATCGTCATGCTCCCACATTGAATTTGAACTTTTTCGTCCTTGTCTGCGGATCCGCCATCGATCTCAAACCCTCGAGACAATGCGCTCATGACCCCAGAAAAACGCTGGTACAGCCTTCTCTCCAGACTAACTAGACCATCTGACTGGCCCTTCCCACTGGATTGACCTTTCCTAGCGAGCAGTTTATCAAAAGTCGGGTTCCGAAGACTATGCATTCCCCTTCAGGTTCCGCTATTCACCGCGTCAATGGCCGAACGTCTTCCAGTAAATTAGCGAACCGTCTGGCCGCCGTTTCTTCTTCGAGGTCAAACCAGGGTTCTTGTATCGCTGCATCCAACCATTCGACCACTGCCGGCATCTTAAGGGATTGGTTGCAGTAATCTCTACTTTGCTTACTGACAGGAAGCCCATAATGAATAACTCTGATTGCAACGGGCACAAAAGACGCATCGACCGCGGTAAATTCTCGCCCAGCTAAATAAGGCCCTCCGAACTGAACGATACCCTCTGAAAAGATTTCATCTAACCGAGTTAACTCACGAGACAAGCCGTCTGGTATCGCGAGCATGCTGAAGGTCGCCGAACAGATCATTGGGCACGCTGATCGCAAGCTTTGGAAACCTGAATGCATTTCAGCAGCCGCAGCCCGAGCAAATCGACGGGCGGCACGATCTATCGGCCATACTTCTGGATGGTCCTCTGCCAACACCTCGGTTATGGCCATTGAGTCCCAAACAACGCCCTGATCATCCTCCAGGCATGGAACCCGACCATTGGGAGCAAATGCCTTAAACCGTTGATAATTATCGACGCCGTCAAAGGGCACCAGCACCTCCTCGAAAGGGATGCACAATGCGCGCATTAGCACCCAGGGCCGCAAAGACCAGGACGAATAATTCTTATTACCTATGAACAGTTTTCGCATTGTTTTCCGATGTCGCGAGCAAATTCATGGGCGACAAATAAGCCCTCGATGTTTTAGACAAGCCTCGAGGGTTCAAGCTAAGTGATACCACCGGTATCTAAACGACCCGCAGCCCTACAGACTCTAGCATAAGCAGTTTTTGAGTCGGCAGTATCAGCATTTACCCCGGTCAATTTGGGCAATAAAAAAGCCAACCTCTCCGCAGATATCTGCTTTGAGACTGGCTTTCTTACCTTACCCTTATGCCGCCAAGAACACGGGGCTAGGGTTTATCGGTTCTAACGTCTATCGTTAAAACGAAGCCGACAAAGTCACCCCGTAGGTTGCTGGCTCGTTCCACCAGCCTCTTGAGGTTAATCCACCAATCGTGGCCCATCGCTGTTCACGTTGATCAGTGATGTTTCGACCCCAAACGGTTGCTTGGTAGTTACCCTGCGAATAAGTTAGGGTTGCATTGACGTTACCAATGCTATCTAAGGTACCCAATGGATTGTTGGACGAATTGGTTTCCATCGAATCTCTGAATCGATAGGAAATCCTTGCTTTCAAATCGCCGCTACCCAATTGAGTTGTGTAGGCTGCTGTAACCCCTAGCGTATTCTCTGGGGTATTCCTTGCCACCAAGTCCGAGTTGTCCGTAATTACACCGTCGCCTGTGAGGTCAGCAATGTAATCTGCATACTCCGACTTCAAGTAACCGTACATCACCATGAGGTCAATCGATTCGTTGACCCGGTAGATAGCCTCGAGTTCCAAACCTGTCATTTCAAGCGATGAAGCATTTCGAACGACGGTTGCAACATTCGCAAGGTTCACTGGAATCAAGATCGACTCTTGCTTATCGTCATAATCCGATCTAAAGACGGCACCATTGAAGATCATCCGCCCATCTAGGACCTTGGACTTCCAACCGAACTCGTAGTTCTTTACATACTCAGGATTATACGCTGGATCGATTTCATAGTTGGCTTGACGGGCAAAGAATCCGCCACTCTTGAAGCCTTCACTGTAGGAGGCATAAAACATCGCATCATCGGTCATCTGATAGCGAACCCCTAACTTGGGCGTCGTTTCGGTCCAGGTTTGTTCCGCTTCATAGGGATTGAAAATCCCAGGCCAAGGCTCGCCCCGACGGGGGTAATATCCTGGTGCTGATGCGCCACCGACGAAATCTTTCGTCTCTTCCGTCCAGCGAAAACCCAGCGTTAACGTCCACTGATCAGTCAAGTACCAATCTGCCGAAGCAAATACTGCTGTTGAGGTTGTCAACTGACTTTGACCATTGTTTCCGGCGACATCACTTTCCCAGACGTCCACATCCGAGTAGCCAGGGACGCCTTGACGTCCGCTTGGCCACGGTGGAACACCCAGTCGCGACAACTGATAAAACAAATCATAGACATCCCAACGTTGAGCAAAATCTGTTTCCCAGTCATAAAAACCGGCAATAAACTGCACCTTCTCAGAGAACTGCGAGGTCACTCTAAACTCATGACTGGTCTGCTCCCAATCATTGAAGAAGTTCATGCTCAACAGGTGTACTGGCGCACCATCGAAATCCTGCAAATTCTCTTCATTCATGTCACGGTTTGAGAAGATATAGGTATAAAGAAAAGCGTCCGTGTCAAAGTTCGCCGTGATGATGGTGCTCTTATATTCGTTATCACTGAAATTAGCACTATCCGATTCAGTCAGATCTGGGCCCTGAACTGCATTCGCTTCACAACCATTCGCAGGGTCGAACCCAATCTGAAAAACGGTACACGCAAGTTCTCCAGCCACGTTACGGTTGATATAAACACCTTGTTCACTACTGTCTTCCATCACCTCGTAATGGAATTTGACATCGAACTGGTCATTGGGCGCCCACATTGCAGCAAACCCGTAATTGGTCTTATCGTCGCCTCCAACATGCCGTTGACTGCCTGAGCTGAACACATGGCCATCGTGCTCAACCTTCGCACCGAACAACTTTATCCCCAGGGTATCTTCGATCAGCGGAATCTGCGCGACAGCGTTGACGTCCTGTCGACCATACTCTCCCACTGTCACATTGAGATCGACTCCCATTTCTGACAGGGATACGGGGGTTCGAATGACATTTAAGATTCCGCCTGTGGTGTTCTTTCCGAACAAGGTACCCTGAGGACCCCGAAGCACCTCAATGCGCTCAATATCGAAATTGTCTAGCAGCACTCCGCTCGAGGTGCCTAGGAACATTCCGTCCATGACAACACCAATTGAAGGGTCAAAACTCTTATCGCTCTCTAACGACGCGACCCCTCGGATCGTAATTGCCGCGCCACTGGCGATGCCCGGCGTACGATTGATAAAGAGGTTGGGCGCAAATGCCTGAATATCCTCCAGCCGTCTTACACTTCCCTCTTCAAGCTGATCTGTAATGGCGGTGACCGCCATCGGTACATCTTGAATTGACTCGTCTTTTTTACGCGCAGTAACCACTACCTCTTCGAGCACCATGCTCCGCTCCGCCGCAAGGACGGATGGTGCAGTAGCGATCAAGCTTGCACTCAAAGCTGTGATTATTGGCACGATGCCTTTTTTCGGCAACATTCTTCTTAACATGTAATTACACCCCTTTTTTGTCATGAGCCCCGGCTCACCCGGACCCCACCCAGCGGTAATTTGTACGATCTAGAAAAAACAGTCAAGTCTGATTTTAACTTGCATCCGACGACCCAATCGACGCGATACCATGAATGATCAATATGACCAAAACAGCCACTGGTTAGATGCTCGCAACCAAGCGTCAGACACCACAAATTGAGAGGTGTCCCTGGGACCGAAGCGATTAGCCACACATGATGATGGTCCTCGTATCGCTTGCGCAAACTGATTCCCCAACCCATTATTGAAGGACGAGGGGATAATCCGCTGCGACCTAAAGCCGGAGGCATTTGCGCAGTTTGGCCGATTAGAGGTTGGCTCAACTGGACAGTGATCCGAGATCATAGGAGATCTCGACCCTTCGGCCTTGCTCAACCAGACCGGACGTCGGTTGGATTACCGACCTGACTATGCGCATCATTCCCAACACCAGCCTAGCCCGCTATTTTTTTCGCGTGCAGTTCAGCAAACCGTCCTGCCTTGTAAAAAGCTCACCTTTTTTTCTTAGCCAAGCATCGTTTATTCAATAGAGGCAGCCTTTAGGCTAAGCCTCTTTTAAGATAAGCCTCTTTTAAAAAAGGCATCTTCTAGTCAGGATGGGGGTATGGGAAATGGGGTGAGCGACGGGGTTTGAACCCGCGACCACCGGAATCACAATCCGGAGCTCTACCAACTGAGCTACGCCCACCATTTTCTTGCGCTTTTACGCAGCGCGAGTGTAGCAGTGCTCGCCTTAGGCTTCAATAAAGCCGGCACTGTTTCAGACAGTTCACCGAACAACAGACGGCCCTGCCTTTCAAAGACTTTTGGACTGGAAACACAGCTTCAAGGTCCAACCGCGCGTAACGAGGAAGCCGAGTGATTCATTTGCCCGACTGGTAATGGCTCGATTGACTCCCGACATTCGACCCGCTCAACGTCTTAAGCGCCCCTGTCGTTTAACCAAACCCTTGGTAGGCTGTCATCTCGGTCAGCCTGAGCGCTCGACCTTGCGATCAGATCATGCCGCCTAAACCAGGCCCACTCGGGTGCAGTGCCCCGTACTCTATCAGTCCGCTATGATGAAATTGGTACGCCCGACAGGAATCGAACCTGTAACCCTCGGCTTAGAAGGCCGATGCTCTATCCAGTTGAGCTACGGGCGCGAAGCTTAAGGCTTTCTCCAGTGCCCGTATCGGGACGTCTGCCTTGTGGTTGAATTCTACCTTGGATTGAAAAGTGGTCGGGGTAGAGAGATTCGAACTCCCGACATCCTGCTCCCAAAGCAGGCGCGCTACCAGACTGCGCTATACCCCGATATTATCGCGACACTTGGCCTCGAGAAAGTCAGCAACCAAGCGTTTTCTCGACTACCTACCGCCTATGGCCGGAACGCAATTTAAACAAACAGGGACCTGAGCGTCAATCTTTGGCGCTGGATTTTTAGGCTCAACGACAGATTCAGTTTGCATTAATCGGCTCTCGAGCTCGGGCAGCCCACTGACCCGATCCCTCCTTTATCTCAATCCTCTTGATACTGGTATACTGAATCGCGACGCTTGGGGTCTTAGTTATGCAAACCTATTTTATTTCCGACCTACATCTTCATGATGCACGACCGCACTGCGTCGATGCCTTTGTTCGTTATCTTGCTGAACGACGTTCTGAGGACCGACTTTATATTCTTGGCGACCTGTTTGAGGCTTGGATCGGTGATGATTTTACGACACCCATGATCTCCAGGGTGAAATCCGCACTAGAACAGTGCCCAGCCGAGCTCTTCATGCAGCACGGGAATCGAGATTTTTTAATCGGGCAGGAGTTTGCCCAAACCTGTGGGGTATCGCTGTTGCCTGAGGAGTGCGTGATTGATATCGCCGGCGACAGAACGCTCTTGATGCACGGCGATAGTCTTTGCACCAAGGATGAGGCCTACATGAAGGTCCGACCAATGTTACGAGACCCCAACTTTCAATCAGCGCTCTTAGAAAAGTCGATTGCTGAGCGCCTGCAAATTGCGACCGACGCCCGATCAGAAAGTAGCGAGCATACGCAGAGCACAGACCTCGACATCATGGATGTAACGCCAGCCGCGGTCATTCAAACCATGCACTCGCACTCGGTCAAAACTCTGATCCATGGACATACGCATCGGCCTTTTGATCATCAGAACGTGCTTCCAGACGGCACCGGCAGACGCTTAGTTCTTGGCGACTGGAATGAATATGGCTGGCACATCACAACCGGTAGCACCGGATTAATCCTTGAGCGATTCACACTTTAAGCTGGGACATTTCAAACCCCGTTTCTCCAGCTTGAAGCATCGTTAAGTGACAAGGCCCCATGGGGTTTATGCTACGAAACTCGGGACGCCGCTATGGAATCTGAAATCGCTATCGGGTTGCAAAATCAAGGCCGAATCCGCTTCCAAATAGAACGCCAAACGATCATCCACCTCACCTGGATGCCTGGCATATTCACGGGCAAATGCTAAGTAACCCGCAAAATGCCGAGCTTCCGATTTCAGTAACGATCGATAAAAATCGGCCAACTCATCATCTAAGACTTCGCACAGCCTCGCAAAGCGTTCACAACTCCGAGCTTCTATTACCGCAGATAACACCAAAAGATCAACCAACCGCTCTGGTTCTTGTGGTCGGACCTTAGCCCGCAGTTCGCCAGCATAGCGAGCCGAACTGATTTGCTGATACTCAACGCCGCGCCTTCCCATCAGTTCGACCACCTGCTCAAAGTGTCTTAACTCCTCTCTGGCGAGTTTTGACAAGGCTGTAATCAAAATGGGTCGGTCAACGTAGCGATACATCAAATTCAAGGCTGTCGACGCTGCTTTCTTTTCGCAGTTCGCGTGATCAATCAATAGCAGGTCTAGATGTGATTGAGCCGATTGCAACCAGGCATCCGGCGTGGGGACAAGATTCAAGTCTTCAAAGTTCATGGCCATGCCTCATATGTCTGCCGCCGACTTGCTTAAATTCAGAGGCCAATTGGTGTATCATCCCCGCCATTCTAACAGCCCGTGGGTTGTTCAAACACTCTCACCGATTTTTGACCGTAGAGGAGCTCTTAAGTGCTTGAAGCATATCGACAACATGTCCAAGAACGGGCCAATGAAGGCATTGCGCCAAAGCCCCTGAACGCTGAACAGGTTCATCAACTCACCCAATTGCTCAGTGAACCGCCCGAAGGGGAAGCCGAGACCTTATTAGACTTGATCAGCAATCGTGTGCCGGCCGGGGTCGATGATGCCGCCTACATCAAGGCAGGTTATTTAGCGGCGATCGCCAAGGGCGAGACCTCTTCCCCTTTGATTGATGCCGCAAAGGCAACTCAGCTCCTCGGCACAATGCTAGGAGGCTACAATATTCAGCCTCTGATCGAGTTATTAGACCAAGCCAATGTTGCTGAAGTCGCGGCTTTAGCCCTATCCAATACCTTACTGATGTTCGATGCTTTTCACGACGTAGTTGAGAAAGCCAAAACCAATGATCACGCCGCCACTGTTTTACAGTCTTGGGCCGATGCCGATTGGTTCACTCGCAAACCCAAATTGGCTGAACGAATTAGCCTCACAGTTTTCAAGGTCGACGGAGAGACTAACACCGATGACTTGTCTCCAGCGGGAGACGCTTGGAGTCGCCCTGATATTCCATTACATGCGCAATCAATGCTCTCTAAAACCATGGACAACGCCCTTGGTCAAATCGAAAAACTGAAGACTCAAGGCCATCCCCTGGCCTACGTTGGTGATGTTGTAGGGACTGGTTCTTCGAGAAAATCAGCGACCAATTCGGTCTTGTGGCACATGGGTGATGACATTCCCTTTATCCCCAATAAACGGGATGGCGGCTTCGTACTGGGCGGCAAGATAGCGCCAATCTTTTTTAATACCATGGAGGATGCCGGCGCTCTACCTATCGAGTGCGACGTCAGTGACTTGAGTATGGGGCAGACCATCCATATCCATCCGTATGAGGGCAAAATTACCGATGACAATGGCGCTGTTATAACCACGTTCGAATTCGCCAACGAAGTTTTGCTTGACGAGGTCCGGGCAGGCGGCAGGATTCCATTAATTATTGGCAGAGGTTTAACTGAGAGAGCTAGAGAGGCGCTAAACCTCTCCGCCTCTGACGTGTTCAGAAAAGATGAGCCTGCAACCGCCTCCAGCAAGGGTTACACCTTAGCTCAAAAAATGGTGGGTAAAGCCTGCGGCGTTGAAGGCGTGCGCCCCGGCGATTATTGCGAACCGCGGATGACCACTGTGGGTTCACAAGATACTACTGGCCCCATGACTCGAGACGAATTGAAAGAATTGGCCTGTCTTGGTTTTTCAGCAGACCTCGTGATGCAATCGTTCTGTCATACCGCGGCTTATCCAAAACCTGTGGATATTGAAACCCAGCATCAATTACCTGATTTTATCCAGACACGAGGCGGTGTTGCGCTGCGGCCCGGTGACGGTATCATTCATTCATGGCTGAATCGTATGCTCATGCCCGACACCGTCGGAACCGGGGGCGACTCGCATACCCGATTTCCTATTGGCATCAGTTTTCCTGCAGGCTCTGGCCTAGTCGCGTTTGCTGCGGCACTGGGCGTCATGCCGCTAGATATGCCCGAATCTGTGTTGGTTCGGTTCAAAGGCGAAATGCAACCTGGCATCACCCTTCGAGACCTCGTCAACGCAATTCCTTATGCCGCGATTCAGCGAGGCTTGCTCACGGTTGAGAAAGAGGGCAAGAAAAATGTATTCAGTGGGCGAATCCTCGAGATTGAGGGCCTGCCTGATCTTAAAGTCGAACAAGCCTTCGAAATCTCTGATGCGTCTGCAGAACGATCAGCCGGTGGATGTACCATTCGGCTCGGCGAGGCACCGATCAGAGAATACTTAACCTCCAACATTACCCTGTTGAAGTGGATGATCAGCGAGGGATACGGTGATGCTAGAACGATTGCGCGCCGAATCGAAAGTATGGAAGCTTGGTTAGCGGAGCCCACGCTCATGGCGCCCGACGATGATGCGGAATACTTTGAAATCATCGAGATTGATCTGAATGAAATCACCGAGCCCTTACTGGCTTGCCCTAACGACCCCGATGACGTCAAACCTCTGTCCGAGGTTGCTGGCCGCACTATCGATGAAGTCTTTATCGGTTCCTGTATGACCAACATTGGACATTTCCGGGCAGCGGCCAACATGCTGCAAAATGCCCAATCTATCCCGACCCGTCTGTGGATTTCACCACCCACTAAAATGGACGAACATCAACTGATGGAGGAAGGGGTCTACAACATTTTCGCGCAGGCCGGTGCTAGGACGGAAATGCCGGGATGTTCGCTCTGCATGGGCAATCAGGCTCGCATTGCGCCAGGTTCCACAGCAGTATCGACTTCGACTCGGAATTTCCCAAACCGCTTAGGTGACGGTGCTGATGTGTTTCTAGCCTCAGCCGAGCTGGCAGCGGTTGCCAGCATTCTGGGAAAACTACCCAGTGTCGAGGAGTATCTGGAGTATGCGCAAAACCTCGAGACAATGAGTGGCGAAATCTACCGATATCTCAATTTCAACGAGATTGCCTCGTTCCAAAAATCAGCTGAACAGGCTTTGATCCCTGCTGTGAATGTTGTTTCGGTGACGAGCTAGCAAGGACAGGGGGTTGGCATTGAACTCCGTTTTATCCAGGGCCTCTAGGCCCTGGACAAGCTGCGCCAACGCTTGCCAGGCCTGACCCAACGCCACCATAAGAGGGTTGCTTTAAGTTGCCAAAGCGCCCTCGTCACGGTCAAGACTCCGCTGCCCCCCTGATATTGGTGCGACACAAATTCGTGGACGAAGTTCGTTGCGAGCTCAGCCTCCTCCGGCGAAAGCTTGCTCCAAACCTCTTGGATTTCGACTACACCTTTAGCCCGAACCTTCGGATTTGATGGATCCAGGGACGCACACTGAGCAAAATCTCTGTGCCATCGGTGCGCATGGGACACACGCTCTCCTCCTCGACGGTTGAGCAGTACTGAAAGCCCGAGCATCCCAAAACATAAAAGAAAAAAGACTAACCCAATCAAACCTAGGTGTTTTGTATCAAGCTTTGGCCAATGGCGTTGCAGCAAAGTCCACTGCTCGCTTTGATCATAGTTAACGATGGTTCGATCCCAGAGATGCCCTAGCGCCTGGAGCCGCTGTTGCAATTGATAAAAGCCGGCGAATCCTTGCAGCTGAAGATATCGCCAGGTCGCGTCGGTTAACGTCTGACCACTGAGCCTTATCATCCCCGTCATACCCTTTTCAATCCGCTCGGGCGCAATAACACTAGTGGGGTCTACTCGCCGCCAGCCAACGCCTTCGATCCAAATCTCACTCCACGCATGAGCGTCAAACTGCCGCACCTCGATATAGTTACCCACAGGGTTATATTGCCCCCCTTGGTAACCCAACACCACCCGGGCAGGGATGCCGGCAGCCCGCATCAAGACCGAAAAGCTGGCGGCAAAATGCTCACAAAACCCTCGCTTCGTATCAAACAAGAAGGTATCGATGGAATCTTCACCTGACACTGTCCCAGGGCTTAGCGTATAGGTAAATTCTCGCTCAAACCAATTCAGCACCTGTGCCACACGATCACGCGGCTTTGGCCACTGCTGCTTCAACGCCAGACCATAAGCTCGAGTGATTGGATTCGCTGAGGTGCTTAAACTCAAGTGTTGGATTCTACTCGGTTGCGTGAGGCTTTCGTCGAATGCAGGCTCAAGCTCGCTTTGCATTTGATATTGAGCGACTGAAGACAGAGCCTGATGACTCTTCACGACTCCCAGCGGACTCACCCTTACCCCCTCGCCGAATACCCGCTGAACTCGAGCCAAGGAAGGCACAAAGGCAATCGACAAAGGCTGAGTCACCAAGGTATATGACAGGGTCGAACTCGATACTGCCGGTACAAAATCTACTCTTGACTCAGGATTCCAACGCCAGTCACTCCCAGCTAATTCATTCAGCACTAGAGTTCTCCAGTATAAAGACCTCGAGGGCGGTGGCTCCCCTAAAAAAGTTGCACGAAAGACCAATTCATCTGATCGAACTAAGCGATCAATATCCCCTAATACCAATCGATCGCTCAGGCCCGTCACGCCCACATTTTTATCCAAAGGGATTGTCCAAAACGGAGACATTCTTGGAAAAAACACGAACAAGACGATCAGCAAGGGAATCGCCAACAATAAAGTCGAACTGGATCGCCACAACGGCTCTAACCCTTTGAGGCTTCCTGGCGGTGATTGCAATAACATCAAGGTTGCGCATAACACCCAAAGACAAGCCAAGGTATAAACAGTTTGTAAAATACTTTCACTATAGAGAAAGTGGGTAAGAGAAAAGAAAAAGCCCAACAACAGAATCTGATAAGCATCTCTATCGCTGCGCAACTCGATCAACTTGGCAACCAACATTAGCGCCAATAGCCCCACCCAAAACATCACTGTGAACCATTGACTGAAACTCAACCATAGAAAGATGACACCTATTGCTACGACGCCAAGTTTAGCGGCGCTCGGCATTGCATACCGGTCTGATTGCGCTCTACTGAGCGTCCACCCCATCAGCAAGGCGCAATACAACCAGAGCCAATTGGGCGCTCTTAACACGTGAGGTAACAGCAGTAGGACTTGACCCATAATCAGCCAATGAATCGTCGTGCACCGCCAGCGCTCGGCCCCTCCCGTGACTTTGGATTCGAGTGAGTTCCTTGCGATCATCGATAAAGCGCTAACATGTCGAGGGCCGCAGCCTGGTGAGCGGCGCCAACGCCGATTGCCAAATGATCGCCCCCTAACTCCAAACCAAAGGATTGATTTAAGCCAAAGTCTGTAAGCACCAGATAGGCCAACCGGCCCAGCCTTTCCTCTGTTGCAATGCCCGAAAAGTCATCCAGAGATAACCACTGACCTAAAGGTTGCGGCGCAACCCTGGCCTGAGCCATCAGCTGCTGTCTCCTCGCCGAAATCCGCCAATGGATATAGCGACGATCATCTTCAGACCGATAAGGTCGAATATCACCCAAGGTCTCTAAACCCCAGTTTTGATCAGCACGGAGACTCTGTTGGTCAACCATGTGGTTTTGAGGACGATCACCCTTAATCGGGCGTGGCACACCGATAATGGTAATGTCGAGGTCAAGCCACGACCAAGCGCAGAACAGACCCAACGGGAAATTAGACTCCAAGCGCAGTCTGCCGGGCAAAACATAGCCGCGATGCGGAATGAGGAGGGTTGGCTGCACCTCTTCAGTGGTTGATTGAACTGACGACCGTTGATCGGTTACCCAATCTGGCCAAAATATTTTTACCGCCAGATGGTCTCTACCCGGGATACCAGTCAACTCTATGGGCACCCTAACGAAGTCACCGACCACGCCACGAACCGTCTTGAATTGATGCACACAAAGCCCCTCAAGATTTCGATAGGTTTGCAGCATCGCAATCAAAAACACGCTAATCATAAAAAAAGCGAGACCATGAACCAAGGCGTTCTGATAATTGATCCCAGCGATGAGCACAAGCACAAATGTAACCACAAACCCAAAACCATAGCGGGTCGGCAAAATAAAAATATTGCGGTGCGAAAGGCTTATCTTGGAAGCAGGCGGGATTCTTTTATCTAACCACCCTTTAAAGCGGTTGCTGGGAAACTGGTTTTGCTGCTTTCGGCCAGCCCTACGCGACCACATCAACTTCAGCCAAACAATCCAAAGGACCTAAATTCGCAGAATCACCCATACCTTGAAGCGGTTGTAGTCGATGCCCTGCTACGGATACAAATACCGCTTGGACATCCTCAGGCATCACGAAATCACGACCCTCAAGCCAGGCCCAGGCGCGGCTGGCTGACAGAAGGCCAAGGCCTGCCCTCGGAGAAAGCCCCAACGTAAAATAACCGCAGCTTCGCGTGTAACGCACCAAACGCAGCACATAGTCAACTAACGCGTTGGACGTATTGACCTCTTGCACCGCTTTTTTTGCTTCGAGCAATTCCGAGCGTGTAATCACCGCGGCCTCGACATCCATGGCAAGCAGCGCTACTCCCCGATGAAACAAATCTCGCTCCGCATTTTGATCGGGATAGCCGAGATTTAGACGCATCAGGAATCTATCCTTCTGCGACTCGGGCAGGGCAAAAGTTCCTGAATGGGTTATTGGATTCTGAGTCGCAATGACAAAAAATGGAACCGGTAGCGGATACGTCTTGCCGTCCTGTGAGACCCTGCCCTCTTCCATCGCCTCCAACAGTGCGCTTTGAGTTTTTGGCATGGCCCGGTTAATTTCGTCTGCTAACAATATCTCCGAAAATACCGGTCCTGGTTGAAATTCAAATTGATGTTGATCAGCTCGATAAATCGAGCTCCCAGTAATATCACTGGGCATCACATCGACCGTAAACTGCACCCGCTGGTGCGATAAGTCCAAGGCCTTGGCTAATCCGAGTGCCAAAGTGGTTTTGCCCACCCCGGGGACATCTTCAATCAACAGATGTCCATTTGCCAACAAACACGCCAAAGCCAACCTGACTTGCTCACGCTTGCCGAGCAGTACGACGTCGAGCGCCTCCTCGACTTTCAGCAATGATCGATTAAGGGGAGTCATTTCGGCTATTGATAATTATGCAATTCGATAACCTCTTGGCTTCGTTGGGTTCCGCCTTGCTTGGCCTTGTCATTTCTCAATTGTTCAATGCGAGCCAAATACCCCGAACTTACCCCCTCTGTTACGTATTGGCCGTCGAAAACAGAACAGTCAAAGCCTTCGATTCTCGGATTGATACCCGCAGCGCAAGCTTTAAGGTCTACTAAATCTTGATAGACTAACCAATCAACCCCTATCGAAGCTTCAATTTCTTGCTCGGATTGGTCATAGGCTGCAAATTCTGTCGCCGCAGGCATATCGATACCATAGACATTCGGGAAACGGACGGGCGGCGCCGCTGAGGCTAGATACACTTTGCGAGCACCCGCATCTCTGGCCATCTGTACTATTTGCTTGGAGGTGGTACCACGAACGATTGAATCATCCACCAGTAACACGTTTTTTCCTTTGAACTCTAACTCTACCGTATTGAGCTTGCGGCGCACCGACTTAAAACGCTCCTCCTGACCCGGCATGATAAATGTTCGCCCGACATAGCGGTTTTTGACCAGACCTTCCCGATATTTGACCCCTAATCTATGCGCCATGGGTAGTGCCGCTGTACAACTGGTATCAGGGATTGGAATTACAACATCGATATCATGATCGGGTCTCAGCCGCAGGATTTTATCGGCGAGCTTTTCCCCCATTTTAAGGCGCGCTTTATAGACTGAGATGCCATCCATGACAGAGTCAGGCCGCGCAAGGTACACATGTTCAAAAATACAAGGTGACCATTTGGTTTGCTTAGCACACTGGCGTCGGTGTAACCGACCATTCGACTCGATATAAATCGCCTCACCGGGTGCTATATCCTCCAATTGCTTAAACCCAAGCACACTGAGCGCCACACTTTCAGAGGCGAGCATATATTCGAGGCCTGAGGCAGTCTCTCGACTGCCCAACACCAGCGGTCGAATCCCATTGGGATCGCGAAAGCCCACCATACCGTATCCTGTAATGAGCGTTACGACCGCATAGGCGCCCACAGACCGATCGTGCACTCGTTCAACGGTATTAAACACATCATCAGGCAGTAATCTAAGGCCCGCAACGCTTTGTAACTCGTGAGCAAAGACATTCAGCAAAACTTCTGAATCACTACTGGTATTGATATGCCGGCGATCAGACCGAAACAAATCTTCATTCAATTCCGCCGCATTAATCAGGTTACCATTGTGCGCCATGCAGATACCAAATGGAGAGTTAACATACATCGGCTGAGCCTCTGCGCTACTGGCACTACCCGCTGTGGGGGATCGAACATGCGCAAGGCCAAGATTACCGGTCAGCGTTTCTAACTGGTGCTGGTTAAACACATCTCGAACCAAGCCATTCTCTTTGCGCAATGTTAGCCGGTCACCCGCACAAGTGACGATACCCGCCGCATCCTGGCCCCGGTGTTGAAGCATAGAAATCGCATCGTACAGGTCAAAGCTGACATTTTTCCGACCCACCATTCCGACCACACCGCACACAATATTCCCTTGGTTTATGTTTTCATCAATTGACTTGATTGTTCGATCACTAAAGGAGCCGCAATCTCGATAAGGTGCAACACATAAGGCACCAACACCGAAGCTTGCCACCACGCATCCTGACCGACTGGCGACCAATAATGTAACGCAGCAACCCCCATCACGACGATTAACCCGCCGCGTAGGAACCCAAACAGCATCCCCAGGAGTCGGTCGGTAGCGCTAAGCCCTGACGCCTTAATCAAGTGCACCAGTATCCTTGTTAGCAAGCCACAGGCAATAAGCGTTGCCACGATGAGGCCGGCGTAAGCGACCACTTGGCGTACCGTGGCCACTTCGATAACCTGCGCTAACTGAGCAGCCACCGAATCGGCGAACCATCGAGCGACGATAATAGCCACCACCCAACTTCCTAATGCAAGGGCCTCTCGCACAAAACCTCTGAAGCACGACAACAAGGTTGATATACCCAAAATTGCTAAAATCGCCCAGTCGAGGTGCGCTAAGTTCAACCTTTACCCCCCCACCTGATTTCGGTCATCCTCGACTCGATACCTGACAATTTGGACCGCTAAGTCCATTTGCGCGGCCAGCGCCTCACCCGTTCTCATCAGTGCAGTTCGATCTAGGGAAGGACCCACCAAGACCTGATAAAACAGGCCTTCATTGGTGTGACTTTTGAGTACATAGCCACCATGGCCGAGAGACCGAATGTCACGTCGTAAATTCAGGGCATTCTCTCGGTCTCTAAAACTGGCAACCTGTAGGCTCCAGCCAATTGGCAGCCCATTCTGATCAAGTATTGGATCGTCAAGTTGAGCGTAATCTGTGTCGTCACGTATCTCGACCGGCAGAGTTGCTGTGTTATCCCGACGTCGGGCTTGCATTTCTGCTTTTAAATCGAGAACCGAAATCGATTGCGCTGGGGTTATACCCGGGGCGGGGGGTATATCTGTCGTGTAGCTCCTTCGCTCAGTTTCGCTACCACTGAATATCATTGGCACAAAAATCACAGCCAACGCCATCAGCACAATTGCGCCAATGAGTCGATGTTTGAATTTTTCTTCCAAAGCGCTTCGCCCTATAACGTCGCTGTCCCGTCTAGCCATTCTAAGGCTTCGCCGACCACAGGGAAAGAACCAAAAACAAGTACAGCTTCATCTGCCTCTCGCTGGGCCAGCGCTGCCTTCAAAGCCTCAACCACCGTTGACATCAGACACGCTCTGCTCCGTTCCTCAGGAGGCAAACGTTCCAAAATTGCTTGCGCTGGCATTGCTCTTGGCTCGTCGACCGCGGTGAGATACCAATACCGCACCCTTTTTTTAAGGGTAGCGATCATTGAGTCGACTTCTTTATCCGCGTACACCCCGAATACAGCACGAATTTTTGAGACACCCCGTAGCGACAATTGCGTTACCAGATGCTCCACGGCATGCGGATTGTGGGCGACATCCAAATAGATCAACGTTTCCTCGAATTGCCTCAAGGTCAAACGACCTTTCAGTTCAAGTCGATTGAGACCGGCAACAGCCTCTCTATTCGGCGGTGTCACGAGTGCGACCGTTTGAAGCGCTGCCGCCAAACTTGCTTTGGGTAAGCGAGATTGACCCGATACAGCCTGAGTGTAGCGTTGACCTTCTCTCACCCAAAAACACTCATCGTCACCGTAGTCAAACGTATCTTTGATTTGGAGGAGGTTTGCGTCTAAGTCGCTTGCTATGGCAATGACGGACTCTGGAGGCTCGCTGTCCGCTAGCACCACAGGTATGTTTTTTCGAACAATACCCGCCTTCTCACGTCCGATTGCTTCTCGCGTTGTCCCCAAATAATTTTGGTGATCAAGCGCAATCGGCAGAATCACGGCGATGTCTGGATCAACGATGTTCATCGCATCCAATCGCCCCCCAAGACCCACTTCTAAGATCGCAAGGTCTAGGTTAGCGTTAGTGAATAATCGCAATGCTGTCAGACAAGAAAACTCAAAATAACTGAGCGAAATGTCTTCCCTTGCCGCATCAATAATTTCTAGGCTTTCTACGATCTCAACATCGGATGCCTCTTGCCCGCGAATCCGAAACCGCTCGTTATATCGATGTAAATGTGGACTCGTCGTCAGGCCTACAGAGACTCCGGAAGCATCGGCCAGCGCAGCAATGGCCTCACAACAACTCCCTTTGCCATTGGTTCCAGCAACCAGCACAACTGTTTTCGCAGGTTTCAGTACCTCTAGTCGCTCAGCGACGGTGGCAACTCGATCCAAGGTGAGATCCCAGGCGAGGGGATGCAGCCCACTGATATAATCAAGCCATTGATCAAGAGACCGAGGCATCGAGTGCAGCCCTGATTTCTGCGGTCAGATTAACAACGTCTTGAATAACGGTTTCTGATCCCTGCTCTTCTGCGTCAGCGAGCAAAGCGACGATTGCAGAGCCGACTACAACCCCATCGGCTATCGCTGCAATAGGGCCAGCCGTTTCTCCATCTCGGATACCAAAACCGACATACAGAGGAAGTGGCGCATAATCTCGCAGGCTGTTCACTTTTTGCTGAACGGCGTTGACATCCAAGCTTCCAGAACCGGTGGTACCTTTAAGCGAAACATAGTAGACAAAACCTTTGCTGGCCTGACAAATTCGTTGAGCCCTTTCGACATTGGTCGTCGGCGCTAGCAGATAGATGGGGTCTATACCGTGTGTCTGCAAGTGCTCAGTTAAGTCACCTGCTTCTTCGGGCGGCAAATTGACCGTAATCAGACCATCCACACCCGCATCACCAGCGCGTTGACTGAATGACTTGTAGCCCATACGTTCAATCGGATTTAAATAACCCATCAGTACCACAGGGGTTTTAGCATCCTCCGATCTAAACCTAGCAACCATTGTGAGCACGGCTTCTAAGTTTACCTGATGCGCGAGGGCGCGCTCATGCGCCGCCTGAATCACAGGGCCTTCGGCTTCTGGGTCGGTGAAAGGCACCCCAAGTTCGATGATATTGACACCTGACTTAACCAAACGGTGCATCAGTTGAACAGTCATGTCGGGATGAGGGTCGCCAGCAACAACGTAGGCGACAAACGCTTTCTTATTTTGGTCCTTGAGTCCTAATGAAACCTCTGACAAACGTCCCACACAACCTCCCTATCCAATCGAAATACCATCAATTTTGGCCATTGTTGGGATATCCTTATCGCCGCGTCCCGATAAATTCACGACAATATGCTGCGTTGAAGCCATTTCACTCGCCAGTCGAGTAGCGTAGGCCAAGGCATGACTGCTCTCCAGGGCGGGCAATATTCCCTCAAGCAGATTGAGCTCGCGAAAGGCTTGTAACGCCTCGTCATCGGAAACTGCGACGTACTCTGCCCGTTCTATATCCTTCAGCCACGCATGTTCGGGGCCGACTCCCGGATAATCCAGGCCAGCGCTAACCGAGTGCGTCTCGGCAATCAGCCCCGATGGATCCTGCATGAGATAGGTCCGATTGCCATGTAACACACCCACGACACCATCGTTTAAAGGCGCCGCATGCCGACCGCTATCAACCCCATCTCCGCCCGCCTCAACCCCAATCAAGCGCACCGAGCTATCCTCTAGGAACGGGTAGAAAATACCCATGGCATTTGACCCACCGCCGACGCAGGCAACAACAGCATCGGGGAGCCCTCCCTGCCGCTCTGCAAATTGTTGTCTTGCTTCTCGACCTATAATGGATTGAAAGTCTCGGACGATCATCGGGTAAGGGTGAGGACCGGCAACCGTACCAATAATGTAGTGCGTATCATCAACATTGGTGACCCAATCTCGCATCGCTTCATTGAGCGCATCTTTTAACGTCTTTGAACCGGACGTGACAGGAACGACCTCTGCACCCAGCAATTTCATGCGATAGACGTTCAGACTCTGGCGCTGAATATCCTCGCTTCCCATATAAACGGTGCACTTCAAGCCGAATCTTGCAGCGACCGTTGCTGAGGCAACGCCATGCTGACCGGCTCCCGTTTCGGCAATAATTCGGGGTTTACCCATGTGTCTTGCGAGCAGGGCCTGACCAATACAGTTGTTAATCTTGTGGGCACCGGTGTGATTGAGATCCTCTCGTTTCAACCATATTTTGGCTCCTCCTGCTCGCTCGGTGAGACGCTCAGCAAAATATAGCGGTGATGACCTGCCCACATAATGTTCAAAATCGGAGGCCAGTTCAGCCAAAAAGGCCGGATCGGCCTTGAGACTGTCGTAAGCCTCGGTAAGCTCATCCAAAGCCCCCATCAAAGTTTCCGATACAAATCTCCCTCCGAAGGCACCGAAATGCCCAGCGCTGTCCGGAAATGATGTTAGGGACTCATTTATGCCCAGTTGCGTGCGTGTCATGACAACCTCTTCATCTGTTACAACTCAGTCGACCTTCGCCAAATCATTATCAGCAGATTTTACCGCCTCTAAGAACCTAACCATTTTGTCGAAATCCTTCTCCCCAGGCGCTTTTTCCACTCCGCCGCTCACATCAACCGCCATCGGCGCGACTTGTCGAATCGCGCTTGCGACATTGTCGGGGGTCAACCCCCCTGCCAAAATAAGCGGGTGGTTAAACTTAGGAATATCGTCCCAATCAAACGCTTGACCTGTACCACCGTAACGACCGGCCTCGTAAGTATCCAACAGTACTCCGAGTGACGACCCAAATGATCCGATCTCGGCCAGCGTAGCTGATTGGCTCTGATGGCGGATCGCCTTCGTATAGGGTACGTCGAATTGCTGGCAATAGCCTTCTGTTTCATCGCCGTGAAATTGCAAAAGGTCCAGCTTACAACGCTTTAAGGTCGCGCGAACAACCTTAGGATCAGCATTGACAAACAATCCAACCTTGGTCACGAACGGACTCAAGCACTTTGAGACCTTTGCCGCCACTTCAGCGCTGATCGCTCTTGGGCTGCGGCTATAAAACACAAATCCTACCGCGTCCACACCCAACTGACTCGCCACCTCCGCATCCTCAGAGCGCGTGATGCCGCAAAATTTAACCCGGGTGCGTCGATTGCCCTTCGCCATCATCGCTACTCCGAAAAAGGTCGAGAGTCTATCACACTAGGGCTTTCAATTGAGCCTGGTACCCATAAATCTGTCGGCGCACGTCCAATGGGAAGATCAAACTCGATGGGATAATCTACCCCGCACAAATATAAACCGCTCGCTGGCGCCATTTTTCCTGCAACTGACCGATCCCGACCTTCTAACACCCCTTGCAACCATTGAGGCCGACGCCGTCCCACGCCAATTTCGACGAGCGCTCCAACAATATTGCGCACCATATGGTGTAGAAACGCATTGGCCTTGATATCAATGACAACCCAGGGACCTTGCCGACGAATCTCTAGTCGATCAATTCGACGAAAAGGTGTTCTTGACTGACAGTGGGCGGCACGAAAAGCGCTAAAATCATGCTCACCCAGTAAACACTGAGCGCCGACGTGCATCGCATCTGCATCGAGCGAACGATGCTCACGAGCCACATACTCACTACCGAGCGCGAATCGGAGCGAACGGTTCAGTATCAGGTACTGATAGTGACGCGCCGTGGCGCTGTGTCTGGCATCAAAATCAAGGGGCACAGGCCGGACCCAGTTGACGCTAACATCATCGGGTAAATGAGCATTCACTCCCTCGACCCAAGCTTTCAACGGGCGATCAGCCGTAGCGTCAAAATGCACAACTTGCTGGGTTGCGTGAACGCCTGAATCGGTTCGACCCGCACAAGCCACTCGAATCGGATGATTGGCTACTCGCGACAGTGCTTGCTCAAGGGTCTCTTGAACGGTGGCTACCCGGTATTGCCGTTGAAAACCATGATAGTGGGTTCCTTGATAGGCGACACCCAATGAAAATCGTGCCATGGGAAAATCGCCTTAACTACTCGAGAGCCCAGCA
This sequence comes from Gammaproteobacteria bacterium, assembly GCA_002689445.1. Classification (GTDB taxonomy): domain Bacteria; phylum Pseudomonadota; class Gammaproteobacteria; order Pseudomonadales; family Azotimanducaceae; genus UBA9926. The sequence goes on from NZGC01000081.1 coordinate 118,239, forward strand.
AGCATTTTTTCAGCCTCTTCTATCTCGGACGCCACGCCGATCACCTGTACCCGAGCCAGCAATTTTCTAGCCGATGCGGGTTCTCCCATATCGATATAGGCCCTAGCAAGATCGAGCATACTGGCAGGATCCTCATCTCCATCAAACAGAGACTCATCCTCTGAAGAAGCAGTCATCGACTCATCTAAGCTGGAAAGCTCTGAGCTGTCTTGACTCAATTCTTCGGCATCCTCAAGTTCGTCGAGATCAACCATATCGACCTCTAACAATTCCAATTCATCGAGGTCAAGCCGGTTCTGGTCCTCACTAAAGGTTGAACCACTTGGATTGGCCTCCTGCCGCGCTTGTTCATCGGCCGAAGATGGGGCCGCTGTTTCGCTCTCAGAGAGGACACCCTGTGCTCCAGAATCGTTCACTTGCTTCAACGCTTGACCCCGAACTGCTTCAGCGTTGGCTGCATCTTTGGCTTCGATCTGCTCAGAAACCTGAGTTTCCTCAGCGGTCACGCCGGATTCCTTCCCGCCGGCGAGTCGCTCAGCAGGTTGATCAGAGCTGTCGACCTTGGCGCCCTCGCTTGCGACTGGCAACGGCTCATCTTGACGGTTCACGGGACTTGCCCGAACGGCTCGGGCAAGTCGCTGGTAACGAGCCGACATCAGCAACATAACCACGACCAAGACTATCAAGGCAGCAACGAGACCTAGGGTCACAGGATTTAACAGTGCGGAATGGTTGTCAGATTCCGGCGCTTCGGCCAAAGCCCTTAACTGTCGCTGCAATGTCGCTATCTGTTGGTCTTTGGCCGAAATTGCGCTGGTTACCTCTGCTAACTGAGCCTCTAAAGCCGCCAATCGCCCCTGAAGCACCTCGTTCACTGACGCAGCCTCGGTAAGCATTGCCTCAACCTTGAGCAACTCGGTTCCGGTCGCTGGCGATTGAAGCGGCAACGACTTTGGTTGATCTGGGGCTACAACTAAGACAAGCTCGCCGTCCAATACCGGCTCGGCATCAGGTGATGTAGATTCCGGGCTTTTTTTTTCGTCGATACCGATATTCTGAGCACGATTCTGATCTGCTACTTCAGCCAACGCCTCAACGGCGCTGTAATTTTGAAGATCCTGATCATTCGGCATCACCAATCGATAGCCGGCTTTTAGTCGATTGATATTCTGGTCTATGAATGCTTCTGGGTTGAGGGATTGGATGGCTAACATCATTTCTTGCACTGAGACGCGACGGTCACCTCGATTCGCCAGGGCTATTTCCCAAAGCGTATCGCCTGACCGAGTCAGGGCTGACGCTTGGCCCAATTTGCTCTGGGTCAGCTCCTGGGTCAAGGAATCGCTTTGCCGATCAGGGCGTAACGGATTCCTCAATTCGCTGGCAGAACTCTCAGAAACCCCTGGCACGGTCAAAGCAGGCGGATCGAGAAGCAGCGTGTACTCTCTCACTAACCGTCCATTAGGCCAATCAAACTGAATCACAAAATTCAGATAAGGTTCAACGATGGCTGTTACAGACGTCAATTCAACCCGTAAGTCAATCGACTCCGAGCTGACAGCCACTGACCCCATTTTCTCAGAGACGATGCTTACAACGAGACCGTCTAGATTGTAACTCCAGGCAACACCCAACGCATCGAACATCGCTTTGGGTGCTAAGGTCGCTCTAACATCGGTGGGTCGCAAGCCATCACTATTTTCAATAGCAATGGTCGCTCGCAACGGCTCGTTCAGATGTGATTCAAGCTGGATTTTACCGAGCCCGATACTCCAGGACGACGCTGATAGTGCCCACAACATGCAACCACCGACTGCGGCCAGTACACCCCTCAACTTTAACTGCCTGAACCCGTAGGGGCTAACAATACTCACGCCTGTGTGTTCCTCCGATTGATCCCGTTGCCAGCAGCGATACCGATCATTGATTTTTAGCGTTGATGACGGGCGCTTTACACGCCGGATACACGCTGACGGTTAAACCCACCAAAGGCCACCGATGCGCTTTGTCCCGCGACTCCAAGTTATCTTAGCGCACATCCTACTAATCGGAAATCACGCCTGATCACCCCTCAAGTTCGAGCAGCGCCTCAGCAATCTGGACGCTATTGAGCGCTGCACCCTTGCGAACATTGTCTGAGACAATCCAAAGATGTAACCCCAAAGGATTCATGGCATCTGCACGAATTCGACCAACGAAAACCGGATCGGTGCCAGCTGCTTCAGTGACTGCGGTGGGATACCCCCCGGCTCTTTGCTCATCGAGTACCGCGATCGACTCGCTGTCGCTCAGCAATTCTCGCACCTTTTTAACGTCTAAGGCCGTTTTAGTCTCGATATACACCGCTTCAGAATGGCCATAGAAAACGGGAATTCGGACGCAGGTTGGGCTGACTTGAATTTGATCATCTTCGAAAATTTTGTGCGTCTCCCAAATCATCTTCATTTCTTCTTTGGTGAAACCATTATCCTGAAAATCATCTATGTGAGGGACCGCATTAAAGGCAATCTGCTTACCAAAAACATTCGCTTCGACTTCCTGAGCGTTCAGGAGTCGAGCAGATTGCCCTGCCAGTTCTTCAATACCAGACTTACCCGCGCCCGACACGGCTTGGTAGGTGGCGACATGAATCCGCGAAATACCAACGGCCGCTTGAATAGGCTTTAACGCAACCAGCATTTGTATGGTAGAGCAGTTGGGATTCGCTATGATGTTGCGCTTAGTGTACTGCTTTAAACAATGCCCATTGACTTCCGGCACGATTAAAGGGATCTCGGGATCGCGCCGAAAATGCGATGTATTATCGATCACAACGCAACCGGCTGCAGCCGCCCGCGGCGCATACTCTGCTGAAATACTACCGCCTGCAGAAAACAAGGCAACGTCCGCTCGACTAAAATCAAAATCGGCCAGATTCTCAACTCGAAGGTTTTGCCCGTTGAAAGGCAGTCGTGTCCCTGCGGATCGCTCACTCGCTAATAAAAACAAGTTCTCAACCGGAAAAGCTCGTGATTCGAGCAACTCAATCATGACCTCCCCAACGGCCCCAGTTGCACCAACCACGGCAACATTCTTTCCTGACATTTTTCGATCCCTTTTTTTCGATATATCCCATAATGGCTAGCGAGCCGCCTACTTGCGTGACCAACAACCACTGCCTAAGAACTCAGGATTTTCCGCCACCTTAACTTATCCCAAACCCGCAGTGCTGTGAAAACGTCACACTGAAATCCGAGCGAGTAGACTCCTGCTACTACCGTTGAAAGTCATCCCGCAGGCTATTTGCCAACCATCACTCTATCCGTTTTGACCGCGCTGACGCAGCGCGTGGTCGATGAGCACAAGTGCTAACATCGCTTCGGCTATCGGGGTTGCTCGCACCCCCACGCAAGGGTCATGGCGCCCCTTGGTTACCACTTCTGTTGCCTCTCCCGAGGTCGTAATGGTTTTAGCCGGCTGCGTAATACTTGAAGTCGGCTTGAGCGCAAGACTCACCAATATATCCTGACCCGAACTGATGCCGCCTAGGACACCTCCGGCATGATTCGAGCCGAAGCCATCTGGGAACAACTCATCCCGATGTTCCGAGCCTCTTTGCTCGACCACAGCAAAGCCATCTCCGACCTCAACGCCCTTCACTGCATTAATACTCATCATGGCCGCAGCAATATCTGCATCCAGTCGCGCGAAGACCGGCTCACCCAGTCCCGGTGATACGCCCTCGGCCACAACATTAATTCGTGCACCGACCGAATCACCCGCTCTGCGAAGCTCATCGATCAATGCTGCCATATCCTCCACACAACTTGCATCGGGACAGAAGAAAGGGTTGGCGTCCACCTCGTTCCAATCAAATGCCTGAACCCGAATCGATCCCATCTGAGCCAAGTAACCCCTAATTCGGACCCCAAAGGTTTCTTGCAAATATTTCTTCGCGATCGCTCCGGCAGCGACCCGCATTGCCGTCTCGCGGGCAGACGATCGCCCGCCACCCCGATAATCTCTCACGCCATATTTTTTCTGATACGTGAAATCGGCATGAGCTGGCCGAAACAAATCTTTGATAGCGCTGTAATCCTTCGACTTCTGGTCCTCATTCTCGATCAAAAGTCCGATGCTGGTTCCCGTGGTAACGCCCTCAAATACACCTGAGAGTATTCGTACTCGGTCTGTCTCCTGCCTTTGAGTCGCATATTTTGAAGTACCAGGACGTCTGCGATCCAAATCAACCTGTAAATCCGCCTCGCACAGGGACAATCCAGGTGGGCAACCATCGACAACGCATCCCAAGGCGGGACCGTGGCTTTCTCCGAAGGTGGTTACCCGAAACATTTCGCCAAAGCTACTTCCAGGCATGACGTCTCTTCCTCAAAATAGGCTATTATAGACCAATGCAGCCAATGATCCTCGCTAAATTATTCTGAGGACGGATGGGATCGACAGGAGACAGATATGGAAGCAGCATTTCGCACGATTTTAGAGCAGGTTGGCGAAGACCCATCTAGAGATGGGCTATTAGATACTCCCAGTCGAGCTGCCAACGCGATGGCATTTTTGACTAAAGGTTACGGAGAAACTCTGGACGAAATTGTTAACGAAGCCCTCTTCACTAGCGATACCAGCGAAATGATTATCGTTCAAGATATTGAGCTTTACTCGATGTGCGAGCACCATATGCTGCCCTTTATCGGAAAGTGCCACGTTGCCTACCTACCGACAGGAAAGGTTTTAGGTCTGAGTAAAGTTGCTCGTATCGTTGATATGTATGCTCGACGATTACAAATACAAGAAAATCTCACCAAAGAAATTGCTGAGGCTATTCATAGTGTCACCAATGCGGCAGGGGTTGGCGTGATTATTGAAGCCCAACATATGTGCATGATGATGCGAGGGGTCGAAAAGCAGAATTCAATGATGAAAACGTCAATGATGCTGGGCCAATTCCAAGGCGACCAAAGCACACGCATGGAATTCCTATCTATCTTGCAATTGCAGCGCTAGGAACTGGGCTTTTGCCTCGGCAGTACCACCAAATCCAATCGCTTAACTGGCGCATCCGCTAGAGGCGCTAGCGCGCCGAGTCCTGCACTTTGCCTTAGACATTCAAATTCGGAGCCTTGCGCCCTTGACTGAACCAAAGCGTTAATTTGACCTTGCAGCTGCGTCGCCTTGTCAGTTGATTGCGCCCAGCCGGCGTCGCTGCCGAGCGCTTCAGCAGTAACCGCCAAACCGAGATCGTTGTCTTGATTGAGGGCACAAAACCTCTCTACCACTGACGCCAGCACCTCAAGTTGTTGTTCGGCGGCCTCCAATTCGAGCCTCACGACTCCTTCCGTCCCTAATCGATCTAGGATCGACTCGGTAAAAAAACCCCCATCAGTGGCGGTGATCTGATCCCACTGGACATACACGGGCTTATTTGATCGTTGAGAAGCGTAAATCAACCCATATTCCCCATGCGGGGCTCTGCCTACCCAGTAAAACTGAGTCTCTTCCGGACCGTACAATTTGGGTTCTTGGAACACCGCGTTTGCCCATTCGTTACTGCTACCACACCGGCGACCCTGACATTGATAAATCTGCTCGAAACCTAACGACAGTTCTGCGGCCAGCGCTTGCGTCACATCGTCGATATCGTATCCGCTATCAGCCCGATAAAGCTGAGACGAGCGTTCGCCATTGACCTCTATTTGATCTTCCGGAGCCAGCGTATTACCGATTTTTTTAAGCCTACCTAAATAAATTCTGTGCCTCACTGCGCGGTCGGCCACTCGCTCAGAAACCAATTCGGCTTCTAAGGGAAAGCGCCACGCTGCGCTACTGGCTGACACCGTTAGGCCTAACAAGGCTGCCCAAAGAGTTCGCTGAATCATGCTTTGCATCTTACTCATAACCACCACTTTAGCACGGGTCGCTCGTCGCTTTGATTGGAACCCTCAACTGCAAATAAGGCACCGGTAGGCGCAGCGACAACCTCCCCAGTTAACGTCTGCACCAGCGCCGCGATCAAAGGTAGGTGCAAGACAGCAATCAGAGAGCGCGCTTCGGCAACCAAGTCAAGCGCCAAAGCCTCTGGATCTCCTGCAGGAATCAAGCGCTTGTCATCTTCCAGTCTCGGTAGATCTAACGCTTCTGAGAGCAGTTCAGCCGTCTGTCGAGCCCGCAGATAAGGGCTAGATACCACGGCGGAGGCCAACAACGGGCGCCGGCGTAACGCTGCGCCAACGTGGATGACTTCCGCCCGCCCCTCAATCGACAGCACTCTTGCCGCATCTTCGATTGCATTCGGCTCTGCTGCACCGTGCCTCATCAATAGCAGCTGAAAAACACCCTCGCTCAAAAGCTTAACCTCAGGTCTTGGTCAATTCCAACAACAACTGGTTTAACCGCTGAACATAACTTGCTGGGTCCTCTAGCGAAGTGCCCTCGGCCAATAACGCCTGATCGAATAGAATTCTCACGAGACGATTGAATCGATCAACATCGGTTTCCTCGTCTAAACGCTGAACAAGCGGATGATCTGGATTAATTTCGAATATGCGGTTCGCGTCTGGCACAGACTGACCGGCTTGCGCCAAGATACGACGCATTTGCATGCCCATATCATCTTCGGCAACCACCAAACAAGCTGGGGACTCGGTCAATCGGTGACTGACCGTAACGTCAGACACGGCATCCCCCAACTCTTCCTTAATCTTCTCGAGTAAGCCTGACAGTGCTTCTTTCGCTTTGTCTGCTTTCTCTTTTTCGCTATCACTGACATCAGCAAAATCGAGCGCACCTTTGGCGACGTCTTGTAACGGCTTGTCCTCGAAAGACATTAGATGGCCTACCAACCACTCATCAATCCGGTCGGACAACAGCAGCACCTCGATGCCCTTCGCCTTAAACACTTCTAAATGCGGGCTATTGGAAGCCGTCCGATGGTTTTCTGCAGCGACATAGTAGATCTTGTCTTGCTCAGGTTTCATCCTCGCCACGTAATCGGCTAGCGACTGATTTTGGGTCTCCTCCCCGGTGTGCGTCGTCGCAAATCGCAACAGGCCCGCAATTTTTTCTTTATTGCTGAAGTCCTCAGCGGGGCCTTCTTTCAACACTTGACCGAATTCGGCCCAAAAACTTTGGTAAGTCTCAGCATCGTTTTTCGCCAATTTTTCCAAAGTATCCAGGGCCCGCTTGGTGAGCGCTGACTTCATCGACTCGATTGCAGGATCCTTTTGGAGTAGCTCCCTTGAGACATTCAACGCTAAGTCGTTGGAATCTACGACGCCCTTGATAAACCGAAGATAGAGCGGTAAGAATTGCTCAGCTTCGTCCATAATGAAGACGCGCTGAACATAGAGCTTAAGTCCTTTGGGCGCCTCCCGATTCCAGAGGTCAAAGGGCGCTTTTGCTGGTATGTAAATCAAACTGGTGTAGTCTAATTTGCCTTCTACCCGATTGTGGCTCCAGGTCAAAGCATCCTGAAAATCATGGGCAATGTGCTTATAAAATTCTTGATACTCTTCATCCTTTACCTCCGACCTTGAACGTGTCCACAGGGCTGTCGCACTGTTGACCACTTCTTCGGTCGGCCCATCGCTTTCGCTACCTTCACCCTCGTTATCCTCTTTATCGCCTTGATCCTCCTGGGGCTTGAGGATAGAAACCGGCACCGACACATGGTCAGCGTACTTTTTAATCACATTTTGCAGTCGCCAATAATCTAAGAACTCTTCATGATCGCTGTGTAAATACAGTGTCACCGTAGTGCCAGATTCGGCCTTTTCAATGCTCTCTATGTCGTATTCGGCCTCACCGCTTGATGTCCAGCGAACGCCATCGCTTGTGGCATCGCCCGCTTTGCGAGTTTCGACAACAACCTGTTTGGCTACAATGAAGGCCGAATAAAATCCCACACCGAATTGACCGATCAACTGGGAATCTTTTTTCTGATCGCCGGTTAGACCAGACAAGAACTCAGCTGTTCCTGATTTTGCAATGGTGCCGAGGTGACTCATGACCTCCTCGCGATTCATGCCAATTCCATTGTCAACGATAGAAATGGTTTTGGCTTCTGGGTCGGCAAGTACCCGAATACGGTAGCCGGCCTCTCCCACAGCAATCGCATTATCGGTTAAAGCTTGGAATCTATGCTTATCGATCGCATCTGAGGCATTAGAGATAAGCTCTCGCAAGAAGATTTCTTTATTTGAATACAGGGAATGGATCATCAATTGAAGCAATTGCTTTGCTTCGGTCTGAAATCCTAGAGTTTCTTTCTGAGCAGCTGTCACAGGGCTTCACCTTTACCAATGAGATGCGAAGATCTTGGGGGCGAGGCCAGGAAATTCAAGACCCCAAACCCTGATTAGAAACAAAAAAGCGGCCCTACGGCCGCTTTTTTCATCAAGACCAACCAGTGGCCTCTTTCAGTGCGTCGCCAATGGCTGCGAGACTCTTGACCGTCGATACACCTGCCGCCGTTAAAGCCGCGAACTTATCATCCGCCGTGCCTTTGCCGCCAGCGATAATTGCGCCTGCATGCCCCATCCGCTTGCCGGGCGGCGCTGTGACACCTGCGATATATCCCACAACGGGCTTGGTTACATGGGCCTTGATATAGTCCGCCGCCTCTTCCTCGGCATTACCCCCTATTTCGCCCACCATCACAATGGCTTCAGTTCCAGGATCTGCCTCAAACTGCGCGAGGATATCGATGAAATTACTCCCAGGAATGGGGTCGCCACCTATCCCGACACAAGTGCTCTGACCGAAACCTAAATCCGTCGTCTGTTTAACCGCTTCATATGTTAGGGTTCCGGACCGAGAGACAATTCCAACTTTACCGGGCAGATGAATGTCGCCCGGCATAATACCGATCTTACAGGCTCCTGGCGTAATGACCCCTGGGCAGTTCGGACCAATCAGTCTAACTCCCATTTCGTCCATTTTAACTTTTACCGCCAGCATATCGAGGGTGGGCACTCCTTCGGTAATACAAACAATCAAAGAGATACCGGCTTCTGCCGCTTCTAAAATGCCATCTTTAGCAAAGGGTGCCGGTACATAAATCACACTTGCTTCCGCGCCAGTTTCTCGTACGGCATCAGATACCGTGTCAAACACCGGCAAACCGAGGTGGGTTTGCCCCCCTTTTCCTGGGGTGATGCCCCCAACCATCTTTGTGCCGTAGGCTATCGCTTGCTCTGAATGCAAGGTCCCTTGCGCTCCAGTAAACCCCTGACATATGACCTTGGTTTCCGCATTGACCAAAATACTCATTTTACATCTCCTGCCGCTTTCACTACTTGTTGCACTGCATCGGTCAAACTGGTCGCCGCTATGATTTCGACATCACTCTCGGCTAACGTTTTGACCCCGACGGCGGCATTATTACCCTCGAAACGAACCACCACTGGGACATTGACACCCACTTCCTTTACCGCTCCTATGATTCCCTCTGCGATAATATCGCAGCGAACAATACCGCCAAAGATATTGATCAATACGGCTTTCACCGCTTGGTCAGATAAAATAATCTTAAAGGCTTCACTCACCGCTTCTTTCGTTGCGCCACCACCGACGTCAAGGAAATTCGCAGGCTGTCCACCAAACAACTTCACCAAATCCATGGTTCCCATCGCCAGACCAGCGCCATTGACCATACAGCCAATATTGCCTTCTAAAGCGACATAGTTGAGTCCGTACTCAGCGGCTTGCGCTTCCCGCTCGTCCTCCTGGGTTGGGTCGTTCATGTCAGCCAGTGCTTTCTGGCGGTAGAGCGCATTGCCATCAATGGCGACTTTCGCATCTAAACAGTGAATATTTCCCTCGCTGGTCACCACCAAGGGATTGATTTCAAGCAGGGACAAATCTCGTTCAACAAACATTCTAGCGAGCGCGACAAACACCTGTGCAAATTGATTGACTTGTTTGCCTTTTAAACCCAATTGAAACGCGAGAGCACGGCCTTGGTAGGCCTGCCCTCCCACCGCAGGGTCAATCACCGCTTGTAGAATTTTCTCTGGCGTTTCCTCTGCAACCTTTTCGATCTCAACGCCTCCCTCGGTTGAGGCCATGAACACGACGCGTCGACTTGATCGATCTATCACCGCACCTAAATACAATTCCCGCTCGATATCCGTGCAAGTTTCAACGAAAATCTTCGACACGGGCTGACCGTGCTCATCGGTTTGAAAAGTGACCAAATTAGTGCCGATCAAACTGTCCGCAAAGGCTTTAATCTCAGCATAATCGGAAAACAGCTTGACCCCACCAGCTTTACCTCTACCACCGGCGTGCACTTGGGCTTTAACCACCCAACGATCCCCTCCAATCTGCTTAGCGGCAGCAACCGCCTCGTCGCTGGTATCGACTGCAATACCCTCAGAAACTGGCAGCCCATACTCAGCGAATAACTGCTTTGCTTGATACTCATGAAGATTCATAGTTTATCCTTACTCTTGAAATCAGTTCATTACTCTTGAATTCGGTCTATTCTTTAAGCTCATGCGTTAGACAAACATTACCGAACTCATCGCTAATCGTTGCACTAACCCGATTTGTCTTTGTCGACAGCCCCATTCGATTAACGCCGCTTCCGATTGGCAATGTGAATCGCGTGACCCGACACAGCCAGCGCCGCTTCGTGCAAGCCCTCAGATAACGTCGGATGTGCGAACATGGTTAAACCCAAATCCTCGGCAGACGCTCCAAACTCCATCGCGATCACCGCTTCAGCGATCAACTCCGAACCATGGGCGGCCATCACGTGCACGCCCAAAATACGATCCGAATCAGCATGTGCGATAACCTTTATCATCCCGGCGGTTTCACTACTCGCGAGCGCTCGGCCACTTGCCGCAAGGGGAAAAACCCCAACTTTAAAGGGGACATCTTCCTGCTTCAGCTCGATCTCGCTCTTGCCCACCCACGCAATTTCGGGGTGAGTATAGATCACTGACGGGACTGTGTCATAGTTGACCTGAGGTTTAGCACCTGCCAGACGCTCAGCCACCATAATCCCTTCTTCCATTCCCTTGTGTGCAAGCATAGGCCCCCTAACCGCATCACCCACCGCGAATACATTGGCTAAACTTGTCTGACAGTGCTGATCAACATCGATAGCGCCGCGCTCATCCAACTTCAACTCAACGCCGTCGCCGCAAAGCCCCGCGAGGTCAGGTCTTCTACCCACGGCGACAATCACTCGATCAAATGCGATCGTGTGAGTCCCGTCACTGTCACTGTACTCGAGCTCTACCTTTCCTTTGTTCTGATGCCGATTGACGACTGTTGCACCTAATCGAATATCCAGTCCTTGTTCACCAAACAACTTGAGCGCTGCTTTGGCTAATTGGCGATCTGCGGCGGGCAAGAATTCAGGTAGCGCTTCGAGTAATACCACCTGGCTACCCAAGCGAGACCAAACACTACCCAACTCTAAACCGATGACCCCTGCACCAATAATGCCCAGCGTCTTAGGCACTGCTTCAAACGCCAATGCGCCCGTGGAATCGACTATTTGGTCTCCATCCATCGGACAGGCACCGATGTCGATGGGCTTTGAACCTGGCGCGACAATAACAGCCCCTGCCGTCACTTGATGTTCAACACCCAAGTTATCCGTCACATTGATGACATTTCCCTGGTCTAACCGCGCACTCCCCAGCTGCACCTCGACACCATTGGCCTTCAATAACCCTGCGACCCCTTGGGTCAAATTTTTAACAATCTGAGTTTTATGGTCCTGCATGGTCTTCAAATCGAGAGACACTTTCCCGGTTTTTATCCCCAAAGGCTTTAACTCAGATCGAGCCTGCTCAAATTTGTGAGAGGCATCGAGCAAGGCCTTCGACGGAATACAGCCAACGTTCAGGCAGGTCCCTCCGAGCACAGGGGCGCCGGCGGCATCAATCCATCGATCAATACAAACCGTTTTTAGCCCCAGTTGTGCTGCTCGAATCGCAGCGTGATAACCCGCCGGACCGGCGCCGATGACAGCGACCTCGTATGCATCACTCATGACACTTTCCTTAAATATCGAGTAGTATTCTGGCCGGTTCTTCGAGAAAATCTTTAATCGTCACTAAGAATCTGACCGCTTCTTGTCCATCAATTAGCCGGTGATCGTACGATAGCGCGAGATACATCATCGGGCGAATCACGACCTGCTCATCTATCGCCATCGGTCGATCTTGTATCTGATGCATCCCTAATATCGCCGTTTGGGGCGGATTGAGTATGGGAGTCGACAGCATGGAGCCGAACCCCCCGCCATTAGATATGGTAAAGGTACCGCCGGTCATGTCCTCGATGCTCAATTGCGCACTCTGGGCCTTTTCCCCATACAGCTTAATCTGTTCCTCGATTTCGGCGAGGGTCAAGCTGTCCGCATCTCGGATCACTGGCACTACCAAACCCCTGGGCGAAGAAACAGCGACCCCAACATCTTGATAGCCGTGATAAACAATGTCTTTACCATCAATGGAAGCGTTGACTGCTGGAAATCGTTTCAGCGCCTCTACTGAGGCTCTGACAAAAAATGACATAAAGCCTAAACGTGTACCATTGTGCGCTTTCTGGAACGCCTCCTTGTATTGCGTGCGGAGCGCCATAATGGCTGACATATCAACTTCGTTGAAGGTTGTGAGCATCGCTGCGGTCTGTTGTGCTTCAACCAATCGGCTGGCAATACTTGCCCGCAGTCGCGTCATGGGGACTCGGCGCTCAATCCGATCTGCAGGAGTGTCTGGATTGGCCCGTGACTCCTCTGCGTTCGGCACCACCGCTGCAGTCGGCTGCGATGTGCCAATGTCTTGCGCTTTTGCAACCGCAGCCAAGACATCTTCCTTGGTGACCAAACCACTTTTACCGCTGCCTTCGATTGCGTTTAACGCAAGTCCTGATTCCTCAGCCAATTTACGAGCGGCGGGGCTCGCCACAGGCGTTGGCCTCAATACCCCGGATTGGGCCGGCGTGGTGGTCGCTAATTCCGTTGGCGTCTCTTGCGCTGGGGCGGCTTCAGACTCGCCACTCACTCTCAGTCCATTGCTAGCTTCAAACTCGGCAAGCGTTGCCTCTGACAGGACTGTTGCTCCTTCAGGTGTTAAAATCCGTGAAACCCTACCGTCCGCCGGCGCAACAACCTCGAGCACCACTTTGTCTGTCTCAATATCAACCAAGATTTGATCTCGACTGACTTGCTGGCCTTCTGTGACATGCCACTGAGCGACCTCTCCATCGGCAATCGATTCGGGGAATACCGGCGCTTTTATATCCATCGTCTATTAACTCCTCGATTGAATCGTTTCGAAATCAGAAGACCCGCCTTTCAGGGCCAGTGTCACGAGTGCTTCCTGTTGTGCCTGATGAATGCCCATCGTACCTGCTGCTGCAGCCGCAGACGGCTCTCGACCCGCGTAGGTTAAGTTCAGTTCAGTACTCACTCGATGCAGCGCTCGCCGAATGTGGTGCTGACTGCTATACCATGCGCCCTGGTTCATGGGTTCTTCCTGACACCAAACGGCCTCTTCCACCGAGGTAAAGTGTGATAATGCCGCACCCAGGGCTTCTTGAGGGAAAGGATAAAGCTGTTCAACGCGAAGTATCGCAACGTGGTTGAGCTGTTCTTGGTCACGTTGGCGCAGTAGGTCGTAGTAGACTTTACCACTACATATCACCAACCGTTTAACCGGGTCCGGATTCAGCAGTGCGCTGTCATCCATCAGAACCGTCTCAAACCGACCCTCGGTAAGTTCTGTCAATGGCGATACAGCTTCTGGCAAACGCAACAAGCTTTTAGGTGATAGGATGATCAGCGGCTTTCGGGTGGCTCTTATCATCTGACGGCGTAAAAGATGATAGATCTGAGCCGGTGTTGTCGGCACACACACCTGAATATTATGCTCAGCCGATAACTGCAAATATCGCTCCAGTCTGGCCGAGGAATGCTCAGGGCCAGCCCCTTCGTAACCATGAGGCAGCAACATCGTCAAACCCGATAAACGCGCCCACTTGTGCTCACCACTGGTAATAAATTGATCAATGACGACTTGAGCGCCATTGGCAAAGTCACCGAATTGAGCCTCCCAGATAACCAAGGTTTTAGGACTGGTTTGCGAGTAACCGTACTCAAAAGCAAGCACCGCTTCTTCGGAAAGCAAGGAATCATATAGTTGAAAAGTTCCCTCGGTCGGTAACTGTGCAATGGGGGTCAGTGCTGTGCCTGATCCCTGGTCATGAAGCACGGCGTGTCGATGCGCAAAGGTACCTCTGCCGACATCTTGGCCCGTTAGCCGGACATTAAAACCCTCCTCTAACAAAGTGGCGTAAGCCATCATCTCAGCAAAGCCCCAATTGCAATCACTCCGACCCTCTGCCATTGCCTGACGTTCTTCTAGGATCTTCTTCACTTGTCGGTGGGAATCCACTTCGGCACTGATCTCTAACATCTGTCGCGCTAATGTTTGAAAACGGTCATGATCGAATCGGGTATCACAGTCAACGTCCCAATCCTTTCCGAGATGGGGCGTCCAATCAACGAACAGCGAGGTATCTGGCTCCTTCAAATAATCCCAAGCCACCGCTTTACCTTCATCTAAAGCATCTCTGTAGGCGATGACTCGGCGCTCATACTCGGCCAGATCTATCGCCCCTTCTTTGATCAATTGCTGCGAAAATTGGCTGAGCACAGTGGGATGCTGACGAATCGCTTGATACATCTTTGGCTGAGTTATGGCGGGCTCATCACCCTCGTTATGGCCTCGCCGTCGATAACAAACAATATCGATCACCACATCTTTTTTAAAAGCCATGCGATAGTCGAGCGCCATTTGGCTGACGAACAACACGGCCAGCGGATCGTCACCATTCACATGAAAAATGGGGGCTTGAACCATCTTCGCCACCTCTGTGCAGTAGTGCGTAGACCTTGCATCTTCCTGCTTGCTGATGGTGTAGCCGATCTGATTGTTAATAATCACGTGGATCGTGCCACCCGAGTAAAACCCTCGCGTTTGGGACATTTGAAAGGTCTCCATAACGACCCCCTGTCCAGCAAAAGCGGCATCCCCATGCACATTAATGGCCAACACTTTGTCACCCTCAGAATCTCGACGCCGATCCATACGCGCTCTCACCGATCCTGCAATGACTGGCGCTGCGATTTCTAAATGACTGGGATTAAAACCTAGGGCCAGGTGCATCTCCCCTCCTGGCGTCATCAGATTTGAGGAAAACCCTTGGTGATATTTAACATCACCAGAACCTTCCGTCTGCTCATAGCGGCCCTCAAATTCGTCGAATAGCGTTGCGGGATCCTTGCCCAGCAGATTAACCAAGACATTCAATCTTCCGCGATGCGCCATGCCAATCACTGACTCGACCACACCTGATGCTCCGGCTCTATGAATTAATTCGGCCAAGCAACAAATGAAAGTTTCAGCACCCTCCAAACCGAACCGCTTGGTTCCGGGGTATTTCTTACCTAAATACAGTTCTAATCCTTCTGCTGCCAATATCCGGTCTAGTAGGCGCCGCTTGGTTCCGTGACCATAATACGGCTGGGCGCGAGTACCCTCCATTCTGTCTTGCACCCAATTGAGCTCAACCTGATCGCTGATGTGCATGTATTCCGCACCAATCGATCCGCAGTAGGTTTCCTCAAGCGCAGCAACAATTTCAGATAGCGATGCTTCGGGCTTTCCTAGCGCCAGCGAACCCACCTGGAACAAGGTATCCCTGTCAGCATCGGATAAGCCATGATGTTCTAAGGTCAAGGATGGGACTGCCTCTACCGCCGCCAGTCCCAGAGGATCTAGCTTTGCCTTGAGATGCCCTCTTCTTCGATAGCCATTGATTAATTCGCCAACCGCAAACTGTTTGCGTTCATGATTCGAGGAGACTGATGAGGCAGACGCCGGCACCACGCGGGACTGGTTCTTGGCCAGCAGTAGAAAGTGATCTTTGACCGTGGCGTGGGATAGATCATCGGCAGCGCTTTCAGCTGCGTTGGACAGGCTTTCGAAGTATCGTCGCCACTCTTCAGGACATTGTTCAGGATCTTCTAGAAAATCCTCGAACATCGTCTCCACATAACTGGCGTTGCCACCAGAAATGTGACCGCTGCGCCAAAGTGCCTCCATGGAGCTTTCAGCCATTGCTTACCACCTTGATTGCCAAGTGGATATTGTATCCAACCTAACGACTTGAGGGTAAGGAAAAAGCCAAACTTATGCGATGGATTGGCTAGACAGCTCGTTCCATCAACATATTACGGATGTGGCCAATGGCTCGAGTCGGATTGAGACCTTTGGGACACACGCTGACACAATTCATAATGCCTCGGCATCGGAACACGCTAAACGGGTCTTCTAGAGAGGAAAGTCGCTCTTCGGTTGCTGTATCTCGACTGTCAGCAATAAAACGGTAAGCTTGCAGCAAGCCTGCGGGACCAATGAATTTATCCGGGTTCCACCAAAAGCTGGGGCAGGAGGTTGAACAACAGGCGCACAAAATACATTCATAAAGACCGTCGAGTTTCTCTCGATCTTCCGGGCTCTGGAGTCGCTCCATCTTGGGAGGCAGTGTATTGTTGACGAGGTAAGGCTGAACCTTTTTGTAGTTATCGTAAAATTGGGTCATGTCGACGACAAGATCCCTAACTACTGGCAATCCGGGCAAAGGTCGGATCTTTAACTTCCCGCCTTTAGCGACTTCAGATACGGGGGTGATACAAGCAAGCCCGTTTTTACCATTCATATTGACGCCGTCAGAGCCACAAACACCCTCACGGCAGGAGCGCCGGTAGGTCACCGAGGCGTCCTGCTCTTTGATCAGCGCCATGACATCCAGAACCATCAGATCTCGACCCTTGGGTACATCCACATCGAAATCCTGCATATAAGGCCGGTCATCTGTCTCCGGATTAAATCTGTACACACTGACTTGCATGGTCATTCCCTCATCAAATCTTGAATATTCATTCTTATTCCGGCATCGCACTCATCGAGCCCTGCATCGCCAGAACGCTAACTTTCCTTAAAACCTTCGAATCTTAATAACTCCGAATTTTGGGCTCAAAAGTGTCGACGGTTTTGGGTGTAAAATTCACCGAGCGCTTACTGAGCGTTTTGGTTTGAGGATTGTAGATAGAATGGGCTAACCAATTGTCATCATCCCGTTCCTGATAATCATCCCTGGCGTGAGCCCCTCGACTTTCTTTACGACCTTCCGCACTCACTGCCGTTGCCTCAGCAATCTCTAGCAAATTGTCTAACTCCAGGGCCTCTAAACGAGCCGTATTGAAGGCTTGAGATTTGTCGCCTAAGTAGGCCTGCTCAATTCGCTCCCTGAGGGATTTCAGCGCTTCAATACCCGCCTGCATCGGCTCTTCTTTTCGGAAGACGCCAAAGTTCAATTGCATGCAGGCTTGGAGCTCCCGTTTTAACTCTGCGGGAGACTCGCCACTGGCATCGGATTCGTTCCAGCGATTCAATCTCGCCATTGAGGCGTCAATGTCAGTTTCAGACGACTCATCCAATGCAATCCCAGAGCTGAGCGCTTCATTAATGTAAAGACCTGCGGCTCGTCCAAAGACCACTAAATCGAGCAGTGAATTTCCACCCAAACGATTAGCACCATGTACCGACACACAAGCTGCTTCGCCGACGGCATAGAGGCCATCGATGACTTGGTCCCGACCTTCGGCGTCTACCATGATAGCCTGACCATGAATGTTAGTGGGCAAGCCACCCATCATGTAGTGACAGGTTGGAACCACGGGAATCGGTTCTTTTACGGGGTCAACATGCGCGAAGGTCTTTGACAATTCTACGATGCCAGGCAATCTGGAATGCAGAATATCCTCACCCAAATGATCCAGCTTCAGAAAGACGTGATCGCCATTCTCGCCAGCCCCTCTGCCCTCCAATATCTCCAGCACCATGCTTCTTGCAACCACATCGCGACCTGCTAGGTCTTTGGCATTGGGCGCATAGCGTTCCATAAAACGCTCACCATCTTTATTGATCAGGTAACCGCCTTCACCTCGACACCCTTCGGTTACCAAGGTGCCAGCCCCAGCGATTCCTGTGGGATGAAACTGCCACATTTCCATATCCTGCATCACGAATCCGGCGCGAAGTGCCATACCAGTACCGTCGCCGGTATTCATCAGAGCATTGGTGGTCGAGGCATATATCCTTCCTGCGCCTCCTGTAGCCAGCACTGTGGCTTTGGATTTGATGTAACAGGTTTCACCGGTTTCCATACAAATCGCGATCACGCCGGTCACCGCGCCTCTCGCGTTCTTCACGAGATCGACAGCGAACCATTCGCTGAAGATCGTCGAGCCCGCTTGCACATTGCCTTGGTAGAGCGTGTGCAGTAACGCATGGCCCGTTCGATCCGCCGCTGCGCAGGTTCGAGCAGCCTGACCCCCTTTACCGAAGTCCTTGCTTTGACCGCCAAAGGGACGCTGGTATATCCGTCCATTCTCTTTGCGAGAAAAGGGTAGCCCCATGTGCTCGAGTTCGAAAACTGCCTCCGGACCAACGCTGCACATGTACTCGATCGCATCCTGGTCCCCAATATAATCCGACCCTTTGACCGTGTCATACATATGCCACCGCCAATCGTCATTCGGATCTTCACTGGCGATTGCGCAGGTGATTCCACCCTGCGCGGAAACTGTGTGTGATCGAGTAGGAAACACTTTAGAAACGATGGCTGTCTTGTGTCCCGACTGCGCAAGTTGTAAACCAGCGCGCAGGCCTGAACCCCCACCGCCTACGATGATAGCGTCAAATTCTAGCGTCGATAGTGTCGACATAATCAATTACCCCACAAAATTTTAATACCCCAAAGCACATAAGCAACCAGCAGGAGGCCACAGACTACTTGGTAGATTCCGCGTAATTGATCACCCTTTGGTCCCATGGTTCGACCTCTCAGGTAATCCGTTCCTACTGTCCACATCCCGATCCAAGCATGGGCGCAGGTCGCAAGCAGCGTTACCAGCGTCGCCAACTGCATCCAGGTCTGGCCGAAAAGCGCGGACCAAACTTCAAAAGAAAGATCGCTCGTGAACAGAACGAAACCGAGTAAAAACACCACGTAAGCTGCCATCACGTAAGATGACATTCGCTGAATGTACCAATCGCTGACACCGTTTTTCGAAAAACTTGTGACTTGGGTGACCATTTCCTCTCCTTGCTTGAATTGCTACGCCACTGAAACCGTTTTAGATGACCCAGTAGGCGGCTAAACCCATCAAAATTGCCGATACCGCAAGCGTAATTCTTGCTGCCCAAGTTGCCGCCAACAGCGACTCCGCATCACTACCGTCTAAAATCAGATGCTTAACACCAGCTACGAAGTGGTAAGCCAGTGCCGATAGCAGCCCCCAAGTGATGACCTTGCCGACCGCGCTATTCATCCAAGTCTTTACGGTTTCAAATCCAGCTTCTGATGAGAGGGAGACTTCGAGGGCATAGAGTAAAACGGCTAAGCCGACAAACAAGACAACCCCTGCTATCCGATGGGAAATTGACGCCAGCGCTATCACTGGCCAACGAAACTGTAGTAAATCTCCTATTCCGACATTGATCGGACGTTGATCCCTTTTCACTTATTTTCTCCCATCATCTCCATTGGATTAACCGCTCAGACCAAATCCCAGCTCTGCTTGAGGGTTTGGAGCCCGCCCCCAGCCGCGACCTATTAAGTTATTTTGCCATTCCAGTTTAAGCGTCGTCTGCTACTATTGTTCCTACTTATAGCGCGTCTGTGCTGGCGCTTCGTTCGGTTCCATACCCCAAGATAAGCCCCGAAACTTGTCACCGTAACCACACATCTTGGCGAGCTGCTTGCGCGCTGCATGATAGTAGCTAGCCTCGAAAAAAACAACGCGACAAACCAGTTTTCCGGGGCCATAGCCTTTACATGACGTGACCATTTTGCTTACATGTAGCCTCTTTTGAACTCCTGGCCTCATGACCGCATCAAGGCGACCCGATGCGCTCAAGACAGGTATTACTACTTTGTACGAGTGACCCTTATGAAACATACCGTTCAAATCACTATCGATGGCGTCACCAGCGATCTGCCTGTTTTGGAGGCTTCAGTCGGTCTGGATGTCGTGGATGTGCGTAGCCTCATCCAGAAAGGTCTTTACACCTATGACCCGGGCTTTCTGTCAACCGCTGCCTGTGAGTCCGCCATCACCTACATCGATGGTGATGCCGGAGTGCTCACCTATCGGGGTTATCCCATTGAGCAACTGGCAGATCAAGCAGAGCACCTAGAAGTTTGTTATTTACTGCTTCATGGGGAGCTGCCATCGGCGAGTGAATTCGCTGCCTTCAAGCAAGATATTGCAGATCGAATGCCGATTGACGAGCATTTCGCAAACTTATTTTCGGGGTTCACCAGCGAATCCCACCCCATGTCGATGCTCTGCGCAGCGGTGGCTGGTCTTGCCGCCCAATTTCACGATGGCCTCGACATTTATAGCGCCGAGCACCGCTTGGAATCCGCTAAACAGTTGATTGCTAAAATTCCAACCTTAGCGGCCATGAGCTATCGCAAGTCAATCGGTGCAGCTTTCGTGCCTCCAGATCCGTCACTCGGTTATGCCGAAAATTTTCTGAATATGTGTTTTGGTACGCCAGGGCAAGCCCCTAATGTCAGCGCGACCTTGGCAAGCGCGCTAGATAAAATCTTTATCCTGCATGCTGATCACGAGCAAAATGCGTCAACGTCGACCGTCAGGATAGCCGGATCAACCGAGGCTAATCCTTATGCCGCTATTGCTGCTGGTATTGCCGCGCTATGGGGCCCCTCTCATGGAGGCGCCAATGAAGCGGTGCTCGATATGTTGAATGAAATTGGCAGCGTTGATCGCGTCAGTGAATTTGTGGCTCGTGCTAAAGATAAAGAGGACCCCTTCAAGCTGATGGGCTTCGGTCATCGCGTTTACAAAAACTTTGATCCAAGAGCGACGGTGATGCAATCGAGCTGTCACGCCGTGCTCGCCGAGCAAGGGGTTGAGAACGAGCCGCTGCTAGAGGTTGCAAAGGCGCTTGAAACCATTGCTAGAGAGGAAGATTACTTCATCGAGCGGCGGTTGTACCCGAACATTGACTTCTACTCCGGAATCACGCTCAAAGCCATGGGGATTCCAACCCCGATGTATACCGCGCTTTTTGCCCTTGGACGCATGCCGGGCTGGATTGCGCATTGGTCCGAAATGTTGAGCGCCCCCTTCAAAATTGGTCGGCCCCGGCAGCTCTACCTAGGACCGGCCAGTCGGGATTTTATCCCCTTAAATGAACGCTGAGCCTTAAAACCGCCAGCCCCTTGCTAATGAACTGAAAACTGAGGTATTTATTCGTGTCCCTATCAGCGATTATTACGACCAACAAAGGTCCGATTACCATCAACCTTTACCCCGAACAAACACCTAAGACCTGTGCAAATTTCGTCAATCTCGCACAGAAAGGCTACTACAATGGCCTCTCTTTTCACCGCGTCATCGGCGATTTTATGATCCAAGGCGGCTGTCCGCTAGGCACCGGAACAGGTGGGCCAGGCTATCGGTTTGAAGACGAATTTAGAGCAGACCTGAAACACGACCGCCCAGGCATTTTATCCATGGCCAATGCAGGACCCGGTACCAATGGCAGTCAATTTTTTATCACGCATGTGCCGACACCGCACCTCGACGGTAACCACACTGTTTTCGGTGCCGTTGATGCAGAATCCGATCAAGCAGTGGTTGATGCGATTCGACAAGGGGATCAAATCGAAACCATTGACATCGAGGGCGATGCAGAGAGTCTGCTCGAGGGCGTTCAAGAGGATGTTGCCCAATGGAATGAAGCTTTAGCCGAAGCTTTTCCGGACTTATAAGTTCCTTGGGAGACTCAACAGCCTTTGGTGACGCTTTCTTCTCGTGCGAGGCGTAATTCTTGACGCTCTGAGTTTGGGCGCCAATGTTGCGCTTGATCCCATTACTCAGCTCTTGGACCACTGGACCGTCTTCGATGCTACACGAGAGGAAGCGCTTTACGATCGACTGGTCGGCGTCGATATTGTGTTGACCAACAAGGTACCTTTGCACCGTGCCTGTTTAGCGGATCACCCTAGCCTTAAGTTCATCAGTGTGATGGCAACTGGCACCAACAATATCGATATAGCCGCAGCGGCTGCGCAAGGCATTCAGGTTGCTAATGCCGTTGACTATGCGACGCCCTCAGTCTCTCAGCATACCTTTGCGCTCATTTTGAACCTTGCGACTCAACAACCCCGATATTTCACAGATACCCAAGAGGGCAAATGGCAAGATAGCCCTGTATTCTGTCGCCTCGACTATCCCATCACCGAGTTAACGGGAAAAACTTTAGGGATTATTGGGTGGGGGGCTCTAGGTCAGGCAGTAGCGCGATTGGCAGAAGCCTTTGGTATGCGAGTGGTCGCTGCTGAGCCTCAGGCAAAAACTGACCCTAACAAACACCAGCCACCGGTCAACCGATTACCCCTTGAACAATTGCTTGCGACGGCTGATGTGGTGACCCTTCATTGTCCTCTTACCCCAGCCAACCAACAGCTCATGAATGCTGAAACCCTGTCGCAGATGAAGCCCAGTGCTTTTTTGATCAACACAGCAAGGGGAGGACTGGTTGACACGCAAGCTCTACTCAATGCGCTTGATGCAGGCGGCATTGCTGGGGCCGCCATTGACGTTTTGACCGAGGAGCCCCCCTTAACTGACGAGCTCATGCTGGCTGTGCCTCGGCCCAATTTGCTGATCACTCCTCATAATGCTTGGGGAGCCATCGAGTCCCGGCAGCGCCTAGTGCATCAAATGGCTGAGAATATTCAGGCCTATTTACAAGGCGAACCGATCAGACTGGTTCAGGGCTGAGATTTTTTGTCGACGGGTCACTTTTGGCTCATACCTCTCGACCCCAGCGACGGTCGCCCGCCCAAAGTTGCCAAACTCGAGGTAATGGCTACCCAAGAGACAGCGGATTCACAGAGACACCCATTCATGATTCTTGATGTAAGATGTTTGGATCTTAATGCTCGACTCGCAATTTTTTACCCGCTGACGCTGATTTCAACCCCTAAACCGGTCAGAGCGCTGCCCGTCAACCGGTATGATGCGGCCTTCGCATCCTCAGGTTGAGATGCTACACAGGGAACACTGACAACCTAGACCATCGATTCCGCCTTCATCGCGGGATGAATCGCAGGTGCTATACTCCAATGATGCAAAACGCTACCACTCAAACCCAAGCCATGACTTTGGCCTCGGCGCTCAGTGAGTTAACTCGCCTTATGGGTCGACCGATTTCTGAGGGCGCACTGTTTGCTGGCTTGCCCGATACGATGCTTTCGCCTCTGGATCTGGCACTGCGCGCGGCAACAAGAGCCGGATTCACGCTCGAGACCGACGAGAAGCCACTCAGGAGCCTCGACAAAGACGATTGTCCTTGTTTGGTACTGAGCTCAACGGGTGAAGCTTTCGTGGTCGGCGGCATCGAAGCCGGACAGTTAATGGTTGTCGATGGAACCAGCAAGGGATTAGTGCCGTGGACTTCTCTTACGGACCTTGAACGCCGGCCTCACCAACTTCTAAGAATTACCGGCATACAACACCATGACTCCGCAGAAGCAACCGCGAAAAGTCATTGGTTTTGGTCGGTCATCAACCAAGCAAAACGGCTCTACGCTGAGGTATTACTGGCTTCTCTGCTGGTCAACCTGTTTGCCTTGGCAACTCCCTTGTTCATCATGAACGTCTATGATCGCGTTGTTCCGAATCAGGCGGTCAATACCCTTTGGGTCCTTGCCTCAGGGATCGGGATTGTCTTTATCTTCGACTTTCTAATGAAATCCGTACGAGGTTATTTCTTAGATATCGCCGGCAAGCAGGCTGATCTGCATTTGGCATCTTCCACTTTTGAACATGTGCTGAACATGAAAATGCAGGAGCATCCTAAGCGGGTTGGTAGCTTCGCCAGTCAGCTTCAGGAATTTGATCAGTTTCGCGAGTTTTTCACTTCGACAACCTTGCTGACGCTCATCGATTTACCTTTCGTGCTTTTGTTCATCGGCCTGATTTTCGTGATCGCAGGCCCCTTGGGTTTTATTCCTGCCCTGGTTCTGCCCCTTGTCATTCTGGTGAGCTATCTTGCGCAGCGCCGATTTCGGCCGCTGATCCAAGATATTTTTGCCGAATCGGCCCGCAAAACAGCCATGTTGGTCGAAACCTTGCATTCATTGGAGGCGATTAAGGCGAGTCAAGCTGAGGGAGAAATACAAGCGCGCTGGGAGCGCACGCAAGCGACCCTCGCGGATCTCAGTTTAAGGTCAAGACTGGGCTCATTAACCACATTGAACCTCATCCAACTCATCGGCCAGATTGCCACGGTCACACTGGTCATCGCTGGCGTCTATGCCATTCAGCAAGGCGCTCTCACGATCGGTGGTCTGATCGCCTGCACCATTTTAACCGGCCGAGCCTTAGCGCCCATGAATCAAATTGCCAATATCCTAAGCCGTTATCAACACGCAATGGCTGCCTATCAAACCATCGATCATTTAATGACCATCCCTGGAGAGCGGGATTTTAAACACCAATTCTTACACCGGGCCAACCTTAAACCTGCCGTCACCTTCCGCAACGTCGTATTTTCTTACCCAGGCCAACCCAACCCAGCGCTTAATGGTGTCGATTTTACCATTCGAAGCGGCGAAAAAGTCGCTATTCTTGGCCCGACAGGATCGGGTAAAAGTACTGTTCAACGGTTAATCTCGAAATTATATTTGCCCACAGCTGGCAACATTCAAATTGATCAAACCGATCTCCATCAAATTGATCCGGTAGACCTAAGGCGTCAGATCAGCTATCTGCCTCAAGAGCCAACGCTATTGGCCGGAAATGTTCGAGACAACATTCGTTTGGGACAGCCCTCGGCAAGCGATGAGGCGATACTGCTTGCTGCAGACACCGCAGGTATCAAAAATTACTTTGATCAGCATCCCCAAGGCTTTGATTTCCAGATCGGCGAGCGAGGCGCGTACCTTTCTGGAGGGCAAAGACAAGGCGTTGCCATCGCACGAGCTCTCATCAATCAGGGTGATTTAATTTTACTGGATGAACCGAGCAACGCCATGGATCGCCAATCGGAACAACGCTTGATTCATGAGCTCAAAGGCCATTGCCGAGATAAAACACTGATCATTGTGACGCATCGCATGGATCTTTTAGCACTCGTGGATCGAATTATTATTTTACAGGCAGGTAAAGTCGTTGCCGATGGCGCAACTCAGACCGTCTTGGAACAACTGAGCCTTGCCAATGGAGCGAAGTCGTGAGCAGAGGTCAACCTTACCAGGCCTTGTCAGCCCCTTTTGTACGATTCAGTCATCTATCGCTTTGGCTCACCGGCGCCTTTGTCGTTATTGCGATTGTGTGGGCAAATTTTGCAAGCCTTGAAGAGATTGCTCGAGCCGAGGGTCGGGTTATCCCATCCAGCCAAACCCAATTTGTTCAAAATTTGGAGGGCGGGATTCTCAGAAGGATACTGGTGGAGGAAGGTGAGCGTGTCACAAAAGGACAGGTGCTTTTGCAAATCGATGATACGCGTTTTGCCTCAACCCTCAATGAGAGCATCGCTGCCTCAAGCGCTCTACGATTTCGAATTCTCCGGTTGACTGCTGAACTGGCAGGCACGGCTATGTCTACTCCGGTGGGACTCAGCGAACTCGAACAGCAATCGCTCGACGATGAACGAGCGCTCTATCAATCTCGTCAGGAGGAGCTAGCCAGCAGCCTTGGTGTTCTAAATCAGCAACTTAACCAACACCGGCAAACCCGCGCAGAATTGATGCGAGAGGTCGAAAAACTCGAACAAGCCGCAGCCTATGCTCAACAAGAATTATTAATGACTGCACCCTTGGTTGAAACCGGCGCCGTTTCGCAGGTGGAACTGATTCGATTGAAAGCCGCTGTCAATGAGGCTGAAGGTCGCCTCGACACGATTGCCTTAAAACTGCCCAACCAAGATTCGGTGATTGCCGAAGCTGAAGAAAAAATTGCAGAACGACAGCAGCGGTTCCGATCGCTGGCTCAACTGGATTTAACGGATGCTCGAGCGGCCCTAGACCGATTGAACTTCTCGAGCGTTGCGCTCCTTGATCGAGTGGATAGAACTGAGGTTCGATCTCCGGTTGACGGAATTGTTAATCAACTGCTTGTCACTTCGCCAAACGCCGTCATTCAGCCGGGAATGGATTTGATCGAGATTGTGCCGCTCAATGATACCCTTTTAATTAGCGCCAAAGTCCGTCCAATCGATATCGCGTTTATTCGCCCGGGCCAAAGGGCGACGGTCAAACTGACTGCTTATGACTTTGCAATCTACGGCGGACTGGACGCTACCCTTGAGCATATCAGTGCCGACACGCTTGTTGATGAGACCGGCGAGTATTTTTTCCAGATCCGCGTAAGGACGACTCAGAACTACTTGGGTAATCAAACCAACCCCTTACCCATAATGCCTGGCATGATTGCAACGGTCGACATCACTACCGGTCAAAAAACGGTGATGGACTATCTGTTAAAACCGCTGAAAAGAGCGACCGCTACTGCACTTACCGAGCGTTGAATAAACGCGTTTAGCGCTTAGCCCCCTTTGAAGTCCGGCTTTCTTTTTTCGGCAAACGCTCGACGGCCTTCTTTATAATCTTCGCTGTTAAAACAGGCATCGATCAATGCTTGAATGTGCTCTGAGCGCTGCTCACCCTCTGGCTTGAGGACTGCTCGAATCGTCTCCCGGGCGGCATGAACCGTCATCGGCGCGTTGTCTGCAACCAAACTGGCATACGCTGTTACTTGCGACATTAATTGATCCGAGGGCACAACAAAATTGATCAACCCCATACGCAGTGCTTCTTCTGCTTCAAAGTACCGAGCTGAAACCATAATGTCTCGCGCGTTGGCCGGTCCGACCAAATCAACCAGTACCTGAATGCCAGTCATTTCATAACCCAATCCGAGGCGAGCAGCAGGAATACCAAAAGTCGACTCAGGGGTAGCGAACCGAATGTCAGCATTCAGCGCCGTCGCCAGGCCACCTCCGATGCAATAGCCTTCGATCATCGCGATCATGGGTTTACTGATCCGCGCCAACCACCGATTCGCGTTGGCTGCGATTCTACTGTAGGCCTCGCGTTGAGTCGCATTGGCCCTCTGGGTTTCAAATTCTGTGATGTCCGCCCCAGAAACAAAGGCTTTGCCGCCAGCTCCCCGCAACACCACGACGCGGACTTCAGGATCTTGATCGAAAGTTTCTAAAATTTCGCCTAGCGCCTCCCACATTTCTAAACAGATCGCGTTTCTTTTCTCTGGCTGGTTGAATGTAACCCATCCAATACCCTCAGAACGGTTTGCCAGCATTTTTTCTGTGCGTAATTTCATCAATACCTCTGTCTGTTGCTACCAAGGGTCGGCGACAGTTTATCTTTGGGTAGACCGTTACCGCCTCAGATTACCTCGGTTTCTTTACATCTTTGAATTTCCTCGAGGGTTAGCCCCAAGCTCTGATAAATTTCATCGTTATGCTCACCCAATCTTGGCGCTGCAGTCAGGTTCTTTGACGATTCCGTATGATTGGATAAGTTAATCGGACTTCGAACCAAACCCAAGGTGCCTAAATCTAAATGCTCGATCTCCGTTACCATTGCTAGGTGCTGAGTTTGCGGATCATCGAATGCCTCTTTGACCGAATAGATTGGCCCGCAAGGACAGCCTACTGCATTTAATTCCTTAACCAATGCTACAGTATTGAATTGGCGGGTCTTTGCATTAATCAAAGCACTCAATTCCGAGCGCCACCGAGCGCGATCCTGGCTTGATTGAAATCTCGGATCAGTCAGCAATTCACTGAGTCCCAAGGCATGACAAAACGCGCTAAACATTTTACCGGTGCTGGCAGCAATATTGACTAAGCCATCTGATGCTTCAAAGACACCCATCGGAGAAAACGTCGGATGATCATTGCCTTCACGTCGGGGCTCTTCTCCAGACATGGTAAAACGAGCCGCCTGAAAATCCAGTTTATTGATCATCGACTCAAGGAGACTTGTGTGAACCCACTGCCCTCGTCCTGTCCTCCCACGCTCAATCAATGCCAAAAGGATACCTTGACCTAAAAACATGCCTGCAGAGGTGTCACTGATGGCAATGCCAACTCGGGTGGGCGGTCCATCCTTGTCACCGGTGAGGCTCATCAAGCCACTCATCCCTTGCACAATTTGATCAACGCCCGGGCGGTCCTTGTAAGGCCCGGTTTGCCCAAAGCCGCTGATACTGGCGTAAATTAGGTCTGGTTTTTTTTCCTTCAGCGTTCCGTAATCAATTCCAAGACGATTCTTAACATCGGCACGAAAATTCTCGACCAATATATCGCTGCTGCCGACCAGTTGTAGAAAAAGCTCATAACCCCTCGCCGTTTTCAGGTTTAGAGAAATGTTTTTTTTGTTTCGGTGAAGATTTTGTGCGTCTGAGCCGAATCGCTGTCCCGTAATATCCTGTGAACCCGCTTTCGCTGGGGGCTCAACACGGATAACCTCCGCCCCCCAATCAGCAAGCATTCTCACTGCTACCGGACCGGCTCGAGCGAGGGGTAAGTCAATAACCCTCAAACCGTCGAGAGGTAGCTTCGCCATGAGAATCTATTGGGTCTCTAGGGCGGCTCGTAGTGATCGAGAAACTGAGGACAATTTTGCCTGTAATCGCTCGGTGTGATCGGGCCCCATGCGGATCAGCTGTTTTTGTGCCGCACTCATTCGCTCTAAGTCTTCATCTGCGAATTCGTACATCACCACGGGTCGTTTAAGTCGAATTTCGCCCCTTAACACCGGCACTTCTAGCAATCGACCAATGGCATCAAAAACCGTGTCATCTAAAGTCCTATTTTGCAGACCTAACTCAGAGTACGCTTGCCTTAGTAGTGGTGAGATCAATACATAAAATTCAGCGATCCCATCACTGTCGATCGATTCAATAATATCGACAAACAATCCATAACGCGCATAACTGCTCTCATCGAGGCGGTAATCTTGCTCCGAGATCTGCACAGCCTTAAAAGTCCCTTGAGGCGCCAACATTCGTACAGGTTCACGAACTACCCGCCCCTCAGCGACACCGTTCACAAAACCGACGAACTTGCGAATCAAATCTTCGACAGCAACCCACTGATTCATCCCTTCGTGGCGGCTCAAACTGACCAGACCATCTCTAATCAAACCGTCACTGCCATTCAGCAATGGTAGAACAAATGCTGGCGCAACGATCTCAGGTTCGGGTTCAGGCTCGGGCTCAGGTTCGGGCTCAGGTTCTGGCTCGGGTTCAGGTTCAGGCTCGGGTTCTGGATCTGGTGGAGGAATGGGGACGGCCACGGCTTGAGGGTTCACCTTGGGCGCTTCTTCTTCGCTATTCAGCAGTAGCGCACCACCCACCACAATCACCAGCAATGCGGCACCGATACCGATGAATAAAGGTTTATTCATCATAAATTTTTCCTTTAATCTGATCTTTCGATTGTTGACTCATTTCCTGCAAAAGGAAAGATGCTGCGAGAACTTCCACAATACTTCCATGATCGCATCAGGGTACGTCACTCAATGCCTTGAGCAGTCTAGCGCCAGCGCCCAGAGGAGAAGTTGACCAGGCGACGATACCATCCTCATGCCCTGCCATACGAATCAACCCCTCGGCACCCAGGCGCTGAGTCAGGGCCTTGAGCGTCGCCGCCATTTCAACGGTTCCATAAGGGATGCTGGCAGCAGTCTCGGGTAAGCAAAGCATCTCCTGAGCTCCCCACAACGCTGGACTATGAACATGGAAAACTGCCTGTATCGAGGCATTCGCCTCGTAGATTGCTGCATGAGTCAATGATTCAGATGATGGACGCATGGCGCCTTCGGCTCGCAACCAGTTACGCTCCAAGGACCAATCTGTTACGAGCGCGAAATGCTGAGCCTCGAGGATTGCTGCCCGACCTGTCTGCGATGCCGTAATGGCGAACCCCTGGGGCAATCGGTAGCTGATATTACCGAAGCCAAATCCTCCATAACGGTCAGGCACCTCCCCTACGAGATCATATTGAAACAACATTTGACGCCAAAGTAGTATCTGTTCGTCGATCGGCACCACTTCATCAGTTTCATCGAAAGCATAATCGAACTTAATGACGCCTTCGACCTCAGCCATGACTTGCTGCCACCTTCAGTGTCTCGTCGAAAGGCCCTGCAATTAATCCTCGCTCTGTGATAAAGCCAGAGATCAAATGACCCGGAGTAACATCAAATGCCGGGTTGTAGACCGGCACTGCGGTCGGTGCTGACGGCTGGCCTTGAAAGGTTCGAACTTCATCCGGATTTCGCAACTCAATTTCGATATCTGAACCCGACGCAGTATTGAGATCTATCGTCGACCAAGGACAAGCGACATAGACCGGCAACCCATAGTGATTGGCCAACACAGCGACGCCTAGCGTTCCAATCTTGTTGGCTGTATCACCATTTGCGGCAACGCGGTCGGCTCCCACGAGCACCATGTCGACCAAGCCACTGGCCATCACGTGGGCCGCCATACTGTCGGTAATCAACCGACAGGGCACTTGGTGAGCCATCAATTCAAAGGCAGTCAATCGCGAGCCCTGTAGCAAAGGGCGGGTTTCATCGACCCAGACCGAGACTTCCACCCCTTGATTATGCGCATGGTAAATCGGCGCCAGCGCAGTACCAAACTCAGAAACCGCTAAAGCGCCGGCATTACAGTGAGTCAGGACACGAGGATGGGTGCTGACCAAGGCCGCCCCAGCAGCGCCGATCTTACGACAAGCCGCTCTATCTGCATCGTATAGCTCAGTTGCTTTGGCGAACAGCCGATCGCGCCAGCCTGCTGCACCCAACCCAGCCGCATCGGTTGAAGCAAAAGCCAACATTGCCTCAACCGCCCAAGCCAAGTTAACCGCGGTCGGGCGAGACGCCACCAATTTGGCACCTACTTCCCCTAGCCTCGTTGCAATCTCCGCTTTGGAATCAGGGTATTGGTCTATTTCAAGTAACAATCCAAAGGCGGCGGCTAACCCTATTGCGGGAGCCCCCCGAACCGACAGTTGTTTGATCGCACTGATTACTTGCTCTACCTGAGTGCAATCCAAATAGACTTCCGATTCTGGCAACAACCTTTGATCCAACAACCTCAAGTGAGCGTGTGAAATAGGGCTAACGCTTCTCGGTAAACCTGCCACCACAGAAACCTTAACCTGCTCTCAACTGAGCAACCATATCTCTGCGCAAATCATCATCAACGAAGCCAAAGCTGCCACTGGTGCGATCGGTAAAATCACCGTATCTCGCTTTCATTTCTGGCACGATGGTTTCAGGACCGCCCATAATCCCCATGGTGTTGAGCATTTCATCCGTCACCAATTCAGCCATATCAGCCCAGCGGCCTTGCTTTGAAAGCCCATTCAATTCAATTTGCAAATCGCCCCAACCATGAACGCCGAGCACCTGCTTGTAAGCGGGCGTTGAGCCGTAGAAAGAAATTCGATTTTTGGCAGTCTGCTTTTCGCGCTCAAAGCTTGCCTCGTCTGATCCAGAGATCAAAAAAGGTGTGTAACTGATTTCAAAGTCTGCCCGAGTGCGCCCGGATTTTGCCAACCCACGATCTATCGCTGGCAGAGTCACTTCGCGGATATATTTTTCGTTGCTAAAGGGATGGATAATCAAACCATCAGCTACCTCACCCGCCACCTCAGTCATGATAGGTCCGACCGCAGCCAACACAATCTTGGGTGGACCATACTCGGTGTCTTCTGGCGTAAATGCTGGCGTCATGAGCGTATGATTGTAGTATTTCCCTTCAAATCGGAGAGGCTCGCCCTCATACCATGTGGCCCAAATAGCCCGCATCGCTTGAATTAACTCTTTCATCTGTGCCGCGGGCGCTCCCCAGGGCATTGAGAATCGCTTAGTGATATGAGGCCGTATTTGCGAGCCCAGGCCCAACGTAAAACGTCCTTTAGAATAGGCATTTAAGTCATGCGCCTGATTGGCCAAAATCATAGGCGACCGCGCAAAAGCCACCGCTATGCCTGTTCGAATTTCGATTGATTGACTGTGTTCTGCCGCCAGTAAAAGCGGGAAAAACGGGTCATGATTCATTTCTGCTGTGCCGACACCGTCGTATCCATCTTTTTCAGCCACCGCAACGGAATTCGGGATTTTTTTCCAATTCTGCGTTAGATGCGTATCAACTTTCATATGCTTCTCCTCTTATGATCAAAGCAACGACCCTCAGAGAAATCGTTGCGTGTTTCTGCGAGACTGCCCTACAACCTTGCCCCTTCCGCTGACTTAGCATTCCGACTTTTCTGGTCTGATTGCTAGCGGTGCCAAGCTGTCAAGATAACCCGTCGCCAAGCATCGCCTATCGGCATCTCAACCTCAAGCGCTGCGCGTTGCTCTGAGTTCCGCTGCCTTCTCTTCTGGGGCTCCATCGTTTAAAAAATGTCCGCCTGCTGTCTCCACACCCGCCAGATATTTTTGCAGGCCGGCGCCTCGTAACATTGGCTGAATTTGGATATAGCATCGATAGTCGCTTTCGGCAGACAGCGACTTTGGTGCTTGGTGAATGGAAAGGATGTAGGCCTGAGGCGTTGGCCACAATCGATCCTGCATACCTAGCACTTCAGTTAACATTTCTCCAAGTTGGCCTTGCGAAGCCTTGGATGCATGAGTTAAGTCTCGAATTGGCTGCTTTGCAACTATCCAAGTTTCGTAGGGAAGTTGGGCAAAAAATGGCACAAAAGCAATCCAATCACTCGATTCTGACAACAATCTGCGACCATCAGCAATTTCCCGGGCAATAATGTCATCAAACAAATTCACTTTTTGCCGCGCTCGATAACTCGTAAGTGCTGAGATAATTTGTTGCGTTACCGGCAAGACAAAAGGCAATGCATAAATTTGACAGTGCGGATGTGGATTAGATACACCCACAACTTCACCATTGTTCTCAAAAATAAAAACCTGATCGATTTCATCTTGCGCCAGAAGCATTTGCGTTTGATCGTGCCAAACTTCGATGACGCGCTGCATATCCAGCGCCTTAAGACCACTTAACCTTCCTGAATGATCCGGCGAGTAACACATCACTCGGCAAATGCCTTCAGCACGACTCGTCAAATAGGGTTCCTGTGAGGGGCTAGTCACTGGCGCATCAACACCAAAGGCGGGATGGTCATTGTCAAAGACAAAGACTTGATCGTAATTGGGATTTCTAGCACCAGAAATTCTTCGTCCATTCGGACAGAGATAACACTCGGGGTCATAACTCGGGGCTTTACCTATTTCAGAAACCCTCGCCCCTTGCCAAGGCCTTGCGCCTCGATGACTGGAGATTGTCACCCAACGCTCGAGCAACGGATGCCAGCGATTCTCCCAAATCATTGTGCGCGTCCGGTTAATCCTTGCATCGGTTTAATCAACACTTCGCTCAATTTGAAAATCTCGGTGCTGCATCAGTGCGTAATGATAGGCCTCGATGAGCGCATTCCAACTGGCCTTGATGACGTCAACGTTGACCCCGACTGTGCCAAAGGTACTTCCTTGGAATCGATGTTCAAGATACACGCGAACCTTGGCTGCTGTTTCTTCCGTTGAGTTAATCACCCTGACGGTATAGTCAGTGAGATGCAACTCCTTAACTTCTGGATAGGCTTCAATCAGGGTCATTCGTAACGCTTGATTCAGCGCGTCGACGGGTCCATTACCCTCGGCTGCGCACAAATTTTCTTTTTGATTGACCTGCACTTTTACCGAGGCCTCAATCGCCCCTGCGATGGTGACATCATTTTGATCTGACGCGGTTTCGTTGATCGGAGAATAAATGCGATAGTAAATTGGTTCAAAGCAGGGCTGAAAGTGTCCCAAATGTCGACGCACCAAGAGATCAAAACTGCCATCAGCATTTTCAAAAGAATAGCCTTGGTGTTCCTTATTCTGAATGTCTTCTAAAATTGCTTGAGCCGAGGATTTCCCTTCCAGCTCTGGATATCGGTTCGATAACTTAGCGCGCACATTTGAACCACCCGATAATTCGCTGATCAGTATTTTGCGACTGTTGCCGACCTGCTCTGGCGCCACATGCTCATAAGTTTCTGGATTGCGCTGTACCGCAGAAACGTGCACGCCACCTTTGTGAGCAAAGGCAGACGTACCGACATAGGGCTGCCCTAGCGGTCCATCCTGCGCAAGAGCCTCCCAAACCGCCTTTGAAATCTGAGTTAAACCCTCCAATCCACCCTGAGGGAGACAGTGATAGCCGTACTTCAGTTCTAAATTCGCGATGACTGTTGTAAGGTCAACATTGCCGCATCGTTCCCCAATGCCATTAATGGTTCCTTGAATTTGTTTTACGCCGGCTTCCACCGCTCGAAGCGTATTGGCGACGGCAAGACCACCATCATTATGGACGTGTATTCCTAAAACCAGCGAGGGGAGGTGAGATTTCGCTGCCGTAATCGCGGCATCAATCTCGTGCGGTAGAGCTCCCCCATTGGTATCACAGAGAATCACTCGATCGGCGCCACCTTGAATCGCCATCTCAAGAGTCGCAAGGGCATAACCTGCATCACTTTTAAACCCATCAAAGAAATGCTCCGCATCGTAAAACACCGGTTTGCCAGTGGCCTCCTTCAAATATCGGACCGAACCTTCAATCATTTCTAAATTGCGGTCAGCAGAAATCCTGAGGGCCTGATCGACATGCAGATCCCAGGATTTGCCAAAGATACAGGTGACATCGGATTGAGCAGAAACCAGCATTTGCAAAAAAGTATCGTCTTCTGGCAGACAGTCAGCACGATGGGTAGAGCCAAAAGCGGAAATCTTGAGGTGCTCGAACGTCCTATCCTGACACGCTAGAAAGAAATCATTGTCTTTGGGGTTTGATCCTGGCCAGCCCCCTTCCAGATAGCTCACCCCTAGCTGATCCAGCAGGTCCGCAATCTGCAGCTTGTCACTTAAAGATAAATTGACCCCTTCACCCTGGTTGCCATCCCGCAACGTCGTGTCATAAATTTCAATCATCCGATCTGCATTCATCGCGACATACTGACATTACCGAGCCGGGCTGCGACTTCTGCAATTTTCGATTTGGCGACCAAGAGTTCATCGAGAGGATCAAAGCGACCCGACAAAAAAGCCTCCCGGCTACTTTCAAGCATGTCAAAATTGAATGACTGATTCGCAAAAATCAGCGTCTTGGTTTGCAAGTCTATTAACATTTCCGCTTCCGGCAGTTGCGTCACCAGATCCGCCAACATCCCTCGGGGTTCGGCCGCCATTTTCAAGCATGGAATGCCCAGCGTCGTACAGTTGCCATGGAAAATTTCTGCGAAACTTTCAGCGATGACAACCTTAAACCCAAATTTTTGTAACGCTTGTGGGGCATGTTCCCGACTCGACCCACAGCCGAAATTGACATCCGAAATCAACACACTCGCCCCAGCATGCTGAGGCGCGTCAAGCACATGACCTTTGCTGGCGCCTTCAGACTCGAATCGCTCATCGTAGAATAAGGCTGGACCCAACTCATCAAACGTCACGCACTTTAAAAACCGCGCAGGGATAATTCGATCCGTATCAATGTCGTTCCCAGGGACATAGACCGCTCTTCCTGATCGTTGGTGTAAGTCACTCATGAGCTTTGCTCCAAACCAAACACTACTCTCGCATCCGCAACACATCCGCTCACGGCAGAGGCCGCAACCATTACCGGACTCATCAATATTGTCCGACCGGTAGCCGAACCTTGCCTCCCCATAAAGTTCCGATTCGAACTTGACGCACAGACTTCGTCCCCAACCAACTTATCGGGATTCATTGCCAGACACATAGAGCAACCCGGCAACCGCCATTCGAAACCCGCCTCGGTAAACACCTGGTCCAAGCCCAGCGCGCGTGCTTCAGCATCGACTTTTTCGGAGCCCGGTACTGCAATGGCGCGCACGCCATCTGCAACTCTGTGTCCTTTGATGACCTGCGCGACTGCCTGGAAATCACTGATCCGACCATTGGTACAGCTCCCAATAAACGCGACATCAATTGCCGTTCCTGCAATCGGAGCTCCAGGCTCTAATTGCATGTAGCGAAGCGCATCGCTCATCAGCTCCTGATCTAAACCGGAAACAGTACTGGGATCTGGCACCCGTTCCCGGACATTGATGGCTTGTCCCGGCGTAACGCCCCAAGTTACCGTTGGCTCTATCTCGCCACCATCAATGATCACAATATCGTCATAACTCGCGTCAGCATCACTTGCATAGCTGGCCCAGCGCTCAACCGCTGCTTCAAACGCGGCATCCTGAGGAACACGCTCTCTGCCTTTTAAGTAGTCAAATGTCGTCTGATCGGGGTTGATGTAACCGCACCTGGCCCCACCCTCAATACTCATATTGCACACGGTCATGCGCTCTTCCATCGTCATTTGGTCGATGACGGGCCCCGCGTATTCGTAGGCAAAACCGACGCCACCGTTAACCCCGAGCGTCCGTATGATGTGAAGCGTGACATCCTTAGCAGTAACACCCGGACCAAGCGTTCCTTGTACTTCGATGCGTCGTACTTTGAGCGGATCCATAGCCAAAGTCTGACTGGCGAGAACATCCCGAACTTGACTGGTACCGATGCCTAACGCGATGCACCCAAATGCTCCATGAGTGGAGGTATGACTG
The DNA here is from genome assembly GCA_002689445.1 of Gammaproteobacteria bacterium. Classification (GTDB taxonomy): domain Bacteria; phylum Pseudomonadota; class Gammaproteobacteria; order Pseudomonadales; family Azotimanducaceae; genus UBA9926. Next base: position 155,045 of record NZGC01000081.1, read on the forward strand.
TCTCCACAACAGATCGTCATGCCGGGCTGGGTTAAACCCAATTCCGGCCCAACGACATGGACAATGCCTTGGGACCCAGAATTCGGCTGAAAAAATTCAATGCCATGGGTTTGAGTTGATTCAGCCAGCACACTAATCATTCGATCGGCCATCTCATCCTGAAAAGGCCTGCTCTGGTCGTCGGTCGGGATAATATGATCGACAGTAGCGAAGGTGCGCTCTGGGAACGCGACCTTTAACCCTTTGTCTTTTAGCATGCCAAAAGCCTGGGGACTGGTGACTTCATGGATTAAATGTAAAGCCATGAAAACCTGACACTGTCGATTTTCCAGCGTGCCCACTAAATGATCATCCCACACTTTTTGATATAAGTTCTTTCCCACGTAAACTCGATCCTATAAACAAGAGCGTGCAGTTTATCAGATCTCGCTCTCGTCAGTAATTGCCTTATTGGATAAAGCATCAGACCTCACAAGAGAAGGAAAGTTGTGCCATGCACGTGTTCCAAAGACTCTGTCCTCCGCTCATTGAAACGCCTCGGCTGCGGCTGCGAACATTTACCCAAAACGACATCGTGACTTTGCACGCCGCCGTTAAGGAATCCAGCTGCGAATTACAGCCTTTCTTGCCTTGGTGCCATCCCGAATACAACCTTACTGATGCCGAGGATTGGATACGCTTTACCCAGGAAACTTGGACGCAACGGCGGCAATTCGCTTTTGCCGTCGAGTGCAAGCATTCAGGCCGGTTCGTTGGCGGCTGTGGACTGGACTCACCCTCAACCGGTGGAACGGCGAACTTGGGTTACTGGATTCGAACACCCGAAGCACGCCAAGGATATGCAACCGAAGCGGCTCGACATCTTGCCAACACAGGCTTGCAAGTTTTGGGGTTGGCATCAGTCGAACTTGTCATGTCAGTCAGAAACACAGCCAGTCAACAAGTCGCCATTCGTTGTGGCGCAGAGTACCTGGGGCTCGACAAAAACGAGCTAACCCTCCATGGCCAAACAGAGGCTGCTCATACCTACGTGATTCGGCACCCTAAGATTGACGATCGAGTTTGACGCCTAGAATAAAGGGAGTAGCATACCTCCAAAGCCGTTTCCCGAACTTCACCAAGCCAACAGAGCGGCTTACAGCCTGGCATCACAATGGAGCCATGGTGGTCAACCATTCAAAAGGGAGAACAACCCGATGAGCAACGATACCCTCAATGAAATGCAGCAAAGACTCGATAGCCAAAAACGTGCCCAGATCGCTGGAGGCGCCGTCAGCGCAGAACTGCGTATTGATCGGTTGCGCCGCTGTGTCGACATCTTAGAGCGAGGAGGCGACGAATTAATTGAAGCGATGCGGACAGACTTCGGTCATCGGAGTGTTGATCAATCAAAGTTAGCCGACATTGACGGCGCTATTGGTCCGTTGAAAGGGGCAATTAAACACGTGCGTAAATGGATGCGACCCGAAAAACGATCGACCATGTTCCCGCTCAACTTAATGGGCGGCCGTTCAAGAATCGAGTTTCAGCCGCTGGGCGTCGTGGGATGTATCAGTCCTTGGAATTTTCCGGTACAACTTACCTTCTCACCACTGGCTGGGGTATTGGCGGCGGGAAACCGGACCATGATCAAACCCTCAGAATACACTCCTATCACTTCAGAACTGATGAAGACCCTGGTGGAAGCAAGCTTTGACGCAGATGAAATCGCCGTGTTCACAGGAGGGCCAGAGGTGGGTCAAGCATTTAGCGGTTTGGCGTTTGATCATTTGCTATTTACTGGCGCCACCAACATCGCCCGCCATGTTATGCGCGCTGCCTCGGAAAATCTTGTTCCGGTCACTTTAGAACTGGGTGGCAAATCGCCGGTTATTGTCGGCCGCTCAGCTGACATGTCCCAGGCAGCACGAAACATTATGAACGGAAAGACCATGAATGCAGGCCAAATCTGTCTTGCACCAGACTATGTGATGGTCCCTGAAGAAAGCCAGGATGATTTCGTGGCCGCCGCTCGGGCAGCTGTCAGTGATATGTACCCCGATCTTAAAGATAACCCAGACTACACGTCGGTCATTAATGAACGTCACTATGACCGTCTGCAAAGCTATGTTGCAGACGCCAAAGCCAAGGGCGGCGACGTTGTCGAAATCAACCCTGCGGACGAAGACTTTAGCCAGCAAGAGCACCATCGCATTCCGCCAACACTCGTATTGAACCCAAGCGAGGATATGCTGGTGATGCAGGAAGAAATATTTGGACCGGTGTTACCCGTAAAAACTTATGCTGCGGTGGAAGAAACCATCGCGTACGTCAACGATCACGATAGGCCCTTGGGGTTGTATTATTTTGGTCAAGACAGCGGAGAGACTCGCCGGGTCTTGGACGAAACGGTGTCGGGGGGCGTTACCGTGAATGACGTCATCATGCATGTTGCTCAAGAGAACTTGCCATTTGGTGGAGTCGGGCCGAGCGGTATGGGCGCCTATCACGGTGAGGAGGGATTCAAGAACTTTAGCCATGCTAAGTCGATTTATACGCAGTCAAGCACCATCTCTAAAATGATGGCGAAAATGGGTCCTCCCTATAAAAAGCGTGATACCGCCGCCTAAATCGAGATCTTCTGCCTGCATCGCTCTTGCCGATGCAGGCAGATATTTCCCGGTCTAGCGCCCCGTAAATTCTGGCTTGCGTTTCTCGAGGAAGGCTTGGACACCCTCCTGAAAGTCCTCGCTTTGAAACATGCCGGCCAAATGCACCATTAAATGATCCACTGCCGTGTCGTAGGATTCTTCCAACCCCATACGCATCATTCGCTTGGTTGTTTGCACAGCCATCGGCGCGTTATCGGCGATTTCTTCCGCCCACTGCATCGCAGTGGACATGAGTTCATCGCCGGGCACGATGGTATTAATCAAACCCATCTCTAAACACTCTTCAGCTTCCACTGTTCGCGCCCGATAGTACAACTCGGCGGCTTTTCCCCAACCAATCAGTCTTGGCAGTAACCAAGTACCCCCACTTTCTGGGACCACATTACGCTTAGCCGTTACCGCTGCCATTTTTGCCGTCGGCGATGCAATCCGCATATCGCAAAGCAGTGCCACGTCCATGCCATACCCGGCAGCGGGTCCGTTCATGGCGCACACAATCGGCGTATCAATATTCCACATGACATTAATGGGTGCGTCCCGCAAATCAAACAATTGTCTCGCTGGCCGATTACCGCCTTTACTGTCTCCCCCGCCGATGTTGCCTTCGCCAACCCCAATGAGATCAAGACCGGCACAGAAGCCTTTACCCGCACCCGTTAACACGATGCATCGAATATCTGGGTCTTTATTGGCTTCAACCATCTTCTCTGAAAGCTCACTGAGCATATCTCTACTGATAGCGTTGTAGCGCTCTGGACGATTCAGCGTCAAGATTGCCACCCGGCCTTTTTGTTCAACCAGCAACTCTTCCGTTTTTGATGGGCTCAACGCCATAACTGCTTCTCCTGTTTATGTTTCTATGTTTGTTTCTATGTTTGTTTCCATCTCTGTTTCTGTTTCTGTTTCTGTTTCTATTAAACACCAATTCTTGACCAGCGACAGATTAAGGGTCCTGCCTTAACCCGCGCTTCGAAACTGGTTTGGGTTCATCATGCTGTCTTACCGTGACTTTGTTATCAAGCCGCTTGGATACCCTCGTCTGGCAACTCGTCCACAATCAACCACCGTCTTTGGACGACGCAATGCAGATTGTTTTCGATGACATCGTTTACCCGCGCCTGCCACCGATCAATGGCTCAAAACTGTTTAACCAACGCCCTGTTCAGAACATGGATCGACTCCTGAGCTGACTATCATATTTCGTACCCTCCAGCCCTGGACTTCAGGCCATGCTCTACTCGGGTAATGCTCTACTCGGGCCATGCTCCACCTTGATTACCTTAACAAGTTAAGGGCCTTTATTCGTGCTCATCCTCCTAGGGTTAGGGCTTAGTTACGCCCCTGAATGAAAGAGGGTCTTTCGCCACGTGCCCGCGAGGGCTTCTTAATTCAGCTGACACCTTATGGAGGTTGCGATTTAGCCTATTGCCTATCGCCTTACCAGCATCATAACGGCATGCCCCAGCGATGAACAGGTGTGGCTCAATCGTTCATCACCACGACTTTGCAATCTTGCTAACTCGCTAAACATTTTCCTGCACTAGAATGCTTGCGCCCCCTAAAGCATGCCAAGCCTTCTTATTTGCGCCTGTCAGCAGCAGCACCTTGACTGACATTTCCTCTCCAATTCATCTCGATAGGCACGGGTTTCGTATCCTTTTCTGAGCAATTTATTGTTAAGGCTTGGCCTGCTCCGCGACGGTCGCATCCACCGCGGTCCTGAGGTATGATCTCGGCGGCCTCCGATTTGCAGCGCAGCGCCTGCGGCGTGGCCAAAGACCCTCTGTTTGAGATAGTTTGATCAGGATTTTTTTTCGATGTGCGTCCCCACTCGTCAAACCCTAGCATCCCTGCTGATCGTCCTCTGTCCTTGGCTGGTCGAAAGTGCCAGTGGTGAAGGCTTAGATTTGCCTGAGGCCATCGAGCGAAGCGACGAAAACAGCATCAACATGGTCATTGATGGCGTCCTTGACGAGCCCATCTGGGAGACCATTCAAGGCTTTTCTGGCTTTAAGGTCATCTCGCCAGACACCCTCGACAAGCCCAGCGAGAGGACCCTCATCAAGCTGTTTTACACAGACCAGGGCCTTTACTTCGCGGCCATCATGGACCAAGCGCCGGACACGCTAGTTGAGCGCCTCAGCGGCCGTGACCAATTTATCGAGCGCGATCGGATTTCCCTGTCTGTTGATGCCTCAGGGGAGGGTTTGTACGCCTATTGGTTTGCTGTCAATTTGGGCGGCAGCCTCATGGATGGCACTATTCTTCCCGAGCGGGATTACTCCAGTAACTGGGATGGACCTTGGCGTGGTGCGAGTCAGAAGACCTCGACAGGCTGGAACGTCGAAATGATGCTTCCTTGGTCGATGATGGCATTGCCGGCCAGTGAAAATGGCATACGCCAGTTAGGGCTCTACGTGCAACGCGCCGTTGCTCATAAGAATGAGGACTGGGCCTACCCCGCCCTGCCTCGAACCCAGAACCAATTTTTGTCACGATTTCCCAAGACACGCATCATTGATATCCGTCCTAAGCAACAGTTCACGTTTTATCCCTATGCTTCAGCTTCTTACGATGCTGTCGAACAGGTAAAGGATTACAAAACAGGCTTCGATGTGTTTTGGAGACCCACCACAGCATTTCAGCTATCCGGTTCTTTCAGACCCGATTTCGGTAACGTGGAATCGGATAATGTTGTGGTTAACCTGACCAGCTACGAAACTTTTTTCCCGGAGAAAAGACCATTTTTTCTAGAGGGCCAAGAAATTTTTACGACCTCCCCCCGGGCGAATCCAGGTTGGGGTGGCGGCACGCCCACGACGTTAATCAATACTCGAAGAATCGGCGCTCCGCCCGAGGCCCTCAGCGAGAGCCAGCTCGAGCTCGCACCGACCGAGGCGAACAGGCCGAGCGAACTGATCGCAGCAGCTAAAGCAACCGGCCAAACCGGAAGATTCCGCTATGGACTCCTTGTGGCATCCGAGGATGACACCCGCCTCACAGGCCTTAGGGACGGCCAAATAGCTAGCGCAACCCAAACTGGCAGAGATTTTTCCGTCGTGAGACTACTTTACGAAAATGCTCAGGGAACCGGTCGTAACGCTGCTGGCTTTATGCTCACCCAAGTGAACCACGCGTCCATGAATGCCAACAGTTTTGGGGTTGACCTTCATCGGCTGAGCAAAGATGGCAAGATAATCTTTGACTTTCAAAGTCTCCATAGTGACACCGGCGATCAGGTTGGACACGGGGCGTTCGCCGATCTTTTGTATCGGCCTGCTCAAGGTCGGCAACATTCAATCAAAGTCGATCTTTTCGATAGAGACCTTGATATCAATGATTTCGGCTATATCCAGCGAAACGATCTCAAGGGCTATCGGTACCGCTATGAACGAATACAATCGGATTTGACCACCTTACAATCCAAAGAATCTTCCTTAAGCGTGACACAGCGCTGGAACTTTGCAGGCGAACAGGTACGAGTCGCCCTCAGCGGCTCGCAATCCTTTAACTTTAATAATTTTACGCGACTGAAACTCAGCGGCAGTTTTTATCCCAGCCGGTGGGAAGATCGAGACAGTCAAGGTAATGGTTCCTTTCGGCTGCGGGATCGATTTCAGACCAGCATCAACTACGAGAGTGACAGTGCTCAACCCTTCGCCTACGAATTCAGATCGACAATTCGAGAGGAGAGCATTGGAGGCATGACCAAGACCTATGCTATCGAGTTGAAGTATCAACCCAGCGATCGGCTATCCGCAGAGCTCAACGTCAGCCATGAGCAACGAACGGGATGGTTACTCCATCAAGACAATGGCAGCTTTAGCCGTTTCAATTCTGAACACTGGAAACCTCGGGTGGAATTGTCTTACTTTTTTTCTGCCGTTCAGCAAATGCGCATCAGTATGCAATGGATTGGTATCAAGGCTTTCGAGCGCGACCGGTGGCGTTTGCCCGATGGTTCGAAGCGCTTGATCACGGCATCCCTTCCAGCCAATGATCGAAGAGATTTTTCAATCAGTCGTTTATCTTTCCAAGCGAGGTATCGCTGGGAATTGGCACCCCTCTCTGATTTTTTTATCGTCTATACCCGCGGGTCGGATATCCCCAGCAACCTGGAGCGCGATTTTTCTGAGCAATTCTCTGAAGCTTGGGAACAGGCCCTAGTCGACTCCCTAGTATTAAAATTACGGTATCGGTTTGGCAGTTAATTGATCTTAATGGTTCGCCATTAGGATACCCTGAGCCGATAGTCACTGATCAAATACAGGCCACCTAACGTAAACTCACCTATATTGACTCGTTTGAGGCTCCCACTATCTTTTCCACAACCATAGGTCTGCTTGGCGATATCCACAGCGAAGATCAGCGCTTAGCACAAGCGCTGGCCTTCTTTTCCGAGCAGGGTATCGCCACGATACTTAGCACCGGTGATATTGTTGACGGACCCGGGGACCCGAATCGTTGTATTTCCCTGCTTCAGGACCACAATGTCCTCTGTGTACGTGGCAATCACGAGCGATGGCTCCTCAACAACCAAACTCGTCATATCCCTATGGCTCACACGCTTGAGGATCTGACGCCTTCGTCGCTAGACTACCTAGCAACTCTGCCCGTCACGCGCTGGATCGACATTGCTGGCGAGACAATTCTTTTGTGTCACGGCATTGATCAACAGGATATGGCTAAAGTCTGGCCTGGATCTGACCGCATGCCAGCCGAGCGCAATGAGACCCTTGATCACATTATTGACGAGGGTCGTTGTCAGTGGCTGATTAATGGGCATTTGCATTTTCGTACGCTACTTGCTTTCGAAGGTATGACACTGCTTAACGCTGGAACCCTAACCGGCTCACGCTGGCCTGGTTTTATGACGCTTGCGCTCGAAAGCCAACAGATTGACATTTATGAGTTTCGCGACTCAAAAATTGAACACCTTCGACAAGTGTCGGCCGCCCCTGAACCTATCTGGAAAAACACTCAAAGCTTTGATGGTCAGTGGGATCCCCTTGCCCTGGCATCGCCTCTAACCTAAGCGCTCCCTACAAAAAGTCTTCCCAAAATCGGTTCAATTATCGGTTGAGCCCTCAAATTGGCGTTAACTCGAAAGCTTGTGTATCTACTTGGATGGCTCGCCCCGAACTCACAGAAGCCTGCGCGGCCAACCCCATTAAGACCGCTTTGAATCCAGCATCACAATCTACCAGTGGCGGCTCGCCTGACCTCACCGCCTGCCAAAAAGCCTGATGCTGAAAAAAGGTTGCTCCTTGATGCGAGCCTGCGTTCAGCGCGAGCTCTGGTACTGACACCGTCTCGACGATGGGGCCTGGGGGCGACCTCGGCGAGAAAATGATTTCGGCTTCAATAGCCGACGCCTGCTTGGAGTGAAAAGGACCCGGAATCCGGCAATCTAGGCGTGCCTGGTCCCCTACCAACGACAACTCTTGCTCGAAAGCAACACCTTCAGCAAACATACAGAGATCTAAAATGCCTCGAGCCCCGTTATCGAAGTCGACCACGACATAACCATTGTCCCAAATATCCGGCTGTTCGCCCCCGTAACGCTCCGCAAGATGATTAACATCCTGCGCGGCGGTGGCATAAATTTTTACCGGCTCGGCAACCAAAAAAAGGCGCATGAGGTCAAAGAAGTGGCAACATTTTTCAACGAAGGTTCCCCCCGAAAAGCGATTAAAACGATTCCAATCATCGACTTTTTTTAGGAAGGGATATCGATGCTCTCGAATACTCAACATTTTAACCGAACCTACCTGGTCTCGCTGGGCAGCAAAGGCTTGTAATGCCGGCATAAATCGATACTCCATACCCACCCATACAAAGGCCTCATGTGCCTGTATCGCCGAGCGTAGACGAAAGACATCTTCTAGGCGCGTAACCAGCGGTTTCTCGATCAAGACAGGAATGCTAACAGCCTCGAGAATGGCAAGGAGCTGCTCTGCGTGCAGATAATTGGGCGTGGCCACCACGAGGGCATCTAATTCGTCTTCAAGTAGCGCCGGCAAACTCGCCCTCAAGGTGGCTTCTGGAACCAATTCTTGCGCTCTGGCCCTCATGGCTTCATTGGTGTCGCAAATTGAGACGACCTTAACATCCTCAAATAACACCAAATTTCTAAGGTGTTCTCGGCCCATCATCCCCGCACCCAACAATCCGCAACGAAGCCCTTCGCTACCAGATTGCTTACGCTCTACCTTTACCATCTTACCTCTCCCACCCTTGGCTGCGTTCTCGTAAAAACCACAGGATTCTCGTCAAAATTACTGGCCCAAAGTATAACCCAGGGGTTAAGGTTTCCTGATGACATCTTCCATTTGGCTGTTTGGCTATGGCTCGATTCTTTGGCGGCCAAATTTTGATTATGTAACAGCATGCCAAGCCACGTTACCGGGTTTTAAGCGACGGTTCTGGCAGGCTTCCTCCGATCACCGAGGCACAATCGCGCATCCTGGAGCCGTAGTCACTTTACGACCAAGCCCGGGCGACTGGGTGACGGGCATTGCCTACCGCATCGAGGCGCCGCGTCAAGCTAACAGCTTAGCAGCGCTAGATCATCGAGAGCAAAATGGTTATGCGCGATTTGACGTTACCGTAAACACTCGGGAGTATCAGCAGCTATCCTGTTTAACGTATATTGCTACATCTGGGAATCCTTGGGATCTCGGCGAGCCTAGCCTCAACGATCTTGCCCAGCAGATTTACTCGGCAGCCGGTCCCTCGGGGTCAAACCTTCAGTATTTTGAGCAGTTATGGCACGCAAGCCATGTCTTAGATGCTAGCGATTCACACCTTGAAGCGCTGGCATCTGAGATCCTTCAGATCGATAAGGATTCACTCTGCATCAATGGTAGAGACAGATTACAGGACTCGGTCGAACTGCTACCATGGCATCCATTGAGGAGAGACTATCGTGAACCTAATACCTGAAATCGTCACCCAATCAGCCGAGCTCACAGACTGGCGGCGACACATTCACGCACACCCTGAACTTGCCTTTGAAGAAACACAAACTGCAGCCTTCGTGGCAGAGAAGTTACGTTCTTTTGGCATCGACGTTGTGGAAGGTATTGCCGGCACCGGTGTTGTTGGGACACTTCAGCGAGGTGGGGGCAATCGCTCGATTGGCCTGCGGGCAGACCTTGACGCACTTCCGATCGTTGAAGCCAACGACTTTGAGCATCGGTCTACGCAACCCGGCGTGATGCACGCTTGTGGCCACGATGGTCACACAACCATGTTGTTGGGCGCTGCAGCCTATTTGGCTGCTTCCGACACATTCAGTGGGACCGTTCATTTTATTTTTCAGCCCGCAGAAGAAAACGAGGGCGGTGCCCGCGCGATGGTAGAGGCGGGCTTGTTCGAACAGTTTCCCATGGAAGCGGTGTATGGCATGCACAACATCCCGGGGATACCGGTTGGAGAGTTTGCCGTTAAACCAGGGCCTATGATGGCGGCCTTCGACATCTTTGACATTACCGTACGTGGTCGAGGCGGGCATGCGGCAATTCCCCAACAAACGGTCGACCCAGTATTAATTGGGACCAAGATTGTTGAAGCCTTGCAAACCTTGGTTGCGCGAGAAATTAACCCCCAGGAACCTGCTGTTCTCAGCGTTACCCAATTTCATGGTGGCGACGCTTATAACGTCATTCCGGATCAGGTTAGTATCTCAGGATGTACACGTTGTTTCTCAACCCGAGTTCAGGCTCAATTTGAGCAAAGCATTGAGCGAGTCGCTTGCGGCATCGCTAGTGGGTTTGGCGCCGAAATTGAATTCAGCTACGAGCGACGCTATCCCCCGACGGTCAACAGTCCGACTGAGACTGAAAGCGCTGCCGAAGCCGCGATCGCGGTGTCGGGCGCCACAGCAGTCAATCGTGCTCCCAAACCCTCGATGGGCTCCGAAGACTTTGCCTACATGTTGCAGGAAAAACCAGGATGCTATATTTGGATTGGTAACGGTGACGGCGAGGGCTCCTGCATGATTCATAATCCAGGGTATGATTTCAACGACGAAATCTTACCCATTGGCGCGAGCTATTGGTCAGCTTTGGTCGCCCAATTGCTTCCGAAACGCGACTAGAATGGCCTTTATCGAGCATCGCCTGGGTACCACGCACTATACGGTTAAACGGAAAGACCCTAGTCTCGATCCTATCATCTGGCTCCATGGGGGTCCCGGTGGCACTCACAATCCCAAAGGACCCGTATTTTCGCTGGCAACTGACCGCAGTGTCTACGCTTATACACAATTAGGATCAGGCCGGAGCAGCGACCTGGGTAAAAGACGCTGGCGAATCAGCACCTTCGTCAATGAGCTACACGAATTGATTAGGGCCTGGGGCATCGAATCCTTCCATTTAATGGGCGGCTCATGGGGTACGACCCTCGCCGTCGAATATTACTTGAGACACCATGGCAAAGGTATCCAATCCTTGGTTCTACAGTCGCCGATGCTATCTGCAGCCGATTGGCAACGGGACGCTAACCGGCTCATCAAGGGCCTCCCCCAAGAAACGCAGACGGTGATTAAAGGCTGTCAGTCATTGGGGGCTACCGATGCCCAAGTTTATCAACAGGCATTGGCCAGTTACTATGCTCGGCATGTCTTGAGGCGCCCCAAAAAGCTGAAAGCCATGTTATCCAGGAAAAACCCGAGAGGCGCAGCCATTTACCGCTATATGTGGGGAGAGAGCGAATTTTCAGCCACTGGGACTCTCAAAAATTACGACACAACTGCCAATCTCAAGCAGATTACCTGCCCAACGCTTGTGGTCTGCGGTGAACACGATGAAGCCACGCCAAAAACTGGTAAACGCTACGCTCGCGCCTTACCCCAGGGCAGATTTGTCGAGATTGAACATGCGAGTCATGCGATCTGGGAAGAGAGGCCCCATAGTTTGAGGCGAGCCATTCTTGGATTCCTCGCTTCCCAGGATTAAATTGGATCCATCCGAAACCCCATCCGCGGGAAGTGTACCAACAAGTCGCCTACCTCCTCGTCGCTTCTCACCAACGAGAACGCTTCAGGCAGGCTCGATACCTTAACTTCTGTCCCTCTCACCGGCTGCAGACCGTAATCGATCGGCACCACCGTCACTGACTTGCCTAAAGTTTGCTGATCGAGGGCTGGAGCCGCAGCGGCAATAGCGAGGGCTTCCTCGCCACTCATCGATTCCACCACCCCGTGACCATAAGCTCGAATGCGGTCGAACCACGCCATAACCTCAGTATAACCGACTAGGTCACTGACCAGTTCTGGCCGCTCAGCAATAAACCAAAGACAGTGATACACCGAAAAATCCGCAATCGTCGGTTGTGAACCCAACAAGAAATCCGATCGTTTCAGTTGATGGTTAAACGCCTCTAACCATAAGTCGAAGTGATTAAGCGCTTCCTCCAAAGGCATTTGTAGGCCACTCGATCCTGCGGCAAAGGCCGCTCGATCTGCCATGAACGCTGCGGCGGCTGCCTCATCGGTAAATAATGGATTATCAGCCAATGCCTTAGGCTGAAAGGCGACGGCCACAACCACTTTGAATAAGAAGGTGTCTGCCCAATAAGCAAGATGCTCTGCTGCCGCCAGAAGATTTTCGGGGAACAGGGCCTTTTCCGGTGCTCGCCTCGCTAAGACCTTTGCAATCAACGCCGTATCGCAGAAGACTTCACGACCCATTTGTAAGACCGGGGTTCGGCGATAGCCCCCGGTTAACGGCATCAATAGCGGGCGAGGCATAATGACCGGAATTTCCACCTGAGCGCTCGGCAAATCGAGATAGCCAAGCAACGCTCTTATCTTTTCAGAGAAGGGAGATCCCGCATATTGGTGCAATATCAATTTTTCCATTCAATCTCCTCGCTCTGGGTCATTGCCCTATTCAACACCGCTAGAGTCTGCTGTAGTCTGTCCATCTGATCAACCTTGACTAGGATCCTTTTATGCGACTAAAAAAACCTCGAGTCTCGCCTGTTTTAGAATCTGATTGGTCTGACGCTCAGCGGGCCCTGCTCGAACCACAAGTGATGCGCGGCCGGGTTCAGAATATTTTCCTCACTCTCGCCAATCATGTGCCGCTGGCAAAACGGTGGATGGTGTTCGCCAACCACATCCTGCATAAATCGACTCTGGCGGCTCGAGATCGAGAGCTCCTTATTTTAAGAGTGGGATGGCTTTGCCAGTCAGGTTACGAATGGGGCCAACATGTCCTGATTGGAACCAAAGCCGGCATTACGGACGAGGAGATCGAAGCCATCAAAGTCGGCCCCGATGCGCCCAATTGGTTAGAGCAAGATCGACTGTTGTTGACCGCAACCGATGAATTGGCTGCGGACGCCTTTATTACCGATACAACCTGGGGCGCTCTCGCGAAATTTTACAACCAGGAGCAATTGATGGACTTGGTATTTACCGTGGGTCAATACCAACTTGTCTCAATGGCATTGAACACCTTTGGCGTTCAACTTGATCCAGACCTGCCCGTCATGAAATGAAGGCAACTGCTTAATCTGAATTAGGCGTCTAAGTCATCCAAGTTAACAGACTTATCAATCTGCGCCCAGGCCAACTTCGCCATGTTAAATGCGCCGGCACCCGCTGCCTCCGCATGCTGGCTCGCAGCTGTGCCATCTAGGACCCGCTTAGCAATCCCTTGTAGGATAGCGGCCATTTTGAACATGTTGAAGGCCAAATAATAATCCCAATGATCGATACCCGAGCGCCCAGTGCGGCGGCAATACGCTTCGACGAACTCAGACTCTGATGGAATGCCTAACGCTTTCAGGTCGACACCGCGAAGTGCGTCGCGATAGGGCCGACACAAATAAGCAAAATCTGCGATCGGACAACCTAAGGTGCTCAGTTCCCAGTCCAGCAAGCCAATCACTTCGTTACGAGTCGAATGCATCATCATATTGGCAATCTGTAAATCGCCATGAACAATCGCGCAACCTTCACTCTCTGGTATGTTGGCAGGAAGGTAATCCAGCAGATTATCCATATAGGGATTGTCTACCGTTCGCGTATAGTCGTATTGGCCTCCCCATCGTGCTAACTGTCGAGCAATGTAATCTGACTCTTTTCCAAAATCGCTGAGGCCCACTTCACGATAATCCACCTGGTGAAGCTTGGCCACGGCTGCGTTAGCCGCATCCCAAAATTCAAATCGCTGTTGTTGGGTATAGGGACCATCGGTTGAGTCCCAAATGACTCTGCCTTCAAGATATTCCATGACATAAAACCAGGTTCCAATCACCGATTCGTCGGTGCACAAGGCAAAGGTCTTTGCCGTTGGCACATCAGCATTGGCCAGCGCCGTTAACACTTTATACTCTCGGTCGACAGCATGAGCTGACTTGAGCAGTTCCCCCGGGGGCTTACGGCGCAGCACATATCGCTGGGTAGGCGTCGAGACTAAGTAAGTGGGGTTCGACTGCCCTCCCGCGAACTCCTCAACGGTCAAAGGCCCCTCAAAACCGGACACATTTGCTGCCATAAACTCGGTTAAGTTCGGTATCGAAATCTGATGCCGTTCCTGTACGGGGATCGTACCGGTATTATCTTCTGCTTTAAAATCTGTCATCACGTAACTCTATTGTCTAGACCATGCTCGATGATGATACCTCAGACACAATCAATCAAGCCGATGGCGAAAAATGACCTGCGATGACCCAAGCTTTAAGTCTTTTTGATCGCGGATACTTGCCTAGGGCTGGCTAGACACTCCACCCTGAGCGGGCAGCCAACGTCTGAACTGCCTCATTGTCTTGAGGACAAAAAAAAGGCCAGCATCTGCTGGCCTTTCGAGTAGGTTGAGTCTAGCCCACTGTCCAAGTATGACCCTGACGCAAGACAGCATTGAAATCGGCGATGCCCTTTTTCTCACGCACTGTTTTGATTTGCTCATACACCGAACTCTCATAGGAAGTTTCTGGCTGACAAAAGAGCACACCCACGGCCTCAGGGAAGTCAGGTGCAGAGAGTCCAGCAAGCATTGTTGCCAACATTCTATTGGTTTCATCGTGCACAACAATATCGTCCAAGGTCACACCGTCTTCGCCAATGGTTACCACTTCTAACTGCAATGACTTAGCGTTGAGTCTTAGGCCTTGACTGTTATCGGTTCCGAAAACCAGCGGTTGCCCATGCTCTAACAACAAGCGACTCTGAGCAGCAGTCTTCTTCTCTTTAATGTAGTCGAAAATGCCATCATTATAGACCGGACAATTTTGGTAAATCTCTACGAACGATGCGCCTTTATGGGCATGGGCGCGCTTTAGCACTGGAGTCATGTGCTTAGCTTCGGTGTCAATGGTCCGTGCCACAAATCTGGCGCCGGCACCCAAAGCGAAGGTGCAGGGCCGCAGTGGCATATCCAGTGAACCGTCCGGCGTTGAGGGTGATCGTGTACCCACTTTCGACGTTGGCGAATACTGCCCTTTGGTCAGGCCGTAAATTTCGTTATTGAATAGCAGGATTTGCAAGTCAACGTTTCGTCTCAAAACATGCAGCATATGATTACCACCAATGCTCAGCCCGTCGCCGTCACCGGTTACCACCCAAACATCTAATTCCGGATTAGCAAGCTTAACGCCGGTGGCTATTGAGGGGGCTCTACCGTGGATCGTGTGAAAACCATAGGTCTCCATGTAATAGGGAAATCGCGATGAGCAACCGATGCCTGATACAAACACGGTATTTTCTTTGGGTGTATCGATTTCTGGCATCAATTTCTGAATGGTCTTAAGAATGGCGTAATCGCCGCAACCCGGACACCAACGTACTTCTTGGTCGGTGCTAAAATCTTTTAAGGTGAGTTTTTGGGGCGCGTTCATGCTTGCTCTCCTAATGACGAGTGAATCGCTTCTAATATCTCTCGGATTTTGAAGGGTTGACCAGAAACCTTATTCAGTCGCTGCGCATCGATTAGATACTTTGATCTCAAGACCTCGACCAATTGACCGGTATTCATCTCCGGTACCAATATCTGATCGAAACCTTTCAACAGTTCGCCTAAATTTTCAGGGAAAGGCATCATATAACGGATGTGAATATGGCTCACATCAGCACCTGTGGCGCGGGCCCGCTTGACCGCTTGATGAATCGCTCCGTAGGTCGAACCCCACCCCACCAGCGCTAATCGTCCTGTTGCGTTACCCTGACTCACCGTTTGCGGCGGGATAAATTTCGCGATGCCATCGATCTTCGCTTTTCTGACATCCGTCATCTTCTGATGGTTGTCTGGATCATAAGAGATGTCACCGGTTTCGTGGCTCTTCTCGATACCGCCAATACGATGCTCTAAACCTGGTGTTCCGGGTTTAGCCCAAACTCTCGCTAGCGTTTCAGGATTACGATTGGCTGGCGTAAAACCCTCAGGATCGGTCTCAAAATGGACAGGGAAAGGCGAGTACTGTGTGACATCTGGCACAAGCCATGGCTCTGAGGCGTTAGCCAAATATCCATCACTGAGCAGCAGCACCGGAGTAGAAAACTGCGTGGCCAACCGGACAGCTTCTATCGCAACGTCAAAACAATCGGACGGCGTGCTTGAGGCGATTACCGGCAGGGTGGTGTCAGCATGACGACCAAACAACGCTTGATTCAAATCCGATTGCTCAGTCTTAGTGGGCATCCCAGTCGAGGGACCACCGCGTTGGGTATTGACGATAACCAGCGGCAGTTCTGTCGCCGCCGCAAGAGAAATGGCTTCGGCTTTTAACGAAATACCGGGACCAGAGCTTGAGGTGATCCCCAAGGTTCCACCAAAAGAGGCGCCGATTGCCGCACAGACCGCAGCAATTTCGTCCTCAGCTTGGAAAGTCACGACATCGAACTCTTTGTGCTGAGCCAAGGTATGTAACAAAGATGAGGCTGGTGTGATCGGATAGGACGCAAAGGTAAGCGGGATCTCTGCCAACCGACCACCAGCGATTAAGCCGTAGGCCAACGCTTCTGTACCGGTTGCGTTGCGATACAAACCCGGAGCCACCTCTGCCCGCTGAATTCGGTACACTTCAACCCCACTCGGAAGCTCCGCAGTCTCGGCATAACTGTGCCCAGAGTTCAATGCCGCAATGTTTGCCTGGGCAATTTCAGGCTTGCTGGCAAATTTCTTTTCTAAATTCTCAATGGTCACCGATCGATCACGATCGAACAGCCACATCACTAGCCCTAGCGTCCACATGTTCTTACAGCGAACTGCAAATTTATGCGATAACCCAAAGGGTTCTACAGCAGCGATCACTTGCTTGGTAATCTCGATGACAATGACTCTATAGCCGTCTAGCGATCCATCCTCAAGGGGGTTGGTTTCGTACCCGGCTCGGACGAGATTCTTGTCGGTGAAAGCGTCACTGTCAGCGATGATGACTCCGCCGGGGAGTAGATCCTTCAAATTGGTGATCAGCGCCGCCGGGTTCATGACGACCAGTACATCGACATCGTCTCCGGCGGTGGTGACTTCATCTGCTCCAAAATATATCTGAAAAGCTGACACCCCGAACGTCGCACCCGCAGGCGCCCGGATCTCCGCGGGGAAGTCTGGGAAGGTTGCAAGGTCGTTTCCATGCAAGGCTGTGGCCTCGGTAAAATTACTGCCGGTAAGCTGCATGCCATCTCCGGAGTCTCCCGCAAACCTGACCACAACAGCCGAGACGGCTTGATCTGCATTACTCTCTACAGATGCTTTTTCTACTACTGACATAGAATCCCTCGTAATGTGTTTGAAGCGCTTATCGACACGCTCCAGGCAATGGAAACTGATCTCGGGTAGGCGCCCTAGACCCTGCCAAACCTCATGCCACTCTTTATTTTTTTAAACTGACCGTTTTTTACACGGTTGCTCGTCGCTTTGGCCGTTCAAATTCCTTCGATTTAGCTCGCGCGAGCATAGCAAAGGATAGCGTAATTTAACAGCAACCGGGGCCTAGAAAGACAATTTTTCTAGTCTGACCCCGTTCCAGCCTCAAAGCTTCCGTGAAATTGCAAATCTTCAATTTCTGTCGATGACCAGCATCAACCCAAGAGGCCTAACAACTTGCCGTTTCGGAGCTCTGTGAGGGACCTTTTGTGCCTCAGCTCGAGGGCCAAGGTCGCCGCTAAAAACCGATCAATGAACCAGGCTCATGACAAGCGGTTGTTTGCTAACGGATTGTTGCTAACGAGGTGGCACTCACCCTCTGACGGGCCCGCTGTGCACCGAAAATCTTAGCCATCCCAACTCATCAAACGATACTCGGGTTTGCGGGAGCGAGCAGTCTACAGCATGACTTCAATCAGACTGGGGCCATCTTCTAACAACGCCTTGTCTAGGGCTCGCTGAAAGGCGTCGCAAGTCATCACTCGAGTCCCCGGTACACCCATGCTTTTAGCCAGGGCAGCAAAATCGATTGCTGGCACATTCAGCGCAAACAGAGCATCGGCATGTTGGCCCACCTCATTAACCCCTAGGCGCAAGTACTCTGTTTCTAAAATACCGTAGCGTTGGTTATTGAAGATCACGGTAATCACATTCAACTGTTCCCGCGCTTGGGTCCACAGAGCCTGATTGGTATACATAGACGCTCCGTCGCCAAGCAGCGCGAAGACTTGCTGATTTGGCGCTGCAATAGCGGCGCCAATGGCCGCAGGGCCGCCCTGCCCGATGGACCCTCCAGTCAAATTCAGCCAGGTGTGCTGTTTACTCGTCTGAGCAGGATTTAATACAGCAGCACCACCCCCGGAATCGCCACACAGAATCGAGCCTTCCGGCATCGATTCTGCGATCATCGTGGCCACGGCCCGAGTGGTGATTGGGCCTTCGGGTATTGTGTTGGCTTTCTGTTCGTAGCGCGGTGGATCGACCTCTGCCGCACTCAGTTCATCGACCAACTGATTGAGTGCCCAAGTCACATCTTGATGCCCCTCGGCGAGACAGTCCACGACGCAACCGGCAGGCGTTAATTCTGAGGGCGTCGTAGGGTAAGCAAAGAAACTCACCGGGGCAGTCGATCCTGCCAACACCAGGTGTTCGACCCCCGATAGCGCACTCTGTACCTGCTCAGGAAAATACGGCAATCGCTCAACCTGTGGGGAGCCAGGTCCCGAGTCGACACGTGCGGGGAAAGTGGTCATGGCTACTCGACAACCTATCTGGGCTGCTACTCGAGCGGCAGCCAACCTTGCCTCGGGTAAAAGACCATCCCGATCCAATAGGATCAAACTATTCGGCTGTATCCGGGCAGCTATGGCAGATATTTCATCCTTAGCTGGTCTTTGTTGCGCTTCAAGCGGTACCGGCTCGGCGACCCCTTCCGCCACTTCCCAACAGGCGTCCGCGGGAACGATCAAAGTGGCTATCTGACCTGTTGAGCCCTCAGTTCTGGTCATTGATGCTTTAAGGGCTGCCATACCATCCGCCGACAAACCCTCAGCGGACGAATCTTTCTTAATCCAACTGGAAACGTTTTTAGCCAATGTCTCAATGTCACTCGTCAAAGGCGCATCCAAAACTTCATGTGCTGCCGTGTGATTACCGACCACATTGATCAACGGTGAACCGGCGCGACGGGCATTATGAAGGTTAGCGATGCCATTTCCTAAACCAGGACCAAGATGCAATAGCGTGACTGCGGGCTTACCCGATATCCGAGCATACCCATCGGCTGCGCCTGTGCAGACGCCTTCAAAAAGGCATAACACACCTCGAAATTCCGGGACCGCATCCATCGCCTGCACCAAATGCATTTCAGACGTACCCGGATTGGCAAAACATACCTCCACTCCCGCTTGGACAAAAGATTTTACTAAACTCAGCGCTCCGTTCATTTTGACACCTCTTCGTACTGTCACGTTTTTAACCGTTGATCTGGACCTATTGCCTCCGAAACCTATGAGGACGAGAAATCGACGCTTTATCTCACCGAATCTCCAGCGCACGACCCGGCTCGGTGCGCGCTGTACCCGATGCTGTCCACCGCAGTCAGGCCTTCTTAACCAAGACCGTTGACTGACAAGAGTACATCATCTCGAAGGAGGCCCGTCTAGAGATTGGCCAGCTTTTGCTCGAGGTGGAGCTCTGACCCGATCATCCATCCTGTGCTGCAGTTGTCTTTTGGGCGAGCGTCCCCTTAAACCTTGTCCAAACCGCCATGCCATCAGTACTGAATAACCCGCTAGGGCGTATTTTTAGCGGGTCTGACTCGGGAACCTATAAGCCTCTATTTGATTTATACTCTAAGCTCCAGCCTTTATGGATGTGCTATGTATCTGCCGCCGCTTCGACAATTGCAATACCTTGTTGCACTGCACGACCATCTACATTTTGGTCGGGCCGCTAAGCATCTCAACGTCACTCAATCAACACTGAGCACCGGCATCCGTGAGTTAGAAAAATTTTTAGGGGTGCAATTGGTTGAGCGCACCAACAAACAAGTCGCCTTTTCACCCTTGGGCACCCGGATCACTGATAGAGCGCGCTACATTATTATGCAAACTGAAGACCTTATCGATGAAGCCAAGGCCTATCACAATCCTCTCTCATCACCCGTAAAAATAGGCGGGATTCATACCATCGCGCCTTTCATTCTCGGTCGTTATGCAGTTACCCTCCGTGAGCAACTGCCGAGCATCCAACTCTATCTCCGCGAAAGTACGACCTCAGTGTTGGTCGAAGAATTACAAAGCAATCATCTCGATCTCGCGTTAATTGCACTTCCCTACGAGGCCGGCGCGGTCGAAACCGAAACCTTGTTTCGAGAGCCGTTGTACCTTGCTTTCCACCAACAAACCACGCTGATTCAACCCGGCGAAACGAATTTCGACGCCTTGCCCGATGAGAGTTTACTGCTACTCGATGATGGTCACTGCTTGCGAGACCATGCCTTGGCGGGTTGTCGACTGAAAAACCACAAAAAGATACATACCTTTGGTGCCAACAGCTTGCAAATGTTGGTTCAGATGGTTGACAGCGATATCGGAGTCACTATTTTGCCTCAGATGGCCATCGATGCTGGAATTTTAGACAACACAACAATCGACTATGTCCCGCTCCCCATCAACAGGTTTTATCGCGATATCGGCTTTGCTTGGCGACGGGGACACTCTAGGCGCCCTCTGCTGACTGAAATCATCCAGCGTATCGCGGCATCAGGGACCTCAGGATCTGTTGCCGATTAGAATACTCGGAAAGCGCGCGCTTCTCGTGCCCTCGATCGCACGATTATCTGCCGCATGATACGTAAAGACCAATGACAATTTAGTCTGATCGGTCAAGTTTCGACCCGCGGCATGAAACAATTGACTGTGGAAAAACACCGCGTCTCCGGCTCTCAGTTCAACGATTTGTGATTGACTCAACAGTGCTTTGTTTTCGGCCAGATTAGACCGTAGAAACTTAGCTTCATCATAACGATCAGCGCTGAGTTCCCAACGATGACTCTGAGGGATGACTCGTAAACAACCGTTCCGTCGAGTTTCGTCGGTGACGGCAAGCCAGAAACTGACCAAATTCGCCTGCTCAAACTGCCAATAACGATTGTCACGATGCCAGAGCGTTGCTGATGAATAACCGGGCTGCTTTGTCATCACGCAATTGTGATGACATTGTGACAACATCACATCAGGGGTCTCGAGCAGCGCTGCAAGCACTGCTCTTGCCCTTGCCTGCTGGGCCCAGTCTCGAAAGACGTGGTGCCGAGCATAAGCTTGGAGCAAGCGACGCACCGTATCCCTACCCGTGAGCCCTCCTGGCTTCGGCGCTCCGGGGTACTGAACATCGACCTCGTACTCCACGGGGGCAATCGTATCGCCTAGATGTTCTGCTGCGATACTCTGCAGCGCAGTCAGCGTATCCAGAGACGCAAATTTGGGCACGACCACAAAACCCTGGTGACTGAACTGCGCCGTTAAGTCTGATATTTGCACCGTCTGTTGACCTTAGTTTAAGACCTACCATTATACGGTAACCAACGCTGGTCGTGCCTGTTTTCGGTTATGCCTCTCCAGCGTATGCCATACGGCTTTACAGCAAGGCTTGGGATGTGCCAGATTCCTTGGATTGCTCACCAACCTATCGACGAGGCCATCGCGTTATGAGTCAAAAATCTATTGCCAAAATCATTCAGGAACTGGCAGCAGCATCCCCTGATCGCCCCGCCATCACTCATGAATCTGAATCGATCACCCGTCGTAATTTGCATAAAACGACAAATCGGTTAGCTCGGGCTTACCAACAGCTTGGGGTCGCTCCCGGAGACTTCGTCACCATCGCGTTACCGAATTCCATTGAGTTCTATCAAGCCTGTATTGCTTGCTGGAAATTAGGCGCTACCCCCCAACCGATTTCTGCCAAACTACCACTGGTCGAACAAAATGCAATTGTAGCGTTAGCGCAGCCAACCTTACTGGTGGGCGGCCAAGCACCGCTCAATCAAGAGGTCACTTATCTGCCACAAGGCTATCTCCCTGACCCAGGTCTTTCGGATTCAGATCTCGAGGACATCACCACACGGTATTGGAAGGCTCCCACCTCGGGAGGATCTACCGGGCGGCCCAAAATCATCGTCTCCGAGCTACCCGGAGCTTTTGATTTCAGCGGTGACAAACCACTCCGCCAGCTCCCTGATCGCGCTCAACTGGTACCTGGACCGCTCTATCATAATGGCCCGTTCTCATTTTCGATTAACGGTCTACTGTTGGGTAATCATCTGGTCGTTATGACCCGATTTGATGCAGAGGAAACCCTGAAGTTAATCGAGCAACACCAAATTGACTGGATGATGCTGGTACCTACCATGATGTCTCGTATTTGGAAGCTCCCCGATGCGATCAAATACCACTACAACTTAGACTCGCTTCGCATCATGTTGCATCTCGCCGCCCCGTGTCCGCCCTGGCTGAAAGAGGAGTGGATTGCATGGTTAGGGGGCGATCGTATCCATGAACTCTTTGGTGGCACCGAAGGCACCGGAGCCACGTGGATCACCGGCGACGAGTGGTTAACCCACAAGGGGTCAGTGGGCAAACTCCTAGGCGGTGCTCTAGTCAAAGTGGTAGACGAATCGGGTAACGAAGTACCTCCCAACACCATCGGCGAAATCTATCTCCTGCCTCCCGGTGGCAGAGGCAGTACCTATCACTACATTGGAGCTGAATCGTCGGCCATCGAGGGCGGCTGGGAATCCCTTGGAGATATGGGATACGTTGATGCGGAGGGCTACATTTATTTGTCTGATAGGAAAACCGATATGATTCTTGCTGGAGGGGCCAATATCTATCCAGCTGAAATCGAAGCGGCCATCGATGCCCACCCGAAGGTCCGTTCCAGCGCTGTCATTGGGTTGCCCGATGACGACCTCGGCCAGCGCGTGCACGCTATCGTCGATGTCATCGAGCCTGTGACAGACGAATCACTCACTGCCCACCTCACAGAACGATTAGCGCGTTATAAAATCCCGAGGTCTTTTGAATATATTGACGAACCCTTAAGGGATGACGCGGGCAAGACACGAAGATCGGCCTTGCTAAAAGCAAGGATAGCGTCGACCTAGGTCGGTAATTGGGCCCCGCCCAGCGGGTCCTCTCTCTGCAAGTGGGCAGTATCGTTAAATCGACGCAATGTCATCACATCCCCCTGAACCACGATATGACTGATTGAGCCATTGTCGGCTCCCGTAAAAGCGAAGGGCCGTGATTCAGTAATCACTTCAAGGATTTGACCGATCACGCCGCCATGGACAAATACCGCAATCAGCTGATCAGAATGCTGCTCGGCAATCGAGCGGATGCCCCGCATCAGCCGAGTTTTAAATGCCTCGGCAGATTCGGCGCCGGGAATGACATCCCAGCGCCCCTCGGCCTGCATTTGCAGATAAATCGGATGGTTTTCGTGGGCTTTGATTCTTAAGACACCTCCCTCCCACTCGCCCAAGTGGACCTCGTGCAAATCAGGGTTAATGATTGGCGCCAGGTTGAGGGCCGCGCAAAGCGGCGCGGCGGTTTCTCCGGTGCGCTGCAGTTTGGTTGCATAAACAGCCTGAATAGGCAGCATTTTAAGGCGAGCACCCACCGCTTCTGCCTGCAATCTGCCCTCGGGGGCGAGTTCTGGATCGCCCTGACCATCCACCAGAGGAAACGGATCATCAGCCCGCGCTGCTCGTGATTCACCGTGGCGAATCAGTAAAATTTCTGTCGCCCCCGCGGGCGCCTGAAACTTTGCTTGTCGATATTCCTGTTGTGTCATATTCCTCTCCTATCTGGCGCTTCGATGATACCCCTGGTCGTCATTGAATACACCTGACAGGCTGGGTATTCTCAAGTTTATCAAAAGGGGATATCAATGACCTGGGATGAAGCACTTGAAGAATTGAGTCATCGGCACACCCTCGCCGAGGCAATGGGTGGGGAAGAGAAGGTTGCCCGTCAACATCATTTTGGCAAGTTGACCATACGTGAACGCATCGAGGCAATCGTCGATCCTGGCTCCTTCCGTGAGATCGGCAAACTGGCGGGCGTCGGCCAATACAACGATCAGGGTGAGCTCATCGAGCTGACCCCCTCTAATTTCGTTTTCGGCACGGCAACCATCGATCATCGTCCGGTGATGATTTCCGGCGATGATTTTACTGTCCGCGGTGGTTCGGCGGACGCATCGATTGCCGGTAAGCGGCTGCAAGCCGAGGGCTTGGCCCTCGAACTCAAACTCCCTCACATCCGTTTGGTTGATGGCATGGGAGGAGGCGGCTCGGTCAAAACCATAGAAATGGCAGGCCGAACCTATATTCCCCGTGTCGCTGGTTGGGAAACGATTGTGCAACACCTCGCTGTTGCGCCTTCGGTATCGCTCGCCTTGGGCAGTGTCGCTGGCATCGGTGCTGCACGAGTCACCACCTCTCATTATTCCGTCATTGTGAAAGACACCGCTCAAATGATGATCGCCGGGCCCGCTTTGGTTGATTGGGCAAGCCTCGGTGATGTTTCGAAAGAGGAGCTCGGGTCCAGTAGGATTCATACTCGAAACGGCTCGATCGATGATGAGGTAAATTCAGAGGCCGAGGCGTTTCAGCGAGCAAGACAGTTTTTAAGTTATCTGCCCAGCCATATCGACGAGCTCCCCCCGCGCACCGACTGCCTTGACTCGCCGACACGCCAAGCCGCTCAGCTGAACACCCTCGTGCCGACGGATCCGAGAAAGGTGTACAAAATGCGCAAAGTGATTGAAGCCGTCATTGATCAAGACTCCTATTTTGAAATAGGTCGTCACTGGGGCAAATCGATCATCACCTGCCTTGCCAGACTCGACGGCGTTGCGGTAGCGCTCTTCGCCGAAGACCCTACAATTTATGGCGGCGCATGGACCGCCGATGCCTGTCGAAAGCTTATCCGACACCTAGACTTAGCATCGACATTCCATTTGCCGGTTGTTCATTTGGTGGATTGCCCTGGATTTTTGATTGGCAAACAATCCGAGGAAGCTGGCACAATTCGGTTAGGCTCGAGCGCCTTCGCTGCACTGGGGCAGGCGACAGTGCCCTTTTGTAGTGTCGTCATTCGAAAAGCCTTTGGCGTTGCCGGCGCAGCGAATACCAAACCTGGCAGCCATCACTATCGCTATGCCTGGCCATCGGGAGACTGGGGATCGCTTCCCATTGAAGGTGGCATTGAGGTCGCCTACAAGGCGGAACTGGAGGTGGCGGATGACCGAGACCAACATCTTGCTGACATTAAGGCTCGGCTTAACCAGGTGCGTTCGCCCTTCAGATCAGCAGAATTTTTCGAAATTGAAGACATCATTGAGCCCGCCACCACGCGTCAGCATCTGACCCACTGGGCAGATCTGGCTTATCGATCCCTCACAACCGGCGCTAGCCGCTTTGGATACCGACCATGACCCTAAAGCTTATGTTACCGACGTGTGTGGTTTCTTTTGTTGCCATCAATTGCCTCTTTTTTGCAGGAGATGTCAGCGCGGATACCGTCTGCCGAGTCGGGGAGATTGAGCGCATTATTGGTGTCGACTATCAAACACCCACCGCGGTAGTGCCATGCAAAGTGCGTTATTTCAAAGTCAACGATAATGATTTGAGTTTTCCCTGGAGCGCACAACAAGAACCTGGATATTGCGAGGCCCGGGCAGCCGCGTTGGTCGAAAAATTCGCGTCTCTTGGATGGACCTGCGGACCCTTTACGCCTCCTGCCAAACCTGAAGATCGGGCGATCGATCCAACGCGTCAATAACCCTAACCCAGTCTATGTGGCAGGATTCCAAACGACAGACTTCACTCTAGCGCCACTCGCAGCTCAACCAAAACTCAGACCTCGACGGTCACTCAACAGGCCCTCGAATCTTGCCACCATTGATCGCTGCGCTGAAGGGTGAACGTGCTGACGGCCGCGCTTTCATTCGATCACAGGCTAATGCGTCTCTTCCTGGGTTCGTCATCAACGGGTCAATCCGTTAGATCTCTCCCTTGAGTTTCAGTCAACATTGAAAGTGATAACAGCGTCAGCACCGCAGCAGTCGCAATATACAGTGAAACGAAAAATATTCCATATTGATTCCACAACAACACAGCAATGGTCGGGGCTAAGGCGCCTCCGACAATTGCCCCCAGCTGATAGCCTAAAGAGGCGCCAGAATATCGGACCTCGGTGCTGAAAAGTTCCGTAAAAAACGCTGCCTGTGGTCCATACTGCATACCCAAAAAAACCAGCCCCAAGCTTACGGCGAGCACAATAGCCTCGGCGCTACCCGTGTCGATTAGCGGAAACAATGCAAAGCCCCATAGACCCGTTAACACTGCACCCCACTGATAGACACGTTTACGCCCCAACCGATCTGAAAGCCCGGAAAAATAAAACTGAGTCGGGACCATGATTGCGGCGGCGATCAATACCGCCGTCAGCATGACATCTCTCGATAGTGTCACGGTCGGCGAATTAACCCCGTAGGCCACAACGAAGGCGATCAAAATATAGAAAGTGACTTGTATCGATAAAAACGCACCAGCAGCGAGTAAAATCTGCTTGGGGTATTGTTTAATCACCTGAATCACAGGAGACTTTTCCGGTTTACGGGTCTCAGGTGTCTGCGCTTTGCTACTTTCTGCCAAGGCTTTAAACGCAGGCGTGTCTTCCAATTTTAATTGCACGTACATCGATATTAGAATCAAGACGAAGCTTGCGATAAAAGGCAGCCGCCAGCCCCAATCTAGAAAAGCCTCCTCCGACATCGATGCGCTCACTCCCAAAAAAGCCAGGTTAGCCAAAATCACACCAACCGGCGCACCGGCCTGCGCATAGGCGCCATACCAACCCCGCTTTTCTTTCGGAGCACTCTCCGTCACCAACAGCATTGCACCGCCCCACTGGCCACCAATAGCCAACCCCTGAACAAAACGCAACAGCACAAGCAACAAGGGCGCCAACACACCGATCGACGCATAGGTTGGCAAAAAGCCAATTAAGGTCGTTGCTACGCCCATCATCATCAAAGCAATCACTAAGGTGCGTTTACGACCGACTCTATCCCCAAAATGACCGAAAATCACACCGCCTAAAGGTCTTGCCAAAAACCCCACGGCAAAGGTACTGAAAGAAGCGATCAGAACCACCATCGTTGGCATATCCTCCGGAAAAAATGCTTGAGGGAAAATCACGGCCGCGGCGGTTCCATACAAAAAGAAGTCATACCACTCGATGCTTGTTCCTGAGAGAGAAGTGAGCGCCACTCGACGCATGTTGGTTTCTTTTTCTTGACTCATATCACTCCCTTATCGAGTTCTAAATTACCTTTGGCCAAGTTGAGGCGAAGGAGATCGTTCGCACCCTCAACTAGCCTCATGGACCGGACTTTGCGATACAGGGCTTCCAGCGGATGACCTACCACCAAAGCTTGTCCTCCCACCAACTGCACCGCCCAATCCACAACATCGCCAGCGACTTCGGTACAAAACACCTTCGCAGCAATCACTTCGTTCACGCTATTTTGCCCCGCGTCAGCCCACCGCGCGGCACGATATAACGCACTCCGTGCTGCAAACACCTTAATTCGCAAATCCGCATATCGCAATCGAACCCCTTCTTTATCACCCAAAGGCGCTCCCGAGCGATGAGGCGCGAGCAAGTGATCGCGCAAGTATTCCAGAGCCCAAAGACTGACTCCCATCGCTTCAGCAGCAATCATCAATCTTACATTGCCGATATTGGCTAAAGCTCGCGGCATTCCTTCACCTAAGCGGCCCACCATTTGCCAACTAGGCACTTGAACCGCATCAAAACGAAAAGCTGCATGGCCACCGCCCTCCATGGAGACAAAGGATGCCGTTTGTCGCACACCTTCAGCTTCTCGATCGACCAGCACCATCGCTGTGCCCAATTTCGCGCCTTCTCTATCTTCAACATTCACTAGAATCGACAAAAAGTCAGCGCGCTCCCCGCCGGTGACGTAGGACTTTTGACCCGTAATGGTCAGTGTCTCCCCTTCAAGAACGGCCCAAGTCGGTCGAGCTGCGTTATCCGGCTCGGTAAAGCCAAAGGCGCCACGCTTATCGCCTGCGAGTTGTGGATCTAGGTAATGGGTCTTCAATAGTCCTTCAGCTTGATGCAGCAAACCTGGCCCCGGTCCAAAAATGTGCCGAGTCAAGGGTGAATTCGCGCTCGCCCACAGTTCGCGCAGCACCGTCAACTCCAACACGCTTGCCGGTGACCCACCAAAACCTTCGGGTTGGGTTTTGGTAAAAAAGCCCGCCGCCTTTGACGCAGCTCTGATCTCAGCAGCCAATTTTGTTTCCGACGCCCCCTCGCGCAATTGCACGGTCCTCGGTGCAATCTCTTTTTGAAGGAACTCGCTTGCAGTTTCTTTGACCGCCCACAAAGCATCAGACAATTGATCTGGCATCACTTCCCCTACTCCAGCGTGTGCGGCTGCTCAACGCTCTTTTACCAACAAGCATTTGAATAGCGACTGGCCGTAAATTTCCATTTGTCTGCAATTTACCTTTTTTCGCTGGGGTTAACTACTTTGCATCGTGTTATTTGCTATATTCTTTTTTCAAAGAAACAAGAGATGCTTTATGAAAGTTGCAATCGGTATCGGGAGCGCCTACTACAACGGCGATGATTGGCAAGACCTGGTCGACTACACTGTTGACGCAGATCAGATGGGCGTTGATTACGTTTGGTCCGCTGAAGCTTGGGGCATGGATGCTGTCGTTCCTTTGGCCTATCTGGCCGGTAAAACGCAACACATCAAGTTGGGCACGGGCATTATACAGATTAGCTCTCGGGTCCCACCCATGATCGCCATGACCGCCCAAAGTTTACGTACAGTCTCTAACAACCGTTTTGTCTTGGGGCTTGGCGTGTCCGGTCCACAGGTTGTCGAAGGATTACACGGGGCGGCTTTTGCAAAGCCTTTATCACGCCTTCGAGAGTGTGTTGACATCATCAAGATGGGTCTTGCCAGCGAACGCATTGCTTATCAAGGCAAACATTACGTGCTGCCCAGGCCCGGGGGTGAAGGCAAACCGATTCGCCTGTCACAACCCCCTCAAGCGGACTTGCCGATTTACTTGGCGACACTTGGCCCGAAAGCGATGGAGATGACCGGAGAAATGGCAAATGGCTGGTTGGGCACGTCATTTATCCCAGAGCAGGCAGACATCTTTTTAGATCCCTTAAAGCGTGGTCTGGCAAAATCCGGACGCCAACTGTCAGATATTGACGTGCAGGTTGGGGGCAGCCTTGAAATTGATGAAGACGTTGAACGACTCATTGAGGCACGACGGCCTGCTATGGCATTCACTTTGGGTGGCATGGGATCTGCGCAAACCAACTTTTACAACGATGCCTTCAGGCGCGCAGGGTATGAAGATGCCGCAATCGAGGTACAGTCTCTTTGGGTAAAGGGAAAAAAAGAAGCGGCGATTGGAGCCGTACCTGATGAAATGGTGCTAAAAACCAACCTCATCGGTACTCGCGAAATGGTCATAGAACGCGTTAAAGCCTACGCCGAAGCCGGTGTTACGACGCTACGCATCACGACCTCCGGCAAAAACTGGCGCGAGCGCACTGAGACGTTGGCAGAGGCGACTGACCTTATCCACTCAATACGGTGATCAGGAAGCACCCTTCGACAATCCATTTGAGGGAATCATGGGATGACAGTTTGTGATTACTGCAGCAAGCCGGTGCCCATCGTGATCTATCACACGACACCGAACATTAGGGAGTTGCGCGATCTTTATCGATCTCCCACGCCCGAAACCTATTGCGATGCAGAATGTAGTACGCTTCGCTACGAAGCACTGCAAATCGACCCAGTCGCAACGCCCTCGAGGGAGTAGACCCATCATGCCATCGACTAAATCATTTCAACGCTGGCAAATCGGTGAGGTCACTATCACGCGCGTGATCGAAATGGAGGTCGCTGGAGGTACTAAATTTATTTTGCCTCAGGCTAACCCCAGCGCTGTACTGGAGATGCCCTGGCTGGTACCCCATTTTGCCACGCCAGATGGCAAGCTCATTATGAGTATTCACGCACTCGTCATCGAAACCAAAGATAGATT
Organism: Gammaproteobacteria bacterium; assembly: GCA_002689445.1. Classification (GTDB taxonomy): domain Bacteria; phylum Pseudomonadota; class Gammaproteobacteria; order Pseudomonadales; family Azotimanducaceae; genus UBA9926. Next base: position 185,260 of record NZGC01000081.1, read on the forward strand.
GATGCTGGTTGATACGTGTATTGGCAACGACAAAATCCGGGCCATCCCTAATTGGCATCAGCTCTCCTTACCCTTTCTTGAAGACTTAGCTGACGCCGGCTACCGTTGCGATCAGTTTGATACTGTCATGTGTACCCATCTACACGTCGACCATGTGGGCTGGAACACCCGGCTGGTCGAGGGTGTCTGGGTGCCCACTTTTCCTAATGCTCGTTACTTGGTGGCGGCCGAAGAGTTTCATTATTGGCAGCAAGCCGGACCCGACGAGCGAGGTGATGACATTTTTGGTGATTCAGTTGCCCCAGTGATGGAGGCAGGTCTTATGGATCTTGTCGAGGCAGACCATCAAGTTGCTCCCGAAGTCCGACTGATGCCAACCCCAGGACACAGTCCCGGCCACGTTAGCGTACACATCACTTCTCAAGGCCAGCGAGCGGTCATTACCGGCGACTGTATTCACCACCCCTGCCAGATTGAGAAAACTGATTGGGCAAGTACCGCTGATTTTGATCAGCAAGCTTCAACCGAAACGCGCCAAAAATTTCTGGCTGAATTCAGCGACAGTCCGGTGTTGATTATCGGCACACACTTTGCCACGCCAACTGCAGGTTTCATTAAGGCGCAGGACGGACATCATATCCTCGAACCCTATTTATCTACGTAACAGCATCTCGGATCGCTTTCATGTATCATCGAGCCTCGCCAATTTGAGATCTTTGCTTCGTGCTTGAATATCCTTTTGACAACATTCCGATGCCTGGTCAGACCCTCGAGGTCGCACCCGGTGTCTTTTGGCTCCGAATGCCACTCCCAATGTCGCTTGATCACATCAACCTTTATCTCCTGGAGGATGGAGACGGTTGGACCGTGATTGATACCGGGATTAGAGGGAAAGAAACACAGTCCTTATGGCATCAGATTTTTCAAAATTGCCTCAACGGCAAACCGATTACACGAGTAATCTGCACCCACATGCATCCTGATCACACGGGCCAGGCAGGTTTTTTATCGGATCATTTCAGAGCACCCTTGCTGATGAGCTATGGAGAGTACTACCAAGCGCGAATGATGCACTACTCGATGCAAGAACAGGGTTCTTGGCATACCTCCGAGTTCTTCCTGCGAGGGGGGATATCCCAAGCGCTGATGGATGAGATGACCCAAGCCCGAAGTAATTTCACCCCCGAGCCCGACGACATCCCCATGCCAAGAAGTTATCAGCGCTTACGCGAAGGGGATACCCTTCAGATCGGTCAAATTCATTGGGATGTCATCACCGGCAGTGGCCATTCACCGGAGCATGTTTGCTTATACTCAAAAGCTGTTCGACTACTGATTTCGGGTGACCAGATCCTGCCAATTATCACTTCCAATGTTTCAGTTCACCCGACTGAACCTGAGGCAGACCCGATGAGCGACTGGCTGGCTTCTCACGAAAAATTTAAAAGACTGATTCCGGATGACACGCTTGTTCTACCCGCTCACAACACCCCGTTCTATGGCGCTCGAGAGCGGCTCGATGAGCTCATCGAACACCACGAGCATCGGATGCAAATCATTTTAGACGGCTGTGCATCGCCCACCCCTGCTATCGACTTGTTGCCCGCTTTATTTGAGCGGAAATTAGAAAATCACACCTTGTTCATGGCTCTTGGAGAGGCCATCGCGCATATGCATTGTTTGATGGCCCGTGGCAAATTAAAACGGGACGATCAGCAGCTTATCTATCAATACAGCCGGGCTTAACCCACCCCTTAAGATCTCGTGAATCCAAACGCTTTGGCAACCGCATACTAGGTGCACCAGCGTTTTATTGTGCCGGCTTAAGCTTTGGCTGGCGCCTCGCTGGATGAATCAGCGGCGCATCGTACGCTCGCGCGGCTGAGTTAGGAAACTCGTGGAAGGCACTTTGGTCAAACCCTAGGCAATGCCTGCCCAATCGTCACCCTTTTTACTGACCGACCGGAAACAGCTCAAGCGAGCAAAACCCCGATCACCCTCGACTCAATCCTTAGATTGTGCGGGCACTACATTCTCGAAGAAGCAAGTGTCGATGCTGCGACGAGTCGGTCGCCCGAATCGTCCTTTCGGCCAACCGATAGGAATGAGTGCGATACTGGGCGTTTTCTCTGGATCTAGCCCCAGATACCGATCAATGGCTTCACCATGCGCACGATGCGCTGTGGTCAATGAAGCGCCAAGACCGACCGCGCGGCAAGCCAGCAATACGTTTTGAATGGCTGGAAACAGAGCCTGACTCTGAGGAGCCCCTCGCCGGGTCCAGCCAGCGACAAATAGATGCACTGGGGCCTCATGAAGATGCTCAGCGAGATAAATGGCTGCCTTCATGTTGCGTCTTTTGGCCTCGGGATAGTCAGGAGCCTTGGCTGCTTCAATGGCAGGCTGTATGTACTGGGTGAAGGTTTCGCGATATAAGCTCGCAATGTAAGCTCGACGCTCACGATCAGTTACTGCGATAAATTGCCAGGGTTGCCGATTACCGCCGCTGGGCGCAAACGTTCCGGCCTCACAAACCTTCCGAATTAAAGCAATCGGGACAGGGTCGGGTTTAAGTCGCCTGATGGCTCGTGCGGTTCGGATACCTTCCAAGAGCGGAATTTCCTCGCCGATCAGCTCAATATTCATGGGTAGCGAAACCTCCCAATAGGACCTGGAAAGACAACCGGTGATTCAAAGCCTTCAGAACCGATACTCGACACGCCAAAAATGTAGTTATCAATCACAACATTGGAGAGGGTTGCTTCTGTTTGATCGCCAACAAGACGACTAAAACGCCAATTCGCATCGGTGGTGAGCCGCCAGTGCAACCGATAGTTGGTAGCCCCCGGAACCCGCTGCCAACGCAGTGTGGTATCGGGTGAAACTTGTCCTTCTATCGTCACCCGCGCTGGTGGCGCCGGCGCCTTTGCCAGCGAGGCAAGGGTCAGGACATTGAGGGCAGTGACGCGTCTGGCGTAATCGAAATTAACACCCGCGACCACATCGCCATAGCTCGTCCCGTTTTCATTGCGGAGGTCTTGATGCTGTCGATGGTAATGTTCATTGGTTTCCATGATGCGAACGGCAGGAAACCCGACTTCATTAAAGGGCCGATGGTGCCCGCCCCGACCAAAACGGTCCAACCGATAAATCATCATTACATCGAGATTTTCGAAGTATCGATCCGCCACTTGATCGATATATCGAGCCAGATTACGTGAGGGGCTGTCAACTTCACCGCCTGTAAAGCGTCTCAATCGTCGCTCCTCCTCAGTTTCGATGGCGCGAGTGGCTTCCGAGAACACCCGGACCGTCGTGTTATCTACCACACCGTTGATACCTTCAATATTGCCAATCATGTCGTTGTTGAGTACGGCCTCAACAAACCAATTACTTTTACGGGCTTGCTCTGCTAGGACCTGCCCGCCAAAAAGTCCCTGCTCCTCCCCGGACAACCCTGCGAAAACCAGCGTTGCAGAGAATTTATGACGACTGAGCACTCGTGCTGCCTCTAACACTCCTGCCATGCCTGTTGCATTATCATTAGCGCCGGGCGAGTCAGAGGCCGCATCCAGTGGATCGCTGACCCTCGAATCAATGTCACCCGTCATCATGACATAGCGATTTGGCTCAGTTTGCCCCCGGAGCAGCGCCACTACGTTTACTACCTCAGTCGGTTCAGGAATTCTTGGCTCACCGCTAAAAACTCGACCATCAACGACCACCGTCAAACAGCCCCCACAGGCTGCAGAGATTTTTTGAAACTCAGCTTCAATCCAGCGCCTTGCCGCGCCAATTCCACGAACGTCCGACAGTGTGTCAGACAAGGTGTGGCGCGTACCGAAGCCAGCCAAGCGGACCACGTCCTGCTTAATTCGATCCGCATTCACCGCCTTTTTGAGCGCCAACATCTGCTCCGTTTGCTCGACTGATTCAGTGGCCGCGAGTGTCGGCGCTGTCAGAGCAAGTCCAGCGACCACCCATACGCCGATGCGGAGCCAATCGGACCCATCCCTCACAGGGGTAATCCCCCGATCGCTTGATTGATACTGCCGTCCTCGTTGTAGGCACGCATGAGCAGTTCTGCTATTCGCATCTGGTGCACTTCGTCGGCACCATCAGCGAGCCGTGCCCAACGAGCCTGCTGCATCATGCCCGCCAAGGGTGTATCGGTTGAATAACCCAGCGCCCCATGGACCTGCATCGCGCGGTCAATAACTCGCCAGAGGGTATTGGCCACATGATGTTTAGCCATCGAGACTTCTTGCTTGAAGTCCATACCCTGCTCAATTTTGTAAGCGGCATGCAGTACCATCAGCTTAGAGGCATAAAGCTCCATCGCAGAATCTGACATCATCCATTGAATACTCTGCTTTTCTGACAAATAACTGCCGTGAGCAAACCGTTTCTGGGCTCGATCGATGAGCATTTCTAACGCCATCTCAATCTGTCCCAACCAACGCATACAGTGAGCTAAACGTGCGGGCCCCAAACGCACCTGGCCGAGTTTGTGTCCGCCGCCGCGCTCCCCCAAAAGGTGGGTTTTCGGCACTCGCACATTGGTATATTTGATTTCAGGGTGATTGTGCCGCCCTCCCATGGTCTCAACATCCCGAACAATCTCAAAACCTTCCGAATTGGTCGGCACAATAAACGCTGAGTTTCTGGCCTGAGGAATCTCGGCGTCAGGATCGGTTCTTGCGATGACAATCGCGAAGTCAGCCCCTTCAGCACCTGAGGTAAACCACTTGTGACCATTAATGACCCAGTGATCGCCATCCTCAATCGCCTGTGTCTGAATTAAGGTTGGATCTGAACCCGCCACCTCAGGCTCTGTCATAGAAAAGCAGGATCTGGCTGTGCCTTCTAACAAAGGCTTTAAAAAATGCTCGCGCTGGTAGTCGGTCGCGAAATGATACAACGTGTGCATATTGCCCTCATCTGGGGCTTGAGCATTGATAATATAGGGTCCCATCGGCACTTTAGCCGCTTCAGCAGAGACGGCGGCAAGCGCAGTGACGCCTAAACCCATGCCCCCAACGTCTTGAGGCATATGCGGCAACCAAAAACCCGCCTCCTTTGCTTGAGCACGCAGCGATTTCACGAGAACCGACCAGTCTTCCCGACTAGCGCTCTTGTTTTCGCTCAACGCCGCAAAAGCCGGCTTCACCGTTTCATGTAAAAATCCCCGCATCATTTGGCGGGCGTCCTCTACTTCCTGACTGAAGGTAAAATCAATGGGCATGTTAGGTTCTCCTATTGGCCTTTTATCGCCTAGGATCCGCGAAAAATTACTCAGTAACTACTCGCTTGCCCAGGGCGTATACTATGGAGTCGCCACAGATTTGGCGCATTTATCAACCAAAGCACAGAGCGCTCGCGCTTGCAAATACCTCATGAACGATCAAAGTCTTATCCTACAACTCCAGCAAGTGCTCAACCGCACCCTACCCGATTGCGAGCTGAGCATTACGTCGCCACCCTTATGCCCAGAGCTTCGCTTGGCGCTCATTCATCCGGAGTTGTCAGAGGCACCTTTGCCTCATGAAGCCATGCTCAAGGTCCTAGAAACACCTGCTTACTGGTGCTTTTGCTGGGCAAGCGGCCAGGTATTGGCACAATATCTTCATCAAAATCCTGCTTGGGTGCGGGGCCGGCAGGTCATTGACTTTGGAGCGGGATCTGGGATCGTGGGTATCGCTGCAAAATTGGCAGGTGCAGAGACGGTCATTGCTGTTGACAATGATCCGGATGCGCTAGCGGCCTGCCGAGTTAATGCAGCGATTAACCAAGTCGACATCAAGACCCAAGCCGAGCTCCCACTGCATCCTGGCAAGGATGATCTGATCATCGCTGCAGATGTTCTCTACGACCGTGACAATCTGCCGCTACTCGACATGCTGCCAGAGAGAGCTGACAAAGTGCTCATCGCTGACTCCCGAATCAAGCGCTTCGCGCACCCGCTTTACCGAAAACTGGGGCAAAAGACGGCTACCACTTGGCCCGATCTTGAGGAGCACCCCGAGTATAATCGGGTCAGCATTTTTGAATCGAAGGGGGATATCCCCTAACACGATAGCGGCACAGTTTTGGTCCGGACTCTGACATCAGGCTTACACTCCTCCCGAGATTCTAAAAATAATCTTCGAGATTTAGGGCGTAGCCCTGATCAACCTTTACCCCTTGACCATTATTGGTTTCTCGCGACATGACGGACAAAAATCCAGCACGAACCGCGACTTTGATCGCTCGCTCAGATTGGTCTTTGGTTAACCAAAGAAGCAACTGATCACACCCTAATCGCTTGGCCACGGTCCCAGCATGAATCAGTAGTTTTCTGCCCAAACCTTGCTGCCGATAATGCTCGGTCAAATACCAGACCAATAACTCGGCAAGCCGCTGACCCTCCATTAATGTGGATTGCATTGGTTGCACAGCGATGACGCCTTCAATGTGTTCCGCTTCCAGCACATAGACGTAGCAATCCTCACGCACCAAGCATTTCCTCCAATCCGGATTCTCCCCAGGCATGGCCGGTGCGAGCGCTCCGAAGGGTTGACACTGCAACCCTTCTGCATCGGCAAGATCCGCTCTACGGACCCCTAGAGGCCTGTCAACTTTGACGGTCAACCAAGTACCAACTCAGCAATGGTGCGCATCTGCTCAACATTCTTCGTGTTGACCAACAGCGATGTGACCGGCGAATCTCGCCAAGCGTCCAATCTGTCTCGGATTCGCTCGACTGGACCCACCAGCGAAATTTCATCGGCAAAGCTCGACGGAACGGCTTGGAAGGCCTCATCCTTTTTACCCGCCAAGAACAAATCCTGGATCTCTCTCGCTTCCGCCTCAAATCCCATACGCCCCATCAATTCGGTATGAAAATTTCGACTCTTAGCACCCATACCGCCGATATAAAGCGCAAGGCCATGCTTTATCGGAATCAGGCCTTGCTCTACGTCGTCACAAATGATGACCGACAGTCCTTGCATAATCTCAAAGTGGGGTGGTCGGTTGGCGATCTGATCCGCGTAAACTTCTTGGCGATAAGGTGAGTAATAAAGTGGCAACCAACCGTCAGCAATCTCAGCCGCCATGGTTACGTTCTTCGGGCCTTCAGCACCCAGAAAAATTGGCAGATCAGAACGCAAGGGATGAGTAATCGGCTTGAGTGGTTTACCCAAACCCCAAGCCCCATCGCCCGTATAAGGCAAGGGGTAATGCTCACCATCGCTTACCACTGGCGCCTCGCGGTTTAGCACTTGGCGAATGATGTCAACATACTCGCGCGTTCTCGACAGTGGCTTAGCGAAAGGTCTACCGTACCAGCCCTCAACCACCTGCGGTCCAGAGACTCCTAGCCCTAAAATCATACGGCCCTTCGACAAATGGTCCAACGTAAGCGCAGCCATAGCGGTCGCTGTTGGCGTACGAGCTGACAACTGGGCAACGGCCGTACCGAGTCGAATTCGCTCAGTATGCGCGCCAATCCAGGATAGCGGCGTAAAGACGTCCGAGCCCCAAGCTTCAGCGGTAAAAATCGCGTCATAGCCCAATCGCTCGGCTTCCTGTGCAACCGATACCATCCGGGGGTCTGGTCCTGCGCCCCAATAACCCATTTGCATGCCCAGTTTTAGATCTTTCATGTTGTTGCTCCTTTGCTCCTAGCGCCCCATCCTAACACGCTCTTTTTGGCAACGCGCGAGCTCCGATCCAGGTAAATATCGTCACTCACACTGATCAAAAGCGGTTCGATACCCACGAAAAACCCGTGATAAAATCCTGCAGAATCGTGGCGACCCAAGCGGCACACTGTTATGCTTACGCCCCAGCGGATGATCACAAAGAGACAAGGTATGGCAGACGAAAAAGACACTCCAAAAAATGGTTCCGGCGGCATTATCGAGGAAAAACTGTTTAAGTCCCGCTCGATCTCAGTTTTCGGTTCCGTGGATGAAAAATTAGCCCGCAGCGTCAGTCAACAACTGTTGGCGTTATCTGCAGAGAGCGATGCGCCTATTACGCTGTACATCAGTTCACCCGGCGGACATGTAGAGTCTGGCGATGTCATTTACGACATGATCAAATTTGTAAAGCCGGAAGTTCGGGTCATTGGCACTGGCTGGGTGGCCAGTGCTGCTACCAACATTTACCTTGCGGCCAAAAAAGAAAACCGATTCTCGTTGCCTAACACTCGGTATCTCGTTCATCAGCCCTCTGGTGGTTCTCGAGGCAACGCCACAGACATCAAAATTCAGATGGAAGAAATTTTAAAGACCAAAGAGCGCATCAATCGCATTATTTCAGAAGAGACAGGCCGCCCTCTCGAGCAAGTCGAGAAAGATACCGATAGGGATTATTGGATGAGTGTTGATGAAGCCATTGAATACGGGATTGTCACAAAGGTCGTACACTCGATCAGCGAGCTAGATTAGGCGTTCACGCTATCGGCCTCTGCGCCTCAGCAGTCTTGGCCGATGTTTCCGCGCTGACCTTCGGTGCGCTTGACGTTATTACCATCGCGGTTGGTATCATTATCCTCAATATCGGTGCAATTGACGCCGGTCCGATAGACAGCGTTAACCCCCTCGCTGATGCGAAAATGTCCCTATCGCGAGCCATGGCAGAGGCCTGATTGCTACCTTTGCGAGGGGCGCCCTAACACAAACCAAGGGGATGCTCGTTCAGGCCTCAGGGGCCCTCGAAGTCAGCTTATAGAAACAGTAACCACCGGCGGCACCGGCAAACCCTTGCAAACACAATCCGACCAGCGTTCGCGTGGGCGCAATACCCGACATCCCTAACAGCAGCTTTATCGCGACATGAATTGCGACCAATGCGACAAATCCGCCTACCAAATATCCAAGCAACCGTGGCGCCGACGCCACCCTAATCACGCCTGCTGTAACAGGCAGCGCAATCAGATAAGCGACCGCAATCAAAGGCAGGTAAAGATTGGTCATATTGGCTATGTCGTGAATCGCTGTTTGCCAACGCTGGCTCAAGGTAATCTCGAACCCCATCCCGGTGACTGCGGCAATATTACCTTGTGAGATCACAAGACAACCCACGAGATAAGCCATCAGTACGGCAGCGCTATAAGCCAACGGAATTTGTATGATTTTCACTTGTTCATTCTCCTAACCCGCGAACCTCTAGTGTAACTCAAAATGCGGCAGACACGACGACCCCGTGCAATTTTGCTATGATCCGCTTTCGCCTAATATTGAAATTATTGACCATCATCGGAGGCCACGTGTTGAGAATCCTAGTTACATTCATGCTGTGTTTTATGCTACCTGCTCACGCTCAATACGAGAGCCGAATTGTCGCCGAGGGCTTCGCTTTTCCCTGGTCGATGGCCTTTGTCGATGACCAAACTGCCTTGGTGGCAACTCGCAATGGTAGCCTTCATCGAATCGATATTGAGAGTGGCAAGCACACACCGATTACCGGAGGTCCAGAAACGTATGTTGAAAGTCAAGGCGGTTATTTTGATCTACTATTAGACCCCAATTTCAGCCAGAATCAGATGCTTTATCTTGCGCTGGCAGAGGGTCCACCCGAGTCCAATGCTACGGCGATTTACCGAGCTATCCTCGCTGACGGGGCGCTGACCCGTGTCACCCGCATTTTTAGGGTGGAACCCGCCAAGGATACCGCTGCGCATTATGGCGGAAAACTTGCTTTTTTCACCGACGGAACCCTATTGCTGACCTCGGGCGACGGCTTTGAGTATCGTGAAGCATCACAAGACCCTTACAGTCAATTGGGCAAAATATTACGCATGAATCCCGACGGATCCCCGGCGGCTGATAATCCTTTCATCGATGGCAATCAAGGCGATCCTTATGTTTATTCGTACGGCCATCGAAGCCCTCAAGGCTTGGCCGTTGATGCTGCCGGGCAGATTTGGATGCATGAACACGGCCCCCAAGGCGGTGACGAACTTAACCTGGTTCGTCCAGGTGCAAACTATGGCTGGCCTGCGACCTCTTTTGGGATCAACTACTCAGGCGCCAAAATAACGCCTCTGACCTCTGCAGAGGGTATCAACCCTCCTGTTACCTACTGGACGCCCAGTATCGCGCCTTCTCATTTAATGATCTATAGCGGCAGCTTATTTCCCGAATGGACAGACAGCCTATTCGTGAGCACATTGGTTGATAACGATGTGAAGCGGTTAGTCATCAACGATGAGACGATTGTCTCGGAGGACGTCCTATTTGCTGAATTTGAGGCCCGAATCCGAGCCATCGTTGAAGGTCCTCAAGGTCAGCTGTATCTGCTTACCGACAGCGAGACTGGGCAGATCATCGAGATCGTGCCAAGCGTGCAAGACGACTCATCCGAAATGGATAATCCAAGGGTGTCTGAGTAACCGCCACTAAGCGCCCGTCAGGCATCAGGACCAGGCCACGGCATCGTCAGTCGGCGCCTTCGATTAAGCTTGGAAATGAGTCGGGTCAAGTCTCAGTGGGGAAAATCAACACCAACCGGCTGCCAAGTCAAAGGATCGCCTCGATAACCCGGCAGCACCCCCTCTAGCCGCTGGGGTTGGATTCGCAGCAAAAGATAATCTTTAGGAAACTCGGGATACAACTTCGCCGTATCCGACGCTCGGCGCATGGTTTGTTTAGTTTTGGTATCCTCGATCAAGGTAGCCTCGCCCATAATCGAGACATAATTACGATGATCATCGCTAAAGTAATGTAAGGTCACCTTAGAATTTCCCCGAATTTCACTGACTTTTCGTGTCGAGGGTCGCGTCGCCACCCAAACCACAAAATCTTCGTCCGGAGGAAAAGCGTCCACTACCCGTGCTTTGGGTTGGCCGCCGCTGTCTATCGTAATCAAACTGGGAAAGGCTGTCTGACCAATGACTGTGCGCGCCGCTTGAAGCACGTCTTGCGACGGATCTGCCGACGAAACGCCGAACCCTACCCCTAGACCAACTCCCAAGACTAACCGAAACGCGACCGCCTTCAGACTCGTGGATTTTTTGCTTGCGCTTTGGGTCCTCATGCACCGAGGCCCAACCAACGGTTATTCAACGGCAATGCCAGCCAGGTCGAGGATTGCACCTGACTTTACCCACCTGCCGGTCGCAGTTTTATCGTTGCCTCTCGTACTATGGTCACTATGTGATAGCCAATGCAGCCACGATTAACACGACCGTTAAAAGGCCGAAACCGGCCATCGTCCACGCCAATGATCGTATCGTTTTTCGATCGCTTTCCGCCGCTTCCTCAATACTGATGCTCATTTGCACTCCCGAATCCATTCTTTGTAAGCTCAATGTACTTAAACCTTGACGGGAGTCAAGCGTCACCACAGCAGGGACGCAGCTGACTTACAGGAAAGCCATTATGCCGAGAAATACCTTTAAAACACTGCACGAATTTGTCAAAGCCGCTCGGCTGAATCTTAACCAAACGCATTGGGACTATTTGATTGGTGGCAGTGAAACCGAGACCACCCTCCTACGTAATCGGCAGGCCATTGAACAACGGGCCCTCATGCCGAAAGTGCTGAACGACGTTTCTGAGGTCAATACCCGCTCTGAACTGTTGGGTTGCCGTATGGCGATGCCAGTGATCTTAGCCCCCATTGGATCCCTGCAAGTCCTCGATCCTCAAGGCGGCGCGGGAGCAGCCTCTGCCGCCGCTGAGGCCAATGTCATGAGCTTTGCCAGTTCGGTGTGTGAGCCCGATCTTGAGACCATCGCCAAAGCTTCCAAGGCCGACAAGGTCTATCAGCTTTATGTCAGAGGAGATCAAACCTGGGTCGACGACCTGATCCATCGTGTGATTGCAGCAAGCTACCGGGGCCTCTGTTTAACCGTTGATACCGCCGTACTCAGTCGTCGTGAGCGCGATATTGCCAAGCGGGTGGTCCCCACCTCACAAGCCTCTCCCGGCGATTTTCGATACCAAGCGAAGCTGGCCTGGAGTGATGTTGCTCGGATCAAGCAAGAATTTGACCTACCATTAATTGTTAAAGGTATTAACCATCCGGATGATGCCAAACGCGCGATCGACCTCGGTGTCGAAGTGATCTACGTATCTAATCATGGCGGAAGGCAGCTCGATCATGGCCTGGGGAGCCTCGATTTACTGACTGATATTAAAGCCGCTGTCCTAGATCAAGCCGAAGTAATTATTGACGGCGGCTTTTACCGAGGCACTGATATTGTAAAAGCCCTGGCTTTGGGGGCAGATGCGGTAGGACTCGGACGATTGCAAGGCTGGGCGCTAGCCGCGGGTGGTCCTGAGGCGCTTACTTCCTGCTTACAGATTTTGCACAAAGAATTGGTCGAAGCGCTTGCGCTTTGTGGGCTTACCGATATTTCAGAAGTTCATCCTGAACTCGTTCGACCGGCCACCCAAGTCTCAGCAGCATCCGCGCTTTCCGCGTTTCCGCTTCTTAATGAGGGATACTAGGTAGATTAACCTCACCACCTAGAGATGCCGCAGCTTTCAGGACCTGCGCTTGACCCACTAATCACCCCGCCTGAAACGATGATATCGCGTCAGCCAAGGCATCAACCACTCCGGCTTGCGCGCCTTTTGCCAAGCGCCAGCAGTGAACTTATTCATCTCACTCCAAGTGGGATAGATATGAATCGTGGCAAGAATTTTTCTTAAACCCAGCCCGTGCTTCATCGCCAAGACGAATTCAGCAATCGTCTCTCCGGCATGAGCACTGACAATGGTAACGCCAAGAATTTTATCGGAGCCCGGCTTTGTTAGCACCTTGACGAAGCCTCGCCGTTCCCGCTCAGCAATGGCTCGATCTAACTCTGCAATGTCAAAACGGGTGACCTCTACCGCGATCCCTTGTTCTTTAGCCTCAGCTTCATTCAGCCCCACTCTTGCCACCTCAGGACTTGAAAAAGTGCACCAAGGTATCACCCGTTCGTCGATTTTAAACCGCCTAAAGGTTCCAAATAAGGCATTAACGGCGGCATACCATGCCATATGCGAGGCTGTGTGCGTTAGCTGATAACGTCCCGCGACATCACCAACAGCATAGATGTTGGTAAAATTAGTTCGAAGATACGGGTCAACCGCGATTTGACCTCGCTCGGTGAGCTTGATCCCTAAGTCCTCAAGACCGAACCCTGTGACTCGTGGCCTACGTCCTGCAGCAAACAAGACAGCATCACAAACCACCGTTTTATCAGGTTCCGAATCAGCTGCCATCTCAACAGGTGCAATCGTTAAAGTAACGGCTGTATCAGTCACGGCTGATATCAGTCGGTGCCCCAGATGCAATTCGACCCCTTCGGATGTCATCACTTCGCTCATGACTTCAGCAACATCTCCGTCTTCTCGAATCATGATTCTCGGCATCATTTCGATTAACGTGACCTTAGATCCTAGCCTAGAAAATGACTGGGCGAGCTCGACGCCAATGGGCCCGCCCCCGACGACGGCCAATCGCGGGGGTAATTCAGACAACGACCAAATGGTCTCAGAGCTGAAACAACGCGCCGAATCTAAGCCGTCGATATCGGGAATAATGGGCGCTGCTCCCGTCGCCAAAACAATCGAGCGCGTTGTCAGCACTTCCCCATTTACTTCTACCTCGTAGGGTGTTTTAACCCTTCCGTGCCCTAGACGAACATCGACCCCTAAATCTCGGTACCTTTCTGGAGAATCATTGGGCCGTATGGTTTCAATGGCGGCATCAACCCCCGCCATGACTTTTGCAAAATCGACTTTTTTCCCATCGACAGAAATGCCTAACCGTTCACTGCGATCGATTTCGGACGCTAGACGGGCGCTGGTAATCAAAGCTTTGCTGGGAACACAGCCACTGTTCAAACAATCTCCACCCATCTCGTTGGATTCGATGAGCGTGACTTCAGCTTTTACCGTCGCACCAATCAGGGCTGTCACCAAGCCTCCAGAGCCTGCTCCAATGACCACCAGATCTCGATCGAAGCGCTTGGGCTTAGGGTAACCCCGGTATTGCCGCCGAGTCTCAAGCGCATTCAGCAATGCCTTCATCAGCCAAGGCAACAGAGCAAGCAGCAAAAGCGATGCGAGCAGCGCGGGCGATAAGATACCTGCAGGACTGCTGAGGTCTGACAGTTGCACACCCGCGTTAACGTAGATCGCTGTGCCCGGCAGCATCCCCAACTGCGATACCCAAAAAAACGTGGTAGCCGGCATCCGGGTCAGGCCCATCACTAAATTGATCACAAAAAAAGGAATCGCCGGCACCAATCTCAGAGAAAACAGATAACGAGCACCATCTTTGGTCACCCCTTCATCAATAACTGCAACCCAAGAATCGAATCGCTTGGCAATTGACGCTCTAAACAAGAACCGGGAGAACAACATAGCGAGTGTTGCACCCAGGGTCGAGGCGAAAGAGACCGCAATGAGCCCCCACCAAAACCCGAACAACCCGCCAGCCAACAGGGTTAAAATCGCGGCCCCAGGCAGCGATAATGCTGTCAGCAGAATGTATCCGCCCACAAACAGCAAAGTGCCCAGTAGCGGCTCCTCTTGCATCCAATTTTGCAAGGCCTTCTGGCCTGACTTGACCGATTCAAAACTCAGCGCCTCTAGACCACCTGCTGCAAAAAAAATAGCTGCTGCAACCAACAACAACAGCAATAGCCCTATTTTCGTCCAACCCATTTGCTTCTCGATCTTGAAAGCCCGCTATTCTACGCCATCTTTGGATCTCAAGGGCCCCGTACCGATCTATTTCTGAATTTTTGAGCTACGCTTATGAAAAAGAGATGCCAGTCTGCGCCAACGGCTGCGGGCTATGCCTCGATTCTTGATACAATTTCCCTTTTGGAGTCACCCCCATGCCATCAGATTTCGAACCGACTCACCACGACGCTTGGCAACAGCTTGAGGCTTTCGCGCGCAGACCGCCTACCGTGCAAGAGGCAATGGAAGACAAAAGCTGGATTGCTCAAGCAAAACGCTCAACGCAAGGTTTGCATCTGGATTTGTCGCACCACCAAATCAATGTCCCGATTTGGAACAGTCTAACGGCTTTGCTGGCGGCTTCTCCTTTCGAGGAATTACGACAAGGCATGTTCTCGGGTGATCGGATCAATCTCACAGAAAATCGCGCAGTGGGCCACACCCGAATCCGAACGCCTGAGCATCTGATGAGCGATCCCACCCTCGCTTCGATTCAACAGTTTTCGGATGGAGTCCGCTCGGGTCAACTCCAAGGGGCGACAGGGAAGCCCTTTGAAACCATCATAAATATTGGTATTGGAGGCTCTGATCTTGGCCCGAAAATGGTCTGTGAAGCCCTGAGTAATTTTCAGACGGACTCACCGACCGTTCATTTCGTCGCCAATGTTGACGGCGCTGAGATTCAAAGAGTTATCGCGCATTGTGACCCTGAGACAACGCTGATCGTCATTGCCAGTAAAACCTTCACAACCCAAGAAACCATGCTCAATGCCCAAACCGCCAAAGATTGGCTCATTGAGCACCTTGGTCGCGGCGAAAAGATCGCGCCTCATCTCGTCGCGCTCACCACCGCAACAGAACAGGCAATCGCATTCGGCGTTAGCAAGAGCCGAATTTTTGCTTTTGATGAGGATATTGGAGGCCGATACTCTTTATGGTCGAGCATCGGTTTGACCATCGCGTTACAGTCATCTTTTGAGGCTTTTGCCGCTCTCCTTGAGGGTGCTCATGAGATGGATCGACATTTTGCTGAGGCGCCGGTATCCGATAATCTTCCCGTCGCTCTGGCCTTATTGGCGGCCTGGTACGGCAACTTTTTAGGCGCGCAATCTCAAGCAATCATCCCTTATTGCGAACGACTCCAACTTTTTCCCAGTTTTCTACAACAACTGGACATGGAAAGCCTCGGCAAGCGAGTCAGTCGACAAGGTCAAGTTGTGAAACACGGCACGGGACTGATTATCTGGGGACAAACCGGGACCAATGGGCAACACGCATTTTTCCAACTCCTTCACCAAGGTACTCAGTTGATACCCATCGACTTCATTGGCATTCAAGAGGATCCTTTGTCAACAGAGGTTGCTCACCGAACCCTTAACCTGAATTTAGCGGCACAAGTGACCGCCTTGGCTCAGGGTCGTCGAAATGAAGACCAACATCGGGATTATCCAGGCAACAAACCCAGCTCCGTGATCACTTTCGACCAATTGACACCCTACCGACTTGGCCAGTTGATCGCCTTGTACGAACACAAGGTCTTAACCCTCAGCGCACTATGGAACCTCAATGCCTTCGATCAATGGGGTGTGGAGTTGGGTAAATCGCTCGCAACGGCCTTTGATCGAAACGATGCGCCTGCGCATCCCGTTACCGCCAAGCTACTCGAGCGGCTCAAACTTCGATAATGGCTGTTCTGTTCCATCAATCGCTGCAGGGAAAAACCTACGAGGTTCGGTCTGCAGGCGCTTCCCTCAGGCTATATACAAATGGCGCTTTTCACAGCCAGTGGAACCCAAAAAAAGTGTTTCAAGGTGCGGTGTGGGACTGCTTGAGTCTACCAGCCTGCTTAATGCGAACGCCGCCGACATCCGCACTGATACTCGGCGTTGGTGGTGGGACTGTGTGTCACCAACTGCATCAAATGATGCCGCTAACCCGGTCTGTGGGTATTGATATCGATCCCAACCATTTATTCCTAGCACGTCAATATTTCGATCTGAACTATCCAAACTTGCAGCTGATTGAAGCGGATGCCAGACACTACTTAAAACAAGACCCCGGTTACTACGACTACTTGGTGGACGATTTATTTTTGGATGGAACCAAAGACCCAGAGCGTCCTTCACTCGAGGAGCAACCCTGGTTGCATCAGCTCACCGAGCGACTGTCACCTACCGGAGCCCTGATCCAAAATCACCTTGAAGTCGGTTCAGCGAAACGATTTTTTAACCGCCATCGTGATTTTTACCAAACTCATTACGAAGCGATACTCATCTTGTCCTCAACCCCCTATGCCAATGGTATCCTCATCGCGCTTCGCCAAATCAAGTTCCACCAGGCGCCCCTGCAGGTATTTAGACAGATGATTCGCCATCACGGCTTTAGCACGCGAGGGCTCACCCAGCTCCGAAGTCAACGACTATTCTAGCAAGCACAGCAATGTTGCGAGACTGACTGTCGTCTCCTATCTGCTATCTGTCATCTGTCGTCTGTCGTCTGTCGTCTGTCGTCCGTCGTCTGTCGTCTGTCGTCCGTCGTTCAATATTTGAGGTTTGAGGCGCGAGATTCAAGGTCCGAGACCTCAGGTTTGGGGTTTGGGGTTGGATGATTAAGGTTTGATTTTCGCGCTTCGGGGTGCGACGTTCGATATTCGTGTTTCGATATTGGATATGACTTGATAACGTCTTCGAGGGTTGGGTCGTTGTTTGCGCATTGACGGGTTGACCGCGCAAGGGGCTAAACGCTAAGGGCTGGGTCACGCTTAAAATATGGGTATTGGTTTTATCCGCTTTTATCTGCTTTTATCCGCTTAGCTCCAAATTCATCCGCTTTCATCAAGCGTCATACTGTCTGGCAACGAAGTCGTCCGAAAAGCGGCTCGAAGCTAAGCGCCCTAGTCGGCGAGCCTGATCAACAACGCAGCAAGATCACTTTGAAGACCAACCCTTTACAACGGGTTGTTTCAAACTTCCGCTCCAAGTTTCAAATCGCAACTGGCTCCTGCGGCGCGATCAAACCTAACCCTTGAGCCCTCAGGCCCCTTCGCGCTCCTGAACTTTGCCTCTCGGGAACACATTCCTCACTAAAGCGTATTCTCACGGTCACTGGATTTTGTGATCGTCTGCCCACCTCGCCGTAGGCCTTCCAACACCCCTTGATCGACCTGCTCCCAAAGCACCTGTTTTGCAAAGTGATCTCGCATCAAACCGAAGTGATTCTCCGAGCCCCCGGGGTTGTTAGCATCTTTCCAGGGTTCATCAAAGGCTTCAAACAACACGGCAGTAATACCTCTACTCCTCGTCCAGGCTAGCGTGCCCCTAACGTATTGTGCTTGCGCCGCCTCTCCTGCGGCGCCAGACCCGTCTTCTCCGTAGAGTCGATTATCGGCACTAGCCCAACCGGTTTCACCAATGTGTAGTGGCTTTCCGGGCACTATCGAGTGAACGTAACGCTCGGTTGCATCAAATTGTGCTTCCGCATACGAAAGAGCCCGGTGAATCGCTGAAGACGTCGTGTCCGAAATAGGCGCAGCCTCATCAGGCCCCGCACCTGACTGCCAAAATTGGGGATTGTAGTGCGTGTCATGAAAAGGATAGGTGTGTAGAGATACGTAATCGACGGCCCGGATAAGCTGCTCTAAAACAGGTGTCCTGTAGACAGGATCGCCTCCTCCCCAAGAGGCAAAGTTATCCGAACTGGTAATCCATAGCCCTGATCCCAAGACTCCCGACTGCTTTAAGGACTGCAAGTATTCCACCCATTTGAGAATGACCTCTGGACCCACAAAATAAGTTGCCGCCCAATGCACCATAGCCTCATTGCCTACTGCGATGACTTTAACGATATGAGGATAACGTTGCGCAAACTCCACCGCCGCATCAATTTCTCGCTGGTTCGCGTCTAGGTCTTCCCGAGTGTGATCAGGCGCCTCACCGAACGCACCCTCGCAATCAATCCAGACACCTAACATAACGTACATCGAAAACTCGGGTTCTTCTTTTTTGAGCGCCTCAATCGCTAAGAATATCCGACGCACTTCATCAAACTGCTGCGTGTTGTAGGTTCTAATCATGTTGTAACCAAGGGCGCTTAGGATCCGCAGATCCTCCATAATGTCCTCTACCGAAGCAACCACCGATCGACTGTCACTTCGATAACTTCCATACGCAATCGCCTGCAGTTCGCCGGAGTTAAACAAAGATTCAGTCAGGGGAGAGTTCACGATTTTTTCCTCAGATGGAAGTGGGTTGACTGGGGATGGGTCTGACTGATCACAGCTACTCAGCAGGCTGGTTGCTAGCAGCGCCAAGAGACTCTGTAAGAAGCGTCTAAATACCATAAAACCTCGTCTCCAGGAGACATCAATGATGCTTGGGTTAGCGCCCGCTGGAAAAGAGCTCCATCGCCCAGCGTCATCACGTACGATCACAGCCATTGGCACCGATTATCTATCACAGCTTTTAGCGCCGACGATCTGAAGCTGTCTTCACCTCAGGCGGACATTGATCATTCAACATCCATTTCAATTTAAACGGATCGGGCTTCGTATTTTGTCTAAACGCGTTCAACGGGTGCGTCTAGCCGATGAGTTGCCAATCAGCTTTTCCTAAATGCCTCGCTGTAGTCAGTCCAGGGCCGAACGCCTAAGTACGACTCAGCTCCTCAGAGGGCTGGACCAATGCCCAAATCAACAAAACGGCAAGACCCAGCATGCAGAGCACCACGGGAACTTGGTAGCTGCCTGACCAATCTAGGCCAAGACTGAAGGCCGCCGGGCCAATTGCGCTCGCGGAAACCGTGAGAGCCGTATTTAAACCACTGATCTCGCCTAAGTGCTTCAAGCCGAAGAACCGAACAAAAGCGAGATTAGACAGAACGCCCCAGAGCCCACCCCCTATGCCAAATCCAGCTGCGAGCAACCAATAACCCCATGCTCTATCCAGATAAGTAAGGCCCCAAGCGCCCAGCAAGAAAGCCACCAACATGGCTACCAGAAAAGGTTTTAAAGGCCGGGAATCTGCCGCCGCACCGGCCAGCAAATTGACCACCGTTGAAAAAATGGCTGCCGGTAGAAAATAGGAGAAGGCCCTATCTGGACCCAATCCCACTTGTTCAAAAATCGACACAATATGAAAGGTTAAAGCAGTACCGAACAGTGCATGCATTGATAAACTGGCCGCATACAACCAAAAAATCGGCCGCCGCCTAACTTCGCTCAAGCTGAGGCCCAACACTTCTGTTGAATTCAGCGATTGGTTTTCAGAATCTTCACCGGATTCCTGTTTTAGTGGCTGCGGCTCAATCGGGCGATTCCGTACAAAGCTCCAAGCAAAAAAAGCAAACAGCACAAGTCCTACGCCGAGCAGCCAAAGCGCCCCTCGCCATCCGTAGAGCCCAATGAGCGCAGCAAGTCCCAGCGGGGCCAATGCAAAACCGAAGGATACGAAGACGCCTCGAATACCACTCACCAGACCTCTCCGGGTCAAAAACCAGATCAACAAAATATTTCTTGAGGCGCTGGTCAACACGCCTTGACCGAGAAACCGAACCCCAAAGTAACCCACCAAAATCAGCATCCAGGGCAGCGCGCTACCATCAGTGAAAAGGCTCGCGATAACATCCAAGCAACTGATATAAAACAGCACAATCGCCAAACCAACGCTTGAAAGCGCGATTAATGGCCGTCCTCCGTAAACGTCAAACCACCGTCCTGCACGGGTCAAACAGGCAGCTGACAATAGCGTGCCCATTAAATAGGCTAATGAGAGCTCGGTTCTTGATAAACCCAGAACCTCGATAAAATGATCAGTAAAAACACCCATTCCCATGGTCTGACCAGGCACACTAAACAGAAACCCTAGAGTAGAGAACAACCAAATCACCCAAGGATACCAATCCCGAGAGGTCAAAGAATGAGGTTGCAGTTGAGTGGCCATAGCAGGCAGCATCTTAGAGAATGGCTGGGCATGATACGCAACCATTAACAAAAACGACACTGTTCAGGTCGCTATGGCATACTCCGCTTAAGAGGCTCAATTTATGAAGAATGTTCTTTTTATTACCGCCGACCAATGGCGCGGTAACTGCTTATCGACGCTCGGTCACCGCGTGCAAACGCCGCATCTCGACGCTTTGGCGGCATCGGGTACGTTATTCAAACGCCATTTCGCCAACGCGGTGCCCTGCGGACCATCTCGCGCCAGCCTTCATACTGGGATGTACTTGCAGAACCACCGTTCTGGCACGAACGGTACCCCCCTCGATGCACGGTTCACAAACTGGGCCCTCGAAACCCGCCACCACGGCTATGACCCCGTCTTGTTTGGCTATACCGATACGGCTAACGATCCACGTCAGTTTGCTGAGGATGATCCCATCCTCACTTCCTACGAGGGACCACTCCCAGGGATCAAGCCCGTGTTACAGATGGGAACGTTTCCCGATGCCTGGGCTAAGTGGTTGGAAGATCTGGGTTATCCAATACCCGAACCTAATTGGAAGCTGTATACCGAAAAAGCCCCTCACGTTGAATATGAGGCTGGTGGAGACTATGCCGCCCCATTAAAAATTCCTGCAAAGCATCACGATACTCGATTTATGGTTGACCAAGTTATTGATTATATCGGTCAGGTTGACCAGTCTTTTTGCGTCCACCTATCACTACTACGACCTCACCCTCCATGGGTTGCACCGCACCCTTATAACGAGCTGTATCCTCCCCAAGAGCTGGACGATTTTGTTCGTGCCGAGGACCTTGAAACCGAAGCGGCTCAACATCCATTCTTGCAAGAGATGCTAGCGAAACGCCATTATCGAGCGCCCAGTGACGATAAAAAACTGTTGCGGCTCAAAAGTAGCTACTACGGTTTAATGACCGAGGTGGACACGAGCTTGGGTCGATTATTTGATTATCTCAAAGCGGCCGGTCACTGGGACAACACCTTGATTATCTTTACCTCGGATCACGGCGAGCAGATTGGTGACCACCACCTGCTAGGAAAACTTGGGTATTTCGATGCCTCCTACCACATTCCACTTATCATTCGTGACCCAAACAAGGTAGCCGAGAGCCAAGGCCAGATCGTCGATCGATTCACTGAGAATATCGACATTATGCCAACTCTTCTCGAATGGCTCGACCTGCCTGTTCCCCATCAATGCGACGGTCAATCTTTGCTTCCATTGATTCAGACCGGTCAGCCAGCGGGTTATTGGCGGGATGCCGCCCACTGGGAGTACGATTTTCGCGATATTCCAGCGGGCGAAGCTCAGGAGTCAAGGTTAGGTCTCAGTCCTCACCAATGCACCCTTAATGTGATTCGCTCGGAGCATTACAAATATGTGCATTTTACCCAGTTGCCACCCTTATTCTTTGATCTCAGGGAAGACCCTCATGAGCTGATTAACCTCGCCGATCACCCGGAATACCAAAGTTTGGTCCTAGAGTATGCACAACGCCTGCTATCATGGCGCATGAACCATGACGAACAAACATTAACGCACTTGGCGTTAACGGATGATGGGATCATCAGCCGTCCTGCGCCCCGGTACGCTGTGCCCTACTATCAATAACAGTGAGAAATTATGACTAATCAACACCGCAATGACATTTACGGTACCGCCGATCAACCCAATCAGGAGGAAACACCCCCCATTCCCGCGGCCACTGTGGTGCTGCTGCGGGACGGAGAGGGGGAACCTGAAACCTTAATGCTGCATCGGACCTCAAAAGTCCATTTCGGTGGAATGTGGGTCTTCCCCGGAGGCAGAATTGACCCCGAGGATTACCCGGAAGATCAAAATGCCGATGCAGCGGCTCATCAGGCTGCGGTTCGAGAGACGCTAGAGGAGACGGGAATCACGATTGGCGCCGATGCCTTCGCTTGGTTCGCTCACTGGACCCCACCAGCAGGCACACCAAGGCGGTATGCAACCTGGTTTTTTGCCACCATTCTTGCGACGGAACAAGACATTGCCGTGGACGGCCATGAAATTCAAAATCACGAATGGATTTCTCCGAGCGAAGCATTGAGGCGACACGAACTCGGAGAAATTGACCTAGCTCCGCCAACCTGGATTACCTTGTATCAACTCGCCCAGCATAAGACAGCCGAGAAGGCATGGCAGGCGCTCGATCAGCAAACCGTGCGAGTCTACGAAACTCGAATTCGCAAAGACGCCGATGATCGGCGAGTCGCACTATGGGCCGAGGACGTTGCTTACCAAGGCGGACCTATCGATGCGCCGGGCCCAAGGCATCGACTCATTCTTGACCCGGCTGGCTTCAAGTTTGAATCTGATGCAGTGTCGTACTGAGTCGCCTGCGACTGATGACTAGCCTGGTCTTCCCAGAGATTCCCCTAGCGCACCTAACCTCCCAGTAAAGAAAGCTATGGAAGAAACTAAAAGGGTGCCTCACGATGATTGGGCGTTACTGCTGGAGACCGCTAAAGAGGCTGCACGCGACTATTTAAATGATCTTGAAAACCGATCTGTCAACCTATTACCTCAAGCTGAGGACACCCTCGATCGGCTGGCAGAAGAAATGCCGATCGAAGGCTCTCCAGCCCTTGACGTTCTAAAACAACTGATCTCCCTTGGCCGAACCAGCACGATATTATCAACTGGCCCCAACTACTATGGTTTTGTCACCGGTGGTGCCTTACCCATCGCTCTGGCTGCCCGTTGGCTGAGTGATGTCTGGGATCAAAACGCCGCTCTTGAGGTCATGTCACCCTTATCTGCTCGCCTAGAAAACCTTGTCGAACAATGGTTAATCGAACTGTTGGGACTACCCAAACAGAGCCTCGCCGGTTTTGTGAGTGGCTCATCCGTTGCAACCTTGTGCGCGTTGGCCGCAGCGCGGGAACATCTATACCAGCGTGCAGATTGGCCGTTGCGTGATCGCGGGCTCAATGGCGCGCCCAGCATCGAGGTGTACGGCCCCGATACCCTGCATGGATCCATCGAAAAAGCCCTACGAATACTGGGTTTTGGTCGCCAGCACATGCATTGGCTCAAAACTGATGAGAGCGGTCGACTGAACCCCGATCAGCTACCCACTCTTGGTCCGTTGAGCATTCTCATTTTGCAGGCCGGTCAAGTTTGCACCGGCGCTTTTGATGACTTTGAGACCTTGATTCCTGCAGCGAAAGCGCAAGGTGCATGGGTGCACATTGACGGGGCATTCGGCCTCTGGGCCGCCGCATCCAAGCCGTCGCAGCCCTTAGTCAAGGGTGTGGCAGCCGCTGACTCGTGGGTGACCGATGCCCATAAGACGCTGAATGTTCCCTATGATTCAGGCATCGTATTTTGCCGCTACGGCGATGCGCTCACGAAAGCCCTGTCGTCCTCCGGCAGCTATTTGCAATCCGATCGAGGGCGCGATGGCATGGACCTCACGCTGGAAATGTCACGTCGCGCCCGCGCTATCGAGCTCTGGGCTACCATAAAAAGCTTGGGCAGCGATGGCATTGCCGAGCTGGTGACCCGGTTTTGCGACCATGCCGCCCTCCTACACCAGCTTTTGGAGCACAGTCCTTACACCATCGTCAGTCGTCCCATCTTTAACCAGATGCTGGTGGCACTCGCCGACGACGATGCAACCACCCGAGCATTAACCGCATTGCAACAGAGCGGTAAAGCCTGGGTTAGCGGTGCGCAATGGCAGGGCCGGCAGGTGATTCGCATCAGCATCTGCAATTGGCGCACTGAAGCGAAACACATCGAGAGACTTGCCCATCTGATGATCGAGGTCTCACAAGCGTGAGCGTGGCTTAGCCTTCTGGCGTCACTTGCCGGATGAAAGTGTTAAGTCGCTGCTCAAACTCTTCTGGTTGCTCATAGGCTAACCAGTGACCCGATCCTGGCACGAGACAAAACTGTACATGGGGATTGGCCTCTAAAAATAACCGTTCCTTGCCGGCCACATCCGGGAGCGCGGGACCATCAAGATCGCCGTACAGCACTTGAATCGGCAGTGCCAGTGATGCGACTGCCTCAAGGACCATCGTATTGCGGGCAAACTGAGGACTGTTGAACCTCGCTCGGCGGGTATTGCTGGATTGCAAATAGACCGCCAATTCATCAATTTTAGCCACATCCGCAATCATTAAATGCGCCAAGTTGGTCCGATGCAGGGCTTCAAGTTCAATGGCGCTCATGCCCGGTTTCCGACGCTCAAGGGGCTTCATACCCCCGGCCCTCGAAACATCGCCAATGGAGGCAGGCCCAATCAACGTTAAGCTTTGAAAGTTCGCGCTTAAGTGCAGCGCTCCTTGCGCTGCAACCGCGCAGCCCCAGGAGAAGGCAACCACATGGCACCGCTTGAGGTTTGGATGACGTTGGCAAGCCAGCACAAAAGCCTGAACCGCATCCTCTGCCGAATAGCCGTGAGGCAGGGTATCCGATTCGCCAAGACCTGGAAGATCGATAGCCCAAAGGTGGTACGCTCTCTGTAGCGACACGATATTTTTGACCCAATGAGTCCAAGATCCTGACCCTCCATGAACCAGCAACAGCACCGGCGCCTTCTCGGGACCCGGCCAGTATCGAAACTGTAGCTCACCAAAGCCTGCGTCTACCCTCAAAACTTGCGAGCGAGCGGCGAGCGCGTCGACCCTCTGCTGCGGAGATTGGCTTGCCATTTAGACCTCTGGATCTGCGAATTCTGAGGCCAATGCCCCCATACGAAGTTCGCCCTCACGAGTCTGCAACCCCATCTCTAGTGCTCTTTTCATATTAGTCTGCGCACCTGCCGTGCGCAGCGTTTGCTGAAACAAATAAGCCTCCTCGAGCAAGCCTTCTGCAATCGGTAATTCGGCATTGTTGATTGAGGTTTTACACAAGGCGATCGCTTCCTGCGGCCACCGGGCGATTCTTTCGGCCAATCGATCAACATAATCGTTCATCGCTGATGGCGTTTCGAAGATTCTATTCAGGTATCCCCAGCGTTCGCAGGTTTCAGCATCAATATCATCGCCCCCTAGGCATATCTCCATGGCTCGCCCCCTCCCTACCAATCTCGGAAGACTTTGAGTTCCCGAACCGCCCGGCAGAATACCTAAAGGGACCTCCATCTGATTAATGACCGTTTGATTTCGAACCCCAAACCGCATATCACAAGATGCGGCAAACTCATTACCACCCCCCCCGGCGCGGCCAGCCATCTTTACCAGGGTAGCCTTCGGCATGGTTCGTACCCGCTCGCACATTTGATGGAATGGCGACAATGACGTTGCCTTCTCGGGGGGGCCCTCTGCAGGGAAGGTTAAAATCGCATTGACGTCAAAGTGCGCAATAAAAAAATCCGGGTCAGCACTTTGAAAAACAACCACCTTCAACCGTTCGTCTGTCTCTAACTGCTCAGTCACTGCTACCAGTTCGTGGTACAACTTTGGCGTCATCACATTGACCGGAGGATTGTTGATCGTAACAAAGCCTACTCGGTCTTTAACCGTTAATTCGAGGGTTTCATATGCCGACATCTGACTTCTCCTTTTTACTCTGATCATGCCATACTTCTTAGGTCTTTTTGCTGTACCGGATGGGGTGTGCAAGATGAACCGAGTCTTAATTTTTGTCGTCCTTCAGGTGTTTTTGACACCTCTGGCCGCCGCCGAATCGCTGAAAATACTGCTCACCAATGACGACGGTTACTTATCGCCTGGAATCCAGGCGATGAAAGCCGCACTCATCGAAGCCGGGCACACGGTCTATCTGGTTGCACCATCGAGCAATCAAAGTGGCAGCGCTACCAGTATCAGTAGCACCGGAGTTCGTTTTAGTTCTCTGGGCAAGCAAGTCTGGCGCGTAGAAGGACGGCCAGCTGATGCAGTCCGTTTGGGCATTGGTCATTTGCTGAGGGAGGCGCCTCCAGATCTGGTGATATCCGGAATTAATTTTGGCCAAAACATGGGGCTCGATGTCATGGTATCTGGCACAGTGGGCGCTGCTGTCACGGCATCTCAACTCGGCGTTCCTGCGATTGCATTATCGGCTGAAATTGATTTTGCTGAAGCAGCGTCTGGCTTTGCCAGCACGTTAGCCGTTTTCCCCTTCGCCGCGACCTATGCCACTCGCCTCATCGAGCAGCCAGAGTTGTTGGCAATGCCGGGTGTCTTAGTGATTAACTTTCCCAAGACGTTACCGTTCAAGGGAATCAAACAGGCTAGGCTTGCGCCCTCCTCACTGATCAACAACGTCTATGAGGAGGCTGAACCAGGGCTCTGGCGCTCAGGGTATGCAGGCGATACCCAAGACTCTGAAGACACTGATCGAAAAATACTCAGCACCGGTTACATCACGGTGACCCACATTTGGCCGAGTTATGCTGGTACCAATGCGCTCGCTCCAGGCAGTCTAGACTGGCTCATCCGGGTCAGCGCCGCCGATCCGGATTCTTAGCATTGAACTCGTAACGATCATCCTAGACACTGGCAATTAACAGAGGATATCTCTTAACTCGCACCAAAAATACCAAGTTTGGACTTTGAGCGACCAAGGAATCAAAATAAGCGACGAACCGAAACAGAGGGCTAGCAACTCTGCTGGGCCACCTTACCCAGCCAAAGGGGCTTGTATTCCACTGCATCAATCCCAGAGGAAATCAATATGACTACAACCCATTACGACGAATTCAAAATACTCCACATCGCCGAAGGCGGCTGCGGTACCATTTTTCTCGGCTCCAGCGGTCTTCCCTTGAAGAAAATTGAGTCCACACTCAACCAAGAGGCCGCCGCTGGCTGGCAGGTCGTGTTTCAGGTCATCGAAAATAAACGGTATATGCTGTTTTGGTCGCGTGAAGCTATGGTCGTCACGCTCGGTAGGGCCGTCTCCTGATGAGTATTGCATCTCTTGTGATTCAGCTGATCCGACGCTATCAGCAACAAGGCGGGTCTCGGGCGTATTTTGGCATCGAGTGCAATTTCGAACCCACTTGCTCCGAATTTACTTGTCAGGCTCTGGATCGATACGGTCTGTGGCGAGGACTCCGGATCAGCATCGCTCGCATTCGCCGCTGCAGCGATCGCGATAGCCTGTGTAAGCACCACGACCCCGTCCCGGAGCTGCCATGTCGATGATCGAATTAGACCAAGAAGAAGACCTACTGCGCAGCCAAGTCACTCAGCTTTCGCCGGAGCATCGACAGTACTACTACCGGCTTGAGGGACAAGGCATCAAGGATCCAGACACTTATGCTGCATTGAACTACATCATCGTCGGAGGATTGCACCACTTCTACCTGGGACGCTGGCTCTTTGGCTTGCTTAATCTGACGGGAACAATCGTAGGCGGGCTCACCTTTAGCGTCGGAGGATGGATGCTCGTCGCAGTCGTACTTGTGATCGAGTTGCCTCAACTCTTTCGATCCCAAGCCATCATCAAACGATACAACAATCAGATCATGGCCGAGTGCCTAACCAGCACTCGCCAACATTTTCACTTGAGTAGTCGATAAGTCTGAGCCCTCCGCAGCCTTCCAAGCGAAGCCTACGATCAAAGCAAATGCACTAACCTTCGAGGGTCACCGGGGGCTGCTACATCCAGCATGAACCTACTGCTGACGAACCTCTTGTTGCGATAGGCGGTACATCAACAGCGCTGCCCGTTCAATCAGCAGAGGCAATGTTGCCATGTCGATCTCCTCCGTCAAAGCATGCGCTCCATTGCCCTCAACCCCGATTCCATCGATCGAATCAAGATATTCAGCAACAAAAGAGATATCGGCAGCTCCTCGCTTTCCGGGATCGAATGCAGCTACCTCCCCATAACCCAAATCTTGGCTCGCTTGACTCAACACCTCAAGCAGGGCTCGATTGCCCTCAGTCGGCGCCATTGCAGGATAACCCTCCGTGAAACTCATCTCCGCTTGGGTTCTAGGCAGCCCATTGTTGCGGGCAATGTTGATCATTTTCGCGCGGGCTGCTAGCTCTTGATCCCGAGACAAAGTTCTCAATCCTCCTTGCACGATCACATGCTGAGCCACCACGTTCGACTTCCCAAAAGCCTCGCCTCGATTCAATGCCTCTTCCATCAAGATCTCGGTTCCACCCAAAATGAGTCCCGGGTTGAAGGTCAGATAAGCTTCCCCGACCAGGTCTTCATGAAACCGATTGAGTATCCTAGCTGCTTCAAAAATCGCACCACTGCCCACGGCTTCACTGAATATCACCGATGAGTGGGCACGTTTACCTTTTACTTCTAACCGCCAACCACTCGAGCCTCTTCTCGCAATGGTCGCGGCATTGAGGCTGGCGGCGTATTCAAAACCTAAGCCGACATCGCAGGATTTTGCCGCTTCAATTAAGTGTGACCGACTGATTGACTTTGGCGAACCTGATTTCTCCTCATCTCCTATAAGCGCCACAATATACCGGCCTTCATCAAGGAGCCCCGCCAATTTGAGTGATTTCAGGGCAAACACAATGACCACATCACCACCTTTCATATCGTTAACTCCGGGCCCGGTGGCTCGCAGGCCATTTCGCTCAAAGGTCTGAAACGGACTGTTGGACTCAAACACCGTGTCTAGATGACCAATCAACAGTTGGCAAACTCCAGGACCGGCATTGTCGGCAAACAAATGACCGGCACGATTGACCGCGCTCATATCGTGCCATTGGGTCTGAAAGCCAATGCCTTCAAGCTCACGAGCAAATACATCGGCGACCTGTTTCACCCCGGCATGATTCATCGTGCCGCTGTTGATATTGACCACTTCTTCGAGCAAGGCAATAGCAGGCTCCTGTTGCTGTTGAGCAATTTCAATCAATCTCAGCTCATCCGCCGAAAGCCCCGCTTGAATCTGTCCAGCACTACCGATCATCAGCACGAGAAATAGCCATCTCGTCCAATACCTTGGTGTCCCGCACGCCGGATAAATCATTGCTTTAGTCACTTCCTTACTGAACTTAGGGATAAAAAAAGGGCGCCTCGGCGCCCTTTTTCGATACTCTTCAAACATTAACCGCCAAAGCGTCGGGTCACATCAATCCCCCAGTAACGCGGATAGAGTCGCTCTCCCGTTGTTCGGTAATTTTGTGATTCGGTTGAAATCGAAATACCCCGGAATACATTCTCATCCGTGACGTTATCAACAAAAACCCGAGCCGCCCACCTGTCGGCGTTATCCTTCCAACTGACGCTCATGTCAATTCGCTTCCGCGATGGCACGAGATCTGCTGCTCGTTGAAATGCGGAGGATGAGTACTCACCGGTATAACTGTAGGTCGCGTTAAACGCCACTGTGCCATTATCGGTTGGTATCTCATAGGTTCCGAATAACGTCGCTTTGTGCTTTGGAATTCGCTTGAGCGGATTGCCTTCGACGTCCCGAAGGTAAGCATCTAAATTGAAGACGTTTTGACCAATCTCATTTTGGACCCTGTTCCCGTCCGCATCCAATGCAAACTGAAACAAAGAGTTGGGAAGATTGAAATCATTGCGCTCAGTCACCTCATAGGAATCGGCGTACTCCGTGTCAGTATAGCTATAGTTGCCCCCGACCGTGGCGTAATCGCCAATCAACCATGTCCCCTCGATCTCAAAACCCTGATTAATCGCACCGCCCGCGTTAACTACGGTATCGACGGAGGCGCCACGAGCACTATCATAGGAATCGATTTGATCTTGATAGCCTTCGTAATCATAGCGGTAGATTGATGCATTCACTTGCGCTCGACCATCAAGCAACGTGCCCTTGTAACCTATTTCAAATGCCGTAACGGTCTCTTCGTCATACGAAACTGGCTTTAAACAATTGGCGTAAAAACCACCCGCTGGGACACAGCCCTCACCCCCGGTAGAACTTCGGGCATCCAATACGCCGAGAGCAAAACCCCCTGCACGATATCCCGTCGTAACCGAGAAATACATCAACGTATCATCATTCGGGGTCCAATCTAGATTGACCCTAAAATTGGTATCGGACCATGAATCTTGATCAGAGGTTCTCCAGGCGAAGCTAAAGGGCATTCCCTGCAACAACAAGGTATTCGAACAGCTACCATCATCAATCGCGCAAACCGGCGTAATGGGGTTAGCAGGGTTTCCATTAAACACTGCTCGCCCAGCGGCTATATTGGTCAACGCAAGATCAGTCAACGCCCCTAGACCGCCAGCAGCGGCTGGTGTCGCATAAAACGCCAACGTATTCTGACCGACTCCTGGGATTTGAAAACCCTCGGCATTGGTGGCCATATTGCTGGGGTAAAATGCGGAAGGTATCGTACTCAAGCCAACCAACACTGGCGAAAAAGCACTCGCCAAGGGTATTTCAGCATAAGCGACGCGGCGCTCTAAGGCATCTTTCTCATCTTTGGCATATCGAACCCCTGCGACTAAGGCAAACTGGTCGTTAATTTCAAAAGTCGCCTGTGTATAAAACGCAACCTGCTCGTTGAAGGACCGATTTTTGTGGCGATACCGATCTTCGCTGCCACCATGCAATCCCGCGACCTGTTCACCGTCTTGCGGCGTATCGATGGTCACAGGTGCGAGGGTCAGCCCAAATCCTGTATAGACTTGGAGAATACTTGCTCCCCCGAGCCCAAAAGCCTCAGGCGTTGGCAACGCCAAATCACCATAATCGGCGGGTGTTGTATATCTCGGCGTGTTGTTGGTCAGCGAGTACGTCTGACTTCTCGACTCGGAAAAACTGAACAAACCTGACGTCACCGAAATTCGATCACCAAAATTCATGTTTAATTGCAGTTCGTGAGAGTAATTCCAAACGTCCTCAAGTACGGTTTGACGGTATTTCGTGAAATCACTGTCGTATCCATCGATGTCGATATTGAAGGTATATTCAAAATCGTTGGTACCAAACAGGTAGGTTAACGAAGTATCGTCATTAATATCCCAGGTCAACTCAAAGCTGCTCGAACTGTGATCAAACCTTGAATGATTACACTCAGTATTACGATAAGGCCATTGGCAGTTGCCGCCGGAATCATTGACCAAGTTGGTCATAGTGTCTTCGTCACTGCCCCCATAAAGCCCTTCAACATCGGTTCGGCCAAACGAAACATTGGGCCCATGATCCGACGCGGGATCGACACCCGGCCGCACCGGCATCCCAGAAACAATCGCACCATTACCGGGGTTGGTGTATGCCACGGACCCTGGAGTCCCCGTGGGCACGACTCTCAAACCGTAAGCAGCATGATCGGTATAAGCTCCGCGAAAACCTGCTGGACCTTGATTGATAAATCCGTATTGACCGATAGCTCGATCCGAAAGCCGGTCGTTCCCCCGCATCTTGATCGAAATATCTGGTGTCAGATCGATCGTCAACGACAGTGCAATATTTTCATCATCCGTCGAGTCAATGTTTGGGCTACCGTTCAGCCCCTCTTGGTGACCGTCTCTATCGCGTTTGGTTGCGGTGATTCGCCCGGCAA
>NZGC01000069.1 GCA_002689445.1 Gammaproteobacteria bacterium
CGCGCTCCTCTGGTGACATCGCCGCCAGGCGCTCACGCCGGGATTCCCGCATTTGCTCGCGCTCCTCTGGTGCTAACGAGGCAATTTTAGCTCGATCACCTTCTCTCAACTCCAATTCACTTTGCTCGTCGGCATAAACGCCTTGAGAAAAGCTCAACAACCCCAGCATCGGGATCGTTAGGGACGAATACAGTTTAGAACCTCGTTTCAAAGCCATCGATACTCTCCTGAAATCTATTTTTCCTGACTATGCCATTGCGAAGCTGAACAGCCGCTGAACGATGTCAGCGAAACCCCGCGATTTTAGGAGGTAAAAACTGATTCAGCCGCTGGGGCTCCTCTAGAGGAATCATCGGCTAACATCAAAGCATCGGAGAGCTTCTCCAGCATCCTCGCACGTCTTCGATCAGTCCTTTTGATGTCCTGAGTCTCATTGGGATCCACCTCGAGATCGAATAACTGTTCTTCACCTTTGCTATTGCGGGTAAAGCGACACCCTTCAAACAGCAGGGTTCTGGTTCTCGCGGGAATCGGTGTCAATTTAGCAGTAATCATGGGCACGTCATCTTCGATCAACACGTAATCCCGCGGAGCTTGTGTTTCTTTGAGAAGGGTAGGCGCTAAGCTACAACCTTGTATTCCGTCATAGCGTGGCAAGCCGCAAACTTCCAACAGCGTCGGTGCAATGTCAACAGACGATGCCAAAACCTGGCTTCGGCCTGGCGGCAGGTCCGGCTGTCGTATCATCAGAGGAACTTGTAATGTGCCTCGATAATGCATGAAGCCTTTAAGCAGTAATCCGTGCTCACCCATCATATCGCCATGATCAGAGGTAAAAACGATCATGGTCTCGTCGAGCAGCTTCAGCTGTCGTAAGCGCTCCATGATCCGACCTACCCCCTCGTCAATCATGCCAATCATGCCGTAGGTTGCTGCGATAGCCTCTTGCAGCAGCCGATCGCTACCATATCCACAAGGGCTAACCCAATTACGTTGATCTCTGGGATGGATTGCTCTGAAATGTCTCAAATGTTCCGGTGCCTCACGCAGGTCATCATGACGGGTTTCGGGCAACGGCATATCCCCGGGTCGATAGGCATCGAACCAATGCCCGGGTGGCGTCATCGGATGATGCGGATCCGGATATGAGCAAACCGCCAACCAAGGCTGCTCTGCCGCTGTCGCTTGCTCAATGAACGCGTTGGTTTGCTCAGTCACAAAGTTCGTGGAATGTAACGCCGGGTCGTAGGGTGGACGATAAATTTGTCGCCAATGCTCTGACCTGTCCGTGCCCACCTGATGCAAATCTTGATCAATAATCACTTCGCTGGGATTCGCACCTCGGGCTAATGCCCACCTTAGATGATGGCCAGCGATACTTGATCCATGATCCAAACTCAGTTCGATGTGATCAAATCCATAATAATCCGCTGGATCTTGAGGCGAACCCTCTAAATACCGCTCAAAATCTTCGATCTCATCCCACCCAGATGGATAGGGCAATACGCTCGAGGGCTCACCCCTGAAGGGTATCATTGAGTTTTTACTCACACCGTGCTGAAGATGCGACTTCCCAATCAATCCGGTGCGATACCCTGCCTTTCTAAAGCCTCGAACAAAAGTATTGATTCCAGGCTCTAAAGATCTGTCGTTAAAGACCACGCCATGAGCGGAGGGCATTCTACCCGTTAGGATACTGGCTCGATTTGGCATGCAGACGGGATTAGCAACCCAGGCATTATCAAATACCATGGATTGCGCAGCCAGAGCGTCGAGGTGGGGCGTTTTTACCACTTCGTTGCCCATAAACCCAACATCCGCAGCGCGCTGCTGATCGGTAATAATCAACAATACATTTTTTGCTCGTGGCGCCTTGTTTGACTCCGGCATATTCAACGCTCGCCTCCCTCGCCTATTCACGTGGCTGTTGATCCTCGGATCGAACCCAGACTNTGGCTCAACTGCTGCCGTGGCGGGTTGCTACTCCCGCTAACGGTATCATGACGACTCGGTAGCGCAACCCCCTTAAATCTTCGATGATCGCCTCACTTAGTGAGGCCGCCCTAAGGCTTATAGCCTTGATATTTACCCTCACTAGGCTGCAACCGAGGCTTGCTCACGACCTGAGCGAACTATATTCTCATGCCTTTCTTCTTCCTAAAAGTTGGTCCAATGCGCCAAGCCGAAGCGAGAACTGACCCGACATCGGGCGTTCTCAATTACCCTCGCCAATCAATCCGCTATTGGCTCGTAAAGCCTTTTCTGAGCCTGGCTAGCACCCTACAAGGAGGACGTTTTTTTGTTAACTTTCTAACTCCGGTTGATCGTTGGCTGTTACAGCGTTCATCAGGCAGGTGGAGCATTGCAGGACTCGGCGCACCCACCTTGTTACTCACGACCCTAGGTCGTCGATCAGGAAAAAAACGCTCAACGCCGCTACTCTATCTCTCTGATCCCAACGATCCCACAACGCTATATGTCATTGCGTCTAAGGGCGGAGCCCCAGAATTGCCGGATTGGTATCTGAATTTAAGGCAAGAGCGCCGGGCTGAAATCCTATCGCGATCGATGTCCGGTCATGTCATTGCGATCGTCCTCGAGGGCCCTTCGCGTGATTGGATTTGGGAGGCTTTTGTTCGATTTAATTCAGGGTTTGCAACCTATGCAGCGCGCAACAAACGAGAGATTCCCGTGGTCGCTTTAACCCTTGGTAACCTAGCTGATACCCTGATTTACAACCCTTCCGCAGAGGGCGGTTAAATTCAGGGTAGTGAGTCTACGACGCTAAAGCCTCAGACCCATCCCCCTCTGTTGGGCAAATCCAATGCCTGGCGCAGGTAGGGCCTGATTGACCGTTCAATCATCCTTCTGAATTCTTGTGCCTCGCCTGACGAGTTCATGTCGGCAGATCTTCCATCCGTCTGACTCTCGGCGAAAGTCTGTGAAGTAGGTTGCCCATAACGTCAGCGTCGTCTTGGGATCATCCTTCATATAATGCAAAGCCTGAACATCCGTTCTTGCATTGGCTTGATCCCCCGCAAGTTTGACCAATTGCGGACCCAACATGTGTTGGGTCGCCCCGAACACCGACAATTTCTGGATCACGTCTTCCACCCAAAGGTCTGCGCCCTGAACCGGATCACCACCAAAGCCAACGATCTCAACGTCATCAGCAAAACATGCTCGGTACTGAGCCATGTCGCGGTCATCCACGCCCGCGGCGTAGCGGGTCATCACATCTTGAATCGCCAATCGGTCAGCGAGATCGCTCATAGTTACCTCTTTCATCTGCTAGGCGATAGTCGCCTTTGATTGCATTTACGCCTTCGGCAGGCGGCCCTCGATATAATCGTCGATCAACTCGTGATACCGACGAATGCGCTTCTCTTGATTGGAGAGATAAACGCCTTTAAATCCTCGCGAACGGAACCCTCGCTGCTGGGTCACGAACACCGCAACGTCCTCCTCGATAGCAGCCCCAATCGATTCCTCACCATAGGTCAGCATTCGTAACGGTGCCTCCTCCCCCGCGTCAGTCGCAATCATTGCCCTGGCCTGCCTACCACCGCTTTTAGCACCCGCCTCAATCGAGGCTGGACTGGCGTACCACCAATTATCGAACAAGCATTGCTGGGGATCATCAGGATGGGGTCGCGCTCTTAGAAAGTGGAACCCATCAGACCAGACCGAGACAGCGAAATTGGGGAACAGCGTGTAGTGAAACGCGTCGGTAAATTGCTCATCGGGAATGCGATCATAATGCGTGTAGCCTTTACCGACCCCGAGTTTCCGTTTTGCTTGTTGCAGGGCTTCGCGAGTCGCCTCTGGACGACCTTTGAAGTCTTCAGGGTCGATCTCCCAGTATCGGAGCTGCGACGCTAAAGGCTCAAGGATATTACCCTCTTCATCGGTTGAACCGATGCCAAACCCCCCTTTCATGACCATCCGATTGTGACCCTCATCGGCAAGGTCAAACTGCGTTTCTTTGAAGTAAGTATCGATGTGACCTCGAATCGCTTTTCGATCCGTATCCGGGGTTGCCCCTTGATGTACTGTCGGCACGTGGTATGACTCGTTAAAGTTGTCCAACACAATCTTCCAATTACACGGCAGCCACATACTGTTGGCCATGGTCCGGCGCCATGTATGGATATCCCGAGCCTCCCAATCATCCCAAATCGGCCCTAGGTACGACTTCAAGGATTGGCAATCTGGATCCATGTTGACCCAAACAAAGCCTGCAAACAGTTCGCACCGGAGTTCCTGTAACCGAACATGCTCGCAGGGATTACCCTCAGGAAAATCCTCTTTATCCGGTGCAAAATTGAGGGTCCCATCTGGCAAAAATGCCCAGCTGTGGTACTTACAAACGAATCGCCGCAGAATAGTTCCTTTTGATTCTGAGACCAGCGGGTTCCCTCGGTGCTGACAAACGTTGTAAAACGCTTTTACGCTACCGTCTTTTTGTCTCACCATCAAAATTTCTTCGGTACCCACTTCTTCCATCTGCCAGTCACCCGGATTTGGAATTTCGGCTTCACGCCCAAGCAGCAACCAGACTTTGGTCCACATGCCTTCCCACTCTTGCTCCATAAATTCTCGGCTGGTGTACCTTGATCCTGGAATCGTGTGACCTCGAGTCTCTTGCTCAGGCCAGCGATCCAAAATTTTCATTTGCTCTGACATATCTTGCGCTTCCTTCTGTTACCCACATCCATGATGCTCTCCACCTGACCTACAGTACACCGAATTGATTTTTCAGGCACCTCAATTTCACGTTTTTAAACCCAGCGCCGCACCCACGGCACTGCTTATTCTGTCAACCAACGTTTGAGACTCGGAGGTCTTATGGTTCCTCTCGAATCCAATGCGAGCACCCGCCCGCTATGCTCAGAATCAGTCGTCCCAGCAACCCCATCTGCGGCGATCGATCCTGTGAGACGGTGATAAAACTAAACAGGGCAACAACCTGTCACCGACCTACCAACTTTAGGGGTCTAGCCCTAAAGTTGACGATCCAATGCCGATAATAACTGCTCGATTTCAGCCTCGCTTGTGTAGTGCACAAAACTCAGTCTGAGAATACCCCGATTTGGATCCTCGCCCATAGCTCGAATGACTCGACCCGCATAAAAGTCGCCATCCCCAGCCATAATACCCTCCGAATTAAGACGCGCCGCAACTGTTTCTCCTGGCTCTTTAAGCACAACGGACACCGTTGGCGCTCGACCCTCAGCATCAGCAGGCCCCAGTAATCGCACATCATTTCGACTGGAGAAATAATTTAATAATGGCTGAAGCAATTGCTGCTCGCGCTGGCGAAACAGCGCGTGTACCCGCTCGCCTTTTTCAGAGGCCCTCAAACCATCAAACCCATGGAATTTCGCCAAGTCATCAAAATAATCCGCTATGCCTGCACACGCTGCAATTTGTGCATGATCCGGCCCCGCTGGTGTTAGTCGTTTCGTCGGATCCCCTCCATTAAACTCATGCCCTTGATTGGGTAACTGATCCACCAGGTTTCGCCTGACGACCATGGCCCCTTGATGAGGACCGTAGGTCTTGTAGGTTGAAAACAGGTAGATGTCCGCATCGAGGGACGTAATATTCGGCAAGCCATGCGGTGCGTAGGAGACACCATCCACGCAACAGAACGCACCGACAGCATGGGCTTTTGCAACGATCTCAGCGACGGGGTTAATCTCACCGACCACATTAGAGCAATGCGGAAAGCATACTAAGCGAACTTGGTCATCCAATAAGGCATCTAAAGCATCGAGTGCCAGATGCCCAGAGCTTGGGTCAACTTGCCACTCCCGGATCTCAAATCCTGCATTGGCCAAGCGACGCCAAGGACCACTGTTCGCCTCATGATCCTGATTGGTCACAATGATGGCATCGCCCGGTCTCAACATTTCTTTAAATGCCTGCGAAAGCACATAGGTATTCTGAGTGGTCGAAGGTCCAAAACTGAGCTCGTCGGCCGAAACACCTAAGTAAGCCGCCAACCGGCTTCTGGCTTCATCCATCTCTTCGCCCGCAATTCGGGAAGCGGCAAAGCCATAATAAGGCTGAACTTTTCGTTGTCGATAAAATCGGTTGAGTCGATCAACCACCTGCTGACAAGGGTAGGATCCTCCGGCATTTTCAAATAAAGCGTAGCCTTCAAGTGATGCCTCCGAGAAAGCGGGGAATTGGGATCGAATAAATTGTTCGTCGAGCATGTCAAACTCCTTCTGACTGACCAGAGTGTATCNAAAATATCAGCCCTCGTGTTGCT
This sequence comes from Gammaproteobacteria bacterium, assembly GCA_002689445.1. GTDB lineage: Bacteria > Pseudomonadota > Gammaproteobacteria > Pseudomonadales > Azotimanducaceae > UBA9926. The sequence goes on from NZGC01000069.1 coordinate 6,281, forward strand.
TCAATGCGCAATCTCGACCCCAGCCGGTTACCGATAAAAATAGCNGGCAGCGGAAGATGACTTTTCTTTATGCTGTGTGCTGTGTGCTGTGTGCTGTGTGCNGTGTGCTGTGTGCTGTGTGCTGNGTGNTNNGTGCTGTGTGCTCAGCGATGCTGGCCCTCTGATCTCAATACGCAGATCTTAGCCACCCGGGCTTTATTCAGACTCGTCTGATTCCACACCGCCTTTTTCAATACCCTGTATTTTCAATCTGCCCAAACTAAAACCGCAGGTAGGGTTGCAACCGTGGGGCACGGGCGACCCATTAGAGTGTTTTAATGAACGGCAGTACTTGCCAATCCTCTAAAGCCGCTTGTCCTCGATATAACATGACATCCTTCCACTCGACGCCGAGATCCGAGCATTCCTTGGCAACCAAGGAGATATCGGTACTGCCAATCGCAATGACATTGATCATATGGCTGATGACCAATCCAAAGCGAAAATCCTTCGCTAAGTCCTCTTCGCTGTAGTCACTCACCCCTAAAGCGACAAGCGCTTGGTGATAAGCCGCCATCAACTCCTGCTCCTTCGCACGTCGTTCTTCTATCGATAAGCCAAGCACCATGAGGCGAGCGAAGTCCCAGGGCCCTTGTGCAACGAAAGGAAATTGCCAATCAATTGCTGCAAACTCGCCGCCTGCTGCCGTCTCAAAAAACAACTGTTTAGCGTGGTAATCCCCATGCACTAGCGTAAACGGTCGTTGGGCAAAGGCTGATTGCATCACCTCTTGCTTCTCCGCCAAAATTGGCATCAGCTGCTCGGTGAGGCTTACCTCCTCGATAAATTCGCTCAAAGCTCCCGCAATCTGTGCCGCAGCATTAAAGCCCAGTTGAAAGAAACTCGCGTCATCGAATTGCACAAAATAATCTTTATCTCGCAGCAACGAGTGGTTCCACCACTTTGCATGGAGAGCCGGTAATTTGGATAAGGCCAGGGAAACTTGCTGAGAACTAATCGCCCATGAAGGCGACTCGGCTGGACCTAGGTCTTCAAGCAACAGCACAAATGCCTGGCGGGATGGATCAAAGGCCTGGTAATAACACCTCGGGACTCGCAAACCTGGCGCTTCAAAATCTCGGTAAAAGCTGGTCTCCCTTCGATATTGATCGAAGACATTAATGATCTCATCGATGACCTGCTGATTTTGACTGGTGTATTTCGCAATCATTTTGGTAGGTAAACGCGCCAGATCTGAAGGATCCTCTGCTGCCCACTGCAATTCTAAAAAAACGATTTCTGCCGTTTGACCGGGGGTTTCAGAAGCTCGGGCGCTGCACTTTGAGACCAAAGGCAAGGTCGGGTCGAAGGCAGGAAGGACTTGATTGAGCCATTCAACGGAAAACTCTTCGACTGCATTGGGTATGCCCACTAAGCTCATGCTCGACTCCTTGATTTTAATTCCTAACGCTTTGCGCGTTTATCTTCTACCTGATGTACCTCAAGTTCTCGCGCAACGCTAGTCAAACACCGCGCTGAGGACTTGACCAAAACATCGCTTATCCCAACCTGCTTCGGTCTCCCGGCCTCTTATTCGCCGACATCACGTTCGCCAATACGTTTTGCCAGCGGCTCAAATTTTTCTTCGTTGCGAACGTCGCCGAGCAACCGTTCAAAACCGGTTGATCAAATACAGATTGTGACTTCGAGGCGCTGAGGTCTGCGTCCCTCGCAGTCTTTCCCGACAAACGGCACTTGACTGAGGACGCTCAAAACCCAGACTCCATCGATTCATCTTGGCGACCGGAAGCCCGCTTAGCTGGATGACGGTATTACCGACTTGATTTATCGCAACTTGTCGACCAAGCCCGCAATATCATCCAGTCGATGCAGCACCGCTGACGGCTCACTCTGAGGCAACCCAAAGACCAAATGGGTGAAACCTTGCTCCAACCTCGAGGCCGCTTGCGCCTCGTCCAGAGGGGCGCCAAACAGACCCACATCCAGCGTTGCCATATCACGACCACGCTCTGCCATGGCTGCTGCCATGTTCTCCATTCCTCCCGAACCGGAACCTCCTATTGGCATCCATCCATCGCAATATTCTGCGACTCGATCAAACACCCATTTGGAATTAGCCCCCATCCAAATCGGGGGTCCCCCTTTTTGAACGGGCTTCGGCCAGGACCATAGCGGGTCAAAGTCAACAAAATCTCCGTGAAACTCGGCTTCGTCTTGTGTCCAGATCGCCTTCATCGCTAGCACTTTTTCACGAACAATTTTCCAACGATCCTTGAAAGACGCCCCATGGTTCTCCATCTCTTCCACGTTCCAACCCGCACCGATACCAAGAATCAGGCGGCCCTCTGAAATCACGTCGAGCGAAGCACACTCCTTTGCCAACACAATCGGGTCCCGCTCAATCACCAAACAAATCCCTGTACCCAATTTAATGGTTTTGGTCACCGCCGCCGCCGCTGTCAGAGCGACAAAAGGATCATGGGTACGCCAGTACCACTCTGGAAGGTCAGTGCCCCCAGGGAATGGTGTCGTTCGCGCTGTCGGGATATGCGTATGTTCGGGAAAGAACAACGAATCAAGCCCCCGTTCCTCGACCGCTTTGGCCAATGGAATCGGTTGGATCGTTTGATCCGTTGGAAATATTTGAACGCCAAATTCTGCCATCGTATTAAAACCTTTTTTGATTGAGAGTTGGTTGAAGCAGCAGAAAGCTGCCTTTAACGGTACCGATGCAGCATCAAAGATCTAAACGCCATCCAACAATTCGATCACTGGTGGCTCAGCGATACAGTCTTTCAAAGGTATATTCGCTTCTTTGAACGCTGGGTACTTACCGTGTTTTGCGAAAGCTTCTGCATCATCATACTGCTCTAAGACCTTGTAAGTATTGGGTTCAGATCTAGATCGATGCAGCGCATAAAATCGGCATCCTGACTCTTCAGCTAACACCACCGCTGCCAGCTTCAAAAAGTTTGTCTCGAAGTGGTCCACCTGATCCGGTTTGATCTTCAATGTCGCTACAATGCCTATCGTCATGCCTCATTCTCCTGTCACTGACTTTATCAATACCTCTGTTCCCCGAACCCGATACTGACTCAGACAGTTGCGTTGCGCAAACCTTCGCTCAAACTCTTCGTGAAAACTGTCGCTTCTACCGCCGATTCCAGCCGCTTCGATATTGATCTTGGGCTCAAGTGTGATGCAGGCGCAACAATCAACTACGCTAGCTACGCAGCGGGCCAAACCCGCCCTATCCTGTGCGTGAGGCCACAAACAGTCCTATGAACCCCCAGATCATGACTCACCCGTTATCACGCTTTTCCTGCTGATACTGAAAAATCGATTGGTAACTCCCCCCCCAATCCGGCGGCATCGGTACGGGACGCCCGTCAAATCGAGCCCACTTCTGCCGCTCACCACGAACCATCACTTCAGAGTATTTACCCCCGGCCGTTAAAGACGTAATCGGCATGGCATCCCCTGCCGAATAAGCGCAGAGTAATAACGGTCTCGGAGACGGACTCATGTTTGGCGGCGAGCCATGAACGGCTCGACAATTGTGGACCGTGATCGTACCTGCAGGCCCTTGAACATAATCTGCCTGGTCGGTCTCAAGGGTTTCAAGATCAGCCCTCCTGATGTGGCCGGTCCACTGCTCATACTCATCATATAAATCAAACAATGGCCCGTGATGACTGCCCGGAATGATACCCATGGGCGCCATATCCGCCGACACATCGGTCAAATACACACCCAGCGTCAGTACGTCATAATTCGTGTGGGGCCAAAACTGAATGTCTTGATGCCACTTAACCGCCTCACCGCCGCCCCCCCATTTAAAATTTAATTTGGAATGGTGGAACTTTACATGAGCGCCCAACAAATCTTCCGCGATATCAGCAAAGGGACCTTCAGAGGCAAATCGCCAGTAGGTCTCGTGTAGATCTACCGGCGAATTGAGTCGCCTCAGCCGAGGTGCCGAGGCGCTATGGTCCGCTTCAAGGTCGAATCGTCTATTTGACTGGCTTACGTCACGACTCTCCTCGACGAATTGAGCGGTAACTTGATTGAGCTCGGTTAGCCATTCAATACTGACCAACCCCGGAATCTTGCAATATCCCTGCTCCAAATAGTGCTGCTTCTGCGCATTGCTTAATTGCTTCATTGCCTTTCCCTACTGAAACTTATTGTTTTTCGGAGCTTCTTTTTCATCGGAATTTCTTTTTTATTGGCGTAGTTCTCTTTGACAACGGCTTAAAGGCTTGATCTTTCCTGTCTGTTTTTCAGGCTTGCCCATTGGCCAGGGTTTTCTGGATTTTCAATGTGCTGATGAAACCTTGCTGACAACACCTTGCTGACGACACCTTGCTAATGACACCTTGCTAATGACACGTGGTTAGCGACGTCTGGCTAATAAGTCGCTTGCCGATGCCCATCTCTTTTTAACAAGCAAGCCCCGCCCCTCTTTTATAGACAGCCAGCCAGAGAGCGTCAATAGCCTTTGATCTCGATCTTTTTTGGGCCTATTTTTTTTGATTTGACCTGT
>NZGC01000082.1 GCA_002689445.1 Gammaproteobacteria bacterium
CCGAGTTTTTAAAGGGCCTAGGGATCATTGCAACTCAGACGGTTGAAGGCTCTTTGCCGGATATAGAAAATCGCAAAGGCAATTTGCCTATGCCCGTTTTGGGTAGAGTGTTGCGGAAGTTTAACGAAGCCGATGCTGCAGGGATCAAGCGACCGGGGGTGATTATTGCCACTGCACCCGGGGCTATCGTCACCAGCCCGACTGCAGCAACAGTACGCTACAGCGGAGAGTTGCTTGATTATGGGTTGGTTTCAATTCTTGAACCTCAGGCCGGCATGTTGATTGTGATCGCAGGTATGGACGCAATTTATGGTGATATTGGCGATGTTCTTCCTGCTGGAAGTCCGGTGGGGCTTATGGGCGGCAACGCAAGCCCAGAGTTCACAACCGCGCTAGCAAAGTCGAACACGGCTAGCGATCGGACTGAAACGCTCTATATAGAAGTTAGAGAAAATGAAACGCCGCAGGATCCTCTCACGTGGTTCCAACAGGTAAAGGAAGATCCGTTATGAAAAAATTCGTTCTTGCCGCAAGTTTAGGCTGTGGCCTTGGGATTTGGGCTGCTATCCAATTCACCGGGCCCGTTCTAGCGCAAAGCAACTCGGATAAAGCTTCGGTCTATGAACAGTTGGATCTTTTTGGTGATATTTTTGAACGTATTCGTGCACAATATGTCGAAGAGGTTGATGAAGCCGATTTAATCGAAGCCGCGATCAACGGCATGCTGACATCGCTTGATCCCCACTCAAGCTATTTGTCGCCAAAAGATGCAGAAGAAATGCGGTTTCAAACTCGGGGTGAGTTTGGCGGGTTGGGAATTGAAGTCACTCAGCAGGATGGTTTTGTAAAGGTTGTTTCACCGATAGATGACACACCAGCAGATGCCGCCGGTATTGAGGCAGGTGACTTTATCACCCATGTAGACGGCCAAAGTGTTCTTGGACTAACGCTAGATGAGGCCGTTGAAATGATGCGTGGGCCAAAAGGCTCAGAAATTATCATTACGGTCGTGCGCAAAGGCGAGGATGAGCCCTTTGATGTTTCAATCATTCGGGACACCATAAAGCTCACCGCTGTTCGGGTCCGCTCAGAAGGACAAACGGTGGTGTTACGGGTGACAACCTTTAATGATCAAACCTATCCGAACCTGTCTGACGGTATTGATAAATATATCGAAGAAGCGGGCGGTATCGAAAATGTAAACGGTTTTATTCTAGATTTGCGCAATAATCCGGGCGGTCTACTGTCTCAGGCTATCAAAGTCTCTGATGCCTTTTTGGAAAAAGGTGAGATCGTCTCAACCCAAGGACGTGATCCTCAGGATGGTGATCGTTATAATGCCACCCCTGATGATCTTGCCTTTGGCAAACCGATTGTAGTTTTGATAAATGGTGGATCTGCCTCTGCTTCAGAAATTGTCGCGGGCGCTTTGCAAGACCACCGCCGCGCCATAGTCGTAGGAACCAAAAGCTTTGGCAAAGGGTCAGTACAGACGGTTATGCCATTACGTGACGACGCTGCCATGCGCTTGACCACGGCGCGCTATTATACCCCCTCGGGGCGATCCATTCAGGCGCTGGGCGTTTCGCCAGACATCGTTGTTGAGCAGCCGCGCCGCAAGCCTGATGAAGATGACAGCGATGCTACGCGCAGCGGCCGCAGCGAAGCTGACCTAAGGGGTTCGCTGGACAATGACAGCCTAAGTGAAGATGAGATTCGTCAGATAGAGGCCGATCGGGAAGAGGCCGATCAGGCCGCACAATTGCGCGAAGATGACTATCAACTGGCTTATGCGATCGATTTACTTAAAGGGCTGACTGCTTTGTCGCTGCGTGAATAATCTGACCGGCGTTAAAAACCAAAATCGCTTAACTGCGGCGTTATTGAAAATGAAAAGAATTGGGGCTTTTCAAAGTGTATAGCTTTGTTTGGGGCCGCAATTGCAAATCAAAAGCGCATCTTTTACAGAGGGGCCGTGAGACTGTTAATTAAGTAAAGGTGAACCAAACATGGCCTCGGACGCGCATGATGCCCTACCCTATCGTTTGAATGTTGGCATAATGCTCATCAATCATGACGGTCTTGTTTTTGTGGGTCAGCGGCGCGACAACCATTCTGATGCATGGCAAATGCCACAAGGTGGAATAGATGATGGCGAAAATCCAAAAGAGGCCGCATTGCGCGAACTGCATGAGGAAACCGGCATTCCCGCAAATTTGGTTCAAGTACTGGAGGTCTCAGAAAACTGGATAAGCTATGATTTACCGAAAGACCTCATTAGCCAGCTTTGGGGGGGTCGTTTTCGGGGACAAAAACAAAAATGGTATCTCATGCGCTTTTTAGGCTCTGATACCGAGGTGAATATTCAAACCGAAACCCCTGAATTTTCAGCTTGGAAATGGATACCGCCTGACGCTCTTGTTGAGAATATTGTTCCATTCAAAAAATCTGTTTATCAAAAGGTCTTATCTGAGTTTTCCAAGACTCTTTTAATGCTGGGCCAGCAAGTCCCATGAGCGTTATGATCCCAACATGGGTTAATGGCCAACTAATGCCTGTGGAAAAGCTAAAGGCCCACCAAGATGGTTTGCTGCACAAAGCGGTGTCGGTGTTTATGATTTGCGGTACGTCTATTCTAATCCAACGGCGCGCATTGGAAAAATACCACACACCTGGTTTATGGGCCAATACGTGCTGCACCCATCCATTTTGGGACGAACCCGATATGAAATGTGCAAAACGCAGGATGAAAGATGAGCTTGGAATTGCCGATTGCCAACCTATTTTTCGGGACAAAATTGAGTATCGCGCTGATGTTGGCAATGGTTTGACAGAACATGAAAGCGTTTCAGTATTTTCCATTCATGTTGAAACTCCGCCCCAGATGACGCTCAACCTAGACGAGGTCATGGAAATCAGATGGGTTAACTATCACACTTTAAAAAGTGAAGTGCGGGCAGATTCGGGAAAGTTCACCCCATGGTTAAAAATATATTTAGAGCAGCATGCCGAACGCATTTTTGACCCTAAGCTTTTAAATCCTGCAGACCACTAAAGGCTATATTGTGCAAGCTCTTCATAAGATTTAAGCGATTGATCCACAAGCTCCAATAGCCGGCCAGACAGGATAGGCAATGGCCCTTCTGCAGTGTCGAAACCGGTGGAATTATGCACTGCCCCATACCAGTGAGGGGCCCAAACACCATCGCAGCTTTGTCCGCCTTTTGTCCATTTAAGCATATTTGCATCAAACGTCAGACCAAGAGCGCCGCACAGGTCCCGCAATTTCTCTTCTGGGTTGGACCGGATATCCGCACTGTTTATTACGATTGGTTTTTGTCCATTTTCGACAAGATATCGAAACAGATCGGCCTGTTGATGAAAGCCGATGTCTTCAATTTTTGGATCTGGGTATTTCTTTGCAAAACTGGCAACAACCCGCGCCGGATGGCGGATAAGGAACACGTTTGTAACCTTTAGCATCCAGTCGCGCGGGATGGCTTCAATCATATGTTGGGTCATGTGTTTGTGATACACATTTGAACGACCCTCAGGGTTTGGCCCTAACAGGTCATCCACAACTTGATACGGTTCCTGAGACTGCGCTTGCAAAATTTGATCCCGCATAGGGTGGTGAAGTCCGGTCAAATTGAGATAGGCCGCATAAAAAGGCTCGTCCACCGCCGAAAAATCAGACCGGCTCGCAAATGCATACATCATGGCTGTCGATAGGTTTCGAGGCCCGGACCACATTGCCAACTGCATTATGAACAGTCCCTAGAGATGAGGTTTTTATATAGCGATCTTAGATGTTCTGTCATTGGACCGATTTCGCCTGTGCCAATAATGCGTCCATCAATTTCACCCACGGGGGTCTGCGCCCCAAATGTACCTGTCAGAAAGGCCTCGTCAGCGCTATAGACATCCACCAGAGAAAAATTGCGCTCGAACACAGGGATTTCGTTNTCACGGCACAGGTCAATGACCTTTTGTCGGGTGATCCCGTTCATACAGTAATCGCCGGTGCTGGTCCAAACCTCNCCCCCGCGCACGATAAAGAAATTACAGGCATTNGTGGTGTTCACAAAGCCATNAACATCCAGCATCAAGGCTTCGTCAGCCCCGGCTTTTTCCGCGGCAATACAGGCCAATATACAATTGAGCTTTGAATGTGAGTTAAGCTTGGGATCTTGGGTCATCGGCAAACCGCGCATATGCGGCACGGTGGCCAGCCGAACGGGACGAGGGATTTTAGGGCGTGAATGCTCTAAAATCATCACAATTGTTGGACCGGACTTGGACAGCGATGGGTGTTGAAACGGGCGGCTTTTGATGCCGCGTGTGATCATGACCCTTGCATGGGCATCGCTGACCATATTGTTGGCTTTTTGAGTTTCAAGAAGCGCCTCTTTGATCTGTTCGCGGTTTAAACCAATGGATAAATCAATCGCTTTTGCGGCGGCAAACAACCGATCAAGGTGCTCGTCAATAAAGGCCCAGCGCCCATTATAAAGTCGCAATCCTTCCCACACACCATCCCCAAGCATGAAACCGCTGTCAAAAACGCTTACCTTGGCCTCAGCTTTGGGAGTAATTTGACCATCGACGTAAATTAAGACGGTTTCATTCCTGATGTCTTCTTCGGCTTGGTGGGTGGTGACCTGATCAATCATGTGGCTCTCCTTAACGCAGCCGAGGCTAGGGGGGTTTTTACAAAGTTCCAAGTGGTAAATTCCTGTCACCTCTGCGTGATTTCGGCGCAAAAAACTTGGCAAATCCTAGAACGGCTATACATTCCACTTTATTACTTTTGGAGGTAAATTATGTCACAATTGATGCATCTTTCGCACCGCGTTACCCATTTAGTCGCTTTTTTAGTTCTCGCCTTGGGGATTTCTTCCTCAGCCTTCGCAGCACAAAGTGATCGGTTAGTTGTTGCCGGCGGATGCTTTTGGTGCGTTGAGGCCGACTTTGAAAAAGTTGCTGGCGTTCAAGAGGTTGTCTCTGGCTATACCGGCGGCACCGTTGAAAACCCGACCTATAAACAGGTGGTTCGGGGCGGCACAGGGCATTATGAAGCGGTTGAAATCCAATTTGATCCCACGGCTGTTTCGGTTGATGCGTTGCTTGATCTTTTTCTAAGGTCTGTAGATGTTTTAGATGACGGGGGTCAGTTTTGTGATCGCGGTCACAGTTACAAGACAGCTATTTTTACGTCCAATAATGCTCAGGAATCCGCCGCAAAAGAAGCGGTTGAAACGGCTGAAGCTGCTCTGGGTAAGCAGATTGTGACCCCTATTTTACCCTTGGAGGAATTCTATATCGCAGAAGATTATCATCAAGATTACTACAAAGGCAAAAAGCTGGTTCTCACCCGTTTTGGTCCGGGCAGACAGTCCGAAGCCTATGAATTATACCGCCAAGCTTGTGGGCGCGATGAGCGTGTCAAACAAATTTGGGGAAAGGACGCTCCATTTGTAAAGTAGACTATGGCCCAAACCGATCCTGAATATCTTTTAGATCTGGTATAACATCTGCTGTTCCGTGGCGTGTCACCATAATAGCCCCGGCACGGCTGGCCAATTTTAACGCTTGCTCCATTGGCAAACCGCGATCCAATCCGGCGACCATAAAGCCGGTAAATGTATCCCCTGCTCCTGTTGTATCAACAGCTTTAACTGGCTCTGCATCAAAGACCTTAGACACTTCGGTTTCCGCATTAAACCACCGGCAGCCTTTGGCGCCCAGAGTGATAATTACCTGCGCCACACCTAGATCTTGCGGCGGTTTGCCTGTGGCTTTTTGTAGCTGATCTGCCTCGACCTGGTTTAAAACCAAAATGTCAATCATCGGCAACATCATCTGGACCGCATCGACATCAAACGGCGCAGCAGCGTAAACAACTGTTAACCCGAGCTTTTTGGCAAGGCTTGCGGCTTCAAATTGCATATTGGTTTCATTTTGTGCCAAAAAGTAATCACCCGTGCTGGATTGTCCAAGCGCTGCGCCAATAGCACTTTCAGTGATTTCCAAATTTGCCCCAGAATGGATTAAAATGGCATTTTCGCCCAATCGGTCAACCATGATAATCGCGTGTCCCGTGGTAGATCCATAGGTGATATAACGCGTATCAACCCCGTATTCTGTCAGGCGCTCAATGGCCCAATCGCCATCGCGCCCAACTGCGCCAATATGTACAACATGTGCCGCAGCGCGCGCAGCGGCAACGGACATGTTTGTGCCTTTGCCGCCCAGACCCCGGCTCACTGAATGGGCGCTAATGGTTTCCCCAGGTTCGGGAAACGCATCCACACTATAGGACAGATCTGCATTGATAGACCCAAGGTTAAATATGGCCATCCAGATAACTCCTTTGTCTTATTAGCAACCTTTGCTGCTATAATTTGGCAAAGTTATCCTACCTTACAGGCGGCCAAAACAGCCATATTTAAAATATCTGTTGCCGTTGAAACCGATGAACATATTTGGATCGATTCATCCACACCTGCTAAAATAGGGCCAATAACAGTTGCACCCGCCATTTCTTGCATCAATTTAACCGAAATGCTTGCCGAATGCCGCGCAGGAACAACCAAAATATTGGCCGGCCCTGTCAGCCTCGAAAAGGGATAGGCCTGCATTGAATGAGTGTTTAAAGCAACATCGACAGCCATTTCACCCTCGTATTCAAATGAAACACCGCGCTCATCCAAAACCTTGGGCGCAAGATGCATTTTTTCAGCTCGCTCAGAAACCGGATACCCAAAGGTGGAAAAGCTTACAAATGCCACCCGAGGTTCAAGCCCCAAATGGCGCGCAACACCTGCAGCCCGCTCGGCAATATTTGCCAAATCTTCGGCTTCGGGCCATTCATGAACCAATGTATCAGCAATCAATACGATCCGTCCTCGATGCAAACCTGCCGTAACACCTGCCACCCCATGCTCGGAGTCAGCATCAAAAACATGATTGATCAACCCCATAACATGTGCTGACTTGCGGGTAGCGCCAGTGACCAAGCCATCCCCGTGCCCATGCGCCAACATCAAAGCTGAAAACACGTGGCGATCGCGCGCCGCCAGACGGTGCACATCAGCCCGGTCATACCCTTTTCGTTGCAGTCTAGAATAAAGGAAATCTTTATAGGCTTCTAAGTGGTCGGTATTTGCGGCATTGACAATTTCAAGCCCTTGAAAGGCTTCGCCCATTCCAGCGGCTTCAAGCTTTTGCTTTACGTCATGTTCACGGCCAACAACCAAAGCTTTTCCAAAGCCTGATCTTTGATACATCACCGCTGCGCGTATCACCTTGGGATCATCGCCCTCAGCAAAAATCATCCGTGCCTGTGCCGCCCGTGCTCGATCGTTTATGCTGCGCAATATGCTCGCCGTTGGATCCATTCTAGTTTTTAAAGTCAGCTCATAGGCTTCCATATCAATTATGGGTCGGCGGGCTGCACCGGTTTGCATACCAGCCTGCGCAACAGCGGGAGGAATGCGGTGGATCAGGCGCGGATCAAATGGGGTTGGAATAATATAGTCACGCCCAAAGGTTAGTTTTTCTCCATAGGCCATGGCCACTTCGTCCGGGACATCTTCGCGCGCCAGATCCGCCAGCGCCTGAGCACAGGCGATTTTCATTTCATCATTGATCGCGCGTGCATGAATGTCGAGTGCGCCTCGAAACAGGTAAGGAAAGCCCAAAACATTATTGACTTGATTTGGATAATCGCTTCGCCCAGTGGCAACGATTGCATCGGCGCGCACTTCGCGTGCTTCTTCTGGTGTAATTTCAGGGTCGGGATTTGCCATGGCAAAAATCACTGGGTTTTCCGCCATTGAGATAAGCATGTCTTGGGTCACTGCGCCTTTGACAGACACGCCCAAAAACACATCCGCACCGCGCATTGCCTCTTCTAACGTTCGGGTTTTGGTTTTGATGGCATGGGCCGATTTCCATTGGTTCATGCCCTCGGTGCGGCCTTGGTAGATGACACCTTTGGTATCACAGACGGTGCAATTCTCGTGCCGCGCACCCATTGTTTTAAGAAGCTCAATGCAGGCAATACCGGCAGCGCCGGCCCCGTTCAAAACGATTTTGACATTTTCGATTTTCTTGCCGCTGATGTGCAGGGCGTTGATTAAACCGGCTGCGCAGATCACGGCGGTTCCATGTTGATCGTCATGAAACACCGGAATGTCCATTTCCTCTTTCAGACG
>NZGC01000083.1 GCA_002689445.1 Gammaproteobacteria bacterium
GGACCGGATAGGTTGAGTGCAGCCTTCAGCGCTGCTTGTTGGGTCGAAGTCGAAGATGCCAATCAAACCTTGATCTATGGTGATCTGAGCCGGGCGGGTGATGTGCTCGCAATTCAAGGCGAGGCGCCGATGACCGTGTTGTTGGGCAATGCACCCGCTGTTGTTATGTCTTTCAATCAACGACGGATCGATCTATCCCCCGAAACCACCCGAGATTTGACTGCCAGGGTCGTTCTAGAGAATTAGGAGTGTAGAGTGAAACAAGCTTCAACGATTAAGCGCCGCTTTGCTAAACAAATTATGGTCGGCAATGTTCCGATCGGCGGTGATGCACCGATTGCGGTTCAGAGCATGACCAACACCAATACCCTCGATGTTGAGGCGACGGTTGCTCAAATTCGTCGATTAGAAGCGGTGGGTGCAGACATTGTGCGGGTCTCGGTCCCGAGCATGGATGCTGCGGAAGCTTTTGGTAAAATACGCAGTGCCGTTCAGGTTCCACTGGTTTCAGATATCCATTTTGATTATAAAATCGCCCTCCGAGTTGCTGAGTTGGGGGTAGATTGCTTACGCATTAACCCGGGCAATATCGGTAGCCCTGACCGGGTTAAGGCAGTGGTGAGTGCCTGCAAAGATCGAAATATTCCGATTCGAATAGGGGTTAATGCGGGGTCCCTTGGCAAGGACTTGTTGCGAAAGTACAAAGAGCCCAACGCCACCGCAATGGTGGAATCGGCTCTGCGCAATATTGACATGTTAGAGGCAGAGAATTTTGACCAGTACAAACTGAGTTTAAAGTCGTCCGATGTTTTCATGGCAGTTGAAGCCTACCGCACGATCGCAACCCAAATCGAGCAACCGCTTCACCTTGGAATAACTGAGGCAGGCGGGTTGAGGTCGGGAACGGTAAAAAGTGCTGTAGGCCTAGGTTTGTTGCTGATGGAAGGCATTGGCGACACGATCCGTATCTCTCTGGCAGCTGATCCGGTAGAAGAAATTAAAGTCGGGTTTGATCTGCTCAAAAGCTTGCAACTGCGCAGTAAGGGCATCAACTTCGTGGCCTGTCCAAGCTGCTCACGACAAAATTTTGATGTGATAAGCACCGTGAATGAGTTAGAACGTCGAGTCGAAGATATCACCACGCCCCTAGACGTTGCGATTATCGGTTGTATCGTCAATGGACCAGGAGAAGCCAAAGAGGCCGACATTGGTTTGACAGGGGCAACGCCTAATAATTTGATATACCGCGATGGTGCCCCGAATCAGAAGGTCACTAACGCGCACTTAATCGATGAGTTAGAGGCCATGATTCGTCAGCGTGTGGCAGATAAGTTGGCCGCTGAGAAGGCTGAGCCAGATCAACCGAGGAATGCTTAAGTCGTGGCTAATATGATCAAAGCGGTACGAGGTATGCAGGATTTGCAGCCCAATAAAAAGGCACGATTCCGTCGTATCGAGGACCAAGCAAGAAAGATTCTCGGGCAATACGGCTATGAAGAAGTGGGCTTGCCCATTCTGGAGACCACCGGTTTGTTTCAACGCTTGGTGGGTGGTGCGACGGATATCGTTGAAAAGGAAATGTACACCTTTTTGGATCGAAATGAGGAGAGCCTAACGCTCCGGCCCGAAGGCACAGCCGGTCTCGTCAGGTTCGTAAATGAGCACGGGCTCGCCTTTAATCAAACCCAAAAGTATTGGTACTGTGGTCCTATGTTTCGCTATGAGCGACCGCAAAAAGGACGATATCGGCAGTTTGATCAGATTGGTGTTGAATGTATTGGTCTCGCTGGCCCAGATATTGATGCAGAAGTGCTGCTGCTGAGCGCTCGCCTATGGGAAAGCTTAGGTATTGCTGACAAAGTGGCGCTCGAACTTAACACCCTCGGTAACGTCGAAAGTCGGCGCGCTTTCAGTTCAGGGTTGGTTGAATACTTGACGCCTTTCGCTGCGGAGCTTGATGCGGATAGTCAGCGTCGATTGACCACCAATCCGATGCGTATACTTGACTCTAAAGCACCAAAAACCCAAGAAATATTGGCGAACGCGCCGGTCCTGGCAGACTACCTTGACGACGAATCGCGACAGCATTTCGACGGGCTCTGTGCGATACTTGACGCCGTCGGGATAGCCTATCAAGTCAATCCTCGGATTGTTCGGGGGCTAGATTACTATAATCGCACCGTTTTTGAGTGGGTGACGACCACGCTCGGATCTCAAGGCACAGTGTGTGGTGGCGGGCGTTATGATGGTTTGGTTGAACAACTAGGCGGAAAACCAACACCTTGTGTGGGTTTTGCGTTGGGTCTTGATCGATTGGCCTTAATGTTTGAGGACGAGGCGACCCCCAGCAAAGTGATTGATGTTTACGGAGTCAGTGTTGGGGAACCGGCGAAAATACAGCTCATTCGATTGGCAGAGACCCTTCGTTCGGAACTTGGCCTTGCGATTGAGGTCCACCATGGTGCTGGGAAGTTGAAATCGCAAATGAAGAGGGCTGACAGCTCCGGGGCGCAGATTGCCTTGCTCTTAGGAGAGGACGAACTGAATGAGCATTCGTTGAGCGTCAGAGAACTGCGTGGTGAGGGCGGCCAGGTCCGAGTTCCGCAGGCAGAGATCGTCGAGTATTTGAGAGCGCGATTCAGCTAGTTCAGGCGATAGATAGCGAAGAGTGAGCGGATCAACAGCGAAAAGGTTAATCGATTACAAGGGTAATGTTCGACAGCAATCGGCAGAGAAAACTGCATTATTAAGGGGAGTACTAGGGTGGCGCTGGATACGAGTGAAGAGGAACAAGTCGAAAAAATTCAAAGTTTCTTCCGGGAGAATGGTTGGTTTCTCGCCATTGCTTTGGCAGCAGTGCTGGGTGGAAATTTTGGCTATCGCACTTGGGAGGATCAAAAGGCCGCAGATGCTGCAGCGGCGAGCGATGCTTTTACAGCATTTCAGGAAGCGGCTCGGCAAACTGATGGCGCCGATACCTCTGCGCTGATTGCTCAAGGGGAAGCTGTTCTTAAGGACCATAAGGACTCCCAGTATGCCTTACTGGCAGGGTTGCAGCTCGCAAAAATTCAATTCGACGCCGATGACATCAGTGCAGCAGAGGCAACACTGCGAGGTTTATCCGACAGGGACAATGCGCTGCTCGAGCCGTTGATTCAAGTTAGGTTAGCCCGTGTTTTGGGTGCGCAAAATCGGGCAGAGGAAGGTTTGACCCTGCTCAGCCAGTCTATCGCTTGGGCAGGCTTTACGTCGAATAAATATGAAACAGAAGGAGATTTGCTCTACCAGTTAGGGCGAATGGATGAAGCGAGACAGGCCTATCAACTCGCGGTGAATACGGCGGGTGAAGGGCAGCAAACCGCATTGACCATGAAAGTGGAAGATCTTACTTACGCTCGAAGTGCATCGGCTGGGGCGTCAGAGGATGAGATAGAACCTAGTTCTGATGAAACTGACGCCTCAATTGGTGACGAGGATGATGAGTGATGTTGTTAAGACGTCTAACACTCCCTTTTTTGCTGCTTGGCCTATCGGGTTGCAGTTGGTTTGGTGACAAAGATGAAGAAGTCATCAAGCCTGCAGCGCTGACCAAAATTCGCGATGAAGTCTCGCTGAATTCGCTTTGGTCAGTCAGAGTCGGTGCCGGAGCAGAGGACAAAGCCATTAAGTTGGAGCCCGGGGTCTCTGGTGGTCGGGTGTTCGCAGCGTCTGCGGATGGCACAGTGATGGCCTTGCAGGCAAGCTCGGGCAATAAAATCTGGTCGCAAAATGTTCGCGATATTTATACCTCGGCAGAGGTGAATCATGCCTTTGCAAAAGATATTGATATTATTACCGGGGGTGTGGGGGTTGGTGATGATTTAGTCTTGGTAGGCACGGCCGCTGGCGAAATTGTTGCACTCTTTCAGAGCGATGGCTCGCTGGCTTGGCGATCGATCGTTGCCAGTGAAGTGCTAGCGCCTCCTCAAGTGTCCAATCAACTCGTGGTTGCTCAGTCAATCGATGGCAGTGTGACAGGCTTAGACGCTTTTACGGGTGAGAGACGCTGGCGATTTAACACCCCCCCACCGGCCTTAACGTTACGTGGTACATCGACGCCGATTCTCCGAGATGATGTGGTGATCGCTGGGTTTGCGAATGGTCGAGTTGCGTTAATTGATCCCGATCGAGGCATAGCTGCTATTGATGAGCGCGTCGCTGCGGCGAAAGGTCGGTCAGATTTAGAAAGACTCATCGACATTGATGGCAAGATGATATTTCAAAATGGTCGACTGTTTGTAGCAAGCTATCAGGGCAGAATATTGGCCATTGATTTAAACGCGGGACGACCGCTCTGGTCGGAAGATGTCTCAACCACAGTCGGACTCGGCGCAGGGTTTGGCAATGTGTATCTCGCCTCGGTATCAGATCAACTGACCGCCTATGACATGGACAATGGGCGGATTCAGTGGTCAACCGACGCGTTATCCAATAGGGATGTCACCACGCCGGTGACAACCGGTAGCTTTATAGCGGTCGCTGATTTTGAGGGCTATGTGCATTTGATTGCTCAGTCTGATGGTCGTTTTGTCGGACGCAGGCGGGTGGATTCTAAAGGTATCTATACCCCGGTACTTGCAGCAGACAATCGGTTATTTGTCATGGGCAATAGCGGCCGCCTCTCTGTATTTGAGCTTCAGTAGACACCCATGCTGCCCGTCATTGCCCTGGTTGGTCGCCCAAATGTAGGCAAATCGACGCTTTTTAATCGGTTGACCAAGACTCGCGATGCTTTGGTTGCGAGCCTTCCCGGATTAACCCGAGATCGGCAATATGGCCGTGGTGTGCTGGGAGATTTCGATTACTTAGTGGTCGATACCGGTGGTTTGTCGGGGGATGAGAACGGTATTGATAAGCCGATGGCTGAGCAATCTCGAGTTGCCATCGGTGAAGCAGATCTGGTGCTTTACTTGGTGGATGCTAAGTCCGGTCGATTACCCGGGGACCATGACATCGCGAGCTTGCTGCGAGCCCAGCAGAAACCCGTGATCTTGGTGGCCAATAAAATTGATGGTCAGAATCCCGATTATGTAGCAGGGGAATTCGCGAAACTGGGTTTTGGTGCTCCCTGTTTGATTTCGGCGTCTAATGGCCATGGCGTTTCGATATTGATGTCTGACGTGGTTGGACCCAGTCTACCCCTTGATGAGCAGGCCGAGCCGGAGGTTGCCGCTCGAGGCATCAAGATGGCGGTGGTAGGTCGTCCAAACGTAGGAAAGTCCACGCTCGTGAACCGGATGTTAGGCGAAGACCGTGTGGTGGTATTTGATCAAGCGGGCACCACTCGAGACAGTATTTACATCCCCTTTGAGCGAGAAGGTCAGGAATACACTATCATTGACACTGCTGGTGTTAGGCGGCGAGGCAAAATTTCTGAGGCGATCGAAAAATTCTCAGTCATCAAATCCCTGGATGCGATTGCGGATGCGAACGTCGTCATTCTGATGATTGATGCCCACGAGGGCTTGGTTGAACAGGATTTGCATCTGTTGGGACACGTACTAGAAGCGGGTCGGGCGCTTGTGATCGCGGTGAACAAATGGGATGGAACCGAACAGGCTCAAAAGGATTTTGTAAAAAACGAGTTGGCCCGTCGGCTAACATTTATTGATTTTGCCAATATTCATTTCATATCGGCACTCCATGGATCGGGTGTTGGGTTGTTGTACCGATCGGTACAAAAGTCGTATGCGTCGGCAACCAAACCCCTGTCTACCACCCGGTTAAATAAAGTCCTGGCTGATGCCCTAGCTGAGCATCAACCGCCGATGGTTCATGGTCGACGCATTAAGCTTCGTTACGCTCATGCCGGTGGGAGCAATCCACCGATTATCGTGATTCATGGGAATCAAACCGATGCCGTCCCTGAGGCTTACAAGCGTTACTTACAAAAAAGGTTTCATAAAGCCTTAGATATGCAGGGCACGCCGCTGAGGGTCGAGTTTAAAACTGGGGATAACCCATTTAAGGGTCGAAAAAACAAGCTAACCGATCGACAAATTGGTCGTAAGCGTCGGTTGATGCAGCACGTCAAAAAACTGGCAAGAAAGAAGAAATATTGAAGCAAGCCATGACCCCCCTCGATCGAATGCTCAATCTTGGAGGGGTGCACGAGGCTTGCCTTTGTTTAGGGCAAATTAAGCATTAAAGCAGGGTCCACTCGCACGCCGTTTAAATTGACGCTCAGATGCAAGTGAGGCCCCGTCACTCGGCCGGTTGAGCCGACCTCACCGATCACTTGCCCCGACTCTACCTTAACGCCTGCCGTTGCACTGATGGTGTTGAGATGACAATAGAGGGTAATGAGCCCTTGACCGTGATCGATCAACACGGTTTTGCCGTTGAAAAAGTAATCCCCCGTGACGGCGACTATCCCAGGTGCCGTCGCTACTACTGGCGTGCCCGTGCTCGCGGCGATATCCAATCCAGAGTGTGGGCTGCGAGGTTGCTGATTTAAGATACGGCGTTTACCGAAGGGAGAGGATATTCTGCCTTGCACCGGCAGCTCAAAATTCAGCACCTTTGCAAGCCCGGTTTCTGGATCCAGCTCGTGATTCGACATCGACGAAAAAGAGGCGAAGACGTCGAGCATTTCCCGGCGTTCCCGGCCAATTCGGTCATAGTCTCGAGGCGGTGGCGAGACTTTTCGACGATCCGTGATCGTCAAGTGTTCTTCAGCGTAATGCTTGGGCATTATCTCGAATGCAAGGCGCTTGCCATTAATCGTCAGGTTGGCGTCGCCGGCTGGCTGATTAAGGGGAATGCCAACAATCGCAAATGGCTGGGTTTCTGTTCCTGTGATAAACACGGGATTGTCTTGAAAACTTGCTGCCAGCGTTCCTGCTGGAAGGGGGATGATCGCGATACCTCCCGGCACGGGCGAGTGAGTCGGGCTTGCAGCAGTCGTGGCCGCCAGAAGCGTGCCTAACAACAATAAGATAATGTGGAGTTTGAAAGGCATAAATCTGAGGCTCATGTTGCGTTTTTGTTTACCTTGAGGATCTGAGCTTCAGCAGTACCATCTTTCAGTTCAATGCTGATTTGATCGTCAATGTTGACAGCTTCAACACTCTTAACAATGTCGCCGCTGGGTCCTCTCGCGAGGGCGTAGCCGCGCTCAAGAACAGCCAAAGGGCTGAGAGCATCGAGCTTTCCCGCCAGCAAGCGAAGTCTAGCCGAATCGCGTTCCAAACGTTTCTGAACGGCGGCGGGCATTTGGTCTTTGATACGATCCAGTGCCTGCTGTTCTTGGCGTAAACGGTGTCCCACCGCCAAGCGAAGCCGGGATTCTGTTTGGCTGAGGTCGGGATCTGTGAGGGCCCGCGTCGCGTTAACTGTTAAGCGTTGTTCTAAGGATTGTAGTCGGTTTGTTAATTGAACCAGGATTTGGGAGGGATTGCGTAAACGGCGACTCAACGCATTCAGGGCCTCTCTCCGTTGAGAGAGAAGCTGGGTTTGCATTAATTTTAAGCGCTGGCCCAAGTGGTCGAGGGTTTGCATCCACTCGGTTTGATCTGGTGCAAGAATTTCTGCAGCAGCAGAGGGGGTCGCTGCCCGAACATCGGCGACAAAGTCAGCAATTGTGACGTCGGACTCATGGCCAACAGCACTGATCACAGGGATCTGACTATTGGCGATGGCCAGCGCAACCGGTTCGGTATTAAAAGTCCACAGGTCCTCAAGTGAACCCCCTCCGCGGGTCAACAAAATAGCATCAAAGGGTAATGTCGAGTAAGTATTAGCGAGCTCAAGGGCGGCGACAACTTGATCCGCGGCCTGCTCGCCCTGGACCTGGCTTGGGATTATCGTGCTCCTCATTGCGGGGAATCGCCGCTTGATTACGCTGAGTACATCGCGGATAGCTGCACCCGTGGGCGAGGTGATAATGGCAAGATGTTGAGGCAATGCTGGGAGCGAGCGTTTTTTATCCTGATCAAACAGTCCGGCAGTTTGTAGGCGGTCGCGCAACTGTTCGAAGGCTCTTCTTAACTCTCCAATGCCGGCTTCTTCCATCAGGTCCGCGATAAATTGGTATTCGCCTCGAGCCTCATAGAGGCTGATTTTTCCGCGTATTAGCACCTTCATGCCATTTCTGGGTTGAAATCGAACCCGTTGGTTCCGATTTCTAAACATTGCCGTACGGAGTTGCCCACCCGCATCTTTGAGCGTTAGGTACCAATGGCCGGAGCCGGGGGCGGTAAAGTTCGAAATTTCGCCCTCGACAAAGATTAAGGGAAATTCTCCTTCCAACAAGCGTTTGGCGGCACGGTTCAGTTCGCTGACAGAAAATATTTCAGCGTTAGCGCCGCCTTGAACTTTAGATTTCATATCGAGCTCTGATGCTTTAGGAGGGTTGCTAAGGGGCCAGTGATGATCTCACGCAATCGATGGTCCTGGTGAGGATAGAGATCCTGGTTGGCAACAAATTCCGTGCCTGCATAAGGGTCCTTGACGCCAGTGTCTATACCCGAAATGGCTTCGATCACCGCAAGCCCACATAGGGGCACATAGAAGTCTGAGTAGCCCCCTTCGTGATTCAAGACCAGCCTGCCATCACACAGGTCTTCGGCGAGCCGTTTAATTTTATCGGTCATAGCTCGGAAGTGATTGGCAATGAGCAACATATGACTCAGGGGATCGAAATAAGCAGCATCAAAGCCGCAGGCAACCATAATGAGGTCAGGTTTAAACGCCTGAAGCGCTGGCGAGACGATCTCATCCATGGCTTTTAAGTAGGCGGCGCCGCCGGTGCCAGCGGGTAACGGAATATTGAGGTTTAGGCCCGTCCCTTTACCGTCGCCGATCTCGGTGATCTTACCGAGGTTGACCGGGTACAGCATCTCCTGATGAATGGAGATAGTTAGCACATCGGGATCGTCGTAAAAGGCTTGTTGGGTACCATTACCATGATGAACGTCCCAATCAACGATGGCGACTCGGTCAACTAGGTGATTGGCTCGTGCCGCCAAAACCGCCAATCCAATATTGTTAAAGATACAAAATCCTCGACCTCGATCCCGCTCGGCATGGTGTCCTGGTGGCCGAGTTAGCGCATAGGCGTTGCTGACATGCCCCTTGGCAACCGCTTCCATCGCGGAGTAGGTACCTCCAACAGCGAGACGGGCAATATCGTAGGAGCCAGGACCCGCCCAACAGGATTGTCCGACGAACCCACCACTGGTTTTGCTCATAGCCTCCACACGGTCGACGTAGTCAGACGTGTGGAATCTCTCAAGATGCTCCCGAGAAGCGAGTTCATGAGGGAGACTGACAAGTTGCGGTGTAACCGCGTAAGCGTCGAGTAAATTTTTTAGCCGCCGCTTGGTTTCTGGATTTTCAAGATGTATTCCGGGTTGAAAGTTGCCTCCGGAAGGTAGCTCGCCGAGGGCACTGCCGTTGTCGTGCCACATGTAGCGCTCGTTCCAAACAAATCCAGTAGTGGTTTCCATGCGTTGTGTGCTCTTAGAACAATGTATAGCGAGGCTCAAATCATAGCCTTAGGTAGGCTAGGGCGCTAGTTGGGTTTGGTGTTTTGCCGATCTTGTGTAGACGACTAAGCGTTGATTCATCATTGAAATGCAAGCTTTGGCTGATTTCAAGAACCCTAGCTTGACCTGATGCGCTTTTGGGGAATCTTAAGCTTGCACTGCGGCAATAGACCGCTAGGAATCAGGACAGCGACGCGCCCGCAATGATACAGTTGGAGAAAAGCAGCTGGGTGCGTGTATCCATACGCAGATGCATCGCCTTTGCAGCGGTCTGGTCGGGGTTGCGTGAGAAAGCAAAAGATTTGATGCGCTAAAATAACGAAAATGAGAGAGGAACCAAACCATGAAGCCATTAGAAGGTATTACTGTATTGGAATTTTCAACCATGATCACGGCTTCTTTCGCCGCGATGATGATGGCTGAGCAAGGGGCGCGGGTTATTAAGGTAGAGCCCATTGAAGTGGGTGACCCGATGCGCTACATCGGCTCTAGCAAAGGCGGGATAGCATCGCTGTTCGCTAACTGCAATCGAGGCAAGCAATCGATTCGGGTCAACATCAAAGAAGCAGCGGGGCAAGCGTTGATTCGAGACTTAGTGCCAGAGATCGACGTTTTTATTCACAATTTTAGACCCGGAGTGATGGATAAGCTCAACTTAGGCAGTGATGACATGCGGGCTCTGAACCCCAAGCTCATTTACACCGCGATATCCGGGTTTGGGAAAGAGGGACCACTAGGTAAGGCGCCAGCCTATGACCCGATTATTCAGGCACACGCAGGGCTGACAGCGACCCAGGGTAAGGGAGAGGTACCAGCATTTTTTCGAACCCTGATATGCGACAAAATCACGGCCTATACAGCGTGTCAGGCAGTGACCTCAGCGCTTTTTTATCGTGAACGGACAGGGGCGGGACAACATATCGATCTATCGATGCTGGATGCGGGTTTGTTTTTTATTTTCCCGGATGGGTTTCAAAACCATACCCTGCTTGATGCCGACGCAACCCAAGAACCCCTTTTAATTGACCTGTTGTATGAGTTAACGCCGACCAAAGATGGGGCTGTGACCATCTCGGCAGGTAATCAGGACATGCAAATGCGTTCATTGATTGCAATTGGTATGGAGCATCTGTTGGCTGATGAACGTTTTAATAGCTTCGAGAAGTTAGTGACCAACTTAGAAGAGTTTCAATCCTTGGTTGCCGAGGCTTACTTGCAATACACGACAGATGAAGTGATCGCGATGTTGAAAAAAGCAGATGTGCCTTGCGCGCGATGCTTAACAAAGGATGAGGTGTTAGCTCAAGAGCAGCTCATTGCCAATGATTCAATGGAAGTGGTTGAGCACCCGTTGATGGGCAACATGCGCGTCATTAAGGCTCCACCCCGATTTGGGGGTGAGCGACTCACGCCGTCGCGACCCAGTCCCGATCATGGCGAGCATACGGTTGAGGTATTGCAAGAATTCAATGTCCCCGCCGATCGTATCGAAGCCTTATCAGCGGACGGCGTTGTAAAATAGGCAGGGCGGAGGCATCGGTTAACCGATAATGCCATCGGTTTGTAGCGCTGCAATTTCAGTGGCGCTATAGCCTAATTCGGTTAAGACTGAATGGGTGTGCTCGCCCATCTCTGGTGCTTTGCGGACACCGATCCTGGCAATGCCTTCAACGTTCACCGGATCGTTAATCACTTTGTCGATGCCGATATCATCGACCGGGGAGGTTACCATCCGATTCAGCCTTAGGTGTTCGTCTGTATGTAAATCACTAAAGCGAGCAACGGCTTCGATAGGTAAGCCTTGTTCACCCTTTAAGATCGCCAGCCACGATTCGCAGGTCTTGGTAGCAAACTTCTCTCGCACGATCTGGGTAAGCGCAGCGCCATTTTCAAAGCGTAATTCTGCCGTGGCAAACCGTTCGTCGGCAAGCACTTCGATAGCGTCTAGCCCTAGCAATAGACGGTCGAAGTCTTCGTCTGTGCGGATCATCGACAGTTGGATCCAGCGGCCGTCCAAGGTCTCATAGAGGGCTCCGGTCAGCCGCGGTGTGTCATAGGGGCTCATGTCGGCGCCAGCCAGGGCGCCTTGCGCTAAGCACGAGGCTGACCATAAACCATTCGCCAGTAGTGAGGTGTGCACCATTGACCCTTGCCCCGTTCGCTCGCGTTTGAGTAATGCGGTGACAATGCTGGCGTACATGGCGACCGCGGTGGGGTGATCTCCAAGACCGGGCAACGCTTGGACGGGCTCGATACCTTGGTGGCGCATTGCATCCATGAGGCCCGAGCGGTTCCAGTAGGCGACTAGGTCAAAGGCTTCATTTTCGGCATCGGGGCCAACTTCTCCATAAGGGGTCAACGATGCATAAATCATGCGTTCGTTGAGGGCTCGGATGTCCTCATAATTGAGCTTCAGTTGGCGACGCAGCGGAAGGGGCTGATTGGTGACATAAATGTCGCACGTTTTGATCATTTGATGCAGGATACCCATGCCTGTTTCAGATTTAAGATTGAGCGCCATGGAGCGTTTGTTGCGAGCATCCATTGCCCAAGTGTAATTGACTTCGGCATTGGGCGTGAAAGGAAGATTGGCATACTGTCGGTATCCATCGCCTGTCACGGGCGCTTCGATTTTTAGGACCTCAGCCCCGCGGTCGGCCAGCATCGTTGTTGCCACTGGCCCTGCAATCCAGCTGCCCACGTCGAGAACCTTGAGTCCCTCAAATAGCATTACATCTTCCATCATCATTACCTTAAAACTGTTCTCGTTAGAGCTTACTTGAGTCCAGCAGCTGCGTCTGCAATCTGCTGCAATTCAGTGAGCCATTCGACCCGGGTTGCAGTGGCGTGTTGCTCGATGTCGTCAATCACCGCTTGATCGATGCCAAGGCTCGATAAAATGTCGTTGTTGGCTTCACCTAAAACCGGAGGATCACCTTTTACACTACCGGGGGTTTCAGATAGCCGAACCAAATTACCCACGGTTGTCGATCGGCCAACGCCATCGACGTGAATTTCCGTTAAATAGTCATTTGCTCGGTTTTGTGGGTCGTTTAGCACGTCTTGCCAACTGTTAACTCGCTCCCAGATGATTTCTGGTTCTTGGGATAAAAATTCAATCCAAGTGGCTGTGTCTTTGCTGGCAAAGGCGCGCCCAAAGATGCGACGGACCTCAAGGGTATCGGCGTCGGTTAAACCCGCCCCCAAACGCTGGCCTGGCGTTTGAAACCGTGGGTCAAGTGATAACTCCAGAGCATCGGCAAAGATGCAGAGACGATCCCAGCTCTCTTGGTCCATCACTTGGGCAAGCATGATGGCACCATTGTCACGGGTGGTGTAGACGCCATAAAAGCCGGTGATGTTCGGGTGATGGCTGCCGGCACGAGGCAACGAGGCTTGTGTCATTCCGACATGAGTGAGCTCCCATTGTTGCAGCCAAAGTGCCGCGCCAAGCGCGCTGGTTTGGACCTGCTGGCCGACGTTATAGCGGACCCGTGCAAATAGGGCAGTCATGATCGACAGGGCGAGCTGCATGGCGCCCGCCGTATCCAAAACGATTGCGCCAATGAGGCTCGGTGTGCGATCACTGTGGCCCGTATGGTGAATCAGTCCGCCCCGACTGGCAGCGACCCCATCCAGCATCGCTTTGTCCTGGTCTGGTCCCAAGGGTCCAAAGCCATTCACAGCAGCATAGATAAGATTTGGATAACGCGTCTTGAGTGAATCATAGTCAAGGTCGAGGGCTGCAAGGGCAGCAGCCCGGTAATTGGTGACAAAGACATCGGCAGTTGCCAACAGTGCGTGCAGCGCCTGCATTCCAGCCGTTGTTTTGAGATCGATACACAGTGATCGCTTCCCGCGATTTACCGCTGCATATTGTGGTCCCATGCTACCGTTGGGATGATGATTGTCACGCCCCCGGGTATAGCGACTGGGGTCGCCCAAGGGTGGCTCGACTTTAACGACCGTCGCGCCCATATCTCGTAGATAGAGTCCCGCAGCCGGGCCTTGAACAGCGATGGTCATTTCGATGACGGTAATGCCTTCGAGAGGTTCTGGCATAAAGATTCCTTTTTTGTGGTTAAGCATGCGACAACTGAGACTTGATTTGAACCATAGACCTATCACTAAATAGGGGTACAGGAGTATTGAATGGTTGTTCACTCGTACAAAGAGCTCATCGCGTATTCTCAAGGACTAGCTGGCTACGAGCATGGTCATGCGCTGTTCGTTAACTGTCGGGGGAGTTCAGCAAGTAGGGGTGACATCCAGAGGGTCAATCAGTGGCTGCGAGGTTTGCCCGTGCCGTCGGTAGCGCTTGGATCTGGTGGCGACGTGGTCACGAGCGGCTTTGATATGTTGGCGGCGACCGAGGCGGAGTTGGCGACGGTCGATGCTGCCGTGATTGCAAGACCCAAAGCCTCAGCCATCTTAGTACAAACCACAAGGGTGACCGGAGAATTACCGATTGCTTCGGCTTTGGTGGTTGAGTCCCTGGGTTACGCAACATTGCAAGCCGGCAGCGAGTTTGCCGCCTGGTTGCAGCGTCAGCCGGTGAGGATACCTAAACTAAGTGCGACTGAGCAGCTGATGCTCGGCAGATCCGGTAGTCAGTTATCTATCACATTGAACCATCCAGAAAACCGTAACGCATTGTCGGTTTCGATGCGCGACGCCTTGACTGAGGCTTTTACCTTGGTCTCGACAGACCACAGTATCGCAACGGTGAACGTCGAAGGTGAAGGGCCCTGCTTCAGTGCCGGTGGCGATCTGAGTGAATTTGGATCCTGTCAAGATGTCAGTGAGGCGCATCAAATTCGGCAGCGCTGCATGCCGGCCAACGCGTTGGCCATGGCGGCGGATCGATATACCTTTCATCTGCACGGCGCCTGTATCGGAGCGGGTATCGAGTTGCCCGCATTCGCAGGAAAGGTAGTGGCGAAGCCGAACACCTATTTTCGGTTACCTGAAGTGGACATGGGCCTGATTCCAGGCGCTGGCGGTTGCGTCAGTATCCCCCGGCGCATCGGCCGTCAACGAACCAATTGGTTAGCCATAACGGGTATTGAACTGAACGCAGAAACGGCATTGGCATGGGGTTTGATCGACGCGGTGATGGATTAACCGTCATCGGTCTCGGGCATTAGCCTGTGAGATCGCCAAGTTGATAGATAACCTGTCCATCCCGCAGCGTCATCCGAACGTGCGCACCCGACAATTGATTACGCACTTTATGCCAACTGCTGTCGAGGAGGCATAGATCCGCGGTAGCGCCGGGTTCGACGTTCCGCGGCGTGCAGGGTGAATCAAGATGGCCAAGATAACCATAAAGCGCTCGCTCTGGCGTGAGACGTTCATTGCCACCGAGGCGCTGACCGCTTGAGGTTTGGCGCTCGACGGCCGCTTGCATGGCGGCCCAAGGGTCTGGAGCGCCAAATGGCAGGGCGGGGCCAAAGGCGACCGGAATATTGGCGTCTTGCAGGGATCGGGTACGGTAGAGGTTATCGAGGTCGGCCGAGGATACGTAACTCAAATAATCGTCGCCCCGCTCTTTGATGAAATTAGGTTGGGTAACGATCCACAATCCAAGGTCTTGGATGAGGGGGATCACAGGAAGGGGAATAATAGATCCATGCTCAATGCGATCACCCGACAGGCAACCTGCCGTCTCAAAGGCTGAAAGGGTAAAAATCAGCTCGACCTCCGTCACACAATGCACGGCAACCCTTCGACCCTGAGAATGACTGGATCGAATACGTTCGATAAATTCGTCGATGTCCGGGAGAGAGGCCGCATGCAGATGAACTTTGGTTTCACCGATCTGTAGCCTATCGGAAGAAGCACACTGAGCGAGGTCACTTCGACCGGAGAGTCTGATTTTTTGGTGTAACTCACCCCGCTGTTGTAAGTCGTCGAACCAGCGGTGGGTATTACCATCGTTGCTTGGCGTCATATCATTGAGACCGGTCACCCCCATGGCAGCAAGCTTGCTGCTTGCCTCTGCCATAGGAGGCGCTTGCGAGCGCGTCACTGAGCTGATGAGGGCATCAACATCGAAGAGACGGCCATCGGCTTGATTGAGTTGCTCAGCTTCGTGGCTTGCCAACGAGCTTGCTCGGTTCTGTATTTCAGCGAGTCCCAAACTGTTCAGGATCCAGAGTCTTCCCGAGCGATGTTGGATTCTAATAGGTCGAGCTGGGCCGTATCGATCCAGCCAAGTCTTGTCGAGCTCGGGGACTGTTTCCTCAAAGAAATGAGTACCTCGTAGCCATCCTTCGCCAGGTCGATTGAGGACCTCGATTAAATCCTCTGCTGATTTTACCCGAGGTGGCCCGCAATTCACTGACGTCAGCGACGCGGCATAACTCACGAGGTGAACATGGTGGTCGTTGAGACCGGGGACGAGTAATCCGCCACGAGCGTCGACGACGGTCTCATGCTGTCGAGGGGCGAGATTGCCCAGACTCTCGATCTGGCCTTCAGCAACGCGCACATCGGTGATGCTCAAGTTTTCGTTCGAGTCGATCAACTCCGCGTTTTTGATCAGCAAAGCATTGGGGTTACAAACCTGATTGCTCGGCTGTTGATTGCTCACTCGACGGCGTCACCAGAAAACCAGGTTTTAACCTCGCGACGGAGCAGTTTCCCTGTCTCGGTGTAAGGTAACTCGGTGCAGAACTGGATGGCCTCGGGGACCCGTGAGGACCGCAGATGGCTGCGAATGTGATCCTTCAACTCAGCTTCCGAGAGTGTCTTACCTGGCGCTAAAACGACAGCTGCTGCGACGGTTTCGCCCCATTCCACAGACGGCATGCTGACAACAGCGACATCGCTAATCGATGCCAATTCATGCAGCAGATCTTCGATTTCACCAGGGGAGATGTTCTCGCCGCCTCGAACAATGACGTCGTCTGCCCTACCCGATAAAAATAGATAGCCTTCGCTGTCTAGGTAACCTGCATCTCGGGTTGGAAACCAACCGTCAGCGTCGAGGACCGATCGACCTTCATATTCGCCTGAGACTTGAGGGCCACGAACGTAGATTTCGCCCGCATCACCTGCTGAACAGATTAACCCTTCGTCGTCTTTGATAGCGATTTCGACACTGGGTAGAGGCTTGCCGACTGATCCCAACCGAGCGATCACCTCCGCTTCATCCGTAGCCAAGGCGGCTCGATGATCATCAGGGGTTAGTAACGTGATCGTCGAACTGGTTTCGGTGAGGCCATAGGCGTTGGTGAAGTCAACATTGGGGAAACGCAGTAACGACTGCTGAATGACAGGAACAGGCATCTTTCCACCGCCATAAGCAATGGCTTTCAGCGCAAGGTGTGCGACATCTTTGCCCGTTTCGGTAAGATGCTCGATGATCCGAGACATCATAGTAGGAACAACGAACGCGCTTGTCACTTGTTCTGTTTCGCAAAGGCTCAGCCAAGCTTCGGCGGCAAAATCGGGCAATTGTACGATGCGCCGGCAAGCGTAGATATTGCTGATCACTGCGGAGATCCCGGCGATGTGATAGGGCGGTACCGTGACCAGCGTACTCTCGTCCTCCATCGCGCCCATAAATTCAACGGAACCGAGAATATAAGATACCAGATGCTCGTGCCTGAGAATGGCTGCCTTGGGGGTACCCGTGGTGCCGCTGGTGAAGAGTTGTACCGCAACCGCAGAGGCATCTTCAGCCCAGTCTATCTCTGGTCTTTCTCCCGCCATGACGTAATCAAGAAAATCAGTGCTCAGTTGCGCTCTACCGCTCTTTTGGTCGGGTTGAGACAGCGATGCTCCATGGATTAAGAACGTGGGGGTAATTCGCTCGAGTAACGGATCGAGTTGCGCTTGGCTGAGTCGATAATTAAGTGGAACGTAGGGCTTACCGGCCATTGCCGCGCCCATCAGGGCGATGGGAATCGCAGGGCTTGAGACGTCCAGTAACGCCACTGAACCGACGTCTGCGCTAATGAATAAGGCTGCCGCTCGCTCGGCTGCGTGGTAAAGCTCTGAGTAGGTGTAGTGCTTGCCACTATAGGTGAGCGCCACTCGATCAGGGCAGGCTTCCGCCGCCATTTGTAGAAACAATGCGATATTCATAGGTCAGTCAGAGGAAGGTAGTTTTTTGGTGTCTTTGGTCATGAGCTCTTCACCCGCATAGTGGAGTGAGCCATCGCCGCTTTTAACGCACAGCACCTCTACGGTTTCTTCTGCGTTAACGTAGCGTTTGCCGATTAGGCAACCGTGCATATGGTCGGGATTACCCTCCGCTGATGCTGGGTCGGTAGCCAATGCAACGCCGCCGCAGGTTAAATCTTCACTGTCGCCAATTTTTATGATCATTACCTCTGCATCGCAGACGGCACTTTTTAAACGAGTTCCTGGTTTCATGTTTCGTCCTCCTATAGGGATTCTATAACAACCTTTCATCGGGCTGCATCTCTTGACGCGCTTCGATCGGCATCTTGTCCAAGGTCGATTGTTTTTAAGGTTCAGCAGGATTGAGATTCCGCTGAGCCCAAGCTCGGGCGGCGCGGTTTTTGCCGGCAATGCTCAAGATTTGAGCCATTCTTCGATTCAAGAGCGGATAGTCGGCGGCGCGTTCACTTTTGATCAGATCGTTCGCATAGCGCTCAAGATCGGCAATGTATCGGATTTGTTCACGCGTCAAACCTCGGGCGACGCTGTCTTTGATCAAAGTTCCATAGGCTCGGAGCACCGATTCGATTTCAAGGGGGTGTTGGTCGATCAATGCAAGCAACACCTCTGTACCTTGGTCAAATTGTTCGCTGTTTAAATAATAAGAGCCGAGGGCGCCTTGGGTTTGTGCCAGAAGGGGAGCATCGTAGGTCAGGTAGAGCAGTGCCCTTTCGAGATCCTGTGCCGCGCCCGAAAAATCTCTGGCCCGTGACAATAGCTCCGCCCGTAACAGCAGGCTTTGACGATGGTGGGGGTTAGCGCGCAACACTTTGTCGAGCGCTTTCTTAGCACCGGCTGCATCATTTTGATGACGATACAAGGCCGCGAGTTCAAAATGTAACTCCCATTTGTTGGGTAGGGTTTCAAGTAATTTGCTGCGTTGTTCAATCAACACGTCCACATCTCCAACCCGTGCAGCAAGACTGGCGCCTCGTCGATCAATGAAATCGATTAAACCGGAATGATTACTTTGCCCCGTAAACGGTGGGGCTTGAACCATATCAAGTAAACGCCCCATAGCTTCGATTGTGGTGAAGTTAGGATAGCCGATTTGCACGGCTAATGTGGCGGGATCGAGTAAAGGGGCTTCAGCATGGTCTGGCATAGTGTTGAGAATGTGCCTGGCAAATGAACTGGCCAGTAGATAGTTACCCATAAAATCAAAGTGAACATGTTCTAACAGTAAGTTCCAGCCCGGGGAATGAGGTGCGCTGGTCGTTAAGAAGCGCTGCGCTTGATCGACAAAGGTAAAATTCGAAGCAGGTGCAGTCCTTGCGAGATGATGCAGGGCAGCATTGAGATGAGAATCTGCCCGGAATCTTAAGGTGTCGAAGTCTAGCGCTTGTTGGTAGTGTGCATTTGCTTCATCCAATTTGCCGGATCGTTCAAGGGCGGTTGCCAATTGAAAGTGGGTATCGGCATGATTGGGGCTGGCCAACACCGCTTGACGCAGTTGAGCCTCGGCCGCCGCCCATTGATTCTTTTTCAGTGCTTGACTACCGCGGGTAAAATACGTCTCCCAGGTGGCTTTGTTGGAATCGGTGATCATCTGATCGTGAGCGGAAGCGAAAGGCGCCGAGTGTCGCAAATTAACCGGGACGGTGGACAGTATTACGTGCATACCCTTGTCGCGAAGGGTTTGAACAGCATCCCCGACATTGGCTGTGTAATGACTGTAGACGGTATCGAGCCTTGGATCACCCTGTGGCACGGTGTTTCCCGTGAACATTTGCATTCCTCGCCAACGGAGCGCCTGTTTTTCGTCTACCTGGGATAGCTGCTGTCTAAATTCGGTCAACAGTTGCCAAAGGCGCGATCGTTTAACCACTTGTAGGCCTCGTATGAGGCTCAAATTAGAAAGCACACTCGGAGCAAATGTACCGGGACCGAAAGGCCCGACGACCTCATTATTCCCCACCAGAATAATGGCTAGGTCAGTTGGGCGACCTGGTATGTCCTTGGCGACTTGATAAACGACATGTGAATTGATTGCTGTCATCGCTGTATTGATCACCTCGACCGATCGCTCTGGGAGCGCCGCAGCCAATAGTGCCTCGAGATGTCGGCTGAGCCCGTGATTGGGATCTGGAAAGCCTCGCGCGGCTGAGCCGCCCAGCAAAAAGATCCTCAGTACTTGGTTATCGGGGTCTGCTGAAAATACCTGCTCGATCGGCGTGATGCCTAAAGATCTTGGGTAGAATTGCTCGATAAAGGCGGGGTTTTCCTGATAGTAAGCGATATCGTTGATGGTGAACTGATGAAAGTAGTCACGCTGCTCACCAACATCTAGCCACTTCAAGAATTGTTCGAGACCCAAGAAAAACAGCAGCGGGACTGCCAACAATGCAAAGGCATAGAAAGCTACGGTTTTGATGAAAAGTCGCATAAGTTGACCCCGTGATGTGAGGTTCTTCTGCTGAACCTGCCAGTCCAGTGTAACGTGTTTTGCGATGGATTCGGATGCCGAAAAGGTATTTGCCTCTGTCGACGCAAGGCCTAATCAGTAGTCAATCAGCAATCGGTGATAGGTAAGCGATAACCAGCCAGCTGTGATGGCGTACTGGTGCTGCGTGTGAGGTTCAATCTAGGGTATAGGCAGCTTGATAATTGCCAGCGGGCGCTTCGATTTGAGCGGTTTTTTCCAAGACCAGGTTGCCGATGACTAAAAGGTCTAACTCAGTACCCATGAAGCACCGAAAAGCATCCTTGGGCGAGCATACGATCGGTTCGCCGCGAATATTGAAGGAGGTGTTGACCAACAAGGGACAGCCAGTTCTCTCATAAAACCGCTTGATTAGCCGATGAAACAGAGGGTGAGTTGCCTCGTGTACCGTTTGTAGTCGAGCAGAATAATCAATGTGGGTGACTGCCGGTATGCTTGACCTTGGTAGTGCCAGTTGGTCAAAACCCTCGAGGGTGGCATCGCCTGCGCCGAGTGTTAGGCGTTTTGACTTCCTCACCTCGGCCACCATCAACATATAAGGGCTATCTTCATCGTAATCAAACCATTCGCTCACATGCTCTCGGAGCACGGCGGGGGCAAAGGGTCGAAAGCTCTCACGATATTTGACCTTAAGATTTAGCTGTTTTTGCATGGCGGGGGATCGTGGGTCAGCCAAAATGCTTCGGGCACCGAGCGCTCTCGGACCAAATTCCATCCGGCCCTGCATCCAGCCAACGGCGAGTCCGGAGGCCAGTGCCTCGGCCACTTGATCAATCATATCGGTTTGGCGGCGCTGCATAAAAACTGCGCCCGCCTCCTGCAAATCCAATGCTGCCTGGTCATCAGAAAATTTTGGACCGAGGTAACTCCCCTGCATGCGGTCAGCACCTCGAGACGCCGGTCTGGGTTTGCCAAGGTGTAGGTGCCAGGCTGCAAAAGCAGCGCCTAACGAACCCCCTGCGTCGCCGGCTGCGGGTTGAACCCACAGGTTCTCAAAACAGTTGGCCTGATGAATTCGGGCATTAGCAACACAATTTAGCGCCACACCGCCGGCCAGACAGAGATTGCGCTCGCCGGTGGTGGCTGCAGCATCCTTTGCCAAAAGCAACACAATTTCTTCCGTCACCGCCTGTAGAGAGGCGGCAAGATCCATCTCGCGCTGAGTAATGACGGATTCAGGCGGGCGGGGCGGCCCGCCAAACAATTGGTGAAATTTCTCGCTGGTCATTCTGAGACCCGAGGCATAGTCGAAGTACTGCATATCCAGCTGAAAGCTGCCGTCTGAAGCGATGTCAATTAAATGATTTTTGATCAAATCAGCGTAAATCGGTTGCCCGTATGGCGCGAGCCCCATGACTTTATATTCACCAGAATTCACCTTAAAGCCGGTGTAGTAGGTGAACGCTGAATACAATAGCCCCAACGAGTGAGGGAAGTGGATTTCTTTAATAACCTTAATGCTATTTTGCTTGCCGATCGCCAAAGAGGTGGTTGTCCACTCGCCCACGCCGTCCAGAGTTAGGATGACCGCGCTGTCGAAAGGCGAGGGATAAAAAGCACTGGCGGCATGCGAGAGATGATGCTCGGAAAACAGTAGTCTTTTCGACCAATCAATGGACTCGTCGAGACTTGCCTCTAAAGCCTGAATCAATAGTCGTTTTTGAAACAGTTTTTGTTTCAACCAGAGCGGAATCGCGGTTAGAAAACTGCGAAAGCCCTGGGGTGCAAACGCTAGATAGGTTTCCAATAGCCGTTCAAATTTTAGAAAAGGCTTTTCGTAGAAAACAATGTGGTCGATTAAAGCAGCGGTAATGCCGGCTTCGCGGAGACAATATTGGACGGATTCAGTTGGAAAGTCGGCATCATGTTTGATTCGGCTAAAACGCTCCTCCTGTGCTGCTGCGATGACCTCGCCATCTTTAATCAAGCATGCGGCGCTATCATGATAGAACGCCGAAACACCTAAAATATACATGCTCAGATCTAAAACAAAGTGTAAATAAAGGGGGCGAGAACCGACCCTTCAGCGATGACCAACAATCCACCCAGTGCCACCATAATGAGGATGATCGGTGCCAACCACAATTTTTTTCGGGCTCGAAGGAAGCTAAACAGCTCTTTCAATAAATCCATACTACCGCCTTGATTAAAATTGCATCTTGAAGGGGTCTTCAGACAAGCTTTGGCTATCCCGTGTCCGCCAATGGCTCGCTTTGGGTCGGAACTTGAGGTTCAGCTCGTCCCGACCGAAAAGCCGGGTGAGTACGGCGACTGGCGTAAACAAAAGGATAAAAATAACACCNAATATCACAGGGCTGATGAGTCTGCCTAATAGCTCACCGAAACGCATCCATAGTCGATTCACTCCTNTCAGGGTCTTAGGGGTACGCCAGGCCAACAATGCCAGGGTTGCAGCACAGAGCCCTACCCCAAGGCTNANAAGATAAGCGTCCNTAGTGAGAAGGTAGACACTTCCAAAGGCAAAGAGAGCAGAAAACAAAGCACCAAAGCGGGTATTAGAAGGTGGNTTCTTAGAAGGACCCATCACTGACTACCAAACTGTGTGTGCAAATTTTATCCGGTTTGAGATTGATGGCAAGCAGATTACCGGTACAGTCGCCATGATGGATCAACAGCGCCCCGTTTGCGTCATTAATCTTGCGCCTCCGATGTCACGCAAGATTCGAGCGCGTGCAAAAAAAAGGGTGGCAGCGCACCGAAAGTGTCGCACACAAGGATTCTTGCTTTTGGCCTCACCTAAAGTCAGGGCTGTGACTGCATATCGGTTGTTTTTAGGAATGCCTGCAATTGCTTCCAGTAATTCTTTTGGAGCAGTTAACCCAGTGCTGATAAACTACGAATTTGGAACAAGGCATGTTATGAACGCCCCTTCAGTCGATATCCATGACGAAAAAATACTGATCCTCGATTTTGGCTCTCAGTACACGCAGCTGATTGCTCGCCGTGTCCGAGAGTTGGGGGTTTATTGCGAAATTCACTCGATTGGCATCTCGAGAGAGGCGGTGAACGATCTTGCGCCGAAGGGGATAATCTTGTCTGGAGGGCCTGAGTCTGTCACGGCAGACAAGACGTTATTGGCCCCCGATTTTGTTTTTGAGTTGGACTTACCTGTACTTGGGATTTGCTATGGCATGCAGACGATGGCCCAGCAATTAGGGGGACAGGTAGCGGCTGCCGAGAAACATGAGTTTGGTCACGCCACGGTTAATATTTTGAAACCCTCGGTGTTGTTCCGCGGTGTGGTCGATCCAAAGGAAGCCAGCGATATCGATGTTTGGATGAGCCACGGCGATCAAGTCGTTGCATTGCCGCCTGGATTTACTGCTTTGGCAAAAACAGCCACATGTCCTATTGCAGCGATGAGCGATGAATCAAGACGGTTATTTGGTCTGCAATTTCACCCGGAAGTCCAGCACACGCCTCAGGGCGGGGAAATTCTCAAGCAATTTTTATTGGCCTGTTGCGGATGCACAGGGCGTTGGACGCCAAGTAATATTGTTGAAGATATTATTGCCAAGGTCAGAGCTCAGGTCGGGATGCGTAAGGTGATTCTTGGGTTGTCAGGGGGTGTTGATTCTTCGGTTGTTGCCGCCTTGCTCGCGAGGGCGATTGGTGAGCAGCTCACTTGTGTGTTTGTCGACAATGGCTTGCTCAGATTTGAAGAAGGCGACCAAGTCATGGCAATGATGAGGTTAGCCGAAAACAACTCATTGCCCATCAACGTGATCAGAGTCGATGCAGCGGATTTGTTCCTAAGTAAACTTGGTGGAGAGCATGACCCCGAAGCCAAACGTAAAATTATTGGAAATACCTTTATTGAGGTATTTGATGAACAGGCGGCAAAAATAGATGATGCCGACTTTTTGGCTCAGGGCACAATTTATCCGGATGTGATTGAATCTGCTGGCATCAAAGGAGGTAAGGCGCATGTGATTAAGTCTCATCACAATGTCGGTGGCTTACCTGAAGATATGAAGCTCGAATTGGTAGAACCTTTACGCGAGCTATTCAAGGACGAAGTGCGAAAAATTGGTTTAGCGCTCGGTCTCTCCAAAGACATGGTTTTCAGACATCCGTTTCCTGGGCCGGGTCTAGGGGTTCGTATTTTAGGTGAGGTTAAAAAGGAGTATGCAGAACTCCTTCGTCGGGCCGATGCTATTTACATTGAAGAGTTACGCGGGGCCGATTTGTATGATCAAGTCAGTCAAGCCTTCGCTGTCTTTTTACCGGTCAAATCTGTTGGTGTTGTGGGCGATGCCAGGCGTTATGAATATGTTATTGCTTTGCGAGCGGTGGAAACGATTGATTTCATGACTGCTCGATCTGCTCGGTTGCCCTATGAGTTTTTAGAGAAAGTCTCGAGTCGGATAATCAACGAGATCAGTGGTATTTCCCGCGTTACCTATGACATTTCAAGTAAACCGCCTGCAACGATTGAGTGGGAGTAACGGGGTGGCGCTAAGCTATTGATTTATATAGGTTTGCGAGTTGCAAAGAAGTTACAAAGAGCCCCGTTTTTGGGGCTTTTTTACAAGCGAAGTTACAAACGGTAGCGATTATTGCGCATCATAAGTATCATGTATGAGTGCTAAGCGTACTTGACGCTGATACACATGTGATGGGGCTTACCATGTATGAGCACGTTAACTCAGAGAGGTAAGCATGACAGCAGCAGCCCGTGTAGCATTAGTGATAGACAATACGAGAACTCAAAAACAGCGCAGCAAGCGCACAGCTCCTACCCAGTCCTTCCTAACGGACAAACACTCTATCTACGGCGGAAAAGCAGAAATCGTCAGAACCCAGCAAAGCGGTGGGTACTGGCACTTTCGCATGTGGATTAGCGAAGAAAGCAAGTACGTTCGCAAGACGCTGAAAACCAAGCACTTGGATACAGCTGTGGAGCGCGCGGAGAACGAGTTCTTCGCTATCAAAGCCAATCTCAATTCTGGCAAGCGCATCTTCAGCCCTACAGTGCAACAAGCGGCTGAGGAGTACCTCAAGCATCGTTGGGAGGTGGACGTTAAGCGCGGCTCCATCACTGAGGGGCGCTGGGGCACCATCAAGTCGCAGCTGAATCACTTTGTGGCATATTGCGGCATTGTGGGACGGAGCGAGCGAAGTAGCGTTACCAGACTCAGCGACTTGGAGAGCAAAAGCCTACAGGGCTACCAGCAGTATCGTCAGCAGAAGGGCGCCAAAGACGTCACCATTAAAAATGAGCAAGCCACCATCAACGCTCTTTGCAGATGGGCTTTTGATGAGGGGTTGCACTCAGTGCAGCACTACGTGTTTCCAAGCATTAGCCGTAGAGGCGTTGATGCTGACACGCTACGTCGCAGTACCTATACAGACGATGAGTATCGTCGCATCACTCGTGCGCTTATTAGCTACACGTCAAACAAGACGGCAAAAGCGGAATTCCTTAGTGACGAAGAGCGGTTTACTCGCCAGCTGGTGCGACATTTCTTCCTCACTGGTGCCAACACAATGATGCGGTTTGGCGAGTTGTATCAGCTCAAGTGGGGCAACGTGGAAACCTACTCCGCTGAGAATCAGCGACTCGTCACCATCAACGTGCTAGCTGAAACTAGCAAGGTACGGCAGAGCAGGGTGATTAAAGTGCGTGGGGGCAAGCACTTTGACAGGTTGCGCAGCCTCAGCAAGCACACTAAGCAGGGTGACTGGGTATTCACTGCTCACAATGGCGAGCGAGTGACACGCGATGCTTTGTATTACCACTACGCTCAGCTAATGACCTTGGCTGGCATTACGGATTGGAAAGAGCGCAACCTCACCTACTACAGCACCAGGCACTACGGTATTACCAAGCGACTGCAAAGCAATGCGAACCCACTCACGCTTAGCAAGGTGTGCGGTACAAGCCTCAAGCACCTTACTGAGACTTACTACCACGCTGATTTAACAGAGCAGGAGCGAGCTGCGCTGCTTCGCTACGAGGGCAGCTCTGCAGAAGTAGTGGAGCTGGACTAAAGCATTTCCACCGCGTTACGCAGTAAATGAGGCGAAACCTCAATGTAGCGCTGCGTGGTAGCCAAGCTGCTGTGCCTCGCAATCTGCTGAATCACACGGGCATGCACACCACGCTCAGCCAGTTTGGTGAGCATGGTACGACGCCCGCTATGGCTGCTCGCCCCATCCATACCAACTTGCTCATACAATTGACGAAACACCTGCTGGATTGTCTGACTGCTGAAAGCACCGCCTTTTTGGCTCGCGAGCAGCGGTGCATCAGCAGGTGCTTTGGCTCTGTGCTCCCGTACGTACTGAGTGATCTCCTTCCTCAGCTTCTCACTTACCACAGCCTGCTGACGCTGTGTGCCTTTGGTTTGCCAGCGTTCCAGCAGAATCGTGTGTTTTGCCTCTCCATCGCTGCCTATCACGTCACTGA
Organism: Gammaproteobacteria bacterium; assembly: GCA_002689445.1. GTDB lineage: Bacteria > Pseudomonadota > Gammaproteobacteria > Pseudomonadales > Azotimanducaceae > UBA9926. The sequence continues at coordinate 26,597 of NZGC01000083.1, forward strand.
TACGCAAACTGGCAATTTCACATGCCCGCAGTCCAGCACAGTAGCTAAGCATCATCATCAGCTTGTTTCTGTGCTGGTATCTCGTAAGTTTGGTGCTGTTCAAAACAGAGCGCAGTTCCTTGTCGTTCAAAACACGTGCTTGCTTCATCTTTACTCTCCTCAGTAATTGGGGCTCCAATGACGACGTTTTTGACGAGAAGCAGCTTTTTGAGTTGCTCTTCAGTGAGTCGTCCTTTATCGCCCATAAAATCACCTAAATATCTGTTTTTGTTGTGTTTTATTATATTTTCATATATTTCAAAGGACGACTGGTTTTTGCCAGAAACTGTAAGTTTCCGTAATCATTGGGCTTTTTGGAGAAATGTATGAAATTGCTAGTTTCCATACATTTTCAGCCTGAAATCTCCAAAATCTGCTTACTTTGGTAACACCAAGGCTTTCACATAAAACGCCCTGTAAGCGTCTACAGCACGCGTCATCCTGTTCAGAGCATCTTCACTGCACTGACTTGTGACAACGCTGTAACGGCTGATTTGAGCGTTGGGATAAATACATGTGCTTACTAAAGTAAGGAGAAGCACATGGAACAAACGAGTAAACATTTCATCAGCAAGTTAACCAAGCGAAGCGGCCGCATTGAACGGGACAGAGAAGACATCGAGCGCGAAGAAAGTGATGGTGAGATAGTCACTGATCCGCTACATAATTTCAGACGAGAGCTACGTAGGGGGCTACAGGATGCCGCGGACAGCTGTCTCAATGGTGGCCGAATAGAACCTGATGAGCGTACCCAGTACGAGCTGCTGCGGTACGAGTTGAACAAGGCACTTGCGAAGTCACCAGAGGCGCGAAAGCAGTACATCCAGCGTCAACGTGAGTTCCAGCAGCGCTTCGAAAAATAACCCAATTCTGCTTACGCGACTAAGCAGAATTGATAAATAACTGCATGAACAGCCAACAGATAACCAAAGCCTACGTAGAGCTATGTTTGAAAGTCCAACCAGATTTTTACTTCGTGCTGAATTACCAACAGCACGCTCGCAGAAATCCTCTCAGCTACGAGCAGCTGAGTGCGCAAGTCCAGAAGCTTTTTTACAGATTAGAGTGCGACGAGTGGGGTTACGAAAAAAGGAAGCTCAAGCAAAGCGGAGCAAAAAAATGCCGCATTGAGAGAGCTGTGTGTATTGAGTGCGCCAGTCTCTATCACGCTAATGTGATGATGAAGCGTTACGGGAGTCAGTCAGACGAATCACTGCTGGCTCACATAAAACGCACTTGGCTGGATATTCAGAATAGAGCTGGTGACTGGAGCGACGACTACCTTTTCCAGCTAAGTGGCAATCAGATAAAAAATCAGCAAGCAGTGTCCGTTTACAGCAACAAGGACACTGCTAAAGCAAATCAGCGCAACGAGGATGTTTTCTGCACGAAAGCCAGCTTCATACGTAAGCACAGCAATAAGCGGTGAAGCGGATGCCTCCGTTGTATTTATCACAGCAGAGGGCTGTGTGTGCTTAGTAATGACTGAAATATCAAAACCAATCAAAACCATTCACAACAACAAAGGAGTGCAAATTGATAACAGATGAAATATTCGCTCAACTGAAAACAGTAGACAGAAAGCTCACTGAGAACGAATTTACTACCAAATACCTAAAAACCAGTCGCAGTTATCTGTGCAACAGGAGAAACAAAGGCACAGATGTCAGCAATGATGTACTGCTAAATCTATATGGGGAGCTTGCTGGCATAGGCAGTGTTTGGCGAAGTGCAGCAGCTACTGAGCCCAATCAACGCTTGCAGAGCAGATGGCAGCACATAGCTGAGTTTCATTTGGCGCTAGCGGGTGATGTTGTACACAGGTTACTGGAGCGAGCAAAAGCATAAAAAAAGGGAGCTGACGAGGCTCCCTTTTTTTGTGGGCGACGGACGGGACTTGGACTTGAGCCAGCGGGCATCACAATCTACATGCAGCATCCTCCAGCTCTCGCCAATCACCACCGCTAGCAGTTACTACGCCAGTCAGCTGTTCATCTGAGTAGTTCGCCAGATGCTCATAGTGCTGACGAAGCACTCGCAAGTGCTGCTCTGGCTCACCTCCATTAAGCTCAACATTGATGCACCTGCTGATGATGCCTTCGTCAATGTCATACCGCTTATTGGTAGTCACGTAGAAGATATTCCACGCAGGGCTATCAGTGATGAGTCCTTTCAGGTTGGCTTGTGCGGCTGCGCTCCAGCAGTCCAACTCGTCCAACACGAAGTGGTTGAAGCTGCCAGCCACACAGCCATATTTCAGACTGTTGCGGCTGATGTCCTCAATGCGCTGCACCACACTCGTGCTGCTGTTGCTGTGATGCTTGCCGCAGTTGATGAGCGTGAAGCTGGCTGGTGTCACGTGAGGCATAGCTGATTGCGCTGGTGTGACACTGACTTGTGTACTGCGGTAGTCATAGCACCAGTTGTAGCTGGTTTTATCTGAGTCATCCGCATGCAGATGCTCCAGCAAAACGGCTAACAGGTGAGCCAGTGTGGTTTTCCCCGTGCCGTATTTGCCGTATAGCAGCAATCCGCTTTTGGCGTGATTGGGGAAGCTTAGCTTCCCCATCACTAGTCGCTTTATGTGCCGTTCTTCAGCTGAGTGAGTGAGCACAACGTCATCAATATTTGCAGGTAACATTACGCTACCTCCTGTCCAGCGCCTTCGCCAGCCAGCCTGTCCGCAGCGATAGCAGCTGTTGAGCGCTTTTCAGCGTCTTTAGCCAGCTTCAGTTGAGCTTTATAGGCCTTGGTAGCCAATGAATCCCCAATCGAATCCTCCTCAAATTGATACAGCACTTCCACTGTTTCACTGTCTATGGGTTGCGCTAGCAACACCACAAACCTATTGCCGCTGTTAGCAATGTTCAGCTGCGCTTTTGCAGGCATTGCTCGAACAGTTTCATTGATTTCGCTTTGCTCGACTTTTGTGCTGCTGGTGTCGCTACGCTTCTCCAGCGCAGCCACAATGCCGCCAGCATGCTCTAACCAATTTATGAAACCAGCTGCATCAATAGGCTGTTGCTCACTTACATAGGCAGCTTTGATAACGCTGCTATAGCGGCTGCGTTGGCGCCTGTCTAAATCAGCGAAATTGAAAACCACGCTAACAATGCGACTTAGCAGTGAATTTGCGCCTTGGGCACCTCCTAAAGCGACATAAGCTGCTTTGACGTCATCCCTGTACTTGTCTCGCTGGCTGCTATCGGCTGTTTCAACCAAATAATGCAGTTCATAACATTGACCTAATACAGCGTAGAGCTGGCTGGTACTATTTTTGTACCAAGTGCTTGCCATAACAGACACATTACGCAGAGATTGCTCAATCATCACGCCATGTTCATTTTGGATGATGATGCTTTCAGTGCGAGTCTTGGCCGGCGATGTCATCAGAAAATTGGCAGTAGGATAGTTCATAAATTGCTCCTGGTTTTGGTTAGCATTGGTTATGGCTGTTGCGGTTTGAGTTGGCATAAATGTCTGCTCCTTGTGTTGTTCAGATGGACGGTTTTGGATTGAGATAGTCATATCGATCTCCTTTTTGAGACAAAAGTGTCCGCAGCCACACACTCGCAAGCGTGCGGACAATGGGTTTAGTGCGAGTGATTCAGTTTGTCGCTTTATGCGACACGGTTACTTTTCAGTGAGCAAAGCCATGTGTGCTTCGTAGAGATTCGGCTTTGCCCATTGCACGTGCTTCTTGCATTTCGTGCAGTAGACCTCGTATCTATGAGGCGACGACTTCGGCACTGGGCGCACGATGCAGGGATGTTTCTCATGCTTTTTTTTCATTGTTGCCTCCACTAGTTGCGACCACCTTGATGTTGTCCCTTGGCGTGACTTTGGATTTCAGCTTTGCGCCAAGATCCCTCCACGTTTGCAAATCTTCCACTGATGCCCAGCACAAATGTGTGTTGCACCCTTCGCAGCGAAACTCAGCAGCTCGTTCCCGATGAGCTGTGTAGTGAAGCTCGACACCGTGTGGTAGATGTGACTTGATGATCCTGTCTTTATTGGACACCTTATGCCGCCAATGATTTGGAGTTTGCAGGAGGTGCTAGAAGAGCATTAAGTGCAGCTCTAGTTTCAGCGTTGACCAACTCAGGCGCATGGCGGGCGATAAACCATTCGCTTGTTAGCTCAAGTTTGTTTTGGTCGCGCAGCCACAAAAAGTTCTTGCCGCCAAAGCCTTTTTCGATGATTCGCTTGTGAACAAGTGTCCAGCTCCCATATCTGTTATACATTTGGGTAAGTCGACCCTTAGGAGGGCATCTGCCGTTGGATTTAAAGAATGAACAGCCGTCTTCAATAACAGTCCAAGCCACGTACTCGGGCCGGCTACGAATTTCAATCGCCTTCTGTGTGGCTAGTTCGGCCTCGCGCTGAAGACTGTTTGCAGCTGGATGTTCCTTAGAGATTCGATAAAGCCTTGCGCTGTAGCTAAGTAGCTTGTTGGGGCAGACCATCTTGCTCACTGCCTGCCGAGCACGTTCGCGACTTATGCTTACTAAAGCAGCTTGAGTTATAGCGTCTGTTGTGGCGTTAAGTTTTTTGATAAGCATGTGTTTATCTCCGTTTCAGTTAAGGGTTACCGCTTTGACTTTTCTCATTATGCTCAAATTGAAACTAGTATCATTTTCAATAACCAGGGCCGATATAATTGATATATTTCAGTTCTGTTGAATCAATTCCAAGGCATGCCTATAGCCTAACTTCACCTGACGATGTATCATGATCAGAAACCAAATATGGCGTTGTTGATATGTCTAGCTTGTATTTCCCGAAACCCCAGCCGCTGTCTCCGTTACCGACGGCCAGGTGGAAAATGGAGATAAATGAAGCTACCGGTGAGTTCAGGTACTACCAGCTTCAAAAAGGTAAGAAAAAGCCAGTCAAAGGCGTTGAGCTTAGTGAGAGCATCTACTACTGGTGGTTTGAGTATCTGAAGCTAAGTGACAAGTACCAGCGTGTTTGCGGATTAGATGTGCAGCTAACAAGCTGCGACGAGAGTGAATATGAACTCTGGCTCAAGCAATATGGACGAGAACTCTTCGATGACTTTGGGAATATCTTCCAGTACGAGGGTGGTGAAGGCTTCTGGCGCTGGTGGAATGAGCATGGACAGTGGCTCTTTGGGATAAAACCCATGCAGAGCTTGGACGAGTTCAGCTCTGTAGAGGAAGTGCTCGAGCACAGAGACCTGATTGAAAGTGGTGCTGTAAAGCTTGTAGCACTGCCCACAACAATGACTCGAGCGTCACTCCAAAGACGGCTGGCTAAGCTGATAGATCGTTTAGTACTGAGCGACGAAGATGAAGCACTAGCAAAATATCATCCATTCAACGTCAAGGTTGATGCGGAGAGTCTCTGCACTGCACATCAGGCGTATCTGATGAGGAGTGAAGGGCATAGCAATGTATACATAGGTGCCTACTTTAGCTTTTGTGCTGAGCAACAGCAGGAGTATCTCCGTGACGGTAGGAAACGAGGCGAAACCTATGACGCCGAGGCCTATGCTGCTTACTTGCGTAAGCATCCAATGACGCCAGAGAAAGACGATGAAGCGAATGAGCGCCAAGAAGTCGTTTTTTTCATGGACGGTGATAAACGGGCGGCGAAGAAAAATTATTTGAACGTTAAGGCTAGTCGGTTAGTTGCAAAGGCAGAGGAAAATATCAGAGGCGTTGAGGAAAAACGGTTTCCTGTTGGGACGCCGAAGAGGTTGGTTGTTGGTAAAAGCAGTGAAAAGAAAAGTTAATTCAATGAAAAATGTGCTTTAGGTCACTGACTCGCCGGTCGTATCGGCGCTGAATTCCAATAATTTCGGGTGAAATTCCGATAGCTGGGCGAATCTTTGGAAAGAATTCTGACCTCAAACTAAGTGTCGGAATCGGAAAAAAGCAAAAAAGGAAAAACTATATGGAGAAAATCATCGAAGAGTGGGTGCTTAGAAGCATCTCAAGAAACGTCGATGACCTACCAGAGGTAGGGGAAAATATCAGCATAATTCCAGAAATCAAAATTGCTTTCGATGGCTATCAAGAAGACGACGACGGAATTGAAGATCTCAACGAACAATCCTTCGCGGTCTACATCCATAAATGTTCTGGAGACGAAAACTTTATTTTCCCAGAGCACGAAAAGACCGCATGGGCAGTCATACATAGGCCAGCCGAAGAAATTTGTCACTTTGTATGGGTGAGCGTCGAATCTGGAGAGTGTTCTGGTCCCGCGCTAGAGGATTGCATTTCAGAATCTGATCTTGAATCGGCTCAGATTGAGAAAATTGTAACTATCCTCGCATCCAGATACCCCAAATAACGAAGAGACAGATCTATGGCCATTAAGCTCCAAAAGGACACTCTGGAAATTAAAAACATCCAAATAGAGAACCCCTTGATGGCCGAATACCTGGCGGGTCTGCCCGAAGCTCAACGGGAGGAAGCAGTTATTAAAGCTCTGGGGGTCGGTATCCTTGCAGAGATAAAAGGTGAGATAGCTCAATTTCTTAATGAAACCGAGGGTGAAATTGGCAAGAGATTGGCGAATCTGAAAGCTCTGTATGAGCTACGCGAGATGCGGTATCGCGAGACAAGCAGCAAAGGCTTAGATGCCGAGAAAAAAATCCTTCAGGCATTGAAAGATATCCAAGTCGCTTCTGCATTTTCCGACGACGAAATTACCGATCTATCAACGGTCCGAGGTGTGCTGCCTAGGAACAAGACTGGTGACTTGTTGATTGAGGTCGATGGTCACAATGACGTCACTATTGGTCTTGAGATAAAGCTGGATAAAGGAGTGAAGCTCGGGCAGATCGATAATCGTGACCCCTCTGCTCAAACAGATACCGCGATAGGCCAGCTGTTAGAAATGCGCACCAACCGTGAGACAGACGCGAGTGCGATTGTGTTTGACGAAGACAGCATGGATGCGACGGTCGCAGCAGCGTGCCCAAACGGCATCAAATACGTTCAGGCTGTCGGCTTCGTAGTGATCGTTAATACTAGGCGAGGAGACTATGAGAATCTCGCAATTTTCTATTCGATTGCTCGTGAAATGGCGAAAGCGCGTTTTGATGTGAACACTTTGGAGTCTGCATCTGTGACCATGGTTATTGAGCGTCTCCTATATCTTTTAAACGACTATCGTTCTGTTGAGCTGGAGTTTGCTAATGAACAATGTCGTGACGAAGTGAATTAGGCTTGGTAGACTTTCATACATGAAAAATCTAAAACGCTTAGGTTACATC
>NZGC01000084.1 GCA_002689445.1 Gammaproteobacteria bacterium
GGGTTGTAAGGGTTGCAGAGATTGACCCGATTCCTGCTTGGCTTAAGATGAAAAGCGATGGGTCGATACCTTCGCCCCCTGCCCTACTACCTGAACCCAATGGTTTCGTGACAGGGATATCGCTCTCTTACCGATGCAAGGACGCGCGCCGCGCATCGGACTTACCATCTGACCTTCGAGACTTGTCTTGAGTTATCGCCGACGTGGTCGACGTGGCATTTTAGGCAAGCCATTGTGCTGAGTTCTAAAAGGCCTCCCCCGGGGACGAGGACCGGCAAACTGAGTTCTGGGTATTAAATGCGTCCGCGTATTGCCTATGAGATCCGCTCTACCCATGCGACGCAAGGCTTGGCGTAACATCGGCCAATTGGCTGAGTCGTGGTATCTGAGAAAGGCTTTGTGCAGCCTACGCTGCTCGGGCGCCTTGACCACGTTAACCGGCACCGCTCGACGACCCACACGATGCAAGGGATCAGCACTGGTGTGATACATGGCCGTTGCCGTTGCCATGGGCGAGGGATAAAAAGACTGTACTTGGTCTGCACGAAAGCCATTACCTTTCAACCACAATGCCAGATTCATCATGTCTTCATCCGTCGTTCCCGGATGCCCGGCGATGAAATAAGGAATCAAATATTGTTCTTTGTTCGCTTCGGCCGAAAACCGATCGAATAACGCCTTAAAAGCATCGTAGGTCCCAATACCCGGCTTCATCATTTTCGACAAGGGTCCTGTTTCGGTATGCTCTGGCGCAATCTTCAGATATCCACCTACATGATGCTTTACCAGTTCTTCAACATACTCGGGTGTCTCCACCGCTAGGTCATAGCGCAAGCCTGAAGCAATCAGAACCTTTTTGACCCCTGGAATCGCTCTTGCCTTTCGGTAAAGGCTGATCAGTGGGGTTTGATCAGTATCCAAATTCTTACAAATCCCGGGATAAACACAGGACGGTCGGCGGCAACTGGCCTCGATTTTTGGATCTTTACAGGCAAGTCGCCACATGTTCGCCGTGGGACCACCTAAATCAGAGATGACGCCCGTGAATCCTGGAGTTTTATCTCTAATCTGCTCAATTTCAGCCAAGATAGACGCTTCGCTGCGACTCTGGATGATCCTTCCCTCGTGCTCTGTGATCGAGCAAAAACTACACCCCCCAAAACACCCGCGCATAATATTCACGGAAAAACGAATCATGTCATAAGCTGGAATCTTCGCGGTTCCATAGTGAGGATGAGGCACCCGTTGATAGGGCAAATCAAACACCCGATCGATTTCTGGAGTCGTCAGCGGCTCGGGTGGTGGATTTAACCAGACCCAGCGATCACCATGCTGTTGAGCAAGGGAGAGGGCATTTCCCGGGTTGGTTTCTCGATGCAAGATTCGGGAAGCATGGGCATACAGAAGATCGTCTTCTCGGACCGCTTCGAAGCTAGGCAAAACCCGCGCCCCTTTGCTCGTCGTTAACGCAAGGTTCTGAGACGCTACTCGACGCATCAAAGTCACGGGTTGAGGCGTTTCAGGGTCTGATCCAAGCCTCTGGCTCTCGCTCCGCGCGATCAGCCGTGTCTCGATTTCTCGACTTTCGGGCAATTGAGTCTCATCGATAAGTTCAGCATCCTGCGGAAGTGTTTTAAGAACAAATGCCGTGCCCCGGATATCGGTAATGTCACTGATCTTTTGTCCACCCGCTATCCGATGAGTCAACTCCACAATAGCCCGCTCGGCATTCCCATAAAGCAACAAGTCGGCATTAGCGTCGATTAAAACTGACCGCCTGACGGCGTCGCTCCAGTAATCGTAATGCGCAATTCGCCTGAGACTGGCCTCTATTGAGCCGATGACCACTGGGACCTCTCGATAGGCAGCCTGACACATTTGCGCATACACAATCACAGCACGGTCCGGACGTTTTCCCGCTTCGCCCCCTGGCGAATAGGCGTCATCGTTTCGCCGCTTTCGGTCTGCCGTATAGTGATTGATCAAAGAATCCATATTGCCCGCAGCCACACCGAAATAAAGGGCTGGCGGACCTAACGCTTTGATGGCCTCCGGGTCGCGCCAGTCGGGCTGAGCAATAATCCCGACTCTAAAACCCTGCGCCTCGAGCACTCTGCCAATCACGGCCATACCGAAGCTTGGATGGTCAACATAAGCATCCCCGGTGACGATGATCACGTCGCATTGATCCCAACCCAGGGCCTCCATCTCGGCCCGCGTAGTGGGTAAAAAAGGCGCGACACCAAAACATTCCGCCCAGTGAAGCGGATAGTCGAATAATGCTGTTGTACCGCCTACAGCCATTTGAAGCTCATGAGATCAAGGGGGAGCCCGCCATTGTAGAGGATTTAACCGAATCCTCAACGCCTCGTTCACTTTGGGTACACGGTCACGGAGGCGGGCGCGCAAGGAGGGATCCAGGTGTTTTTTATTACATGATATTTTGGAATATATTATTCTACTTTTATTCTTTTTATTATCGCTTTGGGCCTTGATATCGTCCTTGGCTTTACAGCTAATCAACCCTTGCCTAGGACCTTATACCCTCGTCTTGGGGTCGCCAAGGCCGTCTGATCCTGTTTTAATCATTAAAACATGAGCGGTTTTGAAGCACTCTCGAAACCGAAACACCAAAGCCAAAAGCCGCGGTACAACTCAAATAACGGAAATTTTTTTATGATGACGCCGCACCCCCAATTGAACGTCTGGATAGAAGAAATTCGCACCTTGTGCCAACCCGATCACATTCAACTTTGTGATGGGAGCCCTGAGGAATATCAACAAATGATGGGGCTGCTGACCGCGTCCGGCGTCGCTAAACCGCTCAATCCAGCGAAACGTCCCAACAGTTTTTTGGTTAGATCTGATCCCGCTGATGTGGCTCGAGTCGAAAGCCGGACTTTTATTTGTAGCGAAAACGAGCAAGATGCTGGCCCTACAAATCATTGGGCAGAACCCAGCTCAATGCGCGCGACCTTAACTGGCCTCTTTGAAGGCTGTATGCGTGGTCGTACGATGTATGTCATACCTTTTAGCATGGGACCTGTCGGCTCGCCCATTGCGCACATCGGCGTTGAGATCTCTGATTCTCCTTATGTCGTGGCCAGCATGCATATCATGACACGCGTTGGCCAAGCAGTACTCGACGTCCTCGGTACCGAAGGGGATTTTGTGCCTTGTTTGCATTCGGTCGGTCAACCTTTGCAACCGGGGGAACATAGCGCCGCGTGGCCCTGCAATCCTGAGAATCTATACATCGCGCATTTCCCTGAATCTCGAGAAATCTGGAGTTTCGGATCGGGCTATGGTGGCAACGCACTGCTCGGTAAAAAGTGCTTTGCGTTACGCATTGCCTCAGCGATGGCGCGGGATGAAGGCTGGCTAGCCGAGCACATGCTGATTTTAAAGCTCACCAATCCCGAGGGAGAACATCGCTACATCGCAGGAGCCTTCCCCAGCGCTTGCGGCAAGACCAATTTGGCTATGCTGGTGCCCACCATTCCCGGATGGACCGTAGAGACTGTGGGGGACGATATTTGTTGGATGAAGTTTGGGAACGATGGACGACTGTATGCCATTAACCCGGAGGCTGGTTTTTTTGGAGTAGCGCCTGGCACCGGTATGGACACCAACCCCAATGCTATGCGAGCACTGGATGCCAACTGCATTTTCACCAATGTTGCTGAGACTGATGATGGAGATATTTGGTGGGAAGGCATGACAGAGACACCGCCAGAGCACTTGATTGATTGGCGAGGCAACTCTTGGACGCCGGCGAGTGAAACACCCGCTGCTCACCCTAATGCCCGCTTCACGACCTCGGCAGCCCAATGTCCAGCGATCGCGGAAGAATGGGAGGATCTTGCCGGGGTACCGATCAGCGCCATTTTGTTTGGAGGCCGCAGAGCCACCGTGGTTCCCCTCGTCAATGAGGCAACGAGCTGGGAACAAGGGACGTTTTTCGGTTCGATTGTCGCCTCGGAGAAAACGGCTGCCGCCGCCGGCACCATCGGCGAGCTCCGACGTGATCCGATGGCTATGCTGCCTTTTTGCGGCTACAACATGGCCGATTATTGGCAGCATTGGATCAATATGGGGCGGGTTGATGGCGCTCAATTGCCGAAGATCTATTATGTCAATTGGTTTAGGAAAGACAGTGACGACAAGTTCGTATGGCCCGGATTTGGTGAGAACGCCCGAGTGCTTGAGTGGATCTTCGAACGCTGTGCAGGACGCGCGGAGGCGGTTGAAACCCCTATTGGCCAACTACCGACGCTCGATGGACTTAATTTTGACGGTCTTAATCTTAGCGAAGATGCCATCGCGACCCTACTACGGGTTGATGTCGAAGGCTGGCTCGCCGAGATTCCCCTGATTGAGGCTTACTATCAACAATTTGGCGACAAAGTACCTGAGGCGCTCATTGCTGAACTTCAGGCGTTGAAGGCAAAGCTTGAAATGGCTGCCACCGCGGTTGCCTAGTGCAACTGAATATTGCTCAACTCCGGCAGCCTCGCGCCTTCTGATATCAAAGCTCGGAGCCTAGGCTGGCTTTGCCTAGGGCCAGGCATTCGTAGACTATCTAATGAAGGGTGAAGCCCGCCAATTTAATTTCTGCGTGCGACACCCACTATTAATCCCAAGGAACCCACTCGTTCGCACTTCGAAGCGTTTGACTTTCGCCGCGCCAAGCATACGAGTCTAGCTGGACTCGTCGCAGCTTCACCCTCGTCTTGAGCCCGCCCTGCGGATCACCATTGACCCGCAGCGCTTTCTTCGCGATTAATCCAACCGCTCGATGATGGTACCCGTACCCAGCCCACCACCACAGCACATAGCGATCAACGCGTAGCGCCCGCCAGTGCGTTCGAGTTCATGGAGTGCTGTGGTGATTAACCTTGCGCCGGTGCTACCCGTTGGATGTCCCAAGGCAATCGCCCCACCATTCACGTTCACTTTACTGTGATCAACGCCGAGATCTTTTTCCCAGGCTAGTACGACTGACGCAAAGGCTTCATTCACCTCGAACACGTCAATATCCTCGAGCGCAAGGCCGGCTCTCTCGAGCACCTTCCGAGTCGCTGGGATTGGGCCCTTTAACATGGTTACAGGATCAACACCCACCAAGGTCGTTGCGGTAATTTTTGCACGGGGTTTAATGCCTAGGCGCTCACAGGCACTTTGGCTAGCCATGATGACCGCTGCTGCACCGTCTGATACTTGAGAGCTGGATCCAGCCGTATGGATCTCTTGGCCTGGTACTGGGTTGAGACCCGCTAAGGAATCCAGCGTCGTCTCCCTTAATCCTTCATCTCGATTGATGGTCTGGGTTTCACCCGTTGCCTCAAATTTTTCGTTCAGAATTGGGGCATCAACATCGACAACCTCGCGATCGAAACGACCTTCTTTCCATGCTTGGATGGCTTTCTGCTGACTCTCTAAGCCAAACTGATCCGTATCTGCTCGAGTAATTTGGTACTCTTCAGCGATCATCGCAGCCCCCATAAATTGACTGGTGGGCTGATAATGGCTGCTGTAGGACTCGCCCATGGGCGATCCATCTTTCATATTGGAGCCCAAGGGCACCCGGCTCATCATTTCTACCCCACAGCTCATCACAACGTCTTCTATTCCCGCACCAATCATGGAAGCAGCCATCGAGGTTGCTTGCTGGCTCGACCCACACTGGGAATCCACCGTGGTTGAGGCCACTTCAAGGGGTAATCCCTGAGACAACCAAGCAATTCGTGCAATATTAAAGGACTGCTCACCCACTTGGGAGACACATCCCCCGACAACCTGGTCAACCGCCGCCGGGTCGATTCCCGATCGATCAAGCGCAGCTTTTTGGACTTTCCCGAGTAAATCTGCTGGTTTCAAACCCGCCAAGCCTTTGCCGCGCTTACCAATTGCACTGCGACACGCTTCAACAATATATACATCTCCCATGATGCCTTCCTTTTTGTATCGATCATTTCTATTGGCGCCTCGAGCCCAACCCCGATCAACTCGAGGTGCCAGGAGGCCAGTATTGCCTGTTATGCCCACGTCTATGGCGACTCACAAGCGTTCTAAGCATAGAGAGCCTTCGCAGGGTGCGCAAGCACCGAAGGTGAGCCTCCTGCACCTTTTCCGAGGACGCTATTTTGATCGCCCGTGAAGATAAAAGACGAGCCCCACAAGGGACGCGGCCAGTAGCATCGCCCATTCTTGAGGCCACAGCAGCGCCGCTGGACTACCCGGCAAATAAAGACAAAAAAGACCTAACGTTAACCCCAGCGTCATCAGCCCAAAGGGAATCCCATAAGGGACTCGGAAAGGTCTTGGCATCGCCGGCTCGACAAGTCGTAATCTCAAAAACGAGATGACGACAAAAATATACGCTACCACAATCGCAAAGCTACCCGCGTCGACCAACCAAACTAAAATTTCGCGGCCGAAAAAAGGCGATACAACACTCAATGCACCGATCGTTAAAATGCTCACGTAAGGTGTTTGATGTTGGGGATGCAATTTCGCAAAAATACTGGGAATCATTCCAGAGGCGGCAAGCGCATATAAAATTCGACTCCCACCAATGATAAAGGCATTCCAACTTGTAAGAATGCCTGCCACCCCTGCCAGAAGCATGACTTGTCCCATCCAAGGCAAGCCCCAAACCGCTGCCATGGCATCAGCCGTTGGCATTGATGATTCAACCAACGCTTGATCTGTTAATGCACCTCCCACCGCCAGGGACACAGCGATGTACCAAGCCCCTGCGAGTCCAACTGACAACACCAAAAGCGTGCCAATTCGTTTGGGTGGCAGGTTAATCTCTTCGGCACTTTGCGGGATCACGTCAAATCCCACCAATAGTGCGGGCACCATGACCAAGACGCTTAAGCTGCCGATAAGCCCTTCAGGGAGGGTTGCAACCGGATTTGCCACCGCCGGTGCGAAACTCACGCCAAGAAAAAAAGTTAAACCCACGACAATGAACAGTGCCGTAATCACGCTTTGCACGAAAGCGGCAAAGCGGATACCCACGAAATTAATCCAAGTCATCAGGATCGCTCCCGCGGCGCCGACCGCCACCAAGGAAGCATAGACCGGCGATCCTGCAACATGCCACAACAGACCTTGTGCCAAATCAGGAAATAAATATTCTAACGCCGTTGGCAAGGCCGCTGATTCGAACACACACACGGTGACATAAGCAATAACAACCGCCCAACTGGCAACAAACGAGGCGGTATAGCCTAAAGCTCGGTGGGTATAGTGGTGTTCGCCACCCGCCTTGGGCATCGCAGAGGCCAACTCCGCGTAGGTGAGACTGATAAGCAATACAATGCCTGACCCAACCGCAAAGGCGATGACGGTCCCCATTGTGCCTGCTCTGGTCAGCCACTCCCCGGTGAGTAACACCCAACTCCAACCAATCATTGCACCACAGGCAAGGGCAATGACTTCTCGATTCATTAACGTTTTTGCCAGCTTATTTGCCACGACTCGCCTCCCTCGTTCAGCGCAACGCTGACTGACCTTGTAGCCTTCGTTGCCAAATAGCTTCTGCCCATTTTTGAGTTACTGGGCGCTGCAGATACCCCCAGAAGACCCTTTGGCGCGCACTCTGGGTGACAGTCTCCCTGGGCCAGCTCCCTACCGCCGCCCGTTAATTAACTTGCTCAACTGCTGCATCCACTGCTTGCCTGAGTATACTCACCAGGTGATCAATCTCTTCTAGACTGATTACAAAAGGCGGTCCCATACAAACAATATCTCGAACTTCTCCTGTTCCGCCCGCGTAAAAAAACACACCGCGTTGTAATCCTTCTGCAACAATCTTGCTGGTCATCATCGCTTCAGGTTCGAAGCGAGCTAGCGTATCGCGCGATGCCACCACCTCAATCGCTGCGAGCAAACCCCGACCTCGCACTTCAGCCACGTATGGA
Organism: Gammaproteobacteria bacterium; assembly: GCA_002689445.1. Lineage (GTDB taxonomy): Bacteria > Pseudomonadota > Gammaproteobacteria > Pseudomonadales > Azotimanducaceae > UBA9926. The sequence continues at coordinate 7,935 of NZGC01000084.1, forward strand.
TGCTCACTGAATTCAGCCTGTAACCTTTTATGGAGATAGTCACCTTTTTCCTCCGCCGCTTGAACTAACGACTCCTCTGACAGGATGGTCAGTACTTCAACCGCAGCGGCACACGCGGCCGGATGCGCGCCAAACGTGTTGAACATCACTTGGTAACCTGCATTCGCAATTGCCGTTCCGATAGGTTCCGAGGTAAATACCCCCCCTAAAGGTGCATAGCCACCGGCTAACCCTTTACCTGAAACCAAAATATCAGGAGTGATAGGCCAGTGCTGATAGCCAAACACCTTACCTGTCCGACCAAAGCCAGTCATGACTTCATCTAGAATCAGAACGATACCAAACTCATCACAGAGGGCACGCACTTTTGACCAATAGGCATCCGGCGGCACAATGGCGCCCCCCGAGGATCCGGTAATCGGCTCGGCAATCAATCCTGCGATTGTTTCAGGGCCTTCAAAATCAATCACGGCCCGCATCTGGTCGACATAAAAATCTGCCAGTTGATCGTGATTAATCCCACAAGGCGCTCGCAGCGGATAGGGCGACGGCACCTCGAGAAAACTCGGCAGAGCTGATTCTAGCCCGCGTTTTCGAAGGGGGTGACCACTGATTGCCGCAGTCGATAACGTCGTACCATGATATGAGATCGATCGCCCCATTAGCTTGGTTCGCTGAGTTTCTCCGATGGCCTGTTGGTATTGTAACGCCAGCTTCATCGCTGCCTCGTTGGCTTCTGTGCCCCCTGAGGCAAAATGCGCTCGGGTCATCGTCGTGGGCAACCAGTGATCGCCTAAGAGATCAACCAATGCTTGTCGGTCAGGCGTGGGAAACGGCGGAACGACATAACTGGTCGCCGATGCAGAACGGGCCATCGCTTCAGCTACTCGCCGTCGACCATGACCGATATTGGTCACCACAGCACCCCCTGCAGCATCCAAAATTGCAGCCCCGGAGGCATCATAAAGGTAAACTCCCTCTGCCCGTTCAATGGTCGGAAAAGCGCCGGCAACAAACGGCCAACTCAATCTACCCATAGCATCACCCTCTCTTTCCCCCGAGTATCCCATGAAAGGCAACCGGCCCAGAAGAATTTTCTGGGATTGGCCACAGCAACTCAGGTGCCGAACTTACCCCTAGGACAACTGATCTGAAGGACCCTTCTTCGAGCAGTCTCAGCAGTCTGCTGACGCGAGAGCCGTTTTTTGAAGAGCCATAAACCTTAGCGCTTAGAACAAGACGATTCTTTCCTTTAACGAAAACGAGATGAATGTTTGCTTCGACGCCTCGATTGCCAAGATCGAATGTGCTATTTTCCCCTCCTCTGAGCCTAGGATCACCCGCATGAGCAACCCCACCAAAAGACCTTATTCCTCCCAAGTTGTTGATGGCCTTGAGAAAGCGGCTGCTCGCGCGATGTTGCATGCCGTCGGATTTTCTGAGGATGATTTCAACAAACCACAGGTAGGAATCGCCTCAACGTGGAGTAACCTAACGCCCTGCAATGTTCACATCAATGAACTTGCCGAAGCAGCAGCCATCGGCGCCGAGGACGCTGCAGCCAAAGCGATCACCTTTAACACCATCACGATCAGCGATGGCATTTCAATGGGATCACCAGGGATGCGCTATTCACTCGTATCCAGAGAGGTGATTGCTGATTCGATAGAGACCGTCGTGGCAGGACAAGGCTTTGATGGATTTGTTGCAATTGGCGGTTGCGACAAAAATATGCCGGGCTGTGCGATGGCCATGGCCCGCTTGAACCGCCCCAGTGTTTTTGTCTACGGAGGGACCATTCAGCCTGGTAAGGATCGACGCGATGTTGTCTCCGTCTTTGAGGCGGTTGGACAGTATGCCAGCGGCAATCTCTCTGAATTGGCCCTTAAAGATATTGAGGCCACGGCGATACCCGGCCCTGGTTCTTGCGGGGGTATGTACACGGCTAACACCATGGCCTCTGCAATTGAGGCCCTGGGTTTATCCTTACCCAATTCGTCGGCTCAGGAAGCTGTGTCGCCTCAAAAACGCCAAGACTGTGTTGCCGCCGGGGAAGCCGTGGTTAAGTTGATCGAAGCGGATATTAAGCCCAGCGATATCCTGAGCCGGGAGGCTTTTGAAAACGCCATCACGGTAACCATCGCCCTTGAGGGATCGACCAACGCTGTCCTTCACCTACTTGCTATCGCACATGCCGCCAACATCCCACTTAGCATTGACGATTTCACAGAGATTGGTCAACGAGTGCCTGTGCTTGCGGATATGAGACCCGCGGGTCAGTACTCGATGAGCGAGCTCATCGCCATCGGCGGCATTCAACCTTTAATGAAAACTCTGCTGGAAGCGGGGTTACTGCACGGAGACTGCATGACAGTAACAGGTAAGACGTTGGCCGAAAATTTGGCATCGGTCGAACCGTATCCCGCTGACCAGAAAATTATCCGCCCCCTTTCGGACCCGATCAAAAAAGACAGTCATTTGATCGTGTTGAAAGGTAACCTCGCGCCCGAGGGAGCTGTGGCTAAGATCACTGGTCATGAGGGTCTCGCGTTTTCTGGAACTGCGCGTTGCTTTCAGGGCGAGGAATCAGCCCTGACCGCCATCTTAGATGGCACTGTTCAATCGGGAGATGTTGTCGTTGTTCGGTACGAAGGACCAAAAGGCGGGCCAGGGATGCGCGAAATGCTATCGCCCACCAGCGCTATCAATGGCCGTGGTCTAGCCTCAGAGGTCGCCCTGGTAACCGATGGAAGATTCAGTGGAGGTTCTCACGGCTTCGTTATTGGACACGTCACACCAGAAGCCTTCGAGGGTGGGCCAATCGCTCTGATCGAGGATGGCGATCACATCGAAATTGATGCCAGCAACCACGAAATCAACGTCAAAGTGAGCGACGAAACGCTGCAACAACGCAAAGCCGCATGGAGCGCACCTAAGCCCTACACCCAGCGAGGTGTCCTAGCGAAATATGCAAAATTGGTCAGCTCTGCATCGAAAGGCGCCGTAACCGACTCTCCGTAATCTAGATGAACAGGCAAGAATGGGGGACCGTTTCTTGCCGAGGCACTGTTTAGCCTTGTTGAAGGCTGATTAGCCGTGGTTAGCGTCTGTCCTGCCAGTGCGATCCAATAGGAACTGCACCCGAGCGATGGCGATCGGCCGATCACGAGCTTCTTGCCACAATTGGGCCTTGACGCTAGCAACTCTTCGACCTTGGCGCACCAGGGATGCCGAGGCGTAGGTTTTGACCGGCCTTCCAGTTCTTAAATAATCAACATCAATATTCACCAAACGAGGAGTAACCCCCTGCGGATTTTTGTCGAGCAACATCATGCTCGCCGCGCACTCCAGCAAGCTGCCCAGTACGCCTCCATGGAGCGCAGGTAAGTTGATATTGCCGATCAAGTGATCGGCCCCCATCGCCGATAAGATAGGCGCATCCTCAAAGGCTTCGATCTGCACCCCTAGCAATTCAAAGTAAGGGGTTTTTGTTATTTCATCGAGCAGTCGCTGTCGACGAATGTTATCTATCTCGTTCAAGGGCTTATCCTAGGCTGGCTTCTGAGCCACGGAGGCGTGAGGCCCAGGAGATGTTCCCATCATAAAAGTTGCTTGTCCCAGGGCCACTAACTGGCCAGTCGAAACGATCTCAGCCGAAGCTCTGACAAATGCCAGGTCGCGGTCAATCCCTTCGCAGCAGGCACGAATGCGCAGCGTTTCCGAGAGGGCGGCATACGACAAAAAATCCACTCTCAAATCTAACGTTGCCATGGCGATTCCTTCTCGATAATCAGCATGATCTCTAATACACCAACCCGCAGCGTTGTCTATCGTTGCCAGAATCACTCCGTTGTGGAAAGACCCTCCAAAATCCTGGCTGCCAATGTTGGGATCACCATCAAGGAGCACCACAATACCCGGCCCTGAGTCGGTTTCGTCAAGCCTCATGCCCACGGCCACACCAAAAGGAGGCAACTCTTTTAAAGATTTCAAAAACATCGACATGAGACAGTACACTCGTTTACTCTGGGCGGGGCTCACCCCAGCGCGCGATAGTAAAACGTATTTACCTGAAAAAAACTACCGTGCATGATGTTGGGTGAGCGTATTACGTCGCTACGGTCCTAACAGTCGAGACAAACCTATGCAAAAACCCGCCATGAACGAACTGGGTTTTTATACCCTTGCAGGCGCACCCTCATCACCCCGCGATCTGATTGAAGAGGTCCGTATGGCCGAGGCGATGGGCATTGGTGCTTGTTTCATCTCGGAGCGTTTTAACATTAAAGAAATCGCCGCACTCTCAGGCGCGGTTGGCGCGATCTCCGATCGCATCGGAATTGCCACTGCAGCGACCAATCAAAACACTCGACACCCTGTGGTGACCGCCGCCTTTGCCAGCACCATGCATTTTTTGACCCAGGGCCGCTTTTCTCTAGGGCTTGGTCGAGGCATTGAGCCATTGTTTAAGGCTTTTGGTCTGCCTTCGATCACAACCCGAGGGATGGAAGACTTTGCCCAACTGATGCGTCGATTACACCGGGGTGAGACCATTGTTAATCACACGGGCCCGGCTGGAAGCTGGCCTGCCCTTCGTCTTGACCCTGATTTTGACGAGCATATTCCGCTAACGCTCACCGCCTTCGGTCCCAATTCATTGGCGCTCGGCGGACGAGAGTTTGATGCCGTGGTTTTACACACATTTTTTACCGACGAAACCACACAGCGCGCGGTTGAGTCGGTAAAGTCAGCGGCTATCGCCGCTGGCCGAGACCCGAGTTCAGTCCGAGTCTGGTCATGCCTGGCCACCATTGGCGATCATTTGCCTGAAGCGCTACAACTGAAAAAACGGGTCGGCCGTATGGCGACCTACTTGCAAGCCTACGGTGACCTGATGGTCCGCACCAATGAGTGGGACCCAAAAGTATTGGCGAGGTTTCGGTCCCATGATCTGGTCCAAAATTTTTCCGGCGCCCTCGATCAAAAAGCGTCGACCGAAGAGCTAGAAATCGTGCAAACCCTCATTCCAGACGAGTGGCTGGCGCCTGCCGCCTATGGCAGCCCCGAACAATGCGTTGCAGCGATCAACCACCAGTTGGATCTGGGCTGTGATGGCGTCATTTTGCATGGCGCCTCACCCAAAGAGCTTGAACCGATCGTAGCCGCTTATGCAGACCAACGGGATCACGATCGTTTCAAAAATTTGCCCGCTAATCCTGCGCTTGCTCCGGCAACTGTCAGTTAAGTACCTCAAGAGACTGTGCCATCGCGATACTCCGTTTGGCCATCGCCATAAACATATCGTTGCCGCGCTCAGTTTCGCCAACGATCATTGACGCAATGAGCGCCATGATCATTCCTGCCGGCGCATAGTTACGGTAATAGAGAAACGCTTGATCAAAGCTCAAGGTAATTCCGTAACTGCTCAGCACCTCCAGATACAATCGAAGCAAGGCCCGCTCCTCAGAATCTCGCACCTCTGGCGTTAGCGAAGTGCCCATAAAGTAACTCGCGTCGTTTAAGGGGCACCCCATAGTTAACGACTGCCAGTCGACAACCGTCAAAGGATAGGGACCACCAAACATCATATTGTCTAAACGGTAGTCCACATGAATTAATACCGGCGGCTGATTCTGATAGACCTTTTGATAATCTGGAAGAATTTCTAGCAGTTGTTCGGTCGCGCGCACTTCTGCTTCTGACAATCGCGCTGCATATCTCGATAAATACCCAGGCATTAAGTTTTGGTAAAGCCCGGTAAGCATCTGCGTATCTTCCCGAGCGCTGCCGCCCCCGAGTAATTCTATCTGAGCAAGTTCACTATCGCCCCATTTTGGTCCCTGCAGATGAGCCAATTGCTCCAGCGCCAGTGCTGCCTGATCAGCAGAGCAGCCAGCCAATTGATCCCCCTGCACACCCGGACTGAGGTCCTCCATAAGCAGAACAAATTCATGGGATTCAAGATCGATATCAGCATGAAAAATCTCTGGAGTCTGAATACTCACCTGCGATTGGAGGGTCTGGTAAAAAAACACCTCACGAACATAGTTGCGTTGCATAATACCGGTTTGCTTACTTACCGGATCAAGCGAGGGAAATTTTCCGACGATCGAATTTGGCCCTCCCTCACCTGAGAGCGCGAAGCGCACGTTTTCTCCGACCTGGCCCGTGCCGATGGATTCCGCCTCTAGGCTGTTAACTTGGCTTCCGGGATAGTTTTTTTGCAGCACTTGAGTCAGCCAGCTCGCATCAATTTGGCTAGGATTGGAACGAAGATCCATCTATCTCTCCTCTCTCGGATGACTCAAGCCTTGTTCGCTAAGTCGTGTCTGGTTCGCAGGCTAGGACGACAATCGAGCTGCGAGACCGCCTAATGATCTGATCAGCCTGCGCGGTTGTAGGCGCCCCAATGTCATGGCAGCCTGATTAAGCTGCCCGGGGATACAAACAACCTCGCCTCGCGCCATGGCTGATAGGGCATGGCGCGCCACCGCTTCGGGCGTATCGATGAAAAAGTCAGGTAAGGCCTCTACAATTTCCGGTACGACACTCTCGGTTTGCGTGACACCTGGGCACAAGGCCGTTACTGATATCCCTGTCCCTTTCAATTCCTCACTCAGCGCTTCGGTGAGAGATATCAAATACGCTTTGGTCGCCGCGTATTGCGCCATTCTTGGCACTGGCTGAAAACCTGCTATCGAACACACATTCAATATCCTACCTGACCCTTTAGCTTTCATCGCCGGCAGACAGTGATGCATAAGCCTCACCGGAGCGGTCATGTTCAAATACATCAGCGCTTGTTGCCTCGCCACGTCCTCTACAAACCAACCCGTCGCGGCCACGCCAGCGCAATTAACCAAAATATCGATTGATGACGCTTGTGCCTCCAGCCTTTCAATCAAATGCGAGACCCCTGTTTCTGTCGACAGGTCTGCTGGAATTACCGAGACGGTCACTTTTGCAGACAATCGCTCGGCCAAAGCTTGCAACCGATCCGCTCGGCGGGCCGTTAACACCAAATCTGACCCCTGGTCAGCCAAGGCGATTGCCAAGGCTTCGCCAATTCCACTGGATGCACCCGTTACCAGTGCTCGATTTTGTTTAAACGACAAACTCACACCCGCTCCTCAGCCCGGATTTAATCGTACCCCGGTTGTTCTTACCATTTAACGCTGGCCATCCCATCCCATCCCATCTCATCTCATCTTATCTAATCTAATCTAATCTAATCTAATCTAATCTAATCTTGTTCAGCACAAACAATTTTTACAACAAAGAGAAGTCAGGCGGTCTCTTCGCTTTGAAGGCCAGCAGTGCCTCTTTATTGGCAGGCCCTCCCGCCAGTTGGTCAAGCGCCGCGTTTTCCAGATCAACGGCGACCTTAAGCTCATCATTACGGCTACGAGTCATCAACGCTTTGGTCTTCATCAATGACGCTATCGGCAGCTCAGCCAAGACTTCAGCGCGCCGAGTGACTTCTCCCAAAAGCTCGTCATCAGGATACACTGTATGTATCAAACCATACTCTGAGGCCTTTTCTGCGCTTAACCATTCTGATGACAGCAAAAACCAGCTCGCACGCTGATACCCCATTAGTCGCGCGAAGGTGACGGTCGAGGCCGCTTCAGCGGTCAGCCCAAGAGCTGAAAATGGGCAGCGAAACCGCGACGAGGCCGCCGCGAGCGCGGTGTCCGCGAGACCCAGCAACGTGCAACCAATGCCGACACCCAAGCCGTTCGCCGCGATCAAAAAGGGTTTAGGGAAATCAATCACGGCGTGAAGCAAGCCCTTGAGGCCATGCCGCGGCGTGGCCTGGTTGCCACCCATCGACTTCAAATCCGCACCGGCACTAAACGCTCTACCGGCACCCGTTAACACCAACACTTTCGTGGCCTGATCCACCGCCGCTTCGATAAAAGCATCTGCCAGCTCGTCCATCAACTCGGCGCTAAAGGCATTCAGCGAGTCCGGTCGATCCATGATCACCCAACGTACCGCCCCTCTCATTTCCTGACGCACAACCTTCATTAAATTCTCCTCTGGCTTTTTTCGATAGGCGGGCTCCGCCAACCTAGGATGATCTCGCTTTAAAAGGTGAAAATTGCTCTAAATAATCGATTTCTTCGGCGATGTGCCCGCGCTCTTGATCTAAATAGCGCCCCACGGCCTCTCTGAACCCCTCATGGACAATCCAATGAGCACTATAAGTCTGACTGGGTAAGTATCCTCGAGCAAGCTTATGTTCGCCTTGAGCACCCGCCTCTACTCGATTCAATCCGTGAGTAATCGCAAACTCAATTGCTTGGTAATAACAGACTTCAAAGTGTAGAAATGGGTGGTCTTCAATACATCCCCAATTGCGACCAAACAAGCAGTCGCCACCAATGAAGTTGATCGCACCTGCGACATAGCGCCCCTCTCGACGACACATCACCAATAAAATGCTATCGGCCATCGTCTCACCGATGAGACTAAAAAATGCACGATTGAGGTACGCAGACCCCCACTTTCGGGAGCTGGTATCGGTGTAAAACCGATAGAAGGCATCCCAATGCGACTCTAAAATGTCGCGCCCCGTAAGACACTCGATGGTTACGCCACCTGCGACCGACAATTTCCGTTCGCGTTTGATGTTTTTGCGCTTCTTGCTGGACAAATACGATAAGAACTCTTCAAACGAACCAAAGCCCTCATTTTGCCAGTGGTACTGCTTATGGGTTCGTAATAACCATCCCTCATCACCCCGGCGGCGCCAAGCTGTTTCATCGAGAAAATTGAGGTGCACCGAGGAGATATTCAACTCCTCTGCCATTTGCGCGGCGCCTGCCACCAACGCACCTTCGTAACGGGCGTCCGAGGTCAGCACTCTTCGGCCTGTCACCGGGGTGAAGGGCACAGCCGATAACAGTTTGGGGTAATACCGCCCCCCAGCCCGCTCCAGCGCATCAGCCCAACTGTAGTCGAAGATGTACTCGCCTTGCGAGTGCCCTTTCACATAGAGTGGCATCAACCCCAGGGGGTTGGCTTGATCATCCTCAAGGACTAAGTGATACGGCATCCAACCCGTTTCGCTTGAAACCGAGCCACTCGCCTCTAACGCATTTAAAAACGCGTAGGATAAAAAAGGGTCCCGTGGGACCCCTTCTTGTTCAGCGAATGGGTCCCAAACCTCGGGCCCAATTTCTGCGATTCCCTGAACCGCTTTGACTTGCCACGTCATACTCGCAATGCCTGGGTTAGAGGATTTCCGACGCGATGAGTTCGAGCGCTTCAGGTTGGCCCGCACCAATCAACATAGAACCCACATGGCCGTTGGCTCCTGCGGTTTTCCAGCGCTTTAATTGCTCTTTGATGTGTTCGGCAGGCCCTACCAGGTGACACGCATCAACCAACTCATCAGGCACTGCAGCCATGGCCTCATCTTTGCGGCCTGCGAGGTAGTGGTCTTGGATGGCTGCCGCAGCATCCTCAAAACCCAGCGCTTTCGTGTAATCATTATAAAAATTCTTATCACGAGCGCCCATGCCACCAATATAGAGCGCCATATTACCTTTGATTGGCATACGACAAGCCTCCAGGTCATCTCCCATGATACAGGTGACAAAGGGAGCAACATCGTAGTCAAGCATTGATCTTCCGGATTTGTTTAAACCTTTCTCAATGTTCGGGCTCAACACCTGGGGTTTGTCCGGGTCCATCCAAATGGGGAACACACCATCAGCCACTTCAGCGCTGCCAGCCAGACCAGCCGGCGTAATCGAAGCGGTGTATATCGGAATTGAGGTGTCTGCTTGCAAGATACTTTTCAACGATTTACCCAATCCAGTGCCATCGGCGCCGGCATACGGGAGAGAATAATGAAAACCCTCATGCTCTACAGGGGCTTCCCGCGCAAAAATCTTCTTCATAATACTGACGTACTCTTTCACCCGCGTGACCGGACGCCCGTAAGCGACGCCATGCCAGCCCTCGACCACTTGCGGCCCTGAAGCGCCTAAACCCACGATGAATCGGCCATTCGATAGCTGATTTAAGGTCATGGCTGTCATTGCAGTACAGGCCGGTGACCGCGCAGGCATCTGCATAATCGCTGTGCCAACTTTGATCTTTGAGGTTTGGGCAAGTATCCAAGCGGCGGGCGTTACCGCATCGGAACCATAAGCCTCAGCAGTCCAGAGAGAGTCATACCCTAAACTCTCAGCCATCTTGATTCGATCAATATCGATATTCATCATTTTACCGCTGTACCCGGCCAGTATTCCTAACTTCATAATCGTTTCCTTGTGTGTCTGTTGCGTTTATAGCGGTCTGGTCAATTTAGCGAGGTCACCCTAGCTTACCGTCATGCTCCTCTTATTCGGCAATCCAGCGCTCCATCATCCATTCACAGCTGATGACTGACTCGCTGATCACTGCCTTCAGATCTCAAGATGCGTTCAGTTTTTGCAATAGTGTCCGACTGTGATCCTCATCTCGACCTGCAAAATTACCCATCGTCCGGTCAACCAAACTACCGTACCGCGATTTAAACAGGTCGACCGCAGCCTCCGGCTCGCCCACCACCGCGAATTCTGAAAGGATATCGTCGGTAATCAAGTCGGCCATATCGTCCCAACGACCTTGCTTACTCAGACCATTGAGTTCAGGCTGCAAATCGCCCCAGCCATGAATACCCAGCACAGGTGCGTAGGCGGGAGTCGAGCCATAAAAAGCGATCTGCTTTTTGACCGCCTGTTTATTCGTTTCGAACGCTTCCTCGGTGTTACCTGTTACCACAAACCCAGGATAGCTCACTTCAAAGTCAGACCGATCACGGCCGGCTTTCGCTAACCCCTTCTCCACAGCGGGTAGCGTTACTTCTCTCAGATACTTCTCTGTTGTGAAAGCATGAATGATCACACCATCAGCGACTTCCCCAGCAACCTCAGTCATGAGGGGACCCACCGCCGCCAAAAATACTTTGGGTGCGCCGTACTGGGTATCCAAGGGTGTAAACATCGGTGTCATGAGGGAGTGGGTATAAAATTCACCGTCAAACTGCAGAGGCTGACCTTCATGCCAACAAGCCCAGATTGCTCGCATCGCCGAAATAAACTCTCGCATTCGCGCAGCCGGCTTGGACCAAGGCATGCTAAACCGCTTGGTGATATGAGGCCGAATTTGGGAGCCTAAACCCAAGATAAACCGACCTTTAGAAAAACTGTTGAGGTCATGGCCAATGTTCGCCAAATTCATGGGCGTTCGCGAGAAAGCTACTGCAATCGATGTCGTTAATTCAATCGCCTGAGTTTCCTGCGCGGCCAGCAGCAACGGAAAAAAAGGATCATGAGAGGTCTCAGCAGTTACCGCGCCGTTATAACCGAGGCTTTCTAACTTTGCCCCCTGCCGACCGGCCTCGCCCAAATCTCCCATCAAACCGCCATCTATCTTCATAGTCGTCTCCTAGAACGTAAACTGATTACCCGTAAAAGCCTTGTAAGTCGCTTGAGCATGTTTGCCCGATACACAAGAGATGATGTGCGTCGTAATACCGTCTTCAGCGTAGGCGCGAATCCGATCTTGGCATTCTTCTTGACTGCCGATGATGGCAATGTCATCTACCAACTGATCATCCAGCGCTGATGTTGTCTTCTGACGATCTTTAGCAGCCCAGCCCTCACGAATCGCCTCAGCCACCTCTTCGTAGCCTGACCAGGCTAGAAAAGCATTATATACAGGGGTTGCGTAATAAGGCGCGAAGGCCGCTCTAATCATATCTCTGGCGCTTTCCTTATCATCCGTTACGATGACTTGATGACGACAGACGACCTCGACATCAGCCAATGCTTTGCCAGCTCGTTCCGCACCTGCCTTGATGTGGGTCATCATTCTTGGCAAGGCATCCTTCGGGAACAAATTTAAGATGACGCCATCGCTATACTCAGCTGCTGTTTCAAGCATCTTGCTACGCAACGCTGCCATGTAGACTGGTTGAGCACCATCGGGTAACGGCAATTGACGGTAACCTCGACTGGTCACCGTATCGCCTTGAAAATCGGACTTATCGCCTCGAAGCATACTTTGGATCAGTTCTACCGTCTCTTTCACCCGAGTCAGAGGCTTTTCAAAAGTCAAACCGTGCCAGTTTTCCATCATCGTTTGGCTTGACGAACCCAACCCTAAAATAAATCGGCCTTCAGATAACTGATGTAAAACATGGGCGGTCGACGCTAAGACTGCGGGAGTCCTTGAAAATACCGGGATAATCGCGGTTCCGATACGGCATCGCTGCGTATTGAGTGCGACCGCTGCAGCCGTTGTCAGCGCATCCACGCCAGAACTGTCAGCAAACCACAAATCATCATAGCCCTCAGCTTCCGCCCACTTAGCCATTTCTATGGTGCCCTCAACCCCTCGTGGGTCGGGCAGCGTCAATGCAGTTCTTTGAGGTATCGCCATTATTTTTCTCCTGTGCCTTTGGGTCTGGGCGCTTCGCCCAAAGCCCTAGATTCCATCAGTGATTTTCCCGTTACTGAACACGGCTTATCGTGGACGATTGGCCTGCTCAGCCCCCTAAATGGATCATTTGTTTACATCCGTCCCTTTGAGACCCGTCCGTTTCGTATCGTCTGTTTTGTATCCGTCTGTTTTGTATCCGTCCGCGCGATATCACTTATTTACTGCAGTCCGCTGGGCGGGCAGTTTTTTGGACAACAGCCTTTTGTCGATTTTCTTTTTCACTCCGTTCTCGGCCAATCCCTCATCCGATCCATTCCTTCGCAAAATCTCGTTGTCCCGCTTCGATCCCTCTCAACCACTGCTCCTGATCAAGCGCGTCTCATTCGAATCCGAGCACTCACCTCGGGGACGGCCTAGCCTAACACGGTTAATCTAACCCTGCCTGATCCTTTCAGACTTCGCTTCAAAGCAGCACTGACAGCCTCTGTACTGCTCCGCTCTCAGTGTGCTCGCTGCCAGATCGCCTTTGTCGGCTGCGAGTCCGCCGATACCCCGGTTTTTTCGAGTGCTTTTGGACTTTCTCAAACCTTTCGCCGTTTGCCCCGCTTACGGTTCTGGCAAGTGGCAATGTCATTCGAGACGATTGCCCCAATTACCCTCCCTCAAAATATCGCCAAGGCCTGCAAAGATTGGTCTAAATAATCTCGGCACTCGATATTTGATCTTCAGGTACCAAGCCCGGTCTCACCAAGGCTTCTTTCTTCTGCCTGGTTCGCTCATAACGCTTTGCAGAGGTGTAGATTGGTTCTTTGAGTATCGCGGCACCCATCGATTTTTGATGCTGAACTTCGGTAACTTCGCTGTAATCGGTTGCTCGCTGCCTTGGTGTTCTACCCGCCGCCCGAATGAGGGCCTCCATGGCTTCGGGAGAAGTTTCTTGGCCATGCGCGGCACCCGCAGCCCGGGTGATCGTCTCATTCATCAAGGTTCCACCCAGGTCATTGACGCCGGCGTTGAGGCAAGCCTTGACCCCCTCGTGCCCAAGTTTCGTCCACGAGGCCTGAATGTTCTTGAATACTGGGTTCAACGCTAGCCGCGAAATCGCATGGATTAAAACGGCCTCACGAAACGTTGGTCCCTTGCGCGCTTGCCCCTTGAGATACATCGGCGCTTCCATATGAATAAAAGGCAAAATCACGAATTCGGTAAAGCCGCCGGTTTTCTCTTGTAACGCGCGTATTCTTAGCAAGTGTCGGGCAACGTGTTCATAACGTTCGATATGCCCATACATGATGGTTGCGGTGGTGTTAAAACCAACCCCGTGGGCTGCCTCCATCACCTCAAGCCATTGACTGGTGTTGATTTTATCCGGGCACAGTGATGCCCTAACCTCATCGTCAAGAATCTCAGCCGCCGTGCCCGGTAACGTTCCTAATCCCGCTTCCTTCAACGCAGAGAGGTATTCCGGTAAGGACTGCCCTAGCGTCTTTGCACCCTGCCAAACCTCAAGCGGCGAAAACGCATGTATATGCATTTCGGGCACGACTTGCTTGATGGTGTGACAAATATCAAGGTAGGTTTGGCCGGTATACTCAGGGTGGATGCCACCCTGCAGACACACCTCGGACGCACCCCGATCAAAGGCCTCTCGTGTGCGACGCATAATTTCTTCATGCGATAAGTCGTAGGGGCGGCCGCGCAAGTTCTCGCTCATTTTTCCTTTGGAAAACGCACAAAATTGACACTTAAAATAACAAACATTCGTGTAGTTGATATTTCGATTAACGCAATAAGTCACTTCATCACCACACACATCACGACGAATCGCATCGGCGGCTTGACAGACGTGAGTCACTTCATCACCTCTGGCCTGAAACAAGCGCACAATCTCAGCTTCAGTTAATGCCAGGCCCTCGCTGGCTTTACCTAAAATGCGCGATAGTTCGTTACTGGCAGGCCTCTTAGGTATTTGAGTAACCCTCGCTAAATCTGCCTCTGGAGGTTCCGGTGTTTCACCCGCAGCCCAGGATTCACCTCGAACAAATCCCTCGCCATCAACGGTACCCAAGACCAAAGGCTGCAACTCGGGATCAACCCAACGGTCTAACTGCTGAACGTGGGATGGATAGAGCGCCAAACGCTCGACCAGCACCTTACCTTCTCGAGCCGTCTCTTCGGCTAGATTCTGCAAGTGCGGCCAAGGTGCTTCGGGATTGACGAAGTCCGGGGTGACAGGCGAGACACCGCCCCAATCGTTAATGCCTGCATCGATCATCCGATGGAAGACCCCAGGACTCAAATTTGGCGGGACTTGAAGATTCATCTCGCTTCCAAACATCAAACGAGCTTGGGCAATGGTCCATAACAGTTCATTTAAATCCGGCTCCGGCGCATCTTTCATCAAAGTGCCGGGTTTCGCTCTGAAATTCTGGATGATCAACTCTTGAATATGACCATAAGGCTCATTGGCCGCCCGCAGCGCCAATAGCGACTCGATGCGCTCGCGTCGGGTCTCACCGATCCCAATCAAAATACCCGAGGTAAATGGCACGCCGGCTTCACCCGCGAGCCTTAAGGTCTCAAGCCGCCGAGAAGGCACCTTATCGGGTGACCCATAATGCGGCATACCCTTTTCGGTCAATCGGTCCGAGGCGGACTCAAGCATAATGCCCATCGAGAGTGAAACTTTACGGAGCGACTCAAACTCAGACGCCGTCATAAGGCCTGGATTCAAATGGGGAAAGAGGCCGGTTTCGTTCAGCACTAGCTCTGCCATATCATGGAGATAACTTAACGTCGAATCTTGACCTAATTCCTTCAACCCATCTCTTGCCGCTTTGTATCGCTCTTCGGGTTTATCGCCCAAGGTAAACAGAGCTTCTTTACAGCCCGCTTTAGCACCTTCAGCGGCAATTTTGAGCACTTCGTCCGGGGTCAAATAAGGTGCTTTTACTTTTCTGGGTACCTGCGCAAAAGTGCAGTAGTGGCACACATCTCTGCATAGGTGCGTTAAGGGTATAAAGACTTTTCTGGAATACGAGATGGTATTGGGATGGCTGAGATCCCGAATTCCACCGGCGACCGACAGCAACGTATTGGTGTCGGAAAATTCTGACAATGCCAACGCATCATGATCAGCAAGCCCTGCTCCGGCTGCAGCTTTCTCTAAAATCTCTGTTACTGATGCCATTTAAATCTCTCCTGTGATCCTCTGCAGACGATCAATCACATCTATGGATATTGCATAACGATAAGTATGGGACCCAGCCCCTTGAAATGCCAGTCGCCCCATCAAAGCCTTCAGATCGCTTGGGGTATCAATATCAAGGCCAAGCCCTGGCAACTTGAGTACGGTCGGATTGACACCCACGTTGTGTGCCGCTGCGAGGTGCTTCCTAAAGCTGTCAACCCCAAATTGGAAGGGAATCAAGTTGGGAGGAGCTGCGAGCAAGCAATTGGTCCCCCCCAGGTCGGCAGCCGGCACCATCGATAAGCCAGCACCTCCCGAGAAAGTGCCGTCCAAAACCACCTCGAGTTCCTCAGCGGTCACCAAGGGAACATCCCCTGGCAAGAACAACAACCGCTCGGTACCCGCCTCCGCCAGGGTCGATGCGGCATGCGTAACCGCAGCGACTAACCCTGGCTGTTCAGGTTCAGCCAAGGTACCCAGCTGATAGTGAGCAGCCATCTCGATCGCCGCTGCGTCCTTCGTCACGAGTAAACACTGATCAACGAGTGGACAGGCCTCAATGGCGATTAACACGTCTTCTAACATCGCATAGCTGAGCGCCTTACGCTCGGCGTCGGTTAACAGCGCTGACAATCGCTGTTTAGCATTGTCAAAAGACTTAACGGGAATCACCGCGCAAGTTTTCACTGTGCGAGCGACTCACTGAATGCGAGCACGTCTTTGGCCAAGGCTTGCTTGTCTTCGGCCGATTTCATCACCGTCCCTGTAATCAAGGGTTCCATACCCAGCGCCGCAACCTCGGCCGCTGCATTTGCATCAATTTCGTCAAGAACGAAACCATCAACCAAGCCAGGGTATCGCTGGTGGTAAAACTCAGCCACCGCCAGCGCGGTGCTTGGCAGCGCCAATTCTTGCATCATTTTAGCCGCGGGGCCCTTCAACGCCTCACCACCGACTATCGGAGAAACCAGTACCACCGGGCAATTCATCGCTTTCAATTTAAGCCAGCTATCGGCCAGCTCTAAAATCGGGGCGACGCTGACAAAGGGGTTGGACGGACAAACCACAATTGAGGACAATGCATCGGCGTCCAGCAATGCTTCGAATTCCGGAGCCAACTTAGCTTCTGCAATGCCCTTAAAACGCACCCCGGATATTTTTGGCTCACATCGATCACGAACAAAGTAGTGTTGGAACGCTAATATATCGCCGCTTTGACACTCTATTTCAGTCGCGACGCTATCATCAGTCATCGGGAAGACCGCCACCTCAACGCCAAGCTGACGCATCAATTTCGCGGTGACTGCGCTTAGACTTTCGCCTTCCGCGAGCATCCGGGTCCTCATCACATGGGTCGCTAGGTCACGATCACCCAGTCCAAACCAGGTTTCCCCACCTAACCGTTTCATGGCATTCAAAAACTGCCAAGTTTCGCCCTCTTGTCCCCAACCTACGGTTGCGTTCGCAAGACCTGAGAGGGTATACATCAGCGTATCCATATCTGGACAAATTCTTAGACCTAAATGGTCAAAATCATCGCCTGTATTAACGACCACCGTCAGCGCTTCGGAGGGCAAAACATCCCGCAATCCTACCGCCAGCTTTGCGCCCCCGACACCGCCGGATAGGGCTAAAACATTTGGCGACGTTAACGACATAGGGCTGATTCCTTTGAAACGAAGTGGATAAAAAGTTTAGGTGGCCCAAATCCTTTGCCACGAATTACAGTGTGCCCTCATCGTATCATCCTGACGCATCAACAGCTTACCTGAACATGTCCATCGCTTTGGGTCGAAGCAGCGGCTTGACGCCTTGCAAATCTGCTGACTCTGGGGCTTTCGGAGCATAACCACGCACCCTCACTACCGGCGCTTTTTCTGTGGTCTGTCCCATGACCAATGATGCACCTGCTGCGAGTTCATCAGCCGCGGCCACTTGGGTCACGATCAATTCGCGACCGTAAATATCGTGTCCGCCGACATAGTCCTCGAGACTGGTCATGCCTGCGACACCGATGGCGAGCCCCACGGTACCCATTCTCCAGGCTCTACCGATCGAATCGTTGATGATAACAGCAACATCGATACCACACCGATCCGCAATGGTTTGTCGCAATCGTTGTGCCGATGCATCGGGATCAACCGGCAACAGTAAACATAGGTCGTCTCCCTCCACACCCGCTTGATAAATATTGGATTGATCAATCCCTGCATTTGCAGCGACAAAACCCAATCGATGCTCAACAATGAGGACGCCAGGCCGCTTGCGAACCACCTCATTGGATTCATCAAGGATGACCTGGACTTTCCTCGGATCCTTGTCGACCTCCTCTCCTAAGCGCATGGCAGCCTCACTGGGCTCTACATCCGCGAGATTGACGTAACGGTTTTCCGCTTTCGAAACAATCTTTTGCGCGAGCACCAGCACGTCTCCATCCCTTAAATCTTCTTCCATCGATTCAAGACCGGCCAATATCAAGTCGATCAGGTCATCGCCCGGCTCGACCATCGGGATTTTGTCGACCGCAACCAGAGATAACTGCATCAATCTGCTGCCGATTCGCCCGTAATCACCAACCCAGCACCATTGATTTTGTGGTGTCGATTGATCGTGATCAAAATTGAGGTTAAGGCTTCTGCAGCGGCAGCATTGGCGATTGGGCCGGCATGCCAACCTTTCAAACCCAGCGCTTCGATCAGCTCAATGACAGTGTCTCGGGCTGCTCGCTTATTGCCAGTGACCAACACATCACAAGCAATGGCATGATCCTCTTGTAAATGCATCGCACCAACATTCTGAAAAGCTGACACCACAAAGACTTCTTCCCCTAAATGGTTCTGTGCTTGTTGACCCGCGGACCCCGCTTCAGGCAACTGGACCGTCCCTACTTTCGGCGGCATAAGAGGAACGGTCACGTCGATTAACACTTTTCCGGCCAACGCATGTTTTACCGAATCGAGCGTGCTTAATTGATGGGCGAAAGGGACCGTCAGCACCACCAGGTCGGCTTGCTCTGCTGCGCTTGCGTTATCAAGACCCGTGACGTTCAAGTCTGCAAACTCGGCAAGTAGCGCGGCAGCTGCCTCCTGGCCCTTCTCAAGGGTTCGGCTGCCAATTAAAATGGCATAGCCCGCTCGCGACCACTGTCTCGCTAAGCCGCCGCCCAAGTCACCGGTACCGCCCAAGATTGCGATGGTTTTAATACTTTCACTCATAGATTCCTCTCCAATAATCTTTCACCCGCTTGCGCTTGGCCACAGCCAAACAGCTGGCCTTGTTGCGGCGCATGACTCTGACACCCGCTTCTTCTTACGAAACCGCATCGCGTTTATGTCACCTGTAGCCGGCCAAGCATTATGAAGTAGTTTTTCTACCAATTCACCTGATTCAGCATCCTCAGGTTTTGATGGCACGCTTTGGCCTTGCTTACAGTCTGCTTTTTGATCCAGCCCAGCGCTTTCAACCTGCCTTCGCCTTCAGAGCGTGCGACCTTTTCTCGGCCGAATCTTGCCCTGCACCGGCGCATTGCCCGGCGCTAACGCAGACCGTGAATTAAGGTGATGCATTGCGAGGCGTAGAGCATCGTTTTACCCAACGAGATGGGTGAGAGACCTTTTCTGATCAACCCTTTAACCGTATTTTTAGGCATCACTAATTGGTCTGTTAGGGCAAATACGCCTGCCTCAATCGGCGCAAGGTGCGAGGCAGGTTGGCCTTTGGGATCGAGCAAATAACCGGGTCTATCCTTTGTCAGCTCATCCAGTAATCGCTCAAAACTCTTACCTGAAACCCCAATACCATTCCCAGCTTCCCGGGATTCATCTTTTGCAAGCGCTCTGCCCTTTGAAAGCGCGTCACTACAACTCTTCAGCAGCGCCGCCTCAGTTAGCCCACCCAGGTTTCCCAAAAGGCCTCCATCAAAGGTCAAAACCCGACTGAAGTCTGCTGATTTCTCGAGGACCAAATGTAGCCGGGTATCATCCCGATGACCGTTGGCAACAAACAGCGCATTGACGATCATGGCGGGTATAAACTCTACGTGAGCACCGAGCCCAAGTGCCGCCAAGAACTGCTGCGGCTCAACCGGCGTTTTGCGACACCGAACCACAAATTCAATTGCCGCCATTCATCTGCTCCCTGTCTACCCCGTTTGGGTTGCAATGGTCTTCGTTTCGAAAACCCATTTTCACGACAAAGTATAACTGATTCCCCTTGACCGACCCGCTCTCAACTTGATGTCGCAGTCGTCAACCTAGCAGGCTTGCATTTTCTCGCTTTGATCGTCTGACATTTTGCTTGACCCCGACCACCCAAGGATGTCTATGATCAAGCAACTCTTGATTGTCTGATTACTATGGCTCAATCCGCACGATTCCAGCTTAGTTGGTATAACTTCAGCAACAGTCTGTGGATGATCAGTTTCAGTATTCAACAACTCCTGGTCACTTGGATTTTGGTCGGGGTTCTTGACCAATCACCTGAGGCTGTCGGTCTCGCCCAACTCATTATTGGCGTACCCGCGCTGCTTTTCATGCTCTGGGGCGGTGTGATCGGTGATCGTGTCGATGGACGAACCCTGCTATTTCAGTCGCATCTCTTGAGCGCCATTCCGCCGCTTATTCTGGCGCTTGCTGTTTATGTCGACCACCTAGGATTCTGGGTACTCATCGCCACCGCATTGATTGCCAATCTTCTTAACAGCGCTTCTAATCCAGCTCGCAATACCATTTTAAATAGCGTTGCGGGCAACCGGCTGCAGTATGCGATTAGTCTCTCAACAGGGATCGGTTCACTCGCCACTATGCTTGGCACAAGGATCGCCGGAGAAATCGACAACTTCGGACTGATTCAGGTTTTACTTCTCCAGAGCGCATGCTTTGGCTTAGGTGGGCTTTTTGTTCTAGGTCTTAAGAAAAACCCCGCGGTATCGACGCCTTCTGACCCGCCTGAGATCAAACCCAGCATGATTGAGGTGATCCAAGAGGGTCTCAATTACACCTGGCGATTCAAATTAGCCAGAGACCTTGTCGGCTTAAATTTCTTTTCGAGTTTTTTTAATGCCGGGGCATGGATGATTGCTATCCCTTTTATCATTAACCGCATCTATGCAGGCGATGCCCTACTTTTGGCCAACATGACGGTCGTCTTCTATTTTGGGTCGCTGGTTGCAAACTTCGGTCTACTGCGATTTATGCCTCTACTGCGCCCGGGCCGTTTATACCTGATTATGCAAGTCAGTAGGATTTTAGTGCTCTTGCTTATCTGGGTGCAGCCCACCCTGACCTGGCTCTGGGTCGCTGCCGCCTATTGGGGATTCAACATGGGAGTGACCACCACCATGTCTCGAGTCATGATTCAAGAAATTGCAGAGCCCGAGTTCCGTGCCCGGCTCATGTCTGTTTTTACGTTGGGGTTGATGAGCGCAACCCCCATGGGCAGCCTGGTCTTAGGATTGGTCATTGGTCAATTCGGGGAATTGAATGCGTTGATTCCTGGCATGCTCGCCTCAGCAGTCATCTTTTGGTACGGCTTGAAGCACAGTAGCATCTGGCAATACCAAAGCCCCCAACCCACCGCTTAAAGCATCTGCCTTGCATCGGTTCACCGATGAAACGGGGTCTCCTGAGCGCTGTGTATGCACTTGTCCACAAAAACTGTGGATAACTCTGGTGATAACTACCCTGTTTCACCCCAAACGCCCCGAATCGTGTACCCCTGCAGCTTGATCAAAAATTGAACAATCCAGTATAAAATTATATTTTTCAGTAATTTATAGTTCATTCATCGAAACTATATTGTGTTATGGATGTAAATTCACAAACAAGGGTCAGATGTGCATAAGTCACCAAAATACGGCGCTAATGCAATCGAAAAACCCTCATTTCGATGGGTTTATTGACCGCAAACTCAAGCCTTGACCCACCGTGATTTGCGATAAAACGCATAAAATCAGCATATTAAACGGATACACCACCGATTTTAGGTCATGGTCCGTGTTCCATCCCCCGGTCTGAAAAAAATCAATTTTCATGACCTGACCTAGAATTTAAGCCTCTATCCTCCTCACCATGGTTGGTTTACGATAAAGCTGATTACGAGAAGAGAGGAAGCTAATGATTGACCTGTACACATCGGCAACGCCGAACGGCCACAAAGCGTCGGTAACTCTTGAGGAACTCGGTCTCGACTATACGGTGCAGGCGATCAATCTATCTCGGCAGGATCAGCGGACTCCTGAGTTCCTAGCGATGAACCCCAATGGCAGAATTCCTGTCATCCGAGATCAAGAGGGTGGCAATGTGGTCTTCGAGTCAGGTGCAATCATGATTTATCTTGCCGAGAAGACAGGGAGATTGTTACCTGCCACCGGCCCAGGCCGATACAAAGTGATGCAATGGCTCATGTTCCAGATGGGGGGAATTGGCCCGATGATGGGACAAGCCAATGTGTTTTTTCGCTACTTCCCAGAAAAAATTCAACCCGCAATCGATCGCTATCAGAATGAGACCCGCCGACTTTTTGAGGTCTTAGACTCGACACTTGCAGACCAGGAGTGGCTGGCCGACGACTTCTCGATCGCAGACATCGCCAACTGGTGTTGGGTGAGAACCTACCGATGGTCAGGCGTTTCCCGTGACGGCTTGCCCAACCTCGATCGATGGCTCGACCAAATGAAAAACCGCCCAGCCTGTCGACGAGGCATCAATATTCCAGAGCCAGCGCCAGACAAGCTGCTCGAAGGCAAAGATCAAGCCCGATTTGCCCGGAACGCCCAGAGCATACTTCAAACTTGATCCTAAGCCCCGCACCACTCACTCGTAGATTTTTAGAAATTCCTCGAACGCAACCATCTGCCCACCATTTGCAGACGAAGGCACAATAATGGGCGTTTTAATGCCCGCATCAAACCAAGCTTCAACCCCTTCACGAACGGCGCGAGCAGACCCAAAAAGTGTCGTATCCGCAAGCCAACGATCCGTCAGATAATGGGGTACTCGGTCACGATCACCCGCAGCAAGAGCAGACTCAACGCCTTCCATCTCCTCGACATATCCGGCCGCTTTCCAATAGTTACGGTAGTTGGGCAGCATGGCATAAGAGGTCAGCGTTCGACGATTAACGGCTTTGGCGGCCTCTAGATCGTCAGAGATACAGGTTGGAATCATATTACCGATAAAAAATTCCGGACTTGAACGCTTAGCCTCGCTCACCTCAGCAAGGGATGTCGACATATAAGACCTTGCGCCGTTGGCAAAGACCATACCATCCCCAATTTCCTCAGCGAGCCGAATCATTTTTTGTCTGAGGGTAGCCAGTATAATTGGGGGCATCTCACCCACCCGAGGCACAGATTTCAATTGCTCGACAAAAGATCGAATATCCGTGAGGGGCTTACCCGCCTCGATACCTCTCGACTTGAGAGCCGGCGCATGACTTACGCCAATACCAAAGCGAAAGCGCCCATTTGAAATTTCATGCAAAAACCCAACGGTACTCGCAAAGTCGACAATCTGTCTGAAGTAAATCGGCATAATGCTTGTGCCGATTTCAATTTCATGGGTTACGTGGGCCAAGGACTGGCACAGCGCCAGAGAGTCTCCAAGGCTCGGGCCATAAATCCCTGGGTACCCTCGTCGCTCAATTTCTTGCGCCAATTCTAAGGTTGCCTGACGGCGTCCTGGGACTGCGGCCAAACTCAATGCCGGTAATTGGGCCATGGTAAATTCCTCGTCACGATTCTTGAGCCTTCAAGGGTAGGTCTTAGCAGACCAGACAGCAAGTGCCTCCAAGATCCCGTGTAACATTTTCGATAGTCGGTTGTGCACTGCCGACTCGACTTCACTTGACCAAATTCGACCTGCACCAACTTTTAGCGTTTCGAAGAGGGCTTGATTGAGCGCTCGGTACATCTCCGGCTCAACAAAATAAGCCTGGGCGTGATTTTTGGTTTCAAACAACAAATACTGCTGATCAGTGACCGCAACATCAGGACTCAAAAACAGCCTGATCACCTCGGCAAGCATTTTCCCCTGTACTTCTTCATCGATATGGATCATCAATGCTTCAGCTGACGGCGCCAGTTGATAAAAACGGTCATAGAGGCGCTGCTGAAAATCAGGCTGGTCTTCGGCAGCGCAGTCCAAAACCCGTTCAATGCACGTTTGTTCGTTCAAAGCACCGCACTCCCTCACGTCTTGTGCTAACGAAAGATAACGTTAGGCTCTGTCAATCAACCTTGACTATAATCCTGTCGATCGGGAGGACACAAGATTATGGTCAGAAGAAAAAACTTTATCCAAAGACAAAAAATCATACTTGCCAGCATCGCAGTGTTGGTGGTTGCTATCGTGGCTTACCTCACGCTTGAAACTGTGACCGACGAGGGAGCACAAGGTGAGTTCGTTTCGGGCATTCATTATGTTGAGCTAGAAAATCCTAGAAGAATTCGAGGAGAAGCGATCGAGGTCATGGAGTTTTTCTCCTACGGCTGCGTGTTTTGCTACCAATTTGACGACGACTTAACTGATTGGGCGAACACTCACGAAGGCAAAATTCGCTTGGTGAGAACACCCCTAATTGGCTCTGACCAATGGCGTTTATTGGGACGTCACTTTTACGCGCTAGAAACCCTTGATGCGCCTGATGTGCTACATCAGGCAACATTTCGTGGCCTACATGATTTGGGGAAAAACTTGTCCACACAAGATAAGCTCGCTGATTTTGTTGCCAGCAATTCTCCGCTATCGGCAGAATCCTATCGGGTGGCCTTCTCTTCACCCAGCGTCGAGACTCGTGTGAAACTGGCTGACCGCCTAGCCAGACAAGCGAAGGTCACCTCTGTTCCGCAATTGGTTGTCCAAGGGCGCTATCGAATCAGCAGCACAAGAGATGTGGGACCAAGCCGGATGCTTGAAGTTGCTGATTTCTTAATCAAAAAAATCGCCAGCGAGGAAACGATCCAAAAGTAACCAAGATCCACTTTGTTTTACGAAAAGGCCCGGACTACGAGCCAAAACGATACCGCAGTTTAACCACCAAGGCGTCGGTCACCGGCGCCTGATAACTGTCCTGAAACACCTCATTAAAGCTGCGATCCAATAACAACCCCGCTTGATTAGACTGCCGGGTATAAACAACGAATAAATCTGAAAGGGGGGCCAACTCCCATCGATAGCGTGCTTGTACGCTCACCTGGGAAACAGAAAAATCTCGCACAGAGGCGTCTAAGTCTGGTCGTCGCATCAGATCACCAGGCTGATCTGGGATTTCGTAAGCGCTACCACTGCGAGCCTTGACCCCAACCCATTGGACGACAAGTTTCAACTGCTGCTTGGCGTTGATGAAATATTCGAGTCCAAACCCCGGGGCCAATTGCTCGGCGGCATAGGTACCCATCGTTGACCCTTGACTATGCAGCAACCAATCTTTGCGGTTGAGATAATTTAGCATCGCATCGACACTGAGTCGGTCATTGGGTCGCCAAGTGGCGAATAAGCTCATGACACTACTGTCTCCACCCAACTCTTCTCCCATGTAGCCGAGCTTCCCGCCAAAACTCAAAGGCTTTGCTCGATTCGATGCCCATCCGACACTGGCCATAGCCCTGGGATCCACCCGATATGTGCCATTACCGAAACTGTTGAGATCATCATAAGCACCGGCCAGTAAGTCGAGTCGGAACACCAATTCGTGCAGATTGTTTAACAAACTCCGATTAGAAAAAAACAATCCTCCTTGAGTAAACAGACCCTCGGCGTTTTTTTGAACAAAACCGCGGAAATCGAATTGATTACTGCGAGCCCAATCAAGGTCAGATCGCGTTCGGATGTGCGATTGTCGTATTCTGAAATTGTCGTTTCTTTGAATAAATCCGAAGTCACTGACATCAACGACCTCGTCGAAATACTCAATGCCAACCCGCTGGGTAACCCCCTGCTTTAAGGCATACTCAAAATCGATAAACCCGCCATACCCGCGCTCAATACCCTCCTTATCTGAGGTAAACGCTTGAGCGTCGATCTTTAGCTTGCCATTCGCCCCTAAAAAGTGACCATCGATGCTTTGCACCAAAGCATCGCCCGCCTCATGCAACACCATCGTTGACAACAAACCCACCGATTTATAAGCACCTCCAGGCTCGTCCTCCAGCAACAGCCGCGCTGCGCCGTATTGACTGCCCTCACCCACCATCCGATAGGTACCTGCGTCATCGGTCACCAAAAATTCAGGGTCATCCTCAAATGCCGCCAAAAACCCATAGCGAATTTGACCATTTTGTCCAGTCACCTTCACGGCACCCAGTAAGTCGGTCGGTTGTATCTGGTCCTTGACTCGAATTTCGCCTTCACCAGGCAGCACAGGCAACCGCGGCTTACCTCCAATTCTTCGGGTATTGACTAGGGTGTAAGGCGCTCCTCGATTACCCACTCCGCCGCCTCTGGTATCGGCTCGCGGCGAGGCGGTGAACACTTCCTGTCCTTCCAAGAAAAACAACCGCTTTTCTGGAAAAAACGTCTCAGTCGCCGACAGGTTAATGATCACGTCATCCGATTCAGCAATACCAAAATCAGGATTGACCGTCGCAGTTACTTGAACATTGGTTGAGGGTCGCCAGAAAAGATCAGCACCCAATCGATATTCTGTCTCCCCGTCGATTCGGTCCCGCGTGATTGCAGTTGACGGAAACAGACTGAACTGTTGTTTGGGCGTTACGTCCTGCACAGCAATTGGCTGTAACGCCGAAATAAATCGAGGCACCGTATCAGGCAGTGCCGGCCAACTCCAACGCTCATCTAGATAAGCAACGAAACGTTCCATATACAAACCAATACGTCGCTCGCCGCTCTGTTTTGGCATCGACATAATGCCCCAAGGAATGAACAACTCGGCTGACCAACCTGATGAGGTTGTGCTCGACGCACCTTCCCAGGCACCATCCCAGTCACTGGAAAATTGCTTTTCTGGCAGCAGTGTCCCATCCATCAAGGTATCGCCTAAATTCACCGCGAACCAATACCCGTATCGACCCTCTCCCGAGGTGTCTAGCACCAGACCAATGTTGTCTCGCTTGATTTGCCGATTATCGCGACTGGACAGTCTCGCTACCAGAGTCGTTGTCGGCTGCTCAGCTTCAACCCCTACAAACAGGCCGCGATCATTATAGAACAGCCTTACCCGAGTCCTGTGACTCGGTTTAATCAACGTGTCCGGCTCGATCACCACGAACTCGTCGTAGTGATCCAGCTCAGTCCAAATCGACTCGTTTAACTGACCATCTAGGGCAATAGCAGCATCAGAGGGGTTTATTTGAAGCACCTGACCGGGTGCAACTTCGACCTGAATGGCGTTGACGCTCCCCACCCCAGCGAATAGCAGCGCTATCCAGACCCGTAGCATCAACCTCAAGACTGCCATCATCCTCTGACTCCTCGTATCATTTCCTTTTCGAACAGGACCATTGCGATCGCTTTCAAGGGTGGAGTGTCGACTGGGTTATCAATACGCTCTGCAAAGGATGTCAAATCAACAGGCAGAGACGCCAGCTCTCAGATCGCGCTTCATAATGGTTCACTCGGAACTTCTGGCCACTCGGTTTCTTTTTTCGTTTCTATTCTTGTGCGGGCCCAGGAAAGCTCTCACGTAAAACTCGCTTGAGCACTTTACCATTGGCGTTGCGAGGTATTACCTCGACGAACACAGCATCTTTGGGTAATTTAAAGCGCGCTAACTTACCCTGACAGTGGGACAGCACATCGTCTTTCGACAGAGACTCGGATTTGGCCACCACGACCGCAAAGGGACTCTCCCCCCATTTAGCACTCGATTGCCCAATCACCGCAACTTCGACAACCTCGGGATGCGTTAAAATGACGTTTTCTATTTCCGCCGGGTAAACGTTTTCGCCCCCGGAAATAATCATATCCTTGATTCGGTCTTGGATAAAAACAAAACCGTCCTCATCGATTGAGGCCACATCACCGGTGCGCAACCAACCTTCTTGGGTAATTGTTTCGGCCGTGGCTTCGGGGCGATGCCAATACTCCTGCATAATGTGATCCCCCTTGACCCAAACCTCACCTTGCTCACCAGGTTTGCAATCATCACCCACCTCGTCAACCACTCGAACTTCAGTATGGAAAAAAGCTTTACCTGTAGAACCAATTTTCCGACGTGCATCATCCCCGCTAATAACACAGGCAGGGCCACAGGTTTCAGTCAAACCATAAATTTGATGGATATCAATTCCGAGCTCGGCGTACTGCTCAATAATGCTGACCGGTAGAGGCGACGCGCCACTCTGAATCCAACGCAAATGATCAAACCCAGTCGCGGCTTCGGGTACTTGAAGCATAAAGTTCAACATCGCCGGCACCAACAACGACGCACCGATCCGCTCATCTCGGATGACATCCCAGGCTTTGGTCGGATCAAACTCCCGCATTACAACGCTGGTCACACCGCTATAGATGTTGAGCGCTACAGGCGTCAATGCACCCACATGAAACAAAGGAAGCGCCACCAGATATCGATCTCCATCCCGTAAATCGCAACTGGCCTGAAAAGTCAGCAATGCCCAAAAAGAAGTGGTGTGTGAATGGACAACGCCTTTGGGTAGCCCCGTCGTCCCGGAGGTATACATGATGTATAAAAGATCATCGCCCGCTGCTGAAATTGTGGGTTCGTCGATACTGCCCAAAGCGCAAAACGCCGCATAATCCTCCGCAAACGGCTGGCATTCCCCGCCAACCTGCAGCCAATGCTCGACATCCGTTTTATCACCTCGGCCCTCGAGATCCGTGATCACCGCTTCAAATTCTGTCCCGAAGATCAGAGTCTTGGCACCACTGTCTTTGATAATGAACTCTAACTCATCGGCAACCAATCGCCAGTTCAAGGGCACCACGACACCACCAATTTTCGCCACGGCCAGAAAACTCTCGATGAATTCAGCGCTGTTCATCAAACAAAGTGCAACTCGATCTCCTGGATTTACGCCGCTGGCCTGCAGTTGATTGCCCAAACGATTGGTTCGCTGATTCAATTCAGCGAAGGTCAAACGCTGACCCGAGCTTGCATCCACGTAGGCCTCTCGGTCAGGATTTATATCTGCTCGACGAGCTAGAAAAGATCCAATATTTACATTCACATTACACTCCTTGCGCGCTACGTTTGTTGTTAGGGCTAAGGGACGAAACCCTGAGTACGAATTGTGCCCCTAGCCATCGCCATTGATTGCAAAGCTCATCGGGTAGACTTAACCGTTTGAGATCACGCTTCTCGAAATTAACTCTTTCATAATTTCACTGGTACCACCGTAGATTCTTTGGATCCTAGCATCTAAGTAGGCTCTCGAAATGGGATATTCACTCATGTAACCATACCCGCCAAACATCTGAACACACTGATCAACAATCCGCCCTTGCATTTCGCTCGATGCCAACTTCAACATCGAGGCCTCTGCGGAAGATAGATCGCCGGCGATGAATCGATCCGTGTATTTTTCAGCCATGGCGCGACTGAGTTCAATATCGGTCTTCATTTCAGCCAGCTTATAGCGCGTGTTTTGAAAATCCACGACCGATTGCCCAAATGCCATACGTTCTTTTACGTAGTCAACGGTCAAATCCAGAGCACCTTGGGCCGCACCAACACATCCGACCCCTAAGATTAATCGCTCGCGAGGTAGTTCATTCATCATGTTGGCAAAGCCAAGCCCTTCGCCGCCCAGTATCGAATCTGCTGAGACTCTCAGGTCATCGAAAAACAGTTCCGACGTGTCGCCGCTGTGTAGCCCCATCTTGTCTAAATTGCGGCCTCGATTAAATCCTTCGAGTTCACAATCGACGGTAAACAGCGTCATCCCTTTTGCGCCCTGATTTGGATCTGTCTTCGTTGCCAAGACAATGACATCGCAATGCTGCCCGTTGGTTATAAAAGTTTTCTGGCCGTTGATCACAAACTCATCGCCGTCTCGCGCGGCATGCGTTTTGATCCGCTGGAGATCACTCCCTGCGCTGGGCTCGGTCATGCCAATCGCACCCACGATTTCACCGGTTACCATTTTGGGTAAGTATCGCTCGCGCTGAGCTTCTGTACCCAAGTTCAAAATGTAGGGAGCAACAATATCTGAATGGACAGAAAGACCACTGGCCAGTGCGCCAAACCCCGCCCTTGAGACTTCATCGACCACTACGCAACTCAATTCAAATGACACCCCATAACCACCGAATTTTTCCGGCACGTCAACGCAGAGGTAACCCTCTTCACCAAAACGGCGCCAAAGAGATCTTGGCCAAATGCCCGCCTGCTCCCACTCATTATAGTGAGGCGCAACCTCATCGGCTAAAAATCGTCTCAAGTTATCTGCGAATAACTGCTTTTCTTGATCATCCAGTTTTGCGGGTTCGCTCATCACCAATACTCTCTCTCGAAAACTCCTAGTATATGCTAGCCATAGCAGCAGCGTCGATTAGGAGAGCCATTAAGCACTGTTCGTCTCAGTTCTCATTTAAGACGAGGGTCTCTTGTCTAAAATCCATGGGCAGCGCAGAATGTCCCATAAGGAGAAATCGTTTCGATGGATCATATTGCTTACAAGTCTGAGAGCACTGATGCAAGAGATTAACGTAACCGCCCCTGCCTCAGGTTGCCGATTGCTGAATGCTGGGTCATTAGCGCTGGTTTTTGGTCAACCTCCAGAGGTCCTAAAAGGTCTGCTTCGCAACCAAGTCGAAAGCTTTGATGGTTTGGTGCTCATCGACAGTCGCGAGCGAGACGGATCTTTACTCAATCATGTTGAGTTTTTGCTGTATCACTTTTTGTTTCAGTTAGGTGGCCACCAAGCCTCACGAAAACTCCATTTGATCGGCGACAACCTACAGCTCGATCAGGTCAAGCGAGTGCTGCAATTATGCTTGCTCGGCCCTGACTCGGAGCAGTTTAGCGTTTGGCAGACTGATCCCGCGCTAGCCCAGGAATGGCTGCGGGTTGCAGAAGCCAGTGCCTTAAAAGATGCTTCGCAACATCTTCTGACCATCGATGACCTGGTCGAAACCCATGTTTTTGAAAACGATCAAGTTACCCTAGGTGACGTAACGCTATCTCACACCGGTTGGGATCAATACCGAGTCGAAGCCGGGGGCCATTCCATTAACTTGGATCTAGGCGAGGATCAGCGCATTTTACCGAGCTATCCTTTTCATCGAGAAAATCATCCCACGCCTCTGGCAAAGCTCAGCCTCGAAGTCTTGGGCGGCGCTTCGGGCTTCTCTCCTGACGAACCCTGTACCGGTCTTGCACTATGTTATAACGGCGAATATATGCTGATCGATGTGCTGCCTTTTCTTGATGAACACCTGCTGGCACGAGGCATTTCAAAGAATCAAATTTCAAGCTGCTTTCTCACCCATGTGCACGATGATCATTGCGCCATGCTGCCTCTGATGCAATCCAGTCGCAAAATTGAAATCATATCGACACCTGAAATCTATCAAATGGCCTTGGAAAAATTGGCCCTCAGCCTTGATTGGCGTACCGAGGTCATTGCAGAGCATTTCGAATTCACCGCCATCAGACCTGGGGAAGTACTCAATCACTACGGCCTGATGATTGAGGCCCACCTCACAGTTCATAGTATTCCTACCATTGGCGCGACCTTTAGCGTGACTGATGCTGGGGTACCTCGCCGTGTTTGCGTCATCGGCGACAACCACTCTCTAAAAAACATTGAACCTTTGGTCGCCAGTGGAGCAGTCCGTGAAGAGACGCTGGACAGACTGCAACGCATTTATGCGACACCTTATGATTTACTCATTGCCGATGGTGGGGCGGGTATCTTACACGGCGATCCAGAGGAGCTGACGGACTCCCCCGCCGACCGGGTAGTATTTGTTCATGTGGATGAGCTGGCCACTGCCTTTTCTGCAACTTTTTCATTAGCCAATGCTGGCAAACGCTACACCCTTATCGAGGGTACTCAAAGTCTCTATGGCGCTTTGATCCACCATTATCTCAAGCACTGGATTGATCCCAACGTATCGGATCGTTGGTTGCGCAACTTAGTCACTGACAGCCGCATCAAGCACTACAATCTCGATGATGTCATTTTAGTGCAGGGCCAACCCTCTCGCGGCAATATCTATTTGATCCTCACGGGCTATTGTAAAATAGTCCGTCATGAAAATGACCAGCTCAATGCCGTGGCAACGCTGCAAGCCGGCGACTTGATCGGCGAAATGGCTGCCCTGACTGATCTGGGCGCTCGAAATGCCTCTGTGGTAGCCCAAACACCCGTGATCGTGTGTCAATTTTCAGAAGACGTATTCACCGCATTGGCCGCAAGTCCAGCCTTTCACGCCGAGCTCAACAAACGCTGGCAACTCAGGCCGCTGGTTAAACGCATTCCGCCATTCCAAGCTGTCAGCGCGACGGTTATTGAGCGGATTACCACTGCGTCCAACCTCATCGATTATCAACCGAGTGAAGAAATCGTATTTGCAGCGGACCATCGATACTTTCGCATTCAAGGGTCGATGACAAGCGACAACCCCGAAATTGAAAAGAGCGATAGACTTGGGGTGAGAACACCCTTTACGCCTTTGACGGGGACCGCCATTGCATCAACCCATTGCCAGTTCCTATCGATTCCGGACCAGGTTTTTGAGCAACTGTGCCTCGACACACCTCAGCTGAACTATCAGTATCGAAAGTTCATGCAGCAACTACCTTCAGTGGGTTAACCCGCCCATAGAGGTCCCTGATGCGACGCCAGACAGTCAGTCCGCGGCTGAATTCGATTCGAACACCAGGTCAGTTTTCAATCGAGCCGCGGTTTGCTCGACCTCCCTCAGCCGTCGGTGTTCATCCCAACCTAAATGGTGACTCATCAGAAGGCTAATGGCCGTTAAGCTGGCGCTCGCCCGCTCAGGTTGATAGAGCGGTAATCCTAAACGACGATAAACAACATCTTCCAGCGTTTTTGCAGACTCTTGACGCAACGCCCAAACCACCTCACCCGTCAACACCGGTAAATCCTGTGCGATCGGATTTTGACCCAACGCAATGACCTTTACAGCCTCGTCGCCATAACGCAAAGCCAGCCTCTCGAGCACTTTAGGGTCAATATTGACGGTCTGTTGTAACCGCCTTACCACTTGCTTGGGTGAGAGCCCCAATTGAGCACCCGGCAATCGATCCAGACTAGGCAATGTCGAGCGGCCAAGCCGAGGACACTGCCTCACCAACGCCGCCACAACCCGCTCAGACATTTTGAGGTAGCCAGTCAGCTTACCGCCAGCAATCGTGAAAAGACCTCGAGGACTGAGCCAAACTTCGTCCTTCCGCGACACTTCACTGGTCCTAACTGAAACCTCAGGATCGGCGCTGCCGGATTGATCAGCAGAGTTTGGTCGAGAGCCTGCCTGTCGTTCTTTGCGCTCCGCGATCAGGGGTCGAATGCCAGCCCAGCTACCCACAACCTGATTGTCTGTCAGGTTTACCTTAAAGTAGGCATTGACTTGGTCGAGCAAGTAGTCGACCTCTTGTTGTTCCACACCTGGCCAGTAGGGATCGCCTTGTTCAAATCGCGTATCGGTGGTTCCAATATAAACCACCGTGTCACTGGGAATCACGAAAATCGGCCGGGCGTCATGCGCTACCAACATGCAAGGCTGAGCAATCGGTAAGTCGGCTGCTGTGACAACAATATGCACGCCTTTACTCAAGACAAGGGCATTATCTGTTGCTCCATCCATCGCCAAAATATCAGCCACCCAGGGTCCAGCAGCGTTGACCACCAGGTCCGCTCGGAGGACTTGCTCTGCGCCGTTCTGAGTGACTACCACCCCGCCGACGGAACCGCTAGTCTCATCGACCTCCTCGTGCAAGGCCGTAACCGGTGCGTAATTTATGGCGACCCCACCATCCGCGCAGCCAGCTCGAATATTGGCCAACACCAGGCGTGCGTCGTCGGTTAAATACTCTCGATATACGATCCCAAACGGAAATTTCTGATGGTTCAGCGCTGGCTCAAATGCACTGAGTCTACGGCCCCAAAGCAAACGATGACGATCAGCACGACGGACCCTACCCAGCCATTCATACAATGAAACCCCTAGCCAATACTTGATGGCTAAAAACAGGTTGGGAGCGGTGAGCAGCAAATCAACCGGTCGGGCCAAGTGGGGGGCCAATTGCAAAATTCGCTGGCGTTCACGTGCTCCCTCGGCAACGAGTCGCCATTCGCCATTTTGGAGATATCGGATGCCACCATGAATGAGCTTAGTAGATCGACTCGACGTGCCGCTGGCAAAATCTTTTGCCTCCAGTAACAAGACCTTCCATCCCATTGCCGCTGTCTGCCGAAACAAACCAGCGCCTGTGATTCCTCCGCCGATAATGATCAGATCAAACTTATCTTTGCTCAACGAATCGAAATCTGCCTTCTCTACCATGGTCGAAAACCTCTACCTTGCGCTATGCTTTCCCTATGACTCTCAACATAACTTCGGCTGCTATCTCTGACCTGTCTGTGATTCAGACGCTGGCTCACAGAATTTGGAACCAACACTATCTCGGTATCATTACCCAACCGCAGATTGACTATATGCTGGAGCGAGATTATAACCTCGATCACCTTCAAAAAGCCTTTGCTGCCACCTCGAACTTCCTTATGGTTAGCTATCTGAGCCAACACATAGGATTCGCAGCGCTATTTCGCAACGGCTCGACCCAAGTTCACCTTGAAAAAATTTATATTGAGCAGCAGTTTCAAGGCCTCGGACTGGGGCAGAAAATTTTGCAGCACATCGAGACGCTGGCACTGCAACAAGGTGCCCAAAGCATCACGCTCAATGTCAACAAACACAATCATCTGGCCATCCGTGCCTACCGGCGAGCGGGATATACCCATCGCCGATCTATTCTCGAACCCATTGGCCAGGGTTTCTACGTCGACGATTACGTCTATGAAAAATCTTTGGAGCCCCAAAAACAGACCTCACTCGCTCATCGGCAATCGTGAGACTGCTCTTAATCCACGCAAAGGAGACTCGATATGGAATCATTTCAAGATAAAGTTGTTGTCATAACCGGAGCCGGGGGAGGCTTAGGGCGGGCCCATGCCCTTGAATTTGCCCGACGCGGCGCTCGGGTGGTGGTGAATGACTTGGGAGGTTCTACTGATGGCTCAGGACAAAGTGATATGGCGGATCAAGTTGTTGCTGAGATTCGCGGCTCGGGGGGTGTAGCAATCGCCAACAAAGCCTCTGTAGCGGATCGTGCCGGGGCAAAAAGTATCATCGATGATGCCGTATCGGAATTCGGCACGATCGATGTTTTGATCAACAACGCAGGCATTTTGCGAGACAAATCGTTTAAAAATTTGGATCTTGACGATTGGGACCTTGTCATCAACGTCCACCTTAATGGCACAGCTTATGTAACCCATGCTGCCTGGCCCATTATGTACGCCAAAAACTATGGCAGGATCGTACTCACCAGTTCGACCTCGGGAATTTTTGGTAATTTCGGACAAAGTAATTACGGTGCGGCAAAAATGGGTATGGTTGGGCTAATGAATGTTCTGGCGCTAGAAGGTGCGTCGCACAACATCAAGGTTAATACTCTCGCGCCAGCCGCAGCAACCCGACTGACCAATACCATTCCCGGAAGAGATGAAAATTTAGACCAACCTGACCCCGAACGTGCCCCGCATCTGGTCACCCCCGCGGTTTTATATATGGCGAGCGACCACGCGCCAACGGGTCGAATATTTCAAGCGGGTAACGGTCGATTCAGCCTCGCGGCAATCTATAGCAACGAAGGCGTGATTCAAGGTAAAGATGCCGATTATGAGCGCTTTCTCGCCGCGGAAGATGAGATTCTTGACCTATCACAGGCACGCGAGGGTTGGTGGCGAAGGCGAGTCCAGGCGAACCCGTCAGATAACAGCTGATCGATGCGGTTACCCTGCTTAAGGGTAGGCAACCCTAAAGCAAAGAAAATCCGGTTTCTTTGTTTGTCGGCAACCTCTCATTCGGAGAGTGATAGGGTATGGGGGATTTCTGCTAGCCGATCTTGCACATCATGGCTGACGTACAACACTGTTGTGTGCCGATTTTTGATCAATTGTCTGACCAGCGACAAGACCAAACTGCGATTCGGAGCATCCAACCCTAGACAAGGTTCATCTAAAATCAGCAAGCTGGGCTGCTTGACCATCGCCCGAGCAATGAGCACCAGCCTTTGGTTCCCATAGCTCAACTGATTGAACGGTTGCCGTCTGGCCGCATCAAGGCCAATTCGCCGCAGCCAGTCTCTGGCGATCTGGATTTGTCCATCGCTCGCCTTCTGGTAAACCCCGATACTGTCAAAAAAACCAGATATTACGACGTTTTCAAGACTGCTACTGACGCGGTAAGCAAGATGCAAACCAGAGGATACGAGCCCAATGTATTGCTTGATCTGCCAGATGCTTTCTCCCGAACCTCGCTGAAATCCAAACACCGTCAGGTCATTGGTATAACAGTGAGGGCTATCGCCCGTTATCAGATTGAGCAAGGTCGTTTTTCCAGAGCCATTGGCACCGGTAATCTGCCAGTGCTCCCCTGGCTGTATCCGCCAATCAAGCCCTGAAAAAATCACGCGATCTCCAAAGGCTACTTGCACCTGACGCATATCGACCAATGGGGCGTCGGGCGCCAGCTCCGGCAAGGCATTGGGATAACGCTCTGGCAACGGTAGCGTTTCGTCTGCCAGCGTCATCATTTGATTCAGCCAGGGTCTAACTTCCAAATCCCGACTCGGTCCGCAGTAGGTCAACCGTCCCGCCTCAACGAGCACCAAATGATTGATCCATTCAGGAGCATTGTCGATATCGTTGGTCACATACAACACCGTGCGATCCCTGGTGGCTGTCTCGAGCACTGCTTGCAGCCGCGAGCTACTCGAAGCATCCAGCCCCTTGGCTGGATCATCGAGGATGAGCAACGGTCTAGAAGAGGCCAACGCTCTGACTAACAATACTTTTCGAGTCTCTCCCGTGGATAGGGTTCTAAACGGCTGCCGCAAGCAAGCGGCCAAGTCAAATGCGTCAATAAAGTCTGCTAAGCGCTCTTGGTCCGGTGACAGTCCATTTAGAATATCAATCACGGGAGTGCCCACTAAGCGCTCATCTTCACCGTCGCTTTGCAAACGCTCTTGTTCAATTAATGTTTCTTGTAAGTCTGCGGATACAACAGCGGCCAGCGTGGGGTCAAATGCAATGGCCCCGGCCATCAGTTTGCCCTCCCCTTGCAATGCCGACACTAGGGCTGATTTCCCAGCACCATTACGACCGGCAATGAGCCATTTCTGTCGGGGCGCAATCGACCACTCAAGCGGGCCAAGATAAAACCCCTCGTGCATGCGAACCTTGGCGTCTTGGAAACCTAAAACACTAGCAGCTTGGGACACAACCAGCAGTAACGACTAAGCCAGCGCGCTAA
Source organism: Gammaproteobacteria bacterium (assembly GCA_002689445.1). Classification (GTDB taxonomy): domain Bacteria; phylum Pseudomonadota; class Gammaproteobacteria; order Pseudomonadales; family Azotimanducaceae; genus UBA9926. The sequence continues at coordinate 45,051 of NZGC01000084.1, forward strand.
ACAATCGCTTTCATTGCCGTCATATAGCCTCGAAGCGTCTGCCCAATTGCTTCAACTGGATGACTCCGGATAGCTTCGTTGACGGCAATCAGGGTTTGATTATCGACGCCTTGATCGTTCAAGCCCTGGCCTCTACCGATCACATCGGTGTCGAGATCTACCATGAAAGGCTGCAGCAAGGGTAAACAAGCATGATTGTATAAATAGCAACCGTATTCGGCGGTATCTGAGATCGTATTGTTCATCTCGAATAGTTTTTTCCGGGCAATCGTATTGGCGATGAGAGGCACTTCATGAAGACTTTCATAGTACGCCGACTCGGCCTTAATTCCCGCAGCCGTCATCGTTTCAAATGCCAACTCGACGCCTGCTTTCACCATCGCGACCATTAAGATCCCTTGATCGAAAAAAGTCTGCTCAGTAATCTCGTCAGCCGACCCTTGTGCCTGCTCAAAAGCGGTTTGACCCGTGTCTGCACGCCACCCCAACAGTTTTGCATCATCATCAGCCCAATCTGCCATCATTCCACCGCTAAACGCGCCGGTCATGATGTCATCCATGTGTTTCTCGTACAGCGGACGCATCAATTGCTTCATTTCCTCGGACAAATCATAAGCTCGAAGTTTGGCGGGGTTACTGAGCCTATCCATCATATTGGTAATACCACCATGCTTGAGCGCCTCAGTGATAGTCTCCCAGCCATATTGCACCAACTTAGACGCATAGCCTGGATCGATGCCTTTCTGCACCATTTTATCGAAACACAATAGAGAACCGGTCTGGAGCATGCCACATAAAATCGTTTGCTCACCCATCAGATCTGATTTTACCTCGGCGACAAAAGACGACATCAGCACCCCAGCTCGATGGCCGCCTGTTCCTGCTGCATAGGCCTTTGCTATTGCTAAGCCCTCGCCTCTGGGGTCGTTATCCGCATGGACAGCAATCAAGGTAGGTACACCAAACCCTCGCTTATACTCCTCTCGAACCTCTGTCCCGGGACATTTTGGTGCAACCATAATCACCGTAATATCTTCACGGATTTTTTGGCCTTCTTCCACGATGTTAAAACCGTGGGAGTAGGCCAACGCGGCATTTTGTTTCATTAAGGGTTCGATATCCGCCACCACGGCGCTGTGCTGTTTATCCGGCGTTAAGTTAAGCACCAAGTCCGCGGTAGGTATCATCTCGCTATAAGACCCGACCCGAAATCCGTTACTCTCGGCATTCAAGAAAGACTGGCGTTTCTCCGATATCGCCGATTCTCGAAGCGTGTAGGCAACATCAAGGCCGCTATCGCGCAAATTTAGACCCTGATTCAGTCCCTGAGATCCGCAACCGACAATGACAAGCTGCTTGCCTTTCAAAAACTCGACGCCATCCTCAAACTCTGCCCCACTCATAAACTCACAAGTGCCGAGCTGCGCCAGCTGTTCTCGGAGAGATAGCGAATTGAAATAGTTAGCCATAGCTTACCCCAGGAAAAAAAGAGGCCTAACTCTAGTGGAAATCGCTCGGAAAATAAATTAATTCTGCGGGTAAATGACCATGAAGCCGACAGAAAGCGGCGGGATACGCCGCTCTTTTACTGCCCAGGGCTCAGTAAGCGGTGAGCTTACTGCCATTAATTGTCACCCGATGCATCATTCGCCGTTCACCCTGATAATCGTTTAAGGCGTAATGCCAAGTGGCCCGGTTATCCCAAAAAGCGACGGTACCGGGCTTCCAACTCAATCTTTGAATCTTCTCTGACTGGACTGCATGCTCGTAGAGATAGTCAAGTAAGGGTTTCGACTCGGCCTCGGTCCATCCTTCAAACCGCAGCGTAAATCCTGGATTCACATAGAGCGCTGGCTTTTTGCTGAGTGGGTGCCGAATGACCACTGGGTGGATCGGATCCTCGAGGGCATCCGCCAGCTCGGGCTTACGCAATCGGGCAGCCTCTACCTTCGCCTGCATATAGGATGAGCTTTTGCCAAAAACATGTTTCGCGGAATGTACTGCTCTTAAGTCCAGTAGTAGAGATTGTAAGCCCTTGGACAAACCCTCAAAGGCTCGGTACATACTCACAAACCAGGTATCACCCCCCTGCTGAGGCAACTCCCGGGCCACCAGAATAGAGCCAAGCGCCGGCTCCTCATCGTAGGAATGGTCGGTATGCCAGCCACCACCAATGTTGGTAACTTGGTCGGGCTCTTTTCCCACCAAGGCAATGTCTGGATACTCGGGGTGAGCCTGAAAAAACCGATTGGTGTTGACTTCACCCCAATGCTTAGCCAGCGCTAAATGGTCCAATTCAGACAACGCTTGGTCGCGAAAAATGAGTAGGCCATGCTCAGCAAACTGCTGTTGCAACCTCTGGGTTTGATGGGTCGAGAGGCAACGCAAATCTAGGTCGGTGACTTCAACGCCAACCCCTGCTAGTGGGTTTAGCTGCACATCATTACCTTTTGAGTCGTATTCTGATGACTTTAATCCTGAATTGATTCCATAGGCTTTTCAACCCTTGGCCGGTTGCTGCAATCGAGCAATTACTCGGTGACCATGTCATGGTGAGGCTGATTTGTGCAATGACCTTAACGTTTTGACTGGGACTCAACTGCCTTTGGGATCGGGTTCTAGACCATTGACCCGGATCATTGCTTGCAACTCATCGACATAAGCCTGTCCGCGCTCCGAATAGCGGATTAATCCCGCAGCCAACTCAGTACCGGAAACCCGGCCAGATTGCGCCAACGCCTTGGCGCGAATCGAACGAAGAGACTCATAAGCTGGGTGACTGTTCAAGGTCAGCAAGTAATAGGCTACCCCCGCTGAAGGGGTCTCAAAACTTGCGACTTGGTGGGTCGTGCCCTCCGCCGCCGCCCTTGGCCTGACCCCGCATCCCTCGGTATAACACCACAATCCGAAGTAGTTATTTTGATTCAATGCAAATCGAGAGGTACCCCAACCTGATTCATTGGCCGCCTGGGCCAAAGCGAGGCTCTCTGGGATAGCGGCAATACGAACCTGTAACGCAGCGATCCAATCCTCCGGCTTCAGGTTGTCTCTATCAGGGACCCGATACTTAATCGCTTTTGACCAAAGCCAAGCTTCCGTCTTGGCACTCAATGCCAGCGTTCGTCCGGGATCACCGATCAAGCTCAATAGTTGGTTACGCTCGGCATCAATCTCAGCATTTGCCTGCGCAATCGCCGGCCGAAGATAATCGAAAAACGCGGCTTTTTTACTGGCAACATCCTTAAATTCCGCAAAATTCGGTCTCACCTCGAGACGATTTTTCGCTGTGTCAGAAATATACTGACTGGACCAGAAAGCCAAAACCAGAACTGTAAGGGCAAGGGCGCCCAGCAAACTTAACGGTTTAATCATGGTCTAAGCACTCGATAAGAAATGCCTTGGCATCTGCTTGCCTCGATGATCAGCCTGCCCAGGCAGCGAGGTATGCAATCAATGCTCACTACCCCCTTCAAGCCCCCTGCGCTTTCTTTCATCGTTTTATTCCTTCATCGCTCATCCCGGCTTCGATTGATGGCTGCCTAACTTGATTACTCTTGGCCGCATCACTTGACCCTGATCGTCTCTCAGCGAGCAGCCCTTTGATCTGCGCGTGTCGGTCACGGTTGATACTATATCTCGCGTACAGCAGCACGCCCAATATGGTAAATACCGAGGTGGCGGGGCCGGCAATGAAGCCGAGCAGCCATACGATTTCGCTGTCGACTGTCCCCATCAATGCCCCTCTCGGGAAAGCAATCACATCAAGCAAGGCACCGCCAAAAATAAGCCCTAACGAACCGGTCGCTTTTACCGCAAAGGAGCGGGCCGCAAAAATCACGCCTTCGCGCCGATACCCTGTGTCGAGTTCATGTTCGTCGGCGATATCGGCGAACATAGAATTTAAAGTTGCAAAGATAATGGGAGCCAATGCCGCAGTGACTAAGCCGCTGACAATGAGCAACGCTAGCAGCGCCTCACTACCTTTGTCGGGAAACCAAGCAACTCCGGTTAGCGACAATACGATCGGAATATTGATATTGACGATAACCACCAATGCCGAGACGATTAACGTCATTTTTTTGTCGAGCCAACGGGTAATGGGCGGCAACAGCAGGACCGATAAGCAAAGCCCCACCAATTGCGCCAAAGGAATCCATCGCAATTGTTCCGTGGTTAATCCCCAAAAGTGGAATCCCATAAAAGGATTAAATACACCCTCGACTGCGAGCACCATCGTACTCAACATCATGCCAAAAAAAATCGCCCGAAAGGATCGATTCGCGAACGCTGCCTTAAACTCAGCAAACAGTTCACTCAAGTGCATCCGATTCTCAGGTAAGGCATCACTTCGAGCAACCAACCGAGGCACTTCTCGCCAGGTCCCCAGAACACAGACCAAGATCGAAACAATCATCACAGCGCCAGCTGAAAGAGCCCAGGGTTGGTAAGCTTCCTGATTCAACAAAGCAGGGTTAAAGGCTTCTGTGGTGGGAAAGAACAACGTATAAGACACCGGTACCACTAGGGCTCCGCCCAAAAACCCAAAAAACGTGCTCATCGAGTACAACAAGGACCTTTGATCGTAGTCTTCGGTAAGCTCGGCTCCCAGTGCCAAATGCGGTACGTGATAAAGCGTCAGGGATCCGCGCACCAAAATCGCAAAAATCAAAAGCCAAGCGAAGTAGGCCGCTTCCGAGAATCCGCTGGGCGGATTAAATAAACAATAAAAGCTGATGGCTAACGGCAAAGCGGCAATCAGTATTAGCGGATGTCGACGTCCGTAGGGTGTGCGTAACTTGTCAGAGAACGAGCCGACGATCGGATCAGATACCGCATCGAACAACAGTGCAATCGCCAGCGCGATTGAAGAAAGGGTGGCCGAAATACCCAACACTTGATTGTAGTAAAACAACAAGAAAACGTTGAATCCAGAATTTTTAACCGCCTCGGACAATTGACCGAAACCGAAACTCAGGATCACAGAACGTTTAAGCTTGTGAGATGCCATCCATTACAACTCTAAAAATCTCGCGCCAGTCTCAAGGAAATTCCTCGGGAACACAATCCCTCAACAGCAACATCAGTGCTTGCCCCTGCAAACCAGCGTCTTCTGCACCGCCGGTCAAGCTCGTCAGTTGCGACTGGCAGGCACCTTGATTAGCTCAAACCAGTGATCAAAATCAGCATCACCGCGATTGGCACAAGGTACCGCAGCAAACCATGCAGGCAACGAAATTGCCAGGGTTTTGAAAAGCCAAACTCTTCAGCCAGAACCAGAGGAGACAACACCCAGCCAGAAAATATTGCAATCAATAGCCCACCCATGGGCAACATGATTTGATTGGATAGAAAATCTACCAGGCCGTTAGCATCGAGCCCAAACAAACGTTGGTCAGCGAAGTGGCTGTAGGTCAAGATACTCGCAATCGAAACACCCATTAGCGACATCACCACTTGGAATACACTGATTTTTCTCGAGCGGCCGGTGATTCTTGACCAGGTGGCGACCAATGGCTCTACAAACCCCACCATGGAGGTAATGGCAGCCACAGCCAGGAGTAAGAAGAATCCGGTGCCAATCACAATGCCGGCTGGCAATTGACCGAAAGCAATGGGGAGCACCTCAAATATCAATCCCACACCGCCAGCAGGATCGAGACCATAGCGAAACACCAAGGGAAAAATCATAAGACCCGCAAGCAGTGCAATCGCTGTGTCAGCGATGATGATCAACACGCTAAAACGGGCAATCGATTGCCCTTTTGGCAAGTAGGCCCCAAAAATCATCATGCCAGCCAGTGCCACGCCAATCGAAAAAAAGGCTTGGCCTATCGCCGCCAAAAACACAGATCCATTGATTTTTGTAAAATCGGCTTCAAACAGGTAAGCCCATCCCTCCCCAAAGCTCGGATCCGTCGCATTGTATATGACCAAGCCTACCATCAACAAAAACAACATCGGCATTAACACTCGCACCGCTCTCTCGATGCCGTTCACCACCCCCAAAGCGATAATCATTCCAGTCAATGTCAAGGCCATTGCCATCCAGAAAAACATCACGCCAGGACTGGCGAGCAGGCCATCAAAGTATTGCTCGGCACCCATTTGATCCATCGTAACGAAGGCGCCATTTGCTGCGGACCAAAGGTAATACAGCACCCACCCTCCGACGGTTGCATATGTCGCCATCACGAGGAAAGCGGTTCCCAAATTCAAGTGGCCAACCCATGACCAACGACGGGATGCTGAGGACTGTAGGGCCAACGCCGCGAAGGCTAATGGCGGATCGCCTCCCCCTCGTCGACCCAAGGCAATTTCTGCCATGACAATGGGCAACCCAATCAATAGCACACAACCCAAATAGACCAGCACGAATGCCGCACCGCCATTTTCCCCGGTGACATAAGGAAATCGCCAGATGTTACCCAAGCCAATCGCAAAGCCCACCGCCGCCATCAGAAAACCGAAGGGCGTTTTAAAGGTTTCTTGTTTGATCGTGTTTCCCCTTTTTTGCTGCGAAATCTACTGTCCAACTACCGTTACAGCTACTGTGACCGCGCTCAACCGACATGAGCCGAGCCCAAGTCATTCGCGTACTGTACGAAATGCAGACCTTCAAGTACACGGCTTCATCATTTAGGGGCTTATAATGGGGAACCGGCCACTACTGCTTGAATTCCCTCTGGTAGCCCCCATAACTTAACCCAGCGAAGGAGTTGCTCACATGTTTCGAATACTGATTTTTACCGCGGCCAATTTCGGCATCCTGTTGGTTATGGGTATCGTTTTCCAAATCATTGGCCTCGACATTTTCTTGATCCAAACTGGCGCAGGCTTCAACACCACTGGGGTTATGGCCTTTGCGGCTTGCTTTGGCTTTGGGGGCGCATTTGTTTCCCTTGCGCTTTCTAAATTCATGGCCAAACGCGGGATGCGGGTGCAAATCATTGAATCACCCAGTAATCAAACTGAGCGCTGGCTCGTTGAGACCGTACATAACCAAGCCAAGAAAGTCGGTATTGCCCCCCCAGAAGTTGGTATTTTCCCGCAACCCCAACCCAATGCCTTTGCCACCGGCATGACACGCAACTCCTCCCTAGTCGCTGTGTCCACGGGACTGATGTCAGCCATGGATCGAGATGAAATCGAAGCCGTACTCGGGCACGAGGTTGCTCATATCGCCAACGGCGATATGATCACCATGGCTTTACTACAAGGGCTACTCAATACGTTTGTTATCTTTTTATCGCGCTTGGCCGGTTTCCTCGTCGACAAACTTCTGCTGAAAAACCAGCGATTGGGCATCGGATACTTCGTGACATCAATTGTTGTCCAAATCCTGTTGTCCTGCGTCGCGACGGTCATCGCGCTGTGGTTTTCCCGCCGGCGAGAGTTTCGGGCTGACGAAGGCGGCGCTCGACTGGCGGGCAAACGAAAAATGATCAGCGCCTTGAAAAAATTGCAGCAAGTTAGTGAACCTGATGATTTGCCCGGTGAATTTGCGGCCTTTGGTATTTCAGGAAAACGTCAGGGTTTCAGTCAATTGTTTTTAAGCCATCCACCCCTTGAAGATCGAATCAGCCATTTGAACCAAGCTAAAATTTTATAAAGCATTGAGCCCAACTTGAGAGTTCGATAGGGTTACGCATCGAACCCAAGCTAAAGGCTATCCTCTCATGGCAGAAACTACCGCCTTGACTGACATTCGTTTGGCAGTGCGCCAGCTCTGCGCCAAATTTGGAGAATCTTATTGGCTGGCGCTCGATAAGGACCGTGGTTATCCCACCGAATTCGTCCAGGCCTTGACCGAAAGCGGATTTCTGACGGTACTTATTCCTGAGGCCTATGGCGGCTCTGGGCTCGGGGTCTTTGAGGCCTCGGTGATTATGGAAGAAGTCTGTCGGTCTGGCGCCCATGCTGGTGCTTGTCACGCCCAGATGTATGTCATGGGTTCCGTGCTACGGCACGGCAATGAAACCCAAAAAAAGCACTATCTCCCCAAAATCGCCTCGGGAGAACTCCGGTTGCAGAGTTTTGGTGTCACCGAACCCACTACAGGCACCGACACCACCAGCCTCAAAACCACCGCTAAGCGTGACGGTGATGATTATGTGATTAATGGCCAGAAGGTCTGGATCAGCCGAATTGAACACTCGGACCTTATGGTTTTGCTCGCCCGAACCACGCCGAAGGAAGAGACTCAAAAGAAAACCGAAGGTCTCTCTGCATTTATTGTGGAAGTTGGCAAAGCCGTGGGTCAAGGTCTGGAGATACGGCCCATCGATTCAATGATCAACCACCACTCATGCGAGTTATTTTTTGATGATCTTCGAATTCCAAAAGATAACCTCCTCGGCAAAGAAGGCCAAGGCTTTAAAGTCATCCTTGATGGCATGAATGCGGAGCGAATTCTCATTGCCGCTGAATGTGTCGGTGATGGCCGCTACTTCATCGATAAAGCCAGTGCCTATGCCAGCGAGCGAGTCGTTTTTGATCGCCCCATTGGTCAAAATCAAGGCGTGCAATTTCCCATTGCCCGAAGTTATGCCGAAGTCGAAGCTGCCTGGTTAATGGTAGAGAAAGCAGCTCACTTGTTTGATGCGGGAGAACCCTGTGCTGCCGAGGCCAATATGTCAAAAATGTTAGCTTCTGAGGCCTCTTGGCGAGCAGGCGATGTGTGTATGCAAACCCATGGAGGTTTTGCGTTTGCTAAGGAGTATCACATCGAGCGAAAATTCAGAGAGACGCGGCTTTACCAGATTGCGCCCATCTCAACGAATTTGATCTTAAGTTACATTGGTGAGCATGTGCTCAAAATGCCTCGCTCGTTTTAAAGCCAGGTCGTCCGATAGGATCTAGGCTAGCTCGCGTCGGCGAAGCGGCTCAAGCTCCGTTCAATTGATCACAGAAACAACCGCGCCAGCGTGGAGAGACCCTGGTTGTTCCACGGTGCAGTAACTACCGAAAATAACGCCGCCGGCATAACCATCGGGTAAACGTCGGTAGGAACTTAATGTCCGCAAGGGTTCTTTGCTGGGCTCAAGCCCATCGAGATGTTGGTCAAAAGTGGTTACGGCACATCGCTCGCAAGCCGTGATGACCTTGAGTTTGAGTCGCTCGCAAACTAGGCCCTGCAACTCATCTTCTTGATAAGGCGATAAACCAGAGATAACAAGATTGGCTCTGAATCGATCCATCGGTACGGGCACATCAAGCTTCGTATTGAGGTCATCAAGCGAGGCCTGATTGACCACTAAAATAGGCGCCACATCAACCATTTTAGACTGTCCGGCAGACTTGAGTGCGGAAAAAGCAGGAATCGGCAATATCACAGGTTCTGGTCCTTGCGCTCGTGCCAATCGCAGGGGCGTACCAAATGCAGATGACAACCAGTGAGCAACCGATGGCCCCATATCGACTCTACCCACCGTTCGACCAATCATATCGAGTGGCGCTTCGTCGGCCATTTCCTCGTTTGGTACCTCAAATGTTGATCCTTCGCGAAAACTTAACGTGAGTCTCGATCCCGACCATCTGGCTGATAAATGCTTAAGATCTGGCAGCGATTTTTGTCCCATCGGCACGCCCTTTGAGGTCACTACAAACTCTCGATCACCTTTAAAGCCCTCTGTGGTAACATCCACCGCGTCCACCTGTTGACCCTTACAACCTTTAATCGGGTATATCCAAAGACTATCGACCAACATAAATCTTTCCTTTATCCAATTTACCCATGCTAAACGACCATGCCAGAAACTTCTAATCACCCTAGCGTTATCATCAATGATCGCTTTCGCGGCCCACCGACTTCGGGTCACGGCGGTTATGTGAGCGGTGCACTTGCCGACTTTGCAAAGCCAATATCGGGCGAGAGTGCCGAGATCACCCTCAGAGCGCCGGTGCCTTTCGATACGCCGCTTTTGGTTGAAACTGATTCATACACGCCTTTGCTACAACGAGCGATAGCTGGGAACACCCTCATCGCAGAAGTCACAACAAAACCCTTCACCTGCGAGGTTCCGCCACCCCCCAGTTGGGCGGCCACGCGGTCTGCTGCCCAAGCAACCGCAGCTCTAAAACCTAACCTTAACCCTCTACTGCCAGGTCAACGGGGTTTTCACCCAATTTGCTTTTGCTGTGGACCTGAACACAGCGATGGCCTGCAAGTTTATGTCGCCCCCGTCGAGAAGCAGGTCGCAGGACTCTGGCAAACGAAAGCGGCATGGGCCGATCATGAAGGCCTCATACCAGACATCCTGTTGTGGACCGCGTTGGACTGCCCCGGACAATATGCCTTTTTTGCCGAAGGCATCAAAACGGGGCTGTTAGGACGCATGACGGCCCAGATTGACAAGCGACCTGCCGCCGGCGAGACGTTACAAGTAACCGCCTGGACCATTTCCATCACAGGCAAAAAACATCTCGCAGGCAGCGCGATCTTTGATCAAAAACAACAATTGGTGGCCTATGCACACACCCTTTGGATTGGCAGGCAACCCTCAAATTCGATCGGCTAGGCTGGCAACCCCTGCATCTGAATCCAAGCATTTCGACCCACCGTAAAGGCCGAACGTGAGAAGAGGATCAGTAACAAAATACCCACGATCAGATCGGGGTACCCGGACCCTGTAAGATAGACCAATCCAGCGGTTGCCAATACGCCCAAACCTTCCGCCACATCGTTACGGGAACACTCCCAAACTGAGGCCATGTTCACGTCATCTCTACGATGGGGCGTTAGCAACGCAAGGCAAACACTATTAGCGAGGAGGTTCGCAAGCGCCGCCGCGGTCATGATGCCAACCAGCGGTGGCGGTGGGGTCATGCCCCGAGAGAGCAATTGCGCGAATACAGCAAAGGCAGCGACACCGATCAAAGCACTTTTGAACAGGGCAGCCCAAGCCTTCGCGCGTGGTGAAGCCCTCACCACCGCCAAACTGACAAGATAAGCTAACGCGTCGCCCAAATTATCTAAAGTGCCAGACAGCAACGCTGAGGATCCACTCCCAACTGAGCCGGCAACCATCATGGCGAAAGTCGCGAAATTGATCATCATCACCCACAACAAGACGCGTCTTTGGGCATCTGCCAACTGTTCGATGGCCACATTTCCACCACATCCACACTGCCCCGTCCCCACACTTAGCTCCGTACTCAGTTTTAGAAACCTTGATCATAACGGTTTTCCCGCCCACCCTCTATACGTTGTCTCCATCTCCGAATTCAGATACAAAGGGACTCAGAAAACATTACAGGAAGGCCGACCGGTGAAACCTCTACGTCAATCAATTTTTGCTTCCCCCCTCGACACCTGGGAAAGCATCGCGGCAAGGGTTCTAGGTGACTTGAATCAGGATGCCGCGGTCGCTCAGCTCCAAAGCTGGAATTTACATATCTTCGCGCGCAGAGTGCTTTCAGAGGACGGCCAACTCCAACAGCCGATTCTACCGAGCGATATCGTTTTTGTTGAACCCCCTGCCGCCGCAATCGTCGCAGCCGACTGAAATGGATGCCCAAATTTCAGAGGTCCGTCTCGCAGCAGCGCATGAGGGCATGGCCGAATTGATCGTCACCCTAAGATACGAAAATGGCGGCGAGTCACACATCCCGCTGGCTCCTGACGCAAGTCACATATTAATGCGACGCTGCGCAGCAACTTCTGCAGAAGACCTGATAGGTCACAACTGGACATCGGTTAGAGATGCTTTGACCGAAGCCTACAATCCCATGACTACTACTGTTCACGACGCCGAATCAGGCAAGAGGAGACCCTAACCCATGGATACAATCATTAGAAACGGAATCATTGCCGATGGAACCGGAGCGCCTTTATACACCGCCGATATCGCAATCAAAGGCGATAAAATTATCGAAATTGGAGCAATTGTTGGCCAGGCCGATCAGGAAATCGATGCAACCGGAAAAATCGTCAGTCCTGGTTTCATTGATCCGCATACCCACTTCGATGCGCAACTGCTTTGGGATGGTGCCGCAAAACCCGCCATTGCACATGGCGTTACCACCATTGTTCCTGGCAATTGCTCATTATCTTTAGCACCGCTGAAAGCAGAACATCGGATGAAACTTGTCGGCATGTTCAACCAAATTGAAGAGATGCCTCACAAAGCCTTTTCAGAGGGCGTCACCTGGGATTGGGAGACCTTCGACGAATACATCACCCGCATTCGTCGAGATCTCTCGATCAACGTCGCTCCCCTGGTTGGGCACAGTTTACTGCGGCTATGGGTCATGAATGACGCAGCCATGGAACGAGCCGCAACGCCTGAAGAGATGGCGGACATGGCGTCTTTGTTAGCCGATTGCATTAACGCCGGCGCTGTTGGCCTTTCCACCAGTTTTGTCGACATGGATGAGCGATTACAACCTGTACCCTCTCGATACGCTTGCACGACTGAACTCGATACCCTGTGTCAGGTGCTCGCAGACAACAATAAGCTACTACAAGTCGTTCATGAGTTTTTCGACACCGATCTGACCTTAGCAAGAGTTGATCAGCTAGCAGAACTGAGCCTCAAGTTCGGTATTACCACCACCTTATCACCGCTGTTTTTAAATCCAGACAACCGTAGCGGTGTTGCTGCTGTCATGCAGCGCGTTGACGAACAAATGCAGCGAGGGGCCAAGGTGTGGCCACAGGTTCAAACACGCCCAATCGACATTAGCTTTTCGTTTGCAGTACCCAGCTTGCTGTTTATTCGGCTTCCAACCTGGTATGCCCTAATGCGCTTTAGTGACCCTCAGGATATCAAGGCGGCCTTTATGAATCCCGAGCAACGAGCCGCTCTTGTCCAAGAGGCCAGCAGTATGATGCCACTGTGGTCGGCCTTGGTTTTGCGCCGAGTCAACAGTCAAGAAAACGCTCCTCTGATTGGAAAGACACTGGCTGAAGTGGCCCAACTGCGTGGCACCAACGCTCTTGAAGTCATGATCGATTTATCTCTAGAAGAAGATTTAGACGCGCACTTCCTCGCTGCCGATATGGGACACAACGACGATCAGGGTGTAGGGGACCTACTGAATCAATCCAATGTCATGATCGGGGCAAGCGACGGTGGCGCTCACATCCTATCCTTCTCGACTTACGGCGACACGGGCTACTTGTTTTCTAAGTTTGTCCGAGATTGTGCAGCCTTAACCATTGAGAAGGCCGTTCAAAAGCTGACTTCGGAACCCGCAGCGATTTGGGGTATTGCAGACCGAGGACAAATAAAACCTGGATTCGTGGCAGACATCACCATATTTGATGCAGAAAAGATCGCACGTGGTGAAGAATACTACACTCAGGATGTCCCCGGTGAAGGCTATAGGTACGTCAGAGATGCAAAAGGGGTAAGCCAAGTTCTCATCAGCGGCGCCGTTGCTTATGATGAGTATGGTGGCTATTCCGAAGCCCGAACCGGTAAAATCGTTTAAGGCACAGGCGCTGATTACTCTACCATCAGCGCCACTAGCGATGGAGTTGATGTTGAGCAACGCTTGGCCCTTTATTGTTGCCCCGATAGGATCGGTAATCCTAACAATCTGGGAATTTCAGGTACAATATCCAGGCATCCGCTAACCGCTGCGAGACATTTGGTCGAGTAACGAGGCCCGTTAGGACAAAGACCCTATGAATACACAAGAAGCGTTAAAGAACATCGCAATTGTTGGCGCCGGCATTTGTGGATTGTGCACAGCGCTTGGCCTGTCTAAACAGGGACACGAGATTACGGTCTACGAGCGAGATGATCCGATGCCTGCGGGTGATCCAGACGAAATATTTTTCGATTGGCTAAGACGAGGGGCCTCCCAATTCAAGCACCCGCACGCCTTTCTTGCCGTGATGAGCAATCTGCTCACCCAGCAGTTTCCAGACTTAATCGAAGAATTTTGGTCAGCTGGGGCTAGGAAAGTCAGTTTCGAAGACATGTTGCCACCGACGCTCGCCCGCCAATATGAAGCCGCACCTGAAGATTCCACACTGTGGTTACTGATGTGTCGCAGGGCGACTATGGAGATGGTCTTACGGCGCTACGCGGAACGCCAGACTAATATTACCTTTGAATCCGGCACCCGAATCAACGCGATGGTCATTGAGCGTCAGGGACCGGTGCCGACCATTACCGGACTCGTCAAGCAGGAGAGATCAGGCACCACGCCACCGAAAACCGTTGCAGCGGATATCGTGATCGACGCTGCTGGCCGAGGCAGTCCTTTCAAGAAATGGTTTCAGCAGGAAGGTTTGCCGATCGACACCGAAAGTCATGATGCGGAAATCGTCTATTACACTCGGCATTATCAGTTTAAACCGGGCATTGAAGAACCCAAAAGAGATCACAAAACTCGATCGGCGGGCGATCTGGGTTATCTGAAATACGGAGTATTTCCTGGTTCTGGTGGGCATTTCTCAGTGATCTTATGCGTTCCTTGTGATGACCAACCCCTCTATGAGGCGGTCAAAGATGACGAGTCGTTTGACCGCATCTGTCTACAAATCCCGGGGCTTGTACCTTGGTTGGGCGATGACAAAGCCGTGGCAACGACTCCTACCTTAGGCATGGGCAACATCAAGGCGGTCTGGAGCGACTTCCGGGAAAATGGCGCCCCTCTACTACTCAATTACTTTGCCGTCGGCGATGCCGCGGTGCGAACCAACCCTTTGTACGGCCGGGGCTGCAGCACCGGCGCCATCCACAGCAAAATTCTGATTGATGTGATCGAAAACTGGCAGGACCCGGTTACTGCGGCCAACGACTTCCATGAGGCAACCCAAGCCCAATTGCGGCCTATTTGGCAGGCCAGCCTCGATGAAGATCGTGCCGCCATCAAGCGAGCGAAAGCCATTTTACAAAAACACGCTCTATCGGAATCCAATGGCTTCAGCAAACGCTTGAGCAAGCGCCTGATCAGCGCCTATGGCAATGCCATTACTAAGGCCTCCCAACAACACTTGCGCGTATTTAGAGGCGCTTTTCGTACCTTTAACTTAATGGAGCCCCCCGGAGCGTTCCTAAAAGACTTTCAAACCCAATGCTTAATTCTATGGACCCTCATCAAAGATGGTGGAGCCAACAAGAACATTCGCATTGTTCCTGGGCCGGATCGAGCAGAGATGATCGATGCCATCGCCATCACTCGCGAAAAAGCCGCCGCCTAAATAGGTCCCGTGAGAGGTCAAGTCTTGTTGTGGGTTAACCGCTTGAGCAAACTATGAAAATCACTCCGATTACCCCAACTATTGGCGCAGAAATTACCGGTATTGACCTTGAGCAGCCGCTATCAGATCACAGTTGGCAGGCTATTGCACGGGCCTTTGCCGACCACCATGTTCTGGTTTTTCGCGATCAAGTATTGTCTCGAGAGAGCCATAAAGCCTTTGCTCGCCGATTTGGAGAAATCCATATTCACCCTTCGAAAAAACATGCCAAAACCACGCAAGACCCTGAGTTTTTTTTAATCGATATTAAGCCCGACGACAAAGGCAGCAATGGCGAAGTTTGGCATGCGGATATCACCTGCGAGCAGCAACCGCCTTATGCCTCGTTACTGTACATTACTGAAGTACCTAAGAACGGGGGCGGTGATACCCTGTTTGCCAATATGCATGACGCCTTCGATGAGTTATCGCCCTCGATGCAGGCCTATCTTGGAGGTCAGCAAGCGTTCCACGATGGAGAACAAGACCTCAGACGATACGGTATACGATTGAAGCCAGGCCAATACTATCCTGCCCATGCTCATCCTGTGGTCGTTGTCCACCCCTTCACAGGAAGGCCTGTGTTGTATGTCAACGAGGCGTTTACGTCGCATCTACTCGAGATGCCTTTGTTTGAAAGCAATCTCATCCTCAACGGCCTGTACGACCGCATACGCAGTAACCCGAGACTCCATTGCCGTGTCCAATGGACGCCAAATATGCTCACCTTATGGGACAACTACAGTGTGCAGCACCAAGCGGTGTTTGATTATCAAGGTTACCGCCGTTACGGAGAACGCATTACGGTTTCAAGTCCTGCTACGCCCAAAGCCTACAGCGCAGCATCCTAACTACCAGACCCATAAGCTGAGCGCCAACCTCGTTATTGCCTGATTGATAAGGTTCCTTAAGACGATAGCCACCCCTTAGGGTGGGCGTGATGCAGCCACCGACCCCTTTCACGCAATTCTGTGTTCGTACTGGCTGTTCAACAGGCTGATGCGGTCTTTTAACTCGATGTCGGTAATGCCGGAAGCTCGGCCCAATCGATGCCAATCTGAGCCAGCTCCGACAGGCGACCACTGTTCGCTTTCAATCAAAGCCCTCGGTTGCTGGGTCTCGGCAAACGATATCCAAGCCTGACGCAATCGCCGTCCCCAGTCGGCCAGAGCGGTGCCAGGCAACGAAACCTCCGCTTCAAAGAGCAAAAAGGCATCGAAACCATGCGGTGTGCCCAGCTTTGGCTCGTCACCCACGGCGACATCAAGGTAATAACGATAGGCCGTTCCACCCCTGCGGCCTATTGCCTCGGTCAACTTCCAGCTAGAGAACAGATAACGCTGATCACCAAATAAGCGTTTGACCACAACCTCTTCGTCGATCTCACTCGCATACGCCGAGCGCCAGGCGGCTTGGTAATTATCCCAATATCGTCGATAGCGCTCAGGATCGAGCTGATAACTCGGCATCACTGAGCCATCGAAACTATTGGCTCCCGCCAAGTAAGGGACAGCCTGCATTTGACCTTGCTCAAAACCCATCCCAGGTTCTTCAGCAATGACTGAGCCATCTACGATGGGCCGCTGAAACCCTCGCTGACCAGAGACAATTTGACCCGCGTTGACCCCCAAGAGCTCAGCCAGTGTTGAAGCGGCGGCTCCCGCTCTCCGTAAAGTCTGTGTTGCAGCAACTTCGGCAACTTCTGCGCTCTGACCCATCAGATCAAGAGGACTCCCCTCACCGGGATTAGCCCTTAACAGAGGCCAAGTGCCGTACCCACTTTGCGCAATCGCTTGGTGAAACAAACCCGCAGCGCTTTGCATTACCATCAGCAAATTGACTGCCTGCCCTCCTGCGGATACCCCGAATATAGAGACGTTATTCGGATCACCACCAAAAGCTTCAATATTGTCACGAACCCAACGCAGTGCTTCAACGAGGTCCAAAAGTCCAAAGTTTGCCGAATGATCGTCAAGCGCTTGATGGCTCATAAAGCCAAGCAGCCCCAACCGATAGTTGGGAGCGACCAAGACAACGCCCGCTTTCGCGAACACGGAACCCCGACAGCGATTGGAACCTTGGCAGAAGCCGCCTCCATGGATCCAGACCATCACCGGTGCCGCCTTCGCATCTTTGGGGCACCATACATTCAGATTTAGGCAGCCTTCATCCATCTCGGCCGCGGACGCGCTATCCCCGCTGATTTGAGGCGCCATGGGACCGAATGCCGTGGCGTCCCCGACGAATCGACTGGGTGAGGTGATGGGTTCAGGCGCCCTCCAACGACGACTGGCGACAGGTTGCTTGGCGTAAGGGATGCCGGCGAAAGTCTGGTAACCTGCATTCCCTCGCCCGCGAAACCGGCCTTGGGCTAACTGAACCGTCGGCTCCTTCCCGGCGATCAAGCGGTTCGACCTGCGCAGACTTTGGCGCATCGATGCATTGGCAGCAAACCGTTTTGCTCGATGCGCCGCGTCATCTCAACCGGCTAACTCTTCGGCACCCAGCCAGCACACCAGCCTGGTCCCGCGACCAAACGATTCTGAAACAACTGACACGGCGCCCATGCAGCATTAGCGTCATCAGTTACATAGAAGCGGCAATTACTACAGAGCTGGTCAGCTGCTGCGACTCCCATTTTATCGGCCCGCTTTGCCAGATTCGCATCTTCTACGTAGCGAAGCGCCTTAGCGGCTGGGTCATCGAGGGGCACCTTTGTCGCGGCGAGGCTCTCGAAACTCGTGATCGGGACTAATGGAATCAAGGCAAGGGCGCTGCTTTGCTTTAGAAATGAACGGCGGGGGGTCATTGTTACTCTCCTTGTTGTCATGGGAACTCGCCCACTCATTATTCGTTACTAGCGTATTTTAGATCGCTTAACTGGACTAAATCCAAACAATCGGCTAAACCCGTACGGGCGAAGCACTCATCACAATCGTGCCACTGGCGGCAAACATGCCCCCCACTCCATGGCAGACTGAAATTTCAACATCATCAATTTGCGCGGCGGCCGTACCTCTAACTTGTCGCACGCTTTCTTGCAAAGCATACATGCCGTACATGCCAGAATGCATATAACTCAGACCGCCGCCATTGGTATTCAAAGGCAGTGAACCGCCCGGCGCAGTCGCTCCCGATTCAATCAGGGCACCCGCTTCTCCCCGCTGACAAAACCCTAAATCCTCAAGTCCATACAGCGGCAAATGGGCAAAGGCATCATAGATCATCAGATGATCAACATCCTTGTGCTCAATACCCGCGGTTAAAAATGCTCGTGCTCCAGCCATTTTAAACGCCCTGGAAGAGGTCAAATCGATCATTTGACTGATCATTGGGGTTTCAGTGCTCTCACCTGAGCCCAAGAGATATACCGGCTTTTGAGGAAAATCTTTCGCTCTTTCTGCTGCCACTAGAATCAGGGCGCCGCCACCATCCGTCACTAAACAGCACATTGACTTGGTAAACGGGTAAGCAATCATTCGATCAGCCAACACTTCGTCAACGGTCGTTGGTGTTTGCAATGTTGCCCTTGGATTCAAGGTAGCCCATTGCCGCTGACTCACCGCGACCGAGGCCAACTGTTCCTGGGTCGTACCCGTATCCTTTAAAAATCTAAGCACCGGCAGGGTAAAGGTGGTGGTCGGTCCCATGCCCCCGTAAGGAGCCTCAAACTGCCCTGCCAGAGAAGCTGGTGCACTACCCCAACCGGCGCGGCCAACCTGGGACCGTCCGCTTTCTCCATGGGTGATCAAGACCGTCTGACAAAGGCCCGATTCGATGGCGGCCATTGCATGTCGAACATGCAACATAAAACTGCAGCCTCCGACCGCCGTACCATCAACCCAATTGGGGGCAATCCCTAAATAATGCGCAATCGCGGTCGGGGATTCGCCTGCCGTTGCCACACCGTCAATATCTGTCAGTTTGAGGCCTGCATCCTCGATCGCGTTAAGAGCTGCATCTGCGTGCAACTGAATTTGGCTCATACCTGGAATCTTGCCGAGTTCAGTGGTCTCCGCTGCACCTACGATTGCTACCTTCGCCCTTGCCATCACTCAGCTCCCGAGGGTTGAAAATAGGGCAGAACAATGCCATCGCGACAGGCTCGAAAAACCACTTGTAGGGGCATATCTAAGATCAAAGCCTCTGGGGTTTGATCGACCTGCAAGATATTCGACATCATTGTCACCCCTTCTTCCAGGCCCACAATCGCAATCGCATAGGGACCCTCGAAAGCCGGGTGTGGACGGTGATTAATCACATAACTCAACAACCGGCCTCGCCCGCTGGCCACAATGACAGAAACTGAGCGAGAACCACAGTTCGGACAAAAAGGACGAGGTGGGAAATAAACTGTCTGACACTGGTTACACTGCTGCAACCGTAACTCACCCGCAGCGGTGCCCTCATAAAAATGTGCGGTCTCGGGCGTGGGTTTCGGCACTGTGACGAGACTGAAGTCAATCATGGCAAACGCTCAACATCGTATCCCTAATAATGGGGTCAATGAACATCATATTACGAACTTCCGTATTCAATCTAAGGCTGGCTTCAGACCCATTATTATACCACTTCAATCTTCCAAAGAGTGTCGCGATCAAGCGCGGCTATGGGCACAAAGGCCGTTTGGCAGCTCGTTCGAAGCGGATTTAACGCGCTACGTCTATATAGCACTCCACCGCCTGAGGGGCTTGAGCGAGCCGCTACTCGATATCAAGATCAATCAAGCCCTAACTACGTCAGGCGTTCACACTAGCGCATCTGTTAGGAAGTCGCACCTCACCTCGGGCGGGCTTAACCGCCTGCTTTGTCGGCTCACCCTTACCTTTCATCACCTTTTCGAAATTTTAACGAATCGACGAGTTGCCGCCTGTGAGATCTATCGGTCATTTTTCGTCAAGGTGCTCTAAAGCTCGGGCAGCGGGCTCAACCTGCCTCACCCTCTAATGGGATGCTATCATCCCTAAAAACCATCAGATCAAAAACCATCAGATCAAAGGCGGACTATGTTAACGAACCTTAAGGGTCGAATTATTTGGGTTACCGGCGCTTCATCCGGCATCGGCGCCGCAGCGGCGAAGCGCCTCAGTCAAGCGGGCGCTATTGTTGTTCTCTCGGGCCGCCGATCTGAACGCCTTCAGGCATTATCTGAAACGCTTCCTGGTGAAAATCGGGTTGAACCCCTCGACATCAGTGATCAATCCGCCGTTAGGTCAGTGCTTGAACGTATCCTCGACGCTTTCGGTCGACTCGATATTCTTGTTCATAGTGCTGGACTCAACGTTCGCGCGAGGGAATTAAAACTGCTCAGCACCAGCGATTGGAATACCGTAATCGACGTAAACTTAAATGGCGCTTTTTATTGCTGCCATGCGGTATTGCCCATCATGCAGGCACAACAAGAGGGACTCATCATCAATATCTCATCCTGGGCCGGGCGTTTTGTCAGTCGCGTGTCCGGTGCCGCCTATTCAACCGCAAAACACGGCTTAAACGCCATGACGGAGAGCATCAATCAACAATATTGCGCCGACGGTATTCGCGCCTCAGCCATTTGCCCTGGTGAGGTTGCAACAGAGATTCTCGACGCTAGGCCGCAGCCAGTTAGTGCTGAAGATCGTGCAAAAATGGTGCAGCCAGAGGATCTAGGCGATCTCATTTTATATGTATGCCAGACCCCTCGACACGTCTGCCTCAACGAAATTACCATAAGCCCAACTTGGAACAGAGGATATATTGGCCGATGAAACCCTTCGCGATCGGGGTCATGATTTTCCCCACTCACACCACCATCGGCCCCAGAGCCTTGGCCGAAGCATTGGAAGCAAGAGGGTTCGAGTCCTTGTTTGTACCCGAGCACACTCAAATCCCCACTGCCCGCACCTCCCCTTGGCCAGGAGGCGACGTTCTGCCTTCTGAGTACTACAACACATTTGATCCTTTTGTCTGGTTGGCCATCGCAGCTGCAGCCAGTGAAACACTGAAACTTGGCACCGGAATTTGTCTGCTGCCGCAGCGTGATACGTTGGTGACGGCCAAGGCCGTCGCTAGCCTTGATCGGTTATCGAATGGGCGACTTCTCTTTGGCGTCGGTGCGGGTTGGAATGCTGAGGAAATGGCACAGCACGGCACGCAATTTTCAACCCGTTTTAAAAAGCTAGAAGAGCAATTGCATGCTCTCAAAGGACTTTGGACGACCGAAGCATTTGCTTATGAGGGTCAGCACGTGGCTTTCGAGGAAACAATATCTTCACCCAAGCCCGTCCAAATCGGTGGTCCGCCAATCCTAATCGGCGGCGAGACCGACCATACCCTGCGTCGAATCGCCAAATTGGGTCAGGGCTGGCTACCTCGAGCCCGCCATGGGTTTGATGCTGCGGCGAACTTAGCTCGGTTACGACGTATTTGCGATGCGGAGGAGCGTCCTATGAGCGATATCAGCACCTCTGTCTTTGGTGCGCCTGCTGATCTGGCAACCCTTGAAGCCTATATGGAAGCGGGTGTCGACCGAGCGCTTCTGCCCTTAGCTTCGACATCAGAGTCTGAAGTGCTTTATCGGCTGGATCACTACGCTAAAGTGCTAGACACTTTTTGATCTAATCGAAAACAGCTTCTATCAAGCACGGGCCTTGAAGGCTCATGGCTGCTTGCATCTGCTGATTGAAAGCTTCGGCATTATCTGCTCTGGTCGCCCTAACCCCCATACCTTCGGCGATCTTAACAAAGTCTAGATCCGGGTTACTTAGATCCAACATGTCCAGGGTCTGCTTGTTCATCGACTGAGCCCCAACCCGCGCCAGTTCAACTTGTAAAATCTGGTACTTGCGATTTGCAAAAATGACAACGCAAACATCAAGCGACTCTCGTGCCATGGTCCAAAGTGATTGAATGGTATACATCGCTCCACCATCACCGTGGAGACAAATCACTTTACGGTCAGGGCAAGCGACTGCGGCACCAATCGCGACCGGCAGGCCGTATCCAATCGAACCACCCGTCAAGGATAACCAATCATGGGGTTCAGCGGTTCGCGTCATCGCAGGAAGAAAAGCACCGGAGGTTGCACTTTCATCAACAACTATGGCATCGACCGGTAAGTAATGACCCACCGCACGCGCCATACTTTCAAGGGTCAAATCACCGTCCAAGAGATCCGGTTTTTCAAGTTTAATCCGCCTAGGCTTAATCTCTTGAGCCCCTAGCGCCGCGGCTAGACGCGACAGCGCGTCAATCGGATCCTGCTCCACCTCTGCAAGCGTATGCAGCCCACAGCCTTCAGGATAGAACTCGCTCGGTTTATCCGGATAAGCAAAAAATCCTACCGGCGGTTTCGTGCAGACCATGATCAGTTGTTCAACACCCTCTAGCTGCGCTGTTGCCTGCTCAGCAAAATAGCCGAGGCGCTCAATCTCGCACCGTCCTTCGCCTCGCGCCAGTTTGGGCGTGAACGTGTCACACATTAATGAGGCGCCGCTTGCTTGGGCGATTTGATCTGCTAACGCCAGAGCCTCCTCGGTTAATGCTCGATGCGACATGAGCAACATGGTTTTGCGACCGTTTTGCAACATGCGTACGGCCGATTCAATCGCTTCCTCAGGTGCCTGGCCATCAGCGACGAGGGGCAAAGCGGGGACTGCCTCACCCGATGCATTCCAAGCACAGTCAGCAGGTATGATCAGGGTCGCTATTTGTCCGGGTTTGACCATGGCCGCCTGAACGGCTTCAGCGGCATCCTGAGGCAATTCATCGGCGCTGGCGACGGTTCTTACCCAGTGAGAGACTGGGTGCGATAGGCCAATCACGTCTGAGTTTAACGGCGCATCGTATTGCTTATGGTAGGTCGCATGATCGCCAATTAAATTGATCACTGGGGATCGTGCCTTGCGGGCATTATGCAGGTTGGCAGATGCGTTCGATAATCCTGGTCCTAGGTGCAACAGCGTAAGCGCCGGTTTATTCGCCATTCGAGCATAGCCATCGGCAGCTCCAGAGCAAACACCTTCAAATAAGCTCAAAATAGAGCGCATCTTTGTGCTCTTTCCTATCGCCGCGACCATATGCATCTCGGAGGTTCCAGGATTCGAAAAACAGACTTCAACCCCGCCATTTATCAACGTTTCCAGCATGCTCTCAGCGCCATTCATACCGCTTTACTCCTAACTGTTATCGACATTCTTATATGCTCTCTGGATGTCAAAGTCGACCCGGATTAACCCTTCCAATCTTTGATACCACTCGAGCAGCTCTCTGCCTTGGCCCATCCCCTCAATGCAGTGGATCGAGCCGCTGAGTCAGGATGTTGACCCGCTCACCACCCTGTCTTTATCCGCCCACTAATTTTGCTCGTCCTGTGCATCATCGTAAACCAGCCGACCGCCGACCCAGGTCTGTTTAATCGCGATGTCTTGCAAGGCATTGGGTTCGCAAAGCATCGGATCCTCTGCCAAAACCACAAAATCAGCAAATTTACCCGGCACCAACGAGCCAATCTCGTGATCTGAATGACACTGCCAGGCGGCATCGATGGTCATGGCCCGAAGGGCGCTCATCACAGAAACCGATTCCCAAGGAGCAAGTTGCTGCCCAGGCTCTTTCCAAAGTCCTCGGGTTACCGCATTTTCGATGCAACGTAGCGGGTTCATATTCGTGACAGGCTCATCGGAATGCAGTGTCCAACGAATCCCTGCCTCTTCACAGGCTCTTGTACGATCCAGCAGCACAGCCTTGGCTTCACCAAACACCTTGTCTCGCATGGCATGCCCCCAATAATAGACGTGCCCAATCAGAAAACTGGGCGACAGACCTAGCGCTCGAATTCTCTCTATTTGTTCGTCGTGAAGAATACTGCAGTGTTCTATCCGACACGGCTCAACCAACGATAAACCGCTCTCAACGGTTGCCTCAAAGGCATCTAAGACTCGATCAATGGCGAGATCACCATTGGCATGAATTACCAAGGGCCAACCTTGTGCCGTTCTTTCTTTCACCATTTCCGTCAATTGATCAGGCTCGACATACGCCAGTCCGGCATTATCCTGATATAAATAGGGTGAGCGCTGTAGACCTGAAAAGCCTTGGTTTGAACCATCTGAAACGATTTTCCAACCCGCGGCTCGCACCCATGCGTTGCCGCGCCCAAATGCCACCTCTGTCTCGTCCCAACGTTTGGCCAGCGCATAACTTAAAGAATACCGTAATCGGACACTCATACGTTCCGAGGCAGCTAAGGCTTCGTAGATTTCGACTTCCTCAATCCCGCGAGTCATACCCGTGGCCTGGTCGCACATTGTGGTAATACCTTGCCGATTTGCCCGGGCACAGACCGCTAAAGCTCCCGCTGCAAGATCATGATTTCCTCGTCCCGGATTATGACGAGCCACAGTCCCAATCGCCCGATTACCCTTCAACACCCCATTGGGCGCTCCAGATGCATCACGGCCATAGGGTGAAGCTGGGTCATCCGGCGTATCAGCTGTGATACCGGCCGTATCAAGGGCTTTGGTATTGCAGTATGCAAAGTGGAGCGAGGCATTGTAGATCAGCACCGGGTGGGTTTGACTCACTGCATCCAACTGCTCCACGGTCAGTTCACTGGGCCCTTCTTGTAAAGAAGGATCAAACTGTCGAGCCAGCAGCCATTCATCAGGCTCAAGTTGAGCCGCCAAACACTTTAAGTGTGCCAAGGCATCTTCGGTCTTTGAAAAACGAAAGGGACCCACGTCTTCAAGTTGACCGATTGTCGCAATCGGTAAAAAGTGCATGTGCGGCTCGATAAAGCCCGGCAAAATGACGCCTCCGGCAGCGTCTATGATGGGTAAATCATTGCCATACTCGACGAGCAACTCATCACTCGCGCCCACCGCCAAGATTTTTCCGTCTCGTATTGCCAACGCTTCAGCAAAAGGACGGTCTTCATCCATCGTATAGACCTTGGCATTCAACCAAAGCGCTGTCTCTGAATCGGGCAACTTGGGACCCCGAGTCGACCAATACCGAGTATCCGTCAACTGATCGCCGAATTCACTGATCGCTGCCATTGAAGCGGGGATGGTAGAACAGCAGGGGCAGCCATGATGATCGGCTGACATCGAGGAGCCTGAGACATCAAGCTGCGCCTCAAAACTTGTCTCACTATCAAACAGCATGAAAATTCTCGACCTCATATCCACTGGGAAAGCCCCTCATTGTGCTAAAGTTTGCGCATGAGTGCACCCATAAGTTTTGACAATTCTTACAGCCGACTACCCGACGCTTTTTTTTCGCGTCAGTCACTTCAACCGGTTTCAGACCCAGCGCTTATCCAAGTTAACCCGGATCTGGCTGCTACCCTTGAAATCGACGCAGACTGGCTGACATCGAATACTGCGATCGAGGCCTTTTCAGGAAACATAGCCTTGCCCGGGTCAGATCCCATCGCAACGGTCTATGCGGGATTTCAGTTCGGGAACTTTAACCCGCAGTTGGGAGATGGACGGGCCTTGCTGCTCGGTGAGGTGGTTACCAAGACTCAGCGCTACGATATCCAATTGAAAGGCTCTGGAGCGACCGCCTTCTCCAGAGGTGGTGACGGTCGCTCACCGCTTGGCCCGGTACTACGCGAGTACCTCGTTTCAGAGGCAATGGCGGCTCTCGGTGTTCCCACGACCCGGAGCCTTGTTGCTATTGCCACCGGTGACTCAGTTCAGCGAGAAGGCATTGAACCTGGAGGAATTCTCACTCGGGTCGCACAAAGTCATATTCGCTTCGGAACCTTTCAGTACTTTAGTGCAAGACAGGATAATCAGAGTCTGCGACAGCTCGCAGACTATGTGATCACCCGACACTTTCCGCAGCTAAGCGCTCAGGCTAATCCTTATGAAGGGTTGCTTGAGACTGTGATCGACAACGTCGCTCGTTTGATCAGTCATTGGCAGTGTCTGGGCTTTATCCACGGCGTCATGAACACCGACAATATGCTGATCACCGGGGAAACCGTTGACTATGGCCCTTGCGCGTTTATGGATCGCTTCAAATATGACACGGTTTACAGCGCTATTGATCAAGGCGCCCGCTACGCTTTTCAGAATCAGCCCAGTATTGCGCACTGGAACCTAATGACTTTCGCACAAGCACTGTTGCCACTCATCGACGATCAGCCTGATCAAGCCATTGCCATTGCAAAAGCTCGATTGGACGAATTTCCCGACCGTTTCGATACTTATTGGCGTGCTCGCAGCGCTGCTAAGCTTGGATTGATGCCAAGCAAGATCAGCGCCCAGCTTTATTCCGAATTTCTACAGCTGCTCGAGAACCATGGCCTGGACTTTACCCTCAGTTTTGCGGCCTTGAGAGAGGCTTTCTCAACGCCACCCACTTTTGGAAAGGACCCGGCTTGGCAAGACTGGTGGACACGATGGCGAGAAGAAATCGGAGCCACTTCCAGCCTAGAGCAAGCGCAGGCACGCATGACGAAAGCGAACCCCATCCTCATTCCTCGAAATCATCAAATCGAATTCGCGATTGCCGAAGCCTACGAAAATGGAACCTATGATCGATTCTCTGGTTTACTTGCTGCCGTTACTGACCCCTTTAATCCAGATCTTGCGAAGACGGCCTTCGCGTTGGCTCCAAAGCCCGATGAGATCGTCCGCAGAACCTTTTGTGGCACTTGAACGCAGCAGTAAGTCTCTGCCATGAAATCCAGCCCTCCTGACCGAATCGGCATTGACCTAGGCGGCACTAAAATAGAAGCCGTCAGACTTTCACCCACCGGCGAAATTCGCTACCGGCATCGCTGCGCGACTCCCCATGGGGATTATGACCGCATCATCGACGTGTTAACTGAAGTGGTTGAAATGGCTCAACTGAGTTTCCCCGATCTTGAGCCCGCAACGGTAGGCATCGGTGCGCCTGGAGCCCGGTCGCACAAAACAGGAATGATCAAAAATAGTAATACGACTGTGATTAACGGTAAGAATTTACCCGAAGATCTGGAGCAGGCCTGTGGGTATCCGATTCGTATTGCCAATGATGCAGACTGCTTTACCTTATCCGAAGCCATTGATGGCGCTGGCGCCGGCCAGGCTGTCGTATTCGGCGTTATTTTAGGCACAGGCGTTGGCGGAGGTATCTGTATCGATCAAAAGCTGACACCAGGTGTTAATTCGATAGCGGGAGAATGGGGGCACAACCCAATGCCACTCGATCGCCTTAACTCAGCGATCACACTTCCTCTGACTCGCGGTCGAGATTGCTACTGTGGCCAAAGAGATTGCATTGAAACCTGGCTATCCGGGCCTGGGGTGGCCGCCAGCTACGCCGAAATGACGGGAAAGAGCCTCACCGCAAAACAGATTTTCGATCCAGTAGGCCCCAAGGCAACTACCCAAATGGTATTCGACATCTATTGCGAGCTTGCCGCTCTCGCCTTATCCACAGTGATCAACGTCATCGACCCAGCTTGCATTGTCTTAGGCGGAGGCGTGTCTAACACCGACCACCTCGCAAGTGCCATCCAAAAGCGATTACTGCATTATGTCTTTTCGGATCAGGTCGATACACAGGTGATGGCCGCCCACCACGGTGATGCTAGCGGGGTTCGCGGTGCCGCTTGGCTTTGGTGAATCGATCTCCAAGCTTAGATCGACGCTGAGAATGCAAGATTACCTTCAAGCAATCTTTAAAGTCGGGGGGCCAGCATGACTGAGTTTTTCGTGTTGCCAAACCCGCTGCACAATGTCATCGGCCTGCCGCACCAACTGTTTCGGGCTGCCATAACTTTCGAAATTAAGACGCAGTACCGGCTCAGTGGTCGATGGGTTGATACTAAAGCGCATCCCTTCAGCCAAATGATACGCTCGGCCAACTTGCGTCTCTATTTCAATAATTTGATCGGAAAGGTACGCCTCAAGCGCTAGGATAAGTCGCTCTATCGACTGAACGTGGACACTCACCTCCGGAAGCACTGCCACTTCACTTCGATATCCAGCGGTCACTTCTTTGAGCGATTTACCTGAACGTGACAGCAGGTCAAGCATTGTCAGCCACGACAACATTCCTGAATCAAAGCCGTGCATCTTTCCAAAATAATGGTGGGCCGATGACTCTCCTCCGTAAATCGCTTGGGTGGCCTGCATCGCGGCACGCATATTGCCTGAACCTGTGCCGACGCAGCTGCTACTTGCGGCGTGGCGGGATATCGCCCGCTGAATGCTAAGGAGCAGTTTAGAATCGTGGACAATATGCTGACCTTGGGTTCCCGCCAAAAAATAATCCGTCATCATCGACATCACATAAGCACTGGGTATATTGCGACCTGATTCATCAAAAAAAACACAGCGATCACAATCTCCATCCCAAACGACGCCGAGATTGGCACCGACTTCTTGAGTAAAGGAACTCATCTGTTCAAGCAAGCGAGGCTTCATTGGATCAGGGCCTTCCCGCGGCAATCCTTCTTCCGGCGACGAGCACCACCGCACCGATAAATCGAGGTGCTCCGCTAAAGGTTGGGCAACCAATGCTGCGGTTCCGTTAAGACCGTTCAGAGCGACGATACCCTCAGATGGCGACAACTCGACCAGACTGGCAACCCGCTCGACAAACTCTGGAATCAAATTCAAGACCCCGGCTGCCGGAAGGGGTAGCCGAAGACCTTCGCGCTTGGCAGCTCCAGACATTTTTCGCTTGAGGGTCGCAAGTAATGCCGGCAAGGGTAATGCTAAGGCTTTGCTGGGAAAAAGTTTAAATCCGTTGTCCGGCTCCGGGTTATGACTCGCCGTCACCATAATCCCAAAGGACACCCGATCGGTAGCCACCGCGTAAGCAACAATCTCAGTCGGGCACACCCCTAAGTCAACGACCGCTGCCCCACCAACGCTCAGCCCGTGTCTTAAGGCTTCGGCCAATTCGGGACTGGTGATACGGGTATCGTATCCGACGCCAAAGGCTGACGACGGCGCTAATTTCGCCAGCACTTCACCAAACCGGCGCGCCCATGCTGCGTCAATTTGTTCTGGAACAACATCCCTAACATCAGACTCTCTAAACATTCGTGTTTCAATCGTCATGCCTTACCCTATCACTCCTTTCGGATGGACCTTGAGCCTGAAGCCTTGAACATCATGGCCTCCATGAGTGAACGTACTAACCTATCTAAATCTGACGCAGCCACCGCTTTAGACCCTTGAATTCATCCTAATCATCAACCGACCGCATCAAAGGGATGCATCAATGGGTTGAACCAATCGTTTCGACTAACGCGTTGCTACCTCTTGCTCAACTGACGGTAAACGCTCAACGAGCACCGATCCTTTTTGCCACGCCGGTGATCCAACTACCTTACACCGCTGTCCAAAAAAGCGAGAATCCAACTCGCCACCGCCCTTTGGTCCGACGATTCATTCAAGGAGGCGAGGGCTTTGCTATAGGTTTGCTCGCCTACTTGCGGTCGGCGAATCTCCAAAAGCGCGCGGGCATACGCTTCGTCAAATTCGGGATGCCCTTGAAACGTCAAAATGTGATCAGCAATTTGCATACCTGCGATGGGACAAAAGTCGCTCTCAGCAATGATTTCTGCATCATCTGGCAGATGGGTAACTTGATCTTGATGACTTGACAATAACGCGAATCGGGTCGCGGTGCCGGCAGCAGTGATTCGAGCACCGCATAGCCGCGTTTCATGCCGTCCAACGCCCCAGCCCTTATCACTTTTTTCTGTTTTACCACCAAGATACTGTGCGACCAGCTGATGACCGAAGCAAATGCCAACCAAAGGTTTTTTGAGTTCATGTAGCCGCTGAACAAATTCCCCCAGCGCTTGTATCCATGCTTCATCTTCATAAACGCTTCGTTTACTACCGGTAATCAGATAACCGTCACAATCGTCGATATCAGCCGGATATTGACCATGCTCTACTTCATAAATCGCGATCTCACAACGAGGGTCCACGGTCAAAAACAATGATGTGAACATGTCGGAATAGTCGCCATGCTGCTCTTGTAAGGCTGGCATCACACTATCGGCCTTTAAAATACCAATCTTCATCGCACTCGAACCCTCATATGATTTCAAAGTATCGCGCGAGCTGCCAATCGTTCACATGTCGTTCGTATTCACGCACTTCCCAGACGCGACTGGCGGTATAGTGTGCCTGGAATTCGGAACCAAAAATGTGTCTTGCCGCATCAGAGTGTTCGAATTGTCGCGCTGCATCAGACAGATTGGTGGCAAACTGACGATCAGATGACAGCGTATCCTGATGTTCATAGGCATTGCCTTCGATCGGAGGACCCAGGTTTAGCCCAGCCTCTAAACCGATTAAACCCGCACCCAACGTAGCTGCAGCCGTTAGATACGGATTGGCGTCTGCCGAGCCAACTCTAAATTCGAGTCGTTGCGCTTTTTCTGAGCCTTTAATCACACGCAGGGCGCAGGTGCGGTTTTCCAACCCCCACGTCGAGGCCGTTGGTGCCCAGGCCCCCTTGACCAGCCGACTGTAGCTATTGATCGTTGGCGCGACCACCGCGAGCAGCTCCGGCAGATGAGCTTCGACTCCAGCGACATACTGCTTCATCGTATTGCTCATCATCATCGGATCATTGGCGTCGAAGAAAACACCCTCGCCGCTACTGAGTTGGTACAGCGATTGGTGTAAGTGACCACTTTGACCAGGGTAATCCATTGACCACTTCGCCATAAACGTTGCCATGAGACCACGCTTTTGAAAAAATGCTTTGGTCAGCGTTTTAAATAATGTCGCTTTATCTGCAGCCTGTAACGCATTATCGACTGTCAACGCCGCTTCCCAAACGCCGGGACCGGTTTCACAATGTACCCCTTCAAGCGGCAAGTCATGGTCTTCGCAATAGTCCATAAACTCGTTAAATAGATCTGACATTGCAAAGGTGCGTAGCGCAGAATAACCAAAGTTGCCGGGCGTTAAGGGTACAAGATCACGATAACCTTTATCGGCGGCACTTTGGGGCGTTTCCTTGAATATAAAAAATTCATACTCAAAAGCCATCCGCGCACCAAACCCGAGATCCTCGGCGCGCTTGAGCACCGCTTGCAATCGGCTGCGAGGACAAATTGGATGCCTGCCTTGCGGATCAACGAACTCCGCCAAAAACAAAGGAATACTTTGCTCTTCCTGCAGACGCCGCTCGGTGCTCAGATCCAGTCGATATAAGGCATCAGGAAAGGCAGTGTGCCAGCCAGTAAACTGGGCATTGTCATACAATTGATCATTGACGTCCCAACCCAAAACACAATCGCAAAAACCAGATTCGCCATCAGCAATACTGGCAAACTTATCGAGACTGATGTATTTGCCTCGCATCACCCCATCGATATCGGTAAATGCTAATTTGACCCGACGGATACCTTCTTTCCGGTATTGCTCCAGCAAACGACTGCCTTCACTCATAGCTTGATTCCCTACCTTGGAATTCGAATATTCCGCACCATATCTTGGACCTCTTGCGGCGGCGGTGGTGTCATCTGCATCACAATAAACGACACCAAAAAATTCAATATCATACCTAGCGTGCCAATCCCTTCAGGTGAGACACCTAACCACCAATACTCAGCAGTATTGAACTCGGGGGCAATAAACTTAAAGAAGATAATATAACTCGCGGTGAATATGAGACCCGACAACATGCCAGCAATGGCAGCTTCTCTATTCATTCGAGTCGAAAAAATACCCAATAAGATGATCGGGAAAAAACTCGCTGCGGCCAAGCCAAAGGCAAAAGCCACAACTTCAGCAACAAATCCCGGTGGATAGATCCCAAACAAGCCGGCGATAATAATCGCCACTGCGGCCGAGACCCGCGCCCATCTCAACTCTTGTTTGTCGGTAAGATGGCGTGCGAGGGTGTTTCTCAAAAGATCATGAGATATCGCAGAAGAGATCACCAACAGCAACCCAGCCGCAGTCGATAGGGCTGCCGCTAATCCACCAGCTGCGACCAATGCCACCACCCAATTCGGTAATTGTGCGATCTCAGGATGTGCTAGGACGATAATGTCTCTATCAATATAGACTTCGTTTTGATTATCCGTGGGCTGGTTCTTAAGAATACGTTCACCCAAGTCGCCTCGTGTATCGGAGTATCGTGGCTTCACTGGATCAAGGGCAGCGCCCCCCCGATACTGCAGCAGTCCATCATCATTCTTATCCACCCAAGCCAGCAGCCCCGAATCTTCCCACTTGCTGAACCAAGCCGGCAGATCTTGATAGGCCCTATTATCTAAGGCGTCTACGATGTTCAAACGCGCAAAAGCGGCAACCGCCGGCGCTGTGGTGTAAAGCAAAGCAATGAAAATGAGCGCGTACCCGGCGGATATCCGCGCATCTCTAACCTTAGGGACTGTGAAAAATCTTACAATGACATGTGGTAGCCCGGCGGTGCCCGCCATCAATGCTGCGGTGATGAAAAACATATCTATCGTCGACTTACTGCCCTCTGTAAAAATCGACAGTCCCAGTTCCTGACTTAAGCCATCAACCTTATCCAGGAGAAAGGTCCCTGATCCATCGTTCATTGTCGAACCGAAACCCAACATCGGTAAGGGCACGTCGGTCAACATTAAGGAGATATAAATAGCAGGCACCAAGTAGGCGAAAATCAGCACACAATACT
Source organism: Gammaproteobacteria bacterium (assembly GCA_002689445.1). Taxonomy (GTDB): domain Bacteria; phylum Pseudomonadota; class Gammaproteobacteria; order Pseudomonadales; family Azotimanducaceae; genus UBA9926. The sequence continues at coordinate 77,875 of NZGC01000084.1, forward strand.
GGGCGACCTGAGTGTAGGTAATACCCTTCATGCCCCCTAAAACCGCATAGAAGAAAACAATACCCATTCCGATCAGCACACCAAGATCTATATCGACTTCAAGGAAACGAGAGAACACGATCCCCACGCCCCGCATTTGCCCCGCTATATAAGTAAAGGAAATGAAAACAACCCCGAGAATCGCTACCACTCTGGCAGTTTGAGAGTAGTAACGATCGCCGACGAAGTCAGGCACCGTAAATTTGGCAAATTTGCGTAAATAGGGCGCCAAGCATAGTGCTAACAACACATAGCCCCCCGTCCAACCCATCAAATAACGCGCCCCATCGGCCCCCTCAAAAGCGATAATCCCAGCCATCGACAAATAGGATGCCGCAGACATCCAGTCAGCTGCTGTTGCAGCGCCATTAGCAACCGGATGAACGTGACCGCCGGCGACGTAAAACTCTTGGGTAGATGCCGATCGGCTCCAAATGGCAATAGCGATGTAGAGTGCAAACGTTAGCCCTACAAAGACATAGGTTAATACTTGAGCCGACATTATTGATCCTCATCAACATTAAAACGGCGGTCCAATGCGTTCATCCGGACCACATAAATAAAAATAAGGATCACAAAGGCGTAAATTGCCCCTTGTTGAGAAAACCAGAACCCTAATTTCCAACCAAAGAACTGGTATTGGTTAAGCGCATCCACCCACAAAATACCGCAACCAAAAGACACCAAAAACCAAACCGACAACAAACTGAGCAGCGTCGTTACATTGGCCCGCCAATAGGCGGCTTGGTCATCCGAAAGTTGTTTCGGCTGATCCGAGGGCGAAACTATTTCCTGCTCGGATTGATCTGACATCTTGTGCTCCTTTTCATTGTCACATTGTGTGCTCGCAGATTCATTGCTGATCCCTGACCTGCAAGTGCCGAGATCAAGGTCATCACGCTAGCGATCCCCTTTATTCTCATCCGCGTTAGGGCAACTATTCTGATCGCCCTTACCTTGTCCCCTAGGCCTATCTCAATCCAGCTCTCTTATCGTGCCAGGCTTTGATGCTAGGCAAGATCGTTCCGACGACATCGATCAGAGAAGACGCGATGACAATCAGGTTCAGCCTTTATCAACCATCTGGTGCGCAGATTTAGCGCTTCAATCGCCGTCGATGCCAAGCAATTCGTCACTGTCGAGGTCCGCCAACATGCCTTTCGGCAATCGCTTACTGGTTTTAGCACCCAGCGTTCGCATGGCCTCGGCTCTGCGAACTAAGTTACCACGCCCACTCGATAATTTCTTATAAGCATCGTCATAAGCCTGCTGGGTAGAGCTGAGTCTAGAGCCGATCAAATCAAGATCAGCAACAAAACTGACTAATTTGTCATACAGAGCCCCAGCCTTTTGAGCGATTTCCTGCGCATTGCTGCTTTGCTGCTCATACCGCCAAATATTACCAATCGTTCGAAGCGTCGCGAGCAGTGTCGTCGGCGTTACGATGACAATATTTCGATCAAAAGCTTCGCTGAACAAACCATCATCATGTTGCAAAGCCAGAGAAAACGCTGCCTCAATGGGTACAAACATGAGCACAAAATCTAACGATCTTACTCCAGAGAGATTGTGGTAATCCTTCGAGCTCAGCTGCTTCATATGATTCCTCAAAGAGAGAACATGGTTTGCTAAGTGCGTTTGCTGTGCAGCTGAATCCGTATCGGAACAATATCGTTCGTAGGCCGTCAGCGATACTTTCGAGTCTACGATGATATCTTTGTCTTCTGGCAGATGCACAACGACATCGGGCTGATAGCGTCTACCTTCATCATTTTGTAGAGATTGTTGAGTATCGTATTCCCGACCTTTGACCAAGCCAGATTTCTCCAAAACCCGCTCCAACACCACCTCACCCCAAGTGCCCTGAGTTTTACTCTCCCCCTTTAAGGCATTGGTTAGATTCACGGCTTCTTGACTGATTCGAGTGTTAAGTTCGCGGAGATGCTTCAACTCATTGCGCAATGAAAAGCGCTCTTTACTCTCTTCGTTGTAAGCCGTTTCGACCCGTGACTGAAAATCTTTTAGGCGGTCGCCCAAAGGTTTGAGCAATTGGTTGAGTTGCTCCTCACTTTGATGCTTAAAGGTCTGTTGCTTATTTTCAAAGATGTCGCCCGCCAAGACCTTGAAGGTTTCCGACAATTTCGCTTTCGTTTGCTCAAGCAAGGCAAGTTTATCTTGATGATGAAGGGCTTCAGCTTTCAGCGCTGTGTCAGCCTGAGTAACTTTCTCAAGCAATCTAATCTGTTCTTGATTCGCTTCAGATAAAGCTTGCTCTGATGCCAACAATCGCTGCCGCAGTTCCTGCTCCAGCTCTTGTTTAGACGTTAGTCGTGCCTCGAGCTGAATATTCTGTGCTTCCGCTGCCTGCAACTGTGCTTCCTGATCGAGAAGACTGGATCGATTCAACGCTGCGCTTTCTTCCACTTCGAGCATTTTAACTTTGAGCTGCCTGTGCGCAAAAAAGCTCGAAAGACCCAAGGCCACAGTCAGTACGATTAAACCCACCAGGCTCCAGATCAAAATTGCTTGTTCCATTGAGTTTCCTTACGTTGGGCCATAAAGGTCGCCTAGGCCTATCTGCTCTATGCTTAGCCTACTTCAAGCCACACGATACACCTAAAGGTCTCGAATCGGATGGTACTAATGCATCAGCGTAAACATTTTACGGCGGTAGGCTGATGCAAGCGGATCGCCTTTACCCAAAAGATCAAAAACTTGAATCATGGTATTCCTTGCAGTATCCGCTTCCCAGGTTTTGTCCAGCCTTAGCATGTTGAGTAATACATCCAGGGCCTCGGTAATTTGATCCTCCACCACCAGTGCACAGGCATAGTGATAAAGATGTTGTTGATCCTCGGCGTGAGTTTCGGCCAGCAACTTAAGCGATGCGACATCCCCCAAGGCTTGGACTTGTTTCACGAAGAACAATCGGCTTTTGGCTTTGCCGATCCCCTCTGCATCAGCGGGTAATTCCGACAGCAATCGCTCGGCTTCTTCTATTGCACCTTCTTGAACCAAGAGATCACAATATTCTGTGTGCAGCGATAGGTTGCTCGGCTCCTCCGTCATCATTTGTTTGAGCATCGCCATTGCACTGGATCGATCTCCAAGACTCAAATAATGAGCGATCTGAGCTCGAACCTGCTCTGCAGGGCTGACAGTTAACTGATCAAACAGTGACTTTAGCCGCTCTTCTTCTTGAGGCCCCTCAAGGCTCTCCACTAACTGACCTTCTTTGACCACTTTGATCGTTGGTAAGCCTCTCACCCCAAGCTGTTGGACGAGCTGGGGATTGGCCTGAACATCTACCCGTGCCCATACGAGCTTACCTTGATATCGAGCAATTAAACCCTCGAGGATTTGCGAAAGGGCTTCTGAGGGAGCTGCTCCAGCAGCATAAAATTCAAGCACCACAGGTTGCTGTTGAGACCGGTCAACCACTTCACTCTGAAAATTCTGGACCGAAATTTCTACCTTAGATCCAGATTGTGATTCCGACGTCATGACCATTGTAATTTCCTCTGTGCTAATTCTATGAAGACCCGCGACATCGCCATGATACCTTCCGGGGACAAAACCTTTGCTGACGAGAACAATTTTTGATCTCGCATTCGGGCAATTTAAAACTCAAATCGGGTCATCGCATGATGACTTCAGGGTCAAGGATTACCTCAGCAACCTCGAATCCTCCGTTTCTTTGCCTGATTATACGGCTTAAGCTCCTTGGGCTTCATTCCCTTGGTGCGCCTAACCGATCGCTTACTTCTCGACCCGCCCTTCACCTGATCATCGGCTTTGGCGCTCCACCGAGCTCAAATACTTTTGAGCAAAGCGGTGCCCTCGTTCGCCCATGAACGAATTATAATCAGGCAAATCCAGTCGAGCCAGTTTTGCTGGGCCTATTTGTCCCGCCGCGTTTGCTTAACTGGAGGTATGAATGGCTGTATTTGAACCACGGTATTGGAAACGCTGTGTTTGAAGCGTTTTTTTTGAGTCGCTGTATTCATTGGGTTGTCATTACCGCTCGAGCCGGAGCCGGTGAACAGAGCGACACCCCCCGGGTAAAGGATGAATGCGCTGCTCGAGCGATGCTATCTCAGTCGAAAGCACCGAGTGGGGTCTAGGACAACGGGTGAATCCGGGTTCAACTAGGCTGACCGCTTGGTTNGGATAAGGGGTTAGGTTCTACCTGACGTTAAGCCAGCAGGGTTAGGCGAACAAAANNNAAGCGAACAAGGTTAGGAGGCCAAAGTTAGGCAACCAACGCTAAGCCACCGACTTCCAAGCCTCTAACTGCAAAGCCTCCAACTTCAAGGCCTCTAACTTCAAGGCCTCTAACTTCAGCTCCAGTTTCAGGCTACCAACTTCAGGCCATCTCGCCTGAGCGCTACGGCAAGCACCCGGCTAGAGCTCAAAGGACTGACCGGTCCTCGATATAAAACTTTACGACCTTTTCGTACCAACCAAGTATCAGAGGATTTAATATGCTTAATGATCATAACCTTGTCCTTTTAACGCTTCCTAAACCTGCCGGTTTCCACCCTCAGGGTTTAAGAAAATCTCAACGGACAACCAGTTAACCACAAAACACTGTTTATGTATACAGTATGTATAAAAAAACAGTTTATACGATGCTGAGCCAATCAAATCCCTCGGCCTGAGTAGCCACGGTGACCTGACCACTCCAAGACTGCAGCGCTGGGGCCAGCGCTGCCTCTGCCAATGCCGGTAGATTATTTTTTTCACTGATGTGAGACACCACCAAATGCTGAAGACGATCTAGGTCTACGTTCTTAACTAACTCGCTTGCTTGGTGATTCGACAGGTGCCCTAAATTGCCACCCACTCGGCGCTTGAGAGCCTGCGGATAAGGCCCAGATGCAAGCATCCCAGGATCATAGTTACACTCTAACAATAAAATATCACACTGATTAAAATATTGACGAACATGGGGCGTGATATGACCTAGATCCGTCAGCACGCCAATTTGCTGGCTCGCCTCACTGAAGACATACTGACACGGTTCTCTGGCGTCGTGCGGCACAACGACTGGCATTACAGTGAGAGACCCAACCTGAAACACCTCACCATCGCGAATCGATCTAAGCACCGGGACCACGCCGATCCGGTTCGGTTCGTAGGTTCCTGCCGTCATATATACCGGCAATCGAAACTTTCGCGCAAAGGGCGCAACCCCATTAATGTGATCAGCGTGCTCATGGGTTACCACCAAGGCATCGATATCTAGGGGCGTGAGTCCGAGGCGGGCCAACCGCCGAACGGTTTCTTTGATTCCAAACCCGAGGTCAAGCAACAATCGCCCGGAATCACCCTCGATTACCGTGCTGTTGCCTTTACTGCCACTGCCCAGAGATGCAATACGCACAGATCAGGTTGAATATTCTTTGATGACTTTCAGTAAGCGTTCTGCTGCCAATCCATCGGCGAACTCACCATCTTGCAGCACCGTCACCATCACTTCGCCTGCCTGTGCCTCGAGCCTGAGTTCATAGAGATCTTGCACGGATTGCGTTTTATCACCGCCTCCACCCAGCAGTCGACGGAAAAATCCGGGCTTACTGAGGTGACTTGGCGTGTAATGGACGAAATAGGTGGCTTGCGTGCGATTAACGTCGTTTACCGTAATATTGGCGTTTTCAAGGGCATCTCCCACCGTCGCCCAGGCTCGATTGAAATCTAATTTGTATCTTAATTCTGGCTTGATCCGATCTGGAATCAATTCGGTTCGACCTTCCGTTAGGGAAGACGCCATCATACTCATTGTGCCTTGACTGATATTTTCGCCAAGATAATAAGCCATTGCCTTGAGCACCTCGCGTTCAAGTACGAGATCATCGGACTGCCCCTGCCATTTTAAAGTATCCAAACGATAAGGAGCATCTGCAGGCACTTGTCTTTGTTCGATGTACAGCTCCGTGCTGCCACTACGAACACCCGGCTCTAATCGAAGTTTGAACTGATGCAAAAACACATCACGAGTATTTCGAAACACATTACCGTCACGAATACTTTGGAATACCGCTTCCGGCTCCCCAGCTCTCGCGGTCAGCCATCGGCTCTCCAAAATACCCGCGCCTGGATCTGCTTTGATCACATCCAGATTGTTTGCTTCCCAAAACTGCACAACCTTTGGCCATACCACGGAAGGAGGAATGTCCAAAAATACCCATTGCGCGTCATCGAGCTTTTTGATGACGATTTGGTCAACCCCATAACGAGTGCTCAGTGGTTCCGGCCGGCGAAGTTCATACCGGGTTCCAACTAACCCCCGGGGATCCTCGATATCCGGGATTGGCATCAATTCGGTAAACGTAGGTTCGGCGAGCCCCGAAGGCATGATCGTCGCCTTTGACGCTCCGTTTTCTAAACGGCTCATTTGCGCTTCGTTACCCAACCAACTACACCCACTCAAGGCGATGATCAATAGCATTAACGACGACTTCTTTATCACGAGGATATTCCTGCTGTTAGCATGGCGGATAGTACTGGTTGTTGATGGTCTTCGGACAGCGCCGTTAATGGTAGTCTAATCCCCTCAGGAATGCGCCCCATTTGTGCAAGCGCCCACTTCACCGGAATCGGATTGGCTTCCAAAAAGAGCTGTTCATGGAGCCCCAATAACGGCTCGTTCAGCGCCTCAGCACTGGCTCTATCGCCGGCTACAGCAGCCTCTGCCATGGCTGCCACAGCCGCTGGCGCAACATTTGCCGTCACACTGATGGTACCCTGACCGCCCTGCAGCATGAGTTCACATGAGGTCGCATCATCGCCTGAGAAAATATCGATACGGTCACCACACAAAGCACGAATCTCAGCCGCTCGCTCAAGTGAACCAGTGGCTTCTTTGATCCCTCGGATCTGCTCGATATCCGCCAATTGCCGCACTGTAGCGGGCAACAAATCAACGGCCGTTCTTCCAGGCACGTTATACAAAATTTGTGGGATATCAACGGCTTTAGCAATCGCTTGATAGTGCAGGAACAGCCCTCGTTGGGTGGGTCTGTTGTAATATGGCGTGACCAAAAGGCATGCATCTGCGCCTGAGTCTTTTGCAGAAGCGGTAAACTCTATTGCCTCTCGGGTCGAATTCGCACCAGTACCTGCAATCACTGGAACTCGAGCGTCGGTCAACTCGACGACAGCCCGGATAATCTCGCAATGCTCTTTTGGCGTTACCGTAGGAGATTCACCTGTCGTGCCCACTGGCACAATTCCTTGCGTACCGTTCGCGATATGCCACTCGACCAGAGCATCTAAACACTCCCAGTCGATGGTTTCGTCTGATCGCATGGGCGTCACCAGAGCGACAATGCTACCTCGGATCATATGTAAGCGCTCTCACTCAGAAAGGTGCTCATGATAACGATGCTGGAATCGGGGTACAACTAGGTAAGGTCCGATGCTATTTCCTCGGACTGCGGCCAAGCAGCTAGGACTGCTCTCAACAAAATCGCCAAGGGAATCGCAAAGAACACGCCTGCAAGACCGAACCAGGCGCCAAAGACCAGTACTGCAATGATAATCACCAGCGGATGTAAATTATTGACCTCGCCAAATAGGAGCGGCACCAATAGCAACCCATCCAACCCTTGAATGATCAAATAGCCCAGCATCAAATATAAAAAGTCACTCGACAACCCAAACTGCATTAACGCGACAACCACCACCGGAATGGTAACCACGGCAATGCCCAAATAGGGAATGATGACCGAAACCCCCACTAAAAATCCGAGTAGAGCGGCATAGTTCAACTCAAATAGCGCGAACAGCGCATAAGTGCACAACCCTGCAATCAACAATTCTATGAATTTACCTCTGACATAGTTTTGCATTTGCTCGCTGATCTCAGAACCCACTCGGTTCATCAATGGTCTGTGCGCTGGCAACAACCCGAGAACATACCGTGAGATCGAAGTCTTGTCTTTGAGTAGGAAGAATACAAGGATGGGCACCAGCAGTGTGTATCCCAGCACCGTGATCACTACCGGTAACTGAGAGAGTGAGGCCGACAGCAACCATTGCCCCAGCTCTGTGACCTCAGCACTCAGCAAGTCCACCCAGGTGCTGATTTGCCGTTCGGTGATTAAATTAGGCACACTATCTTGCACGCTGCTCAATACCTCGGAGAGCCGGGCACTCAATGCAGGCAAATCGTTGTATAAACCACCCAATTGTCGCCAAATTCGAGGTAAGACGAACAACAAGAAGGCAATAAATCCACCCAGAAACAGGGTGTAAGTAATCGATATCGCCGCTCCCCGCGACAATCTGAATCGTTGTAACTGATCGATAAAGCCTTGCATCACATAAGCCAGCACAATCCCGGTTAGGATCGGTACTGCCACTGAGCCAAGCAAGGCGATGAAGCCTCCTAGACCCACGATCAAAACCAACAACGCTAGGAATTCTTCGTCTGAGAAGTAACGATCCAACCATGTTTTAAATATCTCGATCACCCGTTTAACTCACTACTTTCTGTAACCAATGTTTGTACACTCCAGCGTCTTCGCTCTGCTTTAGCAACACATGCCCGCTTTGACTTGCAAAGACCTGAAAGTCCCTAACAGATCCAGAGTCCGTTGCCTCGATCAACAAAATTTCACCATGAGCCAGCTTGTTCAACCGTTGTTTTGCTTTCAACAAGGGCATGGGACAGTTGAGGCCTTTCGTATCCAACTGAACGGTCGACTCAAATTCTGCCGCCATCTCTGTCTCCCTTAGGTCTACATTTTTTTCTCAAAACCGAGGAATCAGGTTGAACTAAAGTCCCTCGGCCTGCGAATATCCTACTATGACTTTGCTTCGCAACCTATTGCTACTCGCTTTTTTCGTGGTCTCAGACGCCGCTACGAAGGCCAGCGCCAACAGTGAACTGAACTTACCTGAACTGGGCAGCAGCAGCTCTGCGGCAACTTCCCTGACTTTTGAGCATGAATTAGGACAGCAATTTCTAAGAGCTGTACGCGCCCAAACCCCTGGGTTTGAAGATCCATTGGTGATCGATTACCTAGAACATTTGATTTTCCGGCTAGCAGAGCATAGTGATCTTGAGGACCGCAGGCTTTATATCATTTTGATTAAAAATCCAACGATCAACGCCTTTGCAGCACCCGGCGGAATATTAGGCATCAATCATGGACTATTTTTACATGCCGAAACGCGTCATGAATTCTCAGCAATTATTGCTCACGAGCTGGCCCATCTCAGTCAGCGCCACTTCGCCAGAGGTATCGACGCCAGCAAAAAGGCCGGTGTTATATCCATTGCAGGGTTATTGACCGGCGCCATCTTAGCGGCAACCGCAGGCGGAGACGCTGGCATGGCCGCGCTGGCCGGTAGTCAGGGCCTCGCTTCAGCGCAAAAACTGAGTTACAGCCGCACCCGAGAGGCCGAAGCTGATCGAATTGGTATTGGCACCATGATGCGTGCCGATCTAGACCCGAGGGCTATGGCTTACATGTTTGAGCGGTTAGATCGCTTGACTCGCGGTAACGGCGATCAAATTCCAGAATTTTTACGCACGCACCCAGTGACCAAAAGCCGTATCAGCGACGCTTATAATCAGACTGAAAGCATCGCAAAGAAAAAGTGGGATCTCGATGTCGACTATCAGTTCATGCGAATTCGAGTTCGGGTGCAAACTGCCAACAATATCGATGCAACCTTCAATCGATTGGTGCATCAAGGAAAAACACTTCAGGGCCTCCCTGCCGACGCAAACCGCTATGGCCTTGCCCTAGCAAATGCGCGATTGAATCGCGGCGATGAGGCGATTCGTATCCTCGATGAACTGGATCAAGACTACCCGAATTATCTGCCTATTACGCTCGCCAAAATCGAAGCGCTGGCTGCCAGTCAACGTTTAGGCAATGCGATTGAGGAGGCTTCAAGGGCATTAGCGATCAATCCTGACAATTATCCATTGACGATGATCAAAGCCTCCTTGTTGAACGCCACCGAGCGCTCTGACCTGGCGAGTGAACTGCTGGCCGAACTCGCTCTCGCTCGCCCTTTCGATGATCAAGTTTGGTTTCAGCTTGCCGAAAGTCTTGGGTTGGCTAACGATATCCCGGGGGTGCACCAAGCTCGCGCGGAGTACTTTGTGTTAAATGGAGATTTAGAAGGCGCCATTAAACAGCTGGGATATGCGCTCCCTCTTGTCAGACGCAATTTTCAGTTAAGTGCCAGAATCAAACAGCGTATAGATGACATCTGGCAGTTGCTAGATCAAGCAAAGAACTAACGGTTGAAATTCAACATTCTTTGTAGCGGTTTCAAAGCACGCTCCGCCAAATCTTTTGGTACCAATATTTCCTGGTCCTGCGTGATCAAACCCTTTTCTAATAGGGGTAAATTGTTCATCGCCATCCAAGGGCAATGAGCGCAACTTTTGCAGGTTGCACCACTGCCTGCCGTAGGCGCTTCGAGTAACCGCTTGCCGGGCGCTCGCTGCGCCATTTTGTAGAAAATGCCTCGATCCGTGGCCACAATAAAGGTCTCTGCGTCGAGTAATTCCACCGCGTTAATCAATTGGGAAGTCGAACCAACCACATCCGCCAACGCGACCACAGCGCTCGGCGACTCCGGATGCACCAGCACTTTTGCCTCAGGATAAACCTGCTTAAGATCACGAATCCCCTGGGCCTTGAATTCTTCATGCACTACACAGGCGCCATCCCACAGCAATACATCGGCTCCTGTCTGCTCAGCCACGTAAGCACCCAAATAGCGATCTGGCGCCCAAAGAATTTTTTGATCTTGGTCACTGAGATGTTCTACAACATCAAGGGCGATACTCGATGTCACTACCCAGTCTGCCCGTGCTTTAACTGCGGCAGAGGTATTGGCATAGACAACTACCGTTCTATCAGGGTGGTCATCGCAAAATGCGGAAAATGCATCAATCGGGCATCCTAGGTCTAAAGAGCAGGTTGCTTCCAGCGTCGGCATTAAAACCTTTTTTTCAGGACTTAGAATCTTGGCGGTCTCTCCCATAAAACGAACGCCCGCAACCACAACCATTTCGGCGTCAGCATTGGCCCCAAATCGAGCCATCTCAAGGGAATCCGCTACACAGCCTCCCGTGGCTTCAGCCAAGGCTTGGATCTCGGGATCCGTATAGTAGTGAGCCACTAACGTGGCGTTTTGATCTTGAAGCAACTGCTTAATGTTTTCGATCGTGGTCTGGCGTTGCTCAGGACTGATCTGAACCTCGGCCGGATGTGCTGGAATATTCATAATAGGAGTACTTGATCGCCGATGACTAAGGTTGGTAGAGGATCTCATCATACCACTTCCCGGGACACATCTGATTTCGACGCTGGCTTTTCCATCACTGCTCGACGACAATCTACCCGATGCGGTTATTGTTTCTCACTCAACAGTTCGATGTCAAAGCTGACAGCAACCTTGTCCTGCTCACTTTAGCGTGCCTCGACCGCGGTTTTGAGGTCATCTGGGGGAGCATCGATCACTTAAGCTTAAATTCAGGTGGCATAAATGCGGTGGGGTTCGTTGCGAATGCATCCACTCTCAGCTCACCCCTCCCGCAGCAATGGGCCACCTTCGATTGTCGAGAATTTAACCTGATATGGCTGCTCTCACTCGGTAAACGGCAGACCTTCCTCGATAAAATCCAACTTCTCAGATTGGTTGAACGTGACGTGCGCGTGATCAACAGTACGAATGCCCTTCTGCATCTGCGCAGCAAATACGGGCTAACTCAACAATCGACTCTATTCCAACACCCTGAAACGCATGCAAGCAACCAATTGGCGCCACTCGCTGAGGTGATTGCCCGGGGTGGACAATGGATACTTAAGCCGCCTGCGGGAAGTATGGGTAGCCAAGTATTTTTACTTGACCGCGAGACCTCAAATTACCGGGATATCTTACGGCACATGCTAGGACTTCACGAAGACCAGTATCTGTTGTTACAAGCTTACCTTCCAGAAATCACAAGTGGCGAAAAACGGGTGTTGATGGCCGGAGGCGAGATCATGGGTTGTTACCTCAGGCTTCCTGCCGAGGACCATCGGACCAATCTTGCCCAAGGCGCACAAGCCGAGCGTGCCACCTTGAGTCATCAAGAAATTGCGCTGGCTCATACCATAGGCGCCTTTTGTCAGACCGAGGGCGCCGAATTTATCGGGATTGATATGGTCTATCCCTACATCATCGAAATCAACATTGTTAATCCTGGGGGCTTGGGCACCCTCCAAGGACTGGGAATTGACCTTCCAGCAGATCGACTGATTCAGCAGATCATCCCTGGTTAAGTCTTGAGTTTTTACGACGAACCGGTATCATGAGCGCCTCTGCGGGGGCCGTTAGCTCAGCTGGTAGAGCAGTTGGCTTTTAACCAATTGGTCGATGGTTCGAATCCATCACGGCCCACCATTTCCCTCCTCGAGAAACTCACCCGACATTGCAACCCACTGCGGGTCAGTAAGCCGCTACCCTAGACCCGCTATCCACGCCGTTCTAGAACCAGCGACCCAGTAAGGAGTCCAACCCCAGCACCAACCCAGCAAGCCCCGATCCCCAAATGCAACAAGCGACAACGTCGAGCACCAAAAACTTCCATCTGGAAAAACCTGCAATGCCCATCGTCATGGGTATGATGCTCCTTACCATGGTTGCGAGCCGACCGGCAATGACCGCAAGCGCACCATAGCGCTGAATAAACGCCCTCGCTCTCGATAGTCGCTCACCGTGCGCTTGCATCCAATCAGCCTGAACCAGCCCTACTCCCAGACCCCGCCCAAGATAAAAACCCAACTGGTCTGATAGAAAAGCACCGAAGATCGCAACCCCACTGATCATCGATAGAGACAACACTTCTTGATGATAGAGTACGCTCGCCAACGACAATAAAAATGCGCCGCTGATAAAAAGACCAATGCCCGGACAGGCTTCTAAGAACGCAAGGGTAAAGATCATCACTAACGCGTAGTCTGAGTTTTGACTGGCCCAGGCAAGCCATGCTTCGAAGTCAAACACGGGCTAGGGATTGCTCAATTGATATCGCGTGGGGTCTGGAATCCCCGCCGCAACAAAGCCTTCTCGCCGAAGGCCACAGCTGTCGCAGCGCCCACAAGCAGCACCCTCATCATTCAACTGATAACAAGAAACTGTTCGTGAGTAGTCAATTCCTAACGCCAACCCTTTTTTGATAATCTCGTCTTTTTTTAGGTGCATCAGCGGCGCGTGTATCGATAGCGCTTCTCCCTCAACTCCTCGACGGGTCGCGAGGTTTGCCATGACGGAGAAAGCAGAGACAAATTCGGGACGACAATCAGGATATCCTGAGTAGTCAACCGCATTCACACCAATAAACACATCCAGGGCTCCCAACACTTCGGCCCAGGCAAGCGCGAAAGACAAAAAAATGGTATTCCGAGCTGGGACATAAGTAATGGGTATGTCACCGTGCTCCGCGAAATCAGGCACTTCAAGATTGTGATCAGTCAACGCGGATCCGCCAAACACTGTTAGGTCGATTTTGGCGATCCGATGTTCCTTCGCCCCGAGCTCACGGGCCAAGTTACGCGCAAACTTAAGTTCAGTATCGTGCCGTTGACCATAGTCAAAGCTCAGGCAATAGCAGTGGAAACCTTGTGCCACAGCACTCGCCAGGATCGTCGCTGAATCCAACCCACCTGACAGCAAAACCACGGCTTTTTTCGCTTCAGACACCAGGCTTATCTCCCCATAGCAGCTTGTGAAGTTGTACTTGTAGCCGAACCTCTAACCCATCTTCGAGAATCCATTCGGCCAGTCGAACAGGCGTTAAGGACTCATATACGGGTGAAAACAACACTTCTTCTACCCTTGCGTTGAGATCAAACTCACTGATTTTAAACCGCGCCCAATCGTAGTCTGCTTTATCAAGAATGACGAATTTGATCTGATCTTTTGACCTGAGTTCAGCAATATTCTCATAGAGATTACGATGCACTTCTCCCGAGCCGGGTGTCTTTAGATCGAGCACGATCGACACCGCATCCGGGACTGAAGCGATGGGTAAAGCACCGCTGGTCTCAAGAGACACGCGATAACCTTCTTGGATTAATAATCGAAGTAACGGCAAACAGTCGGGCTGAGCAAGGGGTTCCCCGCCTGTAACGGTCACAAGCTTGGTGGGGTAGGTTTTTACCTTGTCAACGATGTCATCGAGGGTCTGTAGCTCACCCCCCTGAAACGCATAGGCAGTATCGCAATAATGACAGCGGAGCGGACATCCTGTGAGACGAATGAACGTTGTAGGTTGCCCGACCGTTTTTGCCTCACCTTGCAGCGAGTAAAAAATTTCAGAAACGCGTACGCGAACGACCATGATTGCGAATATCCGTTACTGACTTAACAATCGATTTGGTCGGTCAAATATTTATCCGCCAATTTACCCGCGGATTTATCAGAGAAATCTGTAGCGACTGACTGCAAAGTCTCTTTGGCCCGCTGACAATCGCCCATTAAATGATACACCTTACCCAGTTTAAAGCCGGCATCTGGAACCTTATTGCTCATAGGGAACCCTGTGACCACTTGTACCAGTGCTTGCCGAGCGGATTCGTAATCTGGATCTGGTTTGGCCGCATGGACTTCGCCGATCCAGTAGTAGGCGTTAGCGGCATAGGTCCCTTCGGGATAATGCTCAATGACGGACCGTAAACTGGCCACAGCCTGTTCGTACTGGCGTGACTGAATCGCGCTCAATCCGCGATCATAGTAGATCTTTTCATCCTCAATCCCTTTGGTTGGCTGAAGGTTTTCCGAATCCACCTTGTTCGCATCCACGGCTATGCCACCGGCCTCGCCTTCCGACGCCGGAACGCTATCCCTCACATCGCTGAGCGCCGAGCTTCCCATCTGAGATTGAAGACGACGGTCTAATTCAAGGTATCGATCGTCCTGAACTGCCTTGCTACGCTTTAACTCATACCCTAGGGCTTCAACCAAGCCACGTAAATTCATCACCTCCTGTTGCAGCACCTGCATTTGGTACTGCAAGTCCATCGGTGAAAGTTTATCGTCCGTTTTCTCTATCGCGACCACCTCGGCCTCGATCACGTCATTTGCTATCGTGTTGTCTTGAGAGTCCCCTGGGTACCGGTCACTCAGGGATGTAGACAGTGATTCAACCGCGACTGGCGAGGAAGCGGCGTATGTTGTGACACTCGACAGCGCGAGCAAGCAGCAGAGCCCTCTCTTGATGCTCGGGTTCAGTCCGAGTGCTAGGATGGACGCCCTGGTTAACCGCTTCATGGAATCAAGCCGAAGATTCATACCCATCAAAATCTATGCTCCTTCTACTTTCATGGCTGATTTGGAAACCCGCTCGTCAACACACACCCTGTCAATGTATCCAGATTGAGTTGACCCAAGGTTATCGATTTAATTTGCTGGGTATGCTGGATGATTTTGGGTGAATCGGTGTTCGATCGACTTTTTATCGATGGAGCCCGTTTTTTGACGCTTCCCTTTGTGTTGCCACTATTTTTCGTGCCACTGGTTTTCTATGGCACTCATTTTTGGTGTCACTATTTTTAGCACCAGAACCTTTGGCGCAACTACTTTCAACTCAACTACTTTCAACTCAACTACTTTCAACTGAACTTTGTTCGATGCCACTACTTTGGTGTCGCTACTTCCAAGTCGCTACTTTCAAGTCGCTACTTCCAATTCGCTACTTTGATGCCGCCATGCTTGCCGCTTCCGATTTTCGGGCGAATCTGACGGTCACGGACCTGATTTCAATGGATACTTTGGCAGGTAGCTCTCGATACCTTCGCTTTCGCACCAATGGCACCGCTAGTTTTCGATCGACTGATCTCACCAGAAGTGCGGCAGCGTCTCGACTATTGGCGCGACGAGATCAAGCAAACAATCTCGTCGCTGAGCGCCTTTACCGATAGACGATTTCTACGCGTCGATTCTTCTCCCAAGAAGCTTGATCATGGCCTGTAGCAGCGGGCTTTTCCTCACCGTAGCTAACCACTTCGATCTGACTTCTAGACGCACCTTGTGATAAGAGATACGCCTGAACCGCGTTGGCTCTGCGCTCACCCAATGCCAAGTTGTACTCGCGCGTGCCGCGCTCATCTGCATGCCCTTCGAGACGTACCGACAATCTCGCATTAGCGCCTAAGATGGCAGCATGTTGATCAAGTTCAGCGTGGCCATCCCGACGAACTATGGCTTGATCAAAATCAAAGTAAAAAACACCCTGTAGGGTTTGAGAGCCGGCCTCTGCATCCATCGCATCGATGGGAACGATGATTTTGCCGCCACTGACCATCGGCTTGATCGGCTCTGGCTCGACAACCACCTCTGGCATCGCTTCGGTCTCGACCGGTTCTTGCATCTCCGGTTCAGGTGCAGTTGGGCCTGAACTGGCGCAACCCACCATAACGAGCAGCAGGGTCGCCGCCAGTAAATTTAAAAGGTATTTTATTCGCAACATACATTACTCCTATATTCGGCATTCGGCATTCGGCACGTAAACCCGCTGTCTTCACTCGCTCGATCAAGGAATCCGCTCCCTTGAAAGATCAAATTGGACGTGTCGCGGACAAGTCCGCACACCTTATTGTACTTATCTCACACAAAAAATTGTGCTTTTTTCGCTATTTGTTTCGCTATTTGTTTCGATGTTCGTTTCGAGATCTTTCTTGTGTTTTATGACACCCAACGTTGTTTACTCCACTCAAAAGGCCCAGCCTCTCTTCATTCTGGCATCATATCAAGGTCCGTCAAGTTAAGGTCCGTTAATCGCCCAGACTTC
>NZGC01000085.1 GCA_002689445.1 Gammaproteobacteria bacterium
GAAAACTCGGGAGCCACCAATTCTGGCGTTAACATCTGTTCTACCCACCGCAGCGTTCTGGGCCCATGGTCTTGCATCACTCGAAGTCCGGCCGGATCTCGCCCTAAATGCGCGTGCAGAGCCCCCATTATAGAATAGTCTGCTTGGGTGGGCTGACCCCCTAAGAGGTAGGGGTGCTCCCGAAAATGACTTTCAAAGCGCTGCAATACCGCCCTATAAGCACCGTCTAATGCCTGTCTGACCTTCGGGGTTGATTCCGGCAGACCATAACTTGTCATACGGTCTGAAATGAGGCCGCCATATTTGAGCAGATCGGCATCATTACCTTGGGGCCTAAAAGTTCTGCCAAAATCCCGGGTAATGAAGGGTTCGTTCTCGGGAAATAACCACCGATGCTGCCAGGCAAGCGAGAGCAAACCTTCGCTGCCGAAAAGCTCCATTAAATGCACAAAAACTCGCTGCTTCGGCGTGTCTGGAAACGCGGGTATCGCCGGAAAATCCGGCTCTAAGGCATCAACAATGAAAACACTATCCTGCAGAACCTCTCCAGCCGGGGTCAGCACTTGGGGAATACGATGGGTGCCAGATGCCGGGCGCACTGTGTCTCTGAAGACCGGGTCACTGGGAAGCCGCTCGACGAAAGGAATGCCCTTCTTTCGTAAGTAGACCCTCACTTTCGCTGTGTAATAAGACGCATAAGCCCCAAAAAGGATGTAGTGTTTCATCGCTAAGTTCCTGATTTTGGTTCAAGGTGGCGATAACCTGCTGACTCGCCCCCTTACTGATTTAGCCTTGCCTCGGGGTTTCTCCCTTGTCTTTCACACGCCGAATGACCCTACTGGCATCTAGGCTTTTGATCATGATCGCGGTATTGTCTTGGCATCAACGCAAGGAGCCGCCAATGCCCTACGTAGAAGGACGCACCGTTCATGACGCTGATTCACACGTCATGGAGTTACCCGATAAAATCCTAGAATACCTGCCCGCGAACCAGATCGATAGCTTCACTGCAGAAGCGAATAAACCCGTTACGGTTAGCAAAGACCTCGAGAAAGCCATCAATTTGCAGTCTAGCGCCGATTTTAGAGCGGATGACGAAGCAGAATTGATGCAGCGAAAAAATCATCTGGCCCTCGGCGCATTCGAGGCCACCGATCGAGTAAAGACTCTGGATTTGCTCGGTTTTGCCAGCCAGCTAGTGTTTACCACCGCCGCCCTCGGTAATTTTGGCTTAGACGAACGTAATCCAAAACTGGCACAGACCGCAGCAACTGCCCACAACCTGATGAATACTGACTTTTGCGGCGTCGACAAACGCCTGCTAGCAACCGGTTATGTCCCGCTCAGTGACATGACCGCTGCACCGAAAATCGCAGTAGAGGCCATCGACCTTGGGTGCAAAGGCTTAGTCATCCCCTCGCTTTGCCCCCAGCATCACAGTCCCAGTCACAAAAGCTTAGACCCTTTGTGGGCCATCGCACAGGAGGCTGGGATTCCCGTTTTGTTCCATGTCGGCGGTGAGGAAAAAATGGGCCGGGCCTACGCGAATAATGGCGGGGAACGAGTACTCGATTTTCACGGCGGAGACGAGAACTTCACGGGGCTCTCCTACATGGCGATCCCTTTATCGATCTGGCAAACCATGACGGCGCTCATCTTTGATGGGGTGCTCGAACGATTCCCAGCGCTGAAGTTCGGCGCGATTGAGCTTGGCGCTTCCTGGTTGCCAAGCTGGTTAGCCTTCATGGATTCAGGATTCGAGGCCTTTCGCAAAGGTGAGAGTCGACTGCAGCGTCTCACCATGCGTCCAAGCGACTATGCTCGTCGGCAGTTTCGCGTCACCCCCTATTGTCACGAGCCTACGGGCTGGATATTAAAAAACTCAGATCCTGGCATGCTCTTATTTTCTTCGGACTTTCCCCATGTTGAGGGTGGTAGAAACCCCGTCAAACGATTCGAGACGGAACTCCAAGAGGTCTCACAGGATCACCGACAGCGTTTCTACCGAGATAATTTTATTGACTTGATGGGCCAGGGACTTGCCCCCGAACTGCATGACCTCCCGCTTACNGAGANACANTGACATGCCGTTATTTCCTGAGAATCCAACCCTCGTCGACGCCGAATGGCTCACCGAGACTTTGCGTCAGCANGGCACCCTCAGCGAAACTGAGCGGGTCAGCAGTGTCACCTTATTACCCATTGGCGAAGTCGTGGGTGTCGTGGGGGAGGTCGTNCGTTTTTCCTTAACCTACGANCCTAGNGAAGCGGGCCCTGCCTCCGTCGTCATCAAGTTCGCGCACCGCGAGCCTGAAAANCGGGNGATCGCAAACAACACCAANATGTATGAGCGCGAAGTGCATTTTTTTAACCACATTGCTCGCCANGTCGCGACCCCTCTNACGACCTGCTATTTTGCCGCAATGAATCACGAGACCGGTGGCAANATTGTTGTACTCGAGGATCTCAAAGAATACCAAGTTGGGGATCAAGTNACCGGCATCAGTTGCCACCAAGCTAAGCAAGTNATCGACACCCTTGCCCCNCTTCATGCTCGGTTCCTCNATGGCTGGCAACACGATTTCCCCGATATGCTAACCATTGCCTCNGACGANTATATCGACCCTTTTTTGCCNGGGTTTCTAGGCAGTTGGGAAGCTGCAATGGAAAACTTTCCCGACTGCTTTGATAACGCACTGGGCGANAATATGTCGCGATACGCTGCAGGGTTAAGTCAGTTAATGCGAGCAATGGGTGAGGGGCCNATGACCTTTNTTCATGGCGACGCGCGAATGGACAACGCCATGTTTGGCGATCCCAGTCTTGGTCAACATCCGGTGGTAATGATCGATTGGCAAAATGTGATGATTTCTAATCCGCTACAAGACATTGCTTGGATGACAACATCAAGTCTGACCACGCTGAGTCGACGAGATCATGAAGCAGAATTACTGGCGTACTACGAGCAAGCCCTGCAGCGCCAAGGCATCGATCACTTTTCTTTACCCGACATCACCGAGCGTTATGATCTCGCGGTGCTGTTTATTCTAAACTTCCATATGATTATCGCGGGCGCCTTTGTGCCCACCACTGAGCGGGCTCGCAAAATGGCGGAAGAAGGCGTTTCGCGAGCGGTCCAAGCCGTCCTTGATCGCAATCTCATTAGCCGCATACCTGATTGAACAACAAAAGGGCTCGCTGATTCGACCCTGGATCTCAAGCGCTCAATAAAGGACAAGGCGATACCAACACATCGTCGCGCCGAGCAATCCGCCAAGCGATCCGCCTCCCCCGCTTTTAGTCAGCGATTGTCTAAAGGTTTTGCCTATCTTTTGGTGCCGAGCTGTTTCAGCGCTTCACTCAAAGCTCAACGCCTAGTCCGCCAAGCAGCCAATGACCTGACTGCCTAGGCGATCGGCCTAGGCAGCTTTGGGTCGAGTCGTAACCATCTTTCAAGGTCCGTTTTGACATCAACATCCCAGAGAGATGGCAGCTCATAAAGCGGATAACCCAAGGCCGCTGCGCGATCCTGTGTCTTTGCCAGGACCGTCGCCGTCCCCCATGGAACTTCATCAA
Organism: Gammaproteobacteria bacterium; assembly: GCA_002689445.1. Lineage (GTDB taxonomy): Bacteria > Pseudomonadota > Gammaproteobacteria > Pseudomonadales > Azotimanducaceae > UBA9926. Next base: position 3,577 of record NZGC01000085.1, read on the forward strand.
AAATCTTCGGTACTTGCCCGGTTACACCGATACCTACATAACCGCCATCCTCCGCGGGCACAATGATACAGGGCTTTGATGAACTCAACTGATCTAACGCTTGCCGCAAAAGGTCGGGCGTCCAAACCGGACAATCGGCACCAATGAGCAGGACTTTGTCGGCACCGGCTAAACCTTGCGTCAAAGCCTGCTGCATTTTTTCCCCCAGATCACCCGAGGCCTGTGGCAACAAAGGCAAGCCTTTGCGACCCACGATTTTCGACAATAGATACTCGTCATCGCCCTCGGGATACCACAATTCAGCTTGGACCTCTTGCACGGCATCGACGACGGCAAGGGTTTGCGCAAGTAATATCTCGTACCAATGCAGCGCCGCACTGTCCCCAATTTGAGCAGCTAACCGTCGTTTGACCCCACCCTTGAGCGGCGCCCGAGCAAACACTTGAATGAGGGCTTTAGTTTCGGACATGAGCATAAAACCGACTGAGGCGTTCCGGCGAGATTCCACACCAGTAGCCCAATCGCAGTAACCACATCAAAATAACCGTTCGGGACCAACCCCCTTGGTCCCAGCGCCGGCCATCTGTCACTAGAGGCGGTCTTACGATCACAGGCTCGGCTTGCTCGCGCAGACTTTTGCACAAAGCAATATCTTCCATCAAAGGTAAAACAGGAAAACCGCCCACCCCTTGAAAAATCCTCTGTCGAACGAAGAGCCCTTGATCGCCCGTGGCGATGCCCGTCCAAGCAGATCGCAGATTCATTAAGCTCGCCGTTAACGGCAAGAAAGGGTGCTTGCCACTGATACGAACGTTGAACCATCCCCAATCCGGGTTCTTCCCAAGGATTATTAGCAACGCATCAAAACTCTCTTTAGAGAGGATCGTATCAGCGTGCAGAAAGAGCAGCCAGGTACCGCGGGCAGCTTCGGCGCCGGCATTCATTTGGCAAGCTCGACCGGGCGGGCTCTCCAGCGTTCGATCGCAAAGCGGCGCAGCGATCTCTGCCGACCGATCGATACTCCCGCCGTCAACCACAATCAGTTCCACCTCAGCCACGCGATGACACTGCAGTGCATTGAGTCTTGCCTCGAGAATACGCGCTTCATTTAAGACGGGGACGACAATCGACAGCATTGGCGTCATGGTAAGGCCTCTCTTAAGCCACTGGTGTCGTTTAACGCCCAGTCATAATCCGTCCAAATGATGGGCAAAGAGCCCAACCGCAACGCCTCGACGGCCTGTCTATCGAGTCCCAAAGCCACTGAAAACCGTTGCAAATAAGCAAACTCTCCGGGGTATCCTGGGACTTCAAAGTCTTCTTGGTACCACTTGAATAAGGGCGACAACCGAAGTTTCTGCCGACTGGGGTCATAACCATTTTTTATGGGATCCGACAAAAATCGGTTGGCTTGTTGATCGAGGGCCTTGTTCAAGGTTTTGCCTCGATACGCCTCAGCCCGCAGCATGGGGCAACCCATCGAGGCGCAATTCACGACAAAATGCACTCGAGGGTCAAACAATTCGGGCTTGCCACGGAGCCAACCATGCTCAATGTCATCGAGGCTTACTCGGCGCCCCAGGAGCTCGATAAAATTGTCTCTAAAGGGGTGATTGAAAACTCGCCCGAAGTCCCATACCGAGTCAATGTCCGGATACCGGGTCAGAATTTTTTCAATCATGCTGGCGTTGTAGAGATTAATCAGCATCGCTCTTTGATTATCTGCCGAGAACCGGTCAAACGCGGCTGCTGTCACGGTCGAGAGGGTGTTCAAATAGTCCTGGAGATCATCCCGACGCTTATAAGCTTCGGCATAGTCCACACGGCTTTGAGTCTCGCCCTCTGGCACCACCACCTGGGCATAAAAGTTGGTCAACCCGATGTGATCATGATCAAAGTTGGTCTCATCCGCCGCCGACGCTGCGTTCAGCGTAGCAATGAGCATCAGCATGCAACTGCACTTTAAAGCCGTGTTTGGGGCCATGACCAATTCCAATCCACTTTTCTCGCCGGTAAAACCTCAGATGCCCTTCTTAGGATTATACTAGATGCGGTATTCTTACCCAATCCTCGCGCCGTCAGCGCACGCCAAGACAGGGGTTTTGAATGGCCCACAAGACTATCGATTCAACCAAACGGGACTTTCTCGCCGCTGTGAGCCGGCTAACATTGGCTGCCGGTTTATCCGCTTTACCTTGGCAACTCCAAGCAGGACCGAAACCTTCCCCAAGGATTAAACTACTTCTGGATACCGATATCGGCAGCGACATCGATGACGCTGTAGCCCTCGCTTATTTACTCCAGCAGCCCGAGGTCGAGCTACTCGGCATCACCACGGTAACCGGCGAAAGCCGAAAGCGGAGCGCATTGGCGACGTACCTCGTCAACCAATCAACTCTACATCTCCCTGTGCTATCCGGCATCGAAGTCCCTCGCGTCATCCAACAGCGCCAGGCCACTGCTCCGCAAGCATTGAAACTTCCCGCTCACATTCTTACAACGCTGCCGGCATCGCACGATCCTGAACAGGCAATCGATTATCTGGCGAACGTAATCCGAGCCAATCCCGGCGAAATTACGCTATTAGCAGTTGGTCCTTTCACCAACGTTGCTCGCCTATTCGAGCGAGAGCCAGACGTCTCTTCTCTACTCAAGGAGTTGGTCATCATGGGTGGTAAGTACTCTGATTTTCCTACCCCTTGGGGACCCACCGAGTGGAACGCAATCGTTGATCCACAGGCCACTGATCTCATGTTCCAGACTGCCCAGTGTCCAATTCGTGCCTTCGGTCTCGATATCACCTGGCAACTTTATATGACCCCCAATGAAGTAAGAAACCAATTTACGCTGCATCCGCTACTCGAAACCGTCTTAGCCTGGAGCGAGGTTTGGTTTGCCAAGCGCGACTTGCTGCATTTCCATGATCCACTGGCCGCCGCCTGTCTTGTCAATCCGGATATCTGCAATTATGTCCAGGGAACCGTGACCGTTGATCTGAAGTCAACGAAAACCGCTGGCATCACGACCTTTGAAGCCAATCCTCATGGCAATGTTCGCATCGCTTCCGGGGTCAACCCAGCGCGGTTTTTTTCAACATTTTTCGCGCCTTTCCGCCGTTAATCCCTGGTGCGTCACTGGCGTTCAAGGGAAGCCCCTTGGGGTTTCGGGTCTGACCTCACCCAAGTGTGCAAGGCTCAACCCTTCAAACGCTGAAAACAGGTTTCAGTGATCCCTTTGGGTGACTTGCAAGCCTGCAGAGGTCGCTTGCTCTGTTTATGCCAGCAGCAGAAAGCCGACTCTAAGGTTACCTAAGCCCCTCGTATCGCCCCAATTTCGCTTTACCGGTCCTCGGTTGGCGCTTCCTTGCTTTACTCTCTCCGCTCCCATGCCAAGGTGATCACTCCGTTAATCAAACGCTTGGCGCGATGGTAGCCACCGCTGTCACCCAAGCCTTCATCACGTTACAAAACTTTTCCAAAAGCCCCTCGGTGAACCCTCAAGGCCGTCTATTACTTCTACTAATCGTGACAAATCACTCAATCCACGTCCCCATAGGCAAAACTCGACAAACCCATTAGACTGCCGACGATGACAAAATCGTTTCAACATTAATCAGGAGCGTTAACCCATGGACCATGTCAATGTCATTATCGTTGGTGCCGGGCTCTCAGGGGTCGGCGCGGCCGCCCATTTGAAGAGAAACTGCCCAAGCAAAACCTTCACCTTGCTGGAAGGTCGATCTGCGGTTGGCGGTACTTGGGACCTTTTTCGCTACCCAGGGATTCGGTCCGACAGCGATATGCACACCTTAGGCTATAGCTTTAAACCCTGGACAGAAGCCAAGGCCATTGCCGACGGCCCCTCTATTCGAAAATACGTCAACGAAACCGCGGACGAATTTGATATCCGTCGTCATATTCGCTTTGATCACAAAGTACAAACCGCTTCCTGGGATTCTGAGCAGGCACGCTGGATATTAACCAGTGCCTTGCCAGATGGCAGCAGCGCAAGCGTCTCAGGCGATTTCCTCTTCATGTGCGGCGGCTACTACAGCTACGACAAACCCCACCGTCCTGAATTCCCAGGTGAAGATCGCTATCAAGGTCAGGTCTTACACCCTCAGTTTTGGCCAGAGGATCTCGACTATCAAGGCAAAAAAGTCATTGTCATCGGCAGCGGCGCCACCGCGATGACAATGGTCCCATCGATGACGCAAAAAGGCGCCCAGGTGACCATGGTTCAGCGGTCGCCGACTTATGTCGTATCCCGGCCCGCAGAAGATAAAATCGCCAACACATTAAGGAAGTGGCTGCCAGAAAAGGTTGCTTACGCCATCACACGACTGAAGAACACAACCTTGAGTGGCTATTTTTACCGACGAACCCGAACCCATCCCGAGCGCACCAAAGCTCAATTGCTGCAAATGGCAACCCAGAATTTGGGTGAAGATATGGTTAAAGCCCACTTCACCCCAAGCTATAATCCTTGGGATCAAAGGATGTGCCTGATACCCGATGGCGATCTTTATAAAGCGCTGAATCAGAAGCAAGCACAGGTGGTTACCGGTGAAATCGATACCTGGACGGAGTCCGGTCTTAAAATGGCCGATGGCACCGAGGTTGAGGGCGACATTATGGTGACAGCAACCGGTATTACCCTCACGGTTATGTCTGGCATTCAATTTGATTTGGATGGCACGCCGATCAACTTCCCGGACACCTTTACCTATAAG
>NZGC01000086.1 GCA_002689445.1 Gammaproteobacteria bacterium
ATCGCCGTTCTTCTAGCGGTGCGCTCTCACCATCTAACCAGGCTGACAGCGCTTCTTTATCTTCAGGATTCATCTTTGGTCTTTTCTCTGTTCGCTTTTCGTTCTTCGCTTTCCGGTTCTCGATTTTCTCGATTCGTTTTCCGCTTTTCTCTCACATCCCTTGGTCTTCAGCCTATCCCTTGGATCGCCTTCTCAATCGATTCCCGACCTCGAAAAATCCTCGATCTTACCGTACCGACAGGACAACTCATTATTTCGGCAATATCCTCGTAACTGAGGCCATCGAACTCCCTTAAGGTCAGTGCCGTTCTGATATCTTCTGGCAGATCCTCTAACGCTTTCATCACAACAGTCTGTAATTGATCTCGCGCCAGCAACTGATCAGGTCGTTCCTCAGCCTCTAAGACACCGGAATAATCAGAAAATTCCCCTGTTTCGATATCTTTATCAACATCTGGCGGGCGTCTGGATTTGGCCACCAAGTGATTTTTCGCCGTATTGATGGCAATGCGATACAGCCAGGTATAAAACTGTGCATCGCCCCTAAAGTTGGGCAAAGCACGATAGGCCTTGACGAACGCCTCTTGGGTTACATCGGCAACCTCGTGATGATCTCTGATGTAACGCGCAACAACGCTCGACATCCGAGACTGGTATTTCAGCACCAACAGGTCAAAGGCACGATTATCCCCTTGTTTGGCTCTTTCAACCAGTCGCTGATCCGATACCTGCTCAACTGCCAAATCGAGGCCCCTTAACCTATCAATAATTCCTGTCTACTATGAGACGCCAGTTAGACCGAAGGGTTCCCTTACATGACCCACACCTCACAGCCCCGCGTAAAATAATAACAGGTTTACCCCAAAGCAGCTCTGACTCAGGGTAAACTCACTCAACTAAGCGGGCAAATGAACAAGCACATGAAGGCACATTACGACGTCGTGATTATTGGCAGCGGTGCCGCTGGCCTGACGCTGGCCCTGCATCTGCCCAATCACTTATCGGTCGCAATGATCTGTAAAGAATCCCCTCTGGAAAGCTCTAGCTACTATGCGCAGGGTGGGGTCGCAGCGGTTCTTGACGAATACGACAGCATCCAAGCCCACGTTGATGATACGCTCATCGCCGGTGACGGTCTTTGCGACCTTGATGCCGTCTCTTTTGTGGTTGAACAAAGCCCATCCATCATTGATTGGTTGGTCGATTTGGGCGTTGACTTCGATACGCGGGTGAGCAAAAGCGGCCGGGCCGAATTTCATCTCACCCAAGAGGGTGGGCATCGACATCGCCGAGTCATCCATGCAGCCGACGCAACAGGTCGAGAAATCACCGAGCGCCTATCCGATGCCCTTGGGCGACGGTCCAACACCGATTTTCTAACCAACCACATCGCCATCGACTTAATCACTGGCAATCAACTGGGCGAGTCAAATAAAGCGGTTCGAGGCGTTTACACCCTCGATCTGAATACCCTGAGTGCCCACACATTTTCTTGCAATCATTTAGTGCTTGCCACTGGTGGTGCGAGCAAAGTGTACTTATACACCAGTAATCCCGACACGGCCTCAGGCGATGGTATCGCTATGGCGTGGCGCGCCGGTTGTCGAGTCGCCAATCTTGAATTCAATCAATTTCATCCAACCTGTCTATATCATCCCAGCGCACGATCATATCTCATCAGTGAAGCGTTAAGAGGCGAAGGTGCTCGCTTGCTTCTCCCCGACGGCGCTCCCTTCATGCAAAAATTTGACGACCGCGGCGAGCTTGCCTCCCGAGATATCGTTGCCAGAGCCATCGATTTCGAAATGAAACGACTGGGTTGCGACCATGTCCTGCTTGATATCAGTCACGAACCCTCGGACAAAATCCGCCAACACTTCCCGAATATTTACGAAAAGTGCCTTGCTCATGGCTTTGATCTAACGCAAGGCCCGATTCCCATTGTACCTGCAGCGCACTACACCTGCGGTGGCGTCGTCACCGATCTGGCAGGTAGGACCGACATCCAAAACCTTTATGCCATCGGTGAGGTCAGTTACACCGGATTGCATGGCGCTAACCGTATGGCGAGTAACTCGTTGCTCGAGTGTATGGTGTTCGGCCGATCAACTGCGGCTGCCATACTCGGAGATCGCCCCACCTTACCGACAACCAACGACATACCGGCATGGGACGCAAGCCAAGTATCCAGATCCAGCGAAGACATCCTACTAGCGCATAATTGGGACGAACTCAGACGCCTCATGTGGGACTACGTGGGAATCGTACGATCGAACCGACGATTACTCCGCGCACAACGTCGTATCCAGCTGTTACAGCAAGAGATTAACGACTATTACGCCCACCACACCGTCAACCGTGATCTTTTGGAGCTTCGAAACCTCGCTCAGGTCGCCGAGCTCATTGTTCGGTCAGCGCTTAGTCGAAAAGAGAGTCGAGGCTTACACTTTAATGTGGATTATCCCGAAGCCATGGAAACGGCCGAAACCACCATTCTGACGCCTTCCAACTACATGCCTTGATACTTCAAAAAAACGAAACCGCGACGAAAAGCGGTGGCGTCGATTGCTGCTCGAAAAATCACCGGGGTTGCCACCACTTTGTGGCGGACCCTAACGGCCAACACGATGACTACGGGCGACAGCAGAAGCGCTTTGACGTCCACGCGTTGCTCTGCCCCGGCTCCGTCACAGGCAATAAAGCCCTGATCCTCCCAATAGAGCCTAACCCATTGTTCCGGCTGCATAGGCGCATGGGCTCGGCGGGCGAATACGGACACCCCCTGAGACACGGCCAAAATGATGAGACTGAACAACAACCCGTTAAGCGACATAAGCGCTAATGCGCTACCACCGACCAGCATGCTCATCATGCATACGCAGGCTCGGTACATTGAACGGTTAATGGGAACATCAAATCCAAACTTGCCTGAGGAGCTTCTTCCCTTCTCGCCGATGATGCGCCCCTTCAGGGCTGTAACCGACGCAACATCAAGCTCACAAGATCAAAGTAGTCCTTGTCTTCAGGTGCCGCACGCTCACTGAACCACTCCCACAAAACGGGGTCTTCTTCATCAAGCATCCTGATATAGGTGCTCTGCCGTTCGGCGGACAAATGGGGGAAAACCTCATTGAAAAAAGGCACAAAAATAATGTCGAGCTCAGCCATACCCCGACGGGATCGCCAGCCGATCCTATTGATCTCTTCTTGTGATCGGTCAGCGTCTATTTGTTCAACTTCTGTCATTGTTCATTACTCGTTAAGCATTGCTTGTTGTGGCTGATGGGTTACTGCTGATTGTCGGCTATTTTGTCTCTTTGTTCAGCGCGATTCCACGTCGCAGGCTTTTCTCCGATTTCCTGATGGACCATCTGTACCTGACCATGCTGAACTGGCCGACTTTCGGTAATCTCTCGCTTTGTTCTGCTCGTCGCCCCTCTGTGGCAGTGTTTGTATGACGCTATTTGGGGTTTTACTTTAAAACTTCTTACGCACCTGCTTGCGACGCTTCTTTACAGCCCTGTTTCAATTCCGTTTCAGTCTTGTTTCAATTCCGATTCAGCCTTGTTTCAAATCCGTTTCAGTCTTGTTTCGATCCTATTTCGATCTTGTTTCAACTCTATTTTTGGTTTGTTCTGGTTTTTTTTCGCTCCCTAACCCGCTCGTCGGTCACTCGCTCAGAGCATATTGGCTGCGCTAAGCACTTTTCTCTACGCTAAGCACTTTTCTCTACGCTAAGCACTTTTCTTGCGCCAGGCATACAGAACTGCCTAAAAAGTGCTTAAAATGTGTATCATGATCTAGTACCTCATTAAGTTACGAATTGATGCCAAACTTAGCCTTACACAGGACCCAACCTCGTTCCCCGATTAGGCCATCTTAAGACATGACGCTTTACCCTTTAACTCATCAATCCATCTTAGAAATTAGCGGCCGAGACGCTGTCTCGTTCTTACAGGGCTATTGCACCAACGACCTCAGCATCTTAAATGAGGGTAAAGCGAGCTATGGTGCCATTACCAATCTGCAGGGCAGGATCGAGACGACATTTGTTGCTGCTCTGGACGAACAGCATGCTATTGGCGAGGGTCCAGGCCCGCATCTAATGCTACGGATGCCGAGATCAGCGATCCCTCACATCCATCAATTTCTCAGCCAGTATGTGATATTTTCTAAAGCCAAAATTGTCGATCGCTCTCACGATCTTCACTGTTATGGCAGTCTGACACCGACAGATCAAGCTGAGGGAATGGTAATCGATATTCCACAGCGTCCCCAGGGCTTTGAGCTTTGGACGCGTCAATCGCTGGCCTGCCATAGCGATCCAAGTCCTTGGCTACTCGCTGAGCTCAAAGCCAAATTGATCTGGCTGGAAGTCGCACAAGCCGGCACATTCCAACCGTTTGAGCTCGATCTAACAACCAACGGCGGCGTAAATTTTGATAAGGGCTGTTACCTTGGGCAAGAGATTATTGCTCGAGTACATTATCGTGGTAAGCCAAAAACAGAGCTGATTCTTGCCACCACTGATCGGCCCGTCCAAGCTGGCGCAACGGTCACCGACAGCAGCGGCAAAGCCTGTGGCACCGTGGTGAATGCTGTTGATTCCAGAGGCGGTGCGCACCTCGCTGCGGTGGTTAACGTGGCACGTGGCTCATCAGCGCTCATGATAGGTGAACATCCCTTAACAACCCTTTAGCGCTGCATCAACTCATTGATCTTTCAGTACACAGACCAGAGACGAGATCCTTAGAGCACGCCAAGATCGCGTCTGCGACTTGCAATGGTGTTCTTTCACATCTAGCAACATCTTCTAGCCTTCGGGTCACGATTCACATTGTACGGTCTTCAAAAGTCCTTCCCTTGTGGCACCACTATTGAGGTTTAAGATTGCTCGACGCCTACCAAAGGATGGGCCGCTGTCCTTGTGCTCGAAGGAATGCATTACACTGAGAAAAGTGACCACAGCCCGCAAAGCCTCGATAAACAGAGAGTGGTGAAGGGTGGGAAGTTTGCAGCACTTTATGATGATCAGCTCGGATTAAACTGACTTTTTTCTGGGCTTCATTGCCCCACAACATGAATACTCGTGCTGGCAACGCGTCACCCAAGCGACGAATCACAGCATCGGTCACCACCTCCCAACCTTTATTGCGGTGCGAGCCGGGTTGGCCCGCTGTAACCGTCAACACGGTATTCAGGAGCAACACTCCCTGGGATGCCCAGGTCGCTAGACCTTCGACTTCAAAATCAACACAGCTACTGCCTTGATCTCTTTCGATTTCCTTCAAGATGTTTTTCAACGACGGCGGTGCAATCTGACCCGGCGGTACTGAAAAGGCTAAGCCATCAGCCTGCCCCTCGCCGTGATACGGATCCTGACCCAAGATCACGACCTTGATTTTCTCGAGCGGCAAGCCATTCAGCGCTCTAAAAATGTTGGCTGGCGGAGGATAAATCGGCCGACCCTTTGTAACCTCGATTTCGAGAAACCCATCCATCGTCTCGAGAGCAGCCACGACATCGGGCAGCTGCAAAAGTGCGCTCCAGCTGGGATCGATCAGCTGCTGCAACGGCACCCTAGGATGACTTAGATCGCATGTGTGGAAACAAAATCACGTCGCGGATCGACGCCGAATCAGTCAACAGCATGACCAACCGGTCAATGCCAATTCCTTCTCCAGCGGTGGGTGGCAGCCCATATTCTAGCGCTGTAATGTAATCGTCATCATAGTGCATCGCTTCATCATCTCCAGACTCGCGAGCGGCTACTTGGGCCCGAAATCGAGCCGCCTGATCCTCAGCATCGTTCAATTCAGAAAAGCCGTTGGCAATCTCTTTGCCCATGATAAAAAGCTCAAACCGATCCGTGAGCTCCGGATTATGGTCGTTTCGCCGCGCAAGGGGTGAAACCTCGATCGGATGCTGGGTAATGTAAACGGGCTGCTCTATGCGATCTTCAACAAGGGCTTCAAACAAAGCAAGATGGATTTTTCCCAGCCCCCAACTGCCAGCCACTTCGATCCCATGCTGTTGCGCGATCTGAGTAGCCACTTGTAATTCATCCAAATCCTGCGGCTTAATTTCAGGCACATAATGCGCAATGGCTTCTGCCATCGTCATCCGCGCAAAGGGGGCCTCGAAGTCAATCCTTCGTCCTTGATATTCAAAACTGAGGCTACCTAATACTTGTTCAGCAATTTGGCGAAACAATGCTTCGGTGAGATCCATCAAATCATGGTAATCGGCGTAAGCCCAATAAAACTCAAGCATCGTAAATTCAGGGCTGTGCTTGGTCGATACACCCTCATTGCGAAAGTTACGATTGATCTCGAACACCTGCTCAAATCCGCCTACGACCAACCGCTTTAAATTCAATTCCGGCGCAACCCGCAGATACATATCCGTTGCAAGCGCATTATAGTGGGTCACAAAAGGCTGAGCCGTAGCGCCACCGGGAGTGGTCTGCATCATTGGTGTTTCGACCTCGATGAAGTCTCGATCGGTGAAAAAACGCCGGATTTGGTCAACAATTTTTGAGCGACGCAGAAACACAGATCGACTCTGTTCATTGACCATCAAATCAAGATATCGTTGACGGTAGCGGATTTCCGTATCCGTTAAGCCTTTGTGTTTCTCTGGCAAAGGTCGCAGACTCTTGGTCAGCAGCCTAAGCTGCTCAACTGCAATGGAAAGCTCGCCCTTATTGGTCTTCATTACTGTACCGTGAGCCCCTACAATGTCGCCGATATCAAAGCTCTTAAAAGCTTCGTAAGCCTGCTCTCCTAAGGCTTTCAGGGTCACATACAACTGAATTCGACCAGAACCATCCTGAATCGTCAGGAAGCTCGCTTTGCCCATCACGCGCTTCAACAACACCCGGCCTGCAACGCTGGCCACCTGAGCTTTGTCGGCGAGCATTTCTTTACTGACACCCGCGTACAGGGACTGCAGCGCCTCGGCTTTATCGCTGCGCCGAAAATCATTGGGAAACGCATTTCCGTCCGCCCGCAAGGCATCTAGCTTGGCTTTTCTCACCAAACGCAGCTCGGATTCGTCGATAATAGGTTCGTCAGCTTCCATAGGATGTTACCTTTTTCGATATCGAGGTTTATAACCCCTGTTTCAAACTCGCCTCAATAAAAAAGTCTAGATCACCATTGAGTACTGCCTGGGTATTAGAGGTTTCAACGTTTGTGCGCAGATCTTTAATCCTGGCTGAGTCAAGAACGTAAGAACGAATCTGACTTCCCCAACTGATGTCCGATTTATTGTCTTCAATTTCTTGCAACTCTGATTTCCGCTTCTGTTCTTCTAATTCGTATAGCTTCGCTTTCAATTGCTTAATGGCTTGGTCTCGATTTTTGTGCTGGCTTCGTTGGTTTTGACATTGCACAACGATTCCCGAGGGTTGATGCGTCAATCGAATTGCCGAGTCTGTCTTGTTCACATGTTGACCACCGGCACCGCTGGCTCGGTAGGTGTCCACTCGCACATCGGACATATCGAGTTCGATGTCGATATCGTCGTCGAGCTCAGGGGAGGTAAAAATAGAGGCAAACGATGTATGCCTGCGATTGCCAGAATCGAAGGGTGACTTCCTAACCAGCCGATGCACACCGGTTTCAGTTCTTAACCAGCCGTAAGCATAAGGGCCGTCAAATCTGATTGTGGCGGACTTGATACCCGCGACATCGCCGTCAGATATTTCGATAATCTCAGTTTTAAAGCCTTTGCTCTCTCCCCATCGAAGATACATCCGCAGTAACATATCTGCCCAATCCTGGGCCTCGGTACCTCCCGATCCCGCTTGTACTTCTACATAGGCGCTATTGATATCCACGGGGCCAGCGAACATCCGTTGAAATTCCAGGGTGTCGAGTTTAGACAGATAATCCGGAAGGTCCGAGTTCGCTTCCGCCAGCAAGGCTTCATCCTGCTCTTCCACTGCCAAGACGACAATTTCAGATAAATCAGCGAGGCCCTGTTCCAACTGTTCTATAGTCAGTACCACCGCTTCGAGCGAGGCGCGTTCTTGACCTAACTTCTGAGCGAGATCAGGGTTTTCCCAAACGGCTGGATCTGCAAGTTCAAGAACAACTTCAGCTAGCCGCTCTTTCTTTTCCTCGTAGTCAAAGATACCCCCGTAACACCAAGGTTCGACTTTGGCTGTCTTTGATTTTTGCGACTAGGGCATTACTTTCCATGCTAGCTATCTTCTACTGATCAATTGGGAGTGTCTCTGAATTACAGCGTCTAATAGACGAAGACGCCAATCACCATTATAAACCATGCGTGCTTGTGCAGCTATGGCCCGGCGATTCATGACCAGACGTTCTGGATCTGCAACTGCACTCGATCAACGCCCCGATAACGATTGACGTCCAGACGGAATGCAAACCTCGCTTGATAGGACTCGACCTCCTGATCGCGACCGAAATAAATCGCATCCACTGCTTGTCCAAGTCGTTTGCTGAACAACTGCAACTTTAGATGTCCGCCTTTGAGTCGCCGCTGTTCCAAAACTTCAAATTGTTCATCGAATAAGGGTTCAGGAAAACCTTGCCCCCAAGGATGATCGCGCACAAGGGATGCCGCAAAACCCAGATCCATTGTTGGCACCAATCCTTCCGAGACAATCTCGTTGGTCGTCAGTTTTCCCTCTAACGCCTCGTCAACAAAAGCATTAAATTGCCGGGCAAAGATCGTAAAATCCTCTGCTCGAAGCGTCACACCCGCTGCCATTGCGTGCCCACCATAGCTCACCAGCAACCCTTGCTGGTCGGCATCGATTAATGCCAGGACGTCTCGCAAGTGCAAGCCCTCCACTGACCGGCCAGAGCCTTTGATCAAGCCAGATTTGGATCGAGCGAAGGCAAAAACGGGACGATGGTAACGTGCGCGCACCCGCGCTGCCACAATTCCTACCACCCCTTCATGCCAATCTTCTTCGATTAAACTGATACCCATTAAACTCGCAAGCTCATCGTCAGGTAGGGCCCCCAACAAGTCCTCTGCCTGCTCCCGCATGGTTTCCTCAATTTCCCGACGGGAACGATTGTATTGATCCAGCAACTGGGCTTGTTTCAGCGCCCCGTCAGCGTCCGCCAACAGACAAGCAACCCCGGCGGACATCTCCTCTAGCCTACCCGCCGCATTAAGTCTTGGCGCGATATTGAAGGCCAACTGTCGCGCTGTAATCACCGTGGGATCAAGGCCAGCAACCGCGATGAGGGCTAAAATGCCTGGCCTGGTCTGTCCCCGACGAATGCGATCGACCCCTGACTGAACCAGTCGTCGGTTGTTGTCATCTAGAGGCACAAGGTCTGCAATGGTTCCCAATGCAACAAGATCCAACAACTGCGCCAAATTCGGGGGGCGACGCAAAGTCCCATCCTTGACCAAGGCCGCTCTTAATCCAATGAGCAAGTAGAACGCGACTCCGACTCCCGCTAGGGTTTTGCAGGGAAACCGACAACCTTTCTGATTGGGATTTACGATCGCATTTGCATTCGGTAAGACCTTGCCCGGTAAGTGATGATCGGTAACGATGATCGATCGGCCCGCATTGATAACCCGCTGCACGCCTTCAACACTGTTAATGCCTTGGTCAACCGTGATGATCAGATCCGGGTCTTTAGACAGGGCCAGCTCTGCCAACGTCGGACTCAAACCGTATCCCATATCAAATCGATTTGGGATCAAATAATCGACAGATCGGGCGCCTAATAAGGCCAAACCTTGCATCATCACCGCCGCGCTGGTTGCACCGTCGGCATCGTAATCGCCAACGATCAAAATTGACGCGTTATTTCGAATCGCGGCGGTCAGACAGTCTACCGCCTCGCCCAATCCTTTTAAGGCATCAGGCGGCATAAGACCTGATAGTTGATAAGGGGATCGAGGTTCTACCGCCTCTTTTCTCGTCAGACTGTCTTCAATGGCTCCACGACAAGGACTTGTCGTAGGATCTCGTCTCACCAACTGAGTCGGAACCAAATTCAATAGACCCTGAGTTTTTGAATGTCTGAAACGACCGCTTTGTGCGCCAACAGTTCCTCAATGGCAGCGTCTAACTCACCCTGCCGAATTTGATCGGTAATCAACACTACCATAGAGCGATTGTCTGTGAGGTTTTGCTGAAAAATCTTATCCAGCGATACAGATCGAGCCGCTAAGATTGCTGTCAGCGCTGCAATAACGCCTGATTCATCGGTTACGGTCATCCGCAGATAAAATGCTGAGCGACTGTCCTCTGCTTTCAGTACCGACAAGGTTTCAACCCTGCTCACGCGCCGACCTAAGGAGGTGCCGTTCGCACCCTCTCGTACCAAATCGATCAAATCTGAAACCACTGCACTGCCGGTAGGGCCCGCGCCGGCTCCAGGCCCCGTGCAGAGTGTCTCCCCTGCAGCGTCGCTCTCGATTAGCACGCCATTTCTTACCCCATCAACCGATGCCAAGGGCGAGTGCATAGGCACCAAGCATGGGCCAACAACCAGTTCTAATTGTGCGTCGACCTTGCGGGCAATCCCCAGGTGTTTAATGCAATAACCCAAGGTCTTGGCCATCGTGAAATCGCTCGGATCAACTTGTGTAATGCCGGCTATCACCAACTCTTTAAATCGAATGGGCTGATCAAAAGCGAGACCACCAAGAATCGCCAGTTTATGGGCAGCATCGATACCTTCGACATCAAATGTCGGATCAGCCTCGGCATAGCCAAGGGCTTGGGCTTCACTGAGAACATCGAGGAAAGATCGGCGACTACCCTCAACGGCCATCTCGGTTAGGATAAAATTGGCTGTCCCATTAATAATGCCGGCTAATTGGGTGATTCGATTACCCGCTAAACTTTCTTGAACAACTTTGATAATCGGGATACTCCCTGCCACTGCTGCTTCAAATCGAAGCTGCACACCATGGCTTTTGGCCAATTCAAACAGTTGCTCACCATACTCTGCGATGAGCGCTTTGTTAGCCGTCACCACCGATTTACCGGCTTTCAGCGCATCTTCTACCAGACGCTTGGCGTCGGTTATCCCCCCCATCAATTCAACGACGACGTCAATATTCTCGTCGCCACACACCGAGAGCACATCGGAGGTAAAGGTCAGGCCAGCAAAGACCTCTGCCTTGGGCTGAGAACGTGAAGCCAATATTTCGATATCAATGCTGGAACCTGTCCGAGCCTCGATCAACGCTCGATTGCCCTGTAAGATTTCTGCAACGCCGCTTCCGACAGTGCCTGCTCCACAGATCGCTATTCTCATTTGCCTCTCCCTCACTCAACTCCGGTCGTCCGAAGAAGACGACAATACACGCTTAATGCCTCTCAGGGCTTGTCGTGTTCGGTGTTCGTTTTCAATCAACGCAAATCGCACGTGGTCATCGCCATACTGTCCAAAGCCAATGCCTGGAGATACCGCCACTTTCGCCTCTTGAATTAACAACTTCGCGAATTCCAGCGATCCCATGGACCGGAATTTTTCAGGAATTTTTGCCCACACAAACATCGTCGCCTTTGGGGGCGTTACCTGCCAGCCCGCCGCATTAAGACCCTCACAGAGGACATCTCTACGTCGTTTGTAGGTCTCTCTGACTTCAGCAACACACGATTGATCGCCTTCTAACGCAGCAATCGCCGCCACTTGAATGGGTGTGAAACTGCCATAATCCAAGTACGATTTTATGCGACCTAATGCACCGACTAGGGTTGAATTGCCGACACAAAAACCGACCCGCCAGCCTGGCATGTTGTAACTTTTTGACATCGTAAAAAATTCGACGGCAACGTCCTTGGCGCCTGGCACCTGTAAGATAGACGGCGCTTGATAACCATCGAAGACCAAATCGGCGTAGGCCAAATCCTGGACTATCCACAGGCCATGCGCTTTGGCAACAGCAACAATTCTTTCAAAAAACTCAAGTTCGACACAATGCGCGGTTGGATTACCCGGAAAATTCAATACCAACACTTTCGGCTTGGGCCACGTGTTATGAATCGCATTTTCCAATTCGGAAAAGAAATCGACCTCGTCCGTTAGCGGCACATGCCGAACATCTGCCCCTGCAATGACAAATCCATAGGGATGAACGGGATAGGAGGGGTTCGGTACCAATACAGAGTCACCAGGTCCAAGAATCGCCATCGCTAAGTGTGCGATGCCCTCCTTGGATCCCAACGTCACAATTGCCTCGGACTCAGGATCCAATGCGACCTGGTACCGAGTACTATACCAATCACAAATCGCTTTGCGCAGTCGAGGTATGCCCTTTGATTGGGAGTACCGATGGGTATCTCCTCGACTCACCGTTTCAACCAGCTTATCAACAATATGTTGCGGCGTTGGTTGGTCAGGATTGCCCATACCAAAATCGATGATGTCTTCGCCTCTTGCACGGGCATCGCGTTTTAGCGCATCGGTGATACTAAAAATATAAGGCGGTAATCGCTCGATTCGTTGGAACTCTTCCATGACTTCAATCTGACTCAATTTGCGCGACAGTTTAATCAAGTCAGCGGTCTAAATCACCCGCCATACCCGGGATCATGCCAATTGATGCCCCTAAGAATCGATATTTAGCCCCAATTGCTCTGCTAATCGCTCTGCAGGTAAGTACCCAGGCAATAACCGACCGTCTTCAAATATGATCGAGGGCGTTCCCGTGACGCCAACGATGTCGCCTAACCCATAGTGCTTAGAAACGGGGTTGTCGCATGAGCGGTCTGGAATCGCTTGGCCTGATTTCGCTTGCGTCAGTGCTTGCTGTTTGTCAGGAGCACACCAAGCGGATACCAATTTATCATAACTCGCAGAATCAATGCCCGCCCTCGGATACGCCAAATAGCGAACGGCGATTCCCAGCCGATTGAGTTCAGGTACCTCCTGATGGAGTTTCCGACAATATCCACAATCAATGTCAGTAAACACGGTAATGGTCGCTTTAAGTTTTGGGAAAGGCGGCGAGAAAACCACCATGTCCTGCTCATCAAGACCTGCAATAAGTGCTCGTCTCCCTTCGCTACGTTTTTGTTCGGTAAGATTCACCATTCGGTTGTTCACCGCTTGGTAAACATCACCGACAATAAAGTAAACGCCGTTGGGATCAGTCAACAGCAAGGTGCCGTCAGCCAAGGTTAATTGAAACAGCCCAGGAACATCAGCCTCAGCAACGGACGTGATCGGTAAGCTACTGGTCGCCAAACGGGCTTTCAACGCAGCCAATTGCTCTGATTCTGCCAGTGCCGCCGGATTACCCAACAGCATCGCGACGAGAAACCCAAACATCCATCTTTGGCTTACTTTTGCTTGCATTGTGTTCTCTTCCCTACCCGGTTTGGCTCTAGTGTAGAGTATCCCTTTACCCGGTACCAAGGAAATCAACCTCTGGGGTGATGCGCCGCATGCAGAGCCTGCATACGCTGCTTTGCGACGTGAGTGTAAATTTGGGTCGTTGATAGGTCACTGTGCCCAAGCAACAGCTGAACCACTCTAAGATCAGCACCATGGTTCACCAAATGCGTTGCAAAGGCGTGTCGGAGCGAATGAGGAGACAAAGAGTGCCTGATACCCGCTTCAGCGGCGTGGCGTTTGATGAGATACCAGAAGGCTTGCCGAGTCATTTCACGGCCACGGTTACTGGGAAACAATACCGCTTCAGACTCGCTTCGACGCATCAATGACGAGCGATGGTCTCTAACAAAGCCTTCCACCCAAGCCATCGCTTCATCACCCATCGGGACGAGACGTTCTTTGCCACCTTTTCCCATCACCCGCAAAACCCCTTGCCTGAGATTAAGGTCATTCACCTCAAGCGTCACCAATTCGGTCACTCGGAGGCCGGTAGCGTAGAGCAGCTCCAACATCGTTCGATCCCGGTATCCAACCGCCGATGCCGTATTGGGTGCAGCAAGTAACGCATCGACTTCTGACTCTGATAGCGTATCCGGCAATTTTCTACCCAATTTGGGGTTATCGATTCGCAGGGTTGGATCCTCGACGATTCGGTTCTCCCGGAGTAAGTATTTGTAAAAGGAACGTATCGCCGACAGACCGCGAGCAACCGAACGAGATGCAACTCCGATCGACGATCGGTGATTCAGATAATTCAATAAATCAGACCGGTCCGCTAACAATAAGCCTCGACCTTGGGTTTCAAGCCAGGCCGCGAAAAACCGTAGATCCCGCCCATAGGATTCCAGCGTATTACGCGACAAGCCTTTTTCTAACCATAGTTGATCTAGGTATGCGTCAAGCAACTGACGATGATCAAGATTGATGGTTTTACGCTCGTCCACCCACTAAGACCCTTTCGCTGTCGCCGTTGTAGCGGTCGCTAGCGTTACCGCTTGCAAGCGCGCCTTATCGACTTCGTAACGTCGACCCGCACCATAGAACAAGGGTATTGCGATTAGAGAGACTACTGTAAAGCCCAGTAGCGCCGCGGTGTAGGGCGCCTCATTACCGTTGGCTATCAAATAATCAATGTAAACGCCCGCTAAGCTTACCCCTATTGCCACCCCGGCCATGTTTAACAACAGAATATAAAAAGCCACTACGGTCGCCCTTATTTGTACCGGCACCAGTTCCTGAATCGTCGAAAAAGTCGGGCCATAGAAGCAACCCAGCTGAAAAAACCCAGCAAACACGCCAACCCAAAATATGGGGTGCTCTGGACTCACCACACGGTAAGCAATATTGATTGGCGCAAGCAACAGCATGATTCCGAACAAAAACATGGGTCTACCTAAGCCCGTTTTTTTAAGGAAGTAGTCACCACCTAGGCCACCAAACAAATTGCCCAAGATCCCCGCAATGATCCCAACCCAACCTGTGATCCGTGCGATTTCCGATTTATCAAATCCTCGCTCCTGAACGTACCAAAGCTGATCAAAGGTTGCGGCGCCAAGAATAAAATGAAAAGCAACGCCGCCTGCGATGGTCATTACCAGCGCTGGAGAAGATTTAAGCGCCAGCCATAAGGTTTGCAATTGCAGGGAGAAGCTCTGATCTGGCGCTGCCTCTGGCCGACTCTCCGGCCGGTCCTGCCGATGATCATCCCGCACAAAAAACATCGCTACGGCAAGCACGAGCCCAATACCGCCAAGGATGTAAAAACAAGCGCGCCAACCAATCAGAGGACCAATGTAACCCACGATCAGCAAGCTAACACCCACACCGATGGGAACGCCCATGTAATAAAATCCTGACGCAAATCCCAGCCGATGTGCCGGAAAACGGTCCGACAATAGAGACATTGCAGCCGGGGTTAAAATCGATTCACCCACACCGATCAACATTCGAGGCACGGCAAGCGATAAGAATCCTTTGGCCAACCCTGAAGCCGCGGTGAGCAAACTCCAAAGGCCAACGCCAAAAGCAATCAATCGGGTTCGGCTTACTCGATCCGCCAGGCTTCCCATAAAAAGGCCCGCAACGGAGTAAAACGTTAGAAAGATGAGTCCGGTCAGCAACCCAAACTCGGTATTCGTCAAACCAAGATCGGGCACAATATCGTTGGCGAAGCTCGCCAACAATTGACGATCCACGAAATTCATCACGTTGAGCACGGTCAAAAAAATGAGAAAGCCATAAGGCTTGATGCCGCGGCCGATCAATGACGATGCCATAGGACCTCCTATCCCAGCTGAAAAGATCGTTTCAGCCGTCACAGGGAATGTAGCATTAAAGTCTATCGTCAAAAAGGCTGGGCATCGCCATGGTCATAGACGCAGGGCCCGTAAGGCCTGCAACGACATGAGTGCCCTGGGCGGTCTTAATTGGTCTTGTTGCGGGTGCCCCCTTGATGGGAGAGCTGTAGGGGGGAAGGCTAGGGCTCGAGCCTAGCCTCCTCTTAACGGTTGCCCGTTATTTCAACTTTTCTTTGATTCGCGCCGATCGACCGCTGCGCTCACGCAAGTAATATAGCTTCGCTTTTCGAACATCACCCCGACGCTTCACGGTGATGCTATCGATTAAAGGACTGTGGGTTTGGAAGGTTCTTTCGACGCCCGTTCCATGCGAGATCTTTCGCAAAGTGAAAGCTGAGTTTAAGCCCCGATTACGTTTACCAATGACAACGCCCTCGAACGCTTGCAATCGCTCTCGATTACCTTCGGCCACTCGCACCTGCACCACCAAGGTATCCCCCGGGGCAAATTCTGGTACATCTGCCTTTAACTGGGCGGTCTCAATTTGCTCGATGATCTTGTTCTTGCTCATGACTAATCCTCTGTCTGCTGCCGAGCCTCTCGCTCGTATGCTTCTACTATTTCTACTTCTTTAGGAGACAAACCTCGGCGAACCAACAAATCAGGCCGCCTCGCTTTCGTCGTCAGCAACGCCTGCTTTTTACGCCACTCATCAATTTGCTGGTGGTTGCCACTGAGTAAGACTTTCGGGACCTTCGCCTCACCCAACTGTTCAGGACGCGTATACTGAGGGTATTCGAGCAATCCGTCAATAAAAGACTCATCATTTTTTGAAGAATCATCCCCTAAAGCACCCGGTAATTGCCGAATTACCGCATCTATGGCCATCATCGCGGGTAAATCTCCTCCGCTGACGACGAAATCACCCACATTCACCTCGAAATCCACCGCCAGATCGATGGCTCGCTGGTCTAACCCCTCATATCGACTCGCGACCAAAATCATGGCCTTGAAGTCCCTCGCCCAACGCGTGACTTCAGACTGCTCCAACGGCCGACCTCGGGGCGAGAGATGCACAACCGGAACATCAGCGCCGAATTCGCGTTTAGCATCCGCTATCGCCTTTAACATCGGCTCCGCCTTCATCACCATGCCAGGTCCACCACCGTAGGGCCGATCGTCAACCGTTGCATGCCGATCTTCGGTGAAGTTTCTGGGGTTGATCGTGGTTAAGGATGCGATGCCCTCTCCCAAGGCTCTGCCGATGACACCTGTCGACTCAATCGCTGCGTACATTTCGGGCATCAGTGTTACGATCACGAACTTCATTAAAATTCTTCTAACCAATCGACGACCAGGCGCCCGGCGGTTAGGTCCACCCTTTTAACGACGCGCTCTTCAACATAAGGGATCAAGCGCTCTCGACTATCGATGCTATTGTCATTGCCCTTCACCACCAGCACATCATTGGCTCCGGTCTCCATCAGAGATGCTACCGAGCCAAGAATTTGATCGCTTGCGTTGACAACGGTCAACCCGATCAGCTCATGCCAATAAAATTCACCGATGGATAGCTGAGGCAAAGCGGATTTCTCGATAAATATGTCAGACCCAACCAAAACCTCTGCTTGGTCTCGATTATCGATGCCCGTTAAAGCTACCTGCACTTTTTTCCCCTGACAGCGCGAAGCGCGCACTTCTAAAAGTCGTCCGGTCGGAACCTTTCCGACTAACCAGGGTTGGTAATCTAAAATCTGTTGAGGGGGGCTGGTATCTGAAAACACCTTGATCCAACCCTGAACGCCGTGGACGCCTACAATCGACCCTAATCGGATCCAATCGGATGTCAGCGCGTCCATGAGTGATAAAAGGTGAGGGCTACCTAGGCTGCAGCTTCGTTTTCGGAGCCAGTTTGAATATTTTTACGATACTTTTTGATCACGGCTTTGACTCGATCCGAGGGCTGCGCGCCTTGCCGAATCCAATAATCAATCCTATCGAGATCCAAACGACTTTCTTCGTCTGCTCCCTTAGCTAAGGGATTATAAAATCCCACTCGCTCAATAAACCGACCGTTTCGGCTTTCACGACGATCAGCAACGCTGACGTAATAAAATGGACGCTTTTTGCTGCCACCGCGTGCTAATCGAATCGTTACCATAGTTTCACCACCCTGCTTAAACCGCTTTCGCTACTCGTTTCGTTATGTGCGTATCTCCCCTTGCACCTATCTTCTGTGCCTGGAGATCACCCTACTTCTGGTGATTGACGCCTATACTGCTAGCAATCAATCATTGTTATCTTTTTTGGTACGCTTTTTTATGGCGCCGTTTTTCTGCTCAGTCTCTCATCGATAGACCGCCTTGCACCAACATGCCGCTGCTTTTGCTTACCCGCCCTCTCGAAGGGCGCAGATTATATGCCATATTCATCGGAATTTAAACCCGAAAGAATGCGGAGAATATTTGTCTTCGCCTTGCCCCATTACCGGCAAGAGGCTCCGTAAATCAATGGCTTAGAATGGTCGTTTTCCTTGATTCATCATTCCTCCCATGCCCCGCATCATGTTGGCCATCCCTCCTTTGCGCCCTAATTTCTTCATCATCTTTTGCATTTGCTTATGCTGTTTTAATAGCCGGTTAACATCTTGAATCTGAGTTCCTGACCCCATCGCGATCCTTCGCTTTCTTGAACCGCTAATCACATCGGGAAAACTTCTTTCCTTCGGCGTCATCGAATTAATCATCGCTTCAAGCTGACCAAAGTTTTGCTGCTCCACTCGAGCTTTGGCGGCATCAGCCATCCCACCAACACCGGGCAACTTATCAAGCATGCCGGTCAGCCCCCCCATATTGTTCATTTGTTGAATTTGGTCACGAAAATCCGACAGATCAAAACCACGTCCCTTCTTAATCTTCTTGGCCAACTTTGTCGCTTTGGCCTTATCAATTTTCTGTTCCGCCTGTTCGATAAGCGACATCACGTCGCCCATACCTAGGATACGAGAGGCAATCCTGTCGGGATGAAACAACTCAAGAGCCTCGATACCCTCTCCTTGGCCAATAAACTTAATCGGGCGACCTGTAACCTGCCGAACTGACAATGCAGCGCCGCCTCTCGCATCGCCATCGGCTTTGGTCACCACAACGCCTGTCAGCGGTAAGACATCGCCAAATTGCTTGGCCGTATTAGCTGCATCTTGACCTGTCATGGCATCAACAACGAATAACGTCTCAACCGGATTTAAGGCTTTGTGGAGGGCCGAAATTTCTGCCATCAACGCCTCGTCGATGGCGAGACGACCAGCAGTGTCAACAATGAGCACATCGGCAAACTGCGTTTTCGCAGCCTGTAACGCCATTTCGGCGATTTTCAAAGGTGAGTCCTCAGTAGAGGACTCACAGAAGCCAAGACCGGCTTGAGCCGCTAAGGTTTGCAACTGCTCGATCGCAGCGGGTCTATAAACGTCAGCGCTGACCATCATGACTTGTTTGTTTTCACGCTCTTTCAGGTAGACGCCCAATTTCGCTGCAGTGGTCGTTTTACCCGCACCTTGCAAGCCTGCCAATAAAATGACGGCCGGTGGTTGAACGTTCAAGTTCAGCCCTTCCGAAGCTCCACCCAGCACTTCGATGAGCTCCTCATTCACAATTTTCAGGAAGGACTCGCTTGCCGACAAACTTGCGGTCACCTCACTGCCCACAGCCCTGGCTCGCACACGATCAAGGAACGTCTGCACTACCGAAAGTGCGACGTCGGCTTCTAATAATGCTAACCGAACGGTTCTCAGCGTCTCAGCAATATTATTTTCATCAAGCGTTCGCTTGCCACCCAATTGTCCCAGCGCAGAACTGACCTTCCGAGTTAGATTGTCAAACATGATGGTATTGCCTCATTTTTATCGCTTCTCTTTGATCCACAGAACAAACCTACATCGGGTGTTCGCTTTCAGCGACCGCTGTTTACAGCCACACAAGGTATTCGCGATTGCAGGCCCTTCGTTCTGCACCGATTGCCCTTGGTCAACTCCCAGAAGTCGAACCCTTCCCCTGAGCTCAACTCGAAGCCGGGATGTCGGGGGCGTTTCGCCCCTTGACCTGATATTATAGACCAAGTCCGACTGACTTGGATCCTTTGACATGATCATTGCTTCGCTCGCCCCATGGGCAACCCTTGTTGCCAGCCTGCTCTACGGTGGGGCCACTTATTTCGCGCATCGAGGATTAAACCAAACTCAGGAGGCTCCAGCCACCTCGAGACTTGCAACGACCTTGGGGTTATTGGCGGTACTGGCTCATGGTTTGACGGTTGGTGACAAACTCCTACTTTCCGGCGGCATGAGCCTCGGTATCATCACCATGCTCGGTCTGACTGCCTTTGCCATGAGCTTACTAATCGCCCTTAACCAATTACGCAGACCCATGAACCACGTCGCCCAGGTGGTGTTTCCTTCAACCGCAATGATCCTCATACTCACCTTAGTGTTTCCCCAAGATGCGGGGATTCGAGTCGATATCTCACAAGCTCTGATGCTGCACATTGTGCTATCAGTCCTGGCTTATAGCTTGCTCGCCGTTGCTGCCTTGCAGGCGGTCTATCTCATCTGGTTTGATCGACGCCTAAAACAAAATCTCCCTCGAGCGATACCATTTATTCCCATCCAAACCCTCGATGTGTTCTTGTTCGAGAGCCTCTGGATTGGGCTCTCGGCATTGACCTTAGCAATCGCCACAGGTTTTGTTTTTTTGGATTCCTTGGAGGTTCCCGGACTCATCCATCATACGATCTTAACCGGCCTTGCCTGGTGTATTTTCGTGGTTTTACTCATTGGTCGCTATCGACTGGGTTGGCGAGGTTCGCTGGCAGCGACCTGGACCCTCACCGGTTTTTTGTTACTCGCCCTGGGTTATTTCGGCAGCAAGTTTGTGGTTGAAGTGGTGCTGCGTTCATGACGGATCTTGACACTCCCCAGTTGCATCCGCTACAACGACTTTTCATGACCTATCGAATCAACTAATTTGGACGACCCATCCACCAGTAGTCTGTTGCTCGCTGTTCTCGGCCTCATTATTCTGTCCGCTTATTTTTCTGCGTCGGAGACGGCGATGATGGCCCTAAACCGCTATCGGCTTAGGCATCTCGCCAAAAAAGGTCATCGTGGTGCAACCAAAGCGAGCGCACTGCTCGAACGCCCAGACCGGTTACTGGGCGTTATTCTCATAGGCAACAATTTCGTCAACTTCTCAGCCGCATCCATTGCGACCTTGCTTGCGATTCAGATTCTGGGCGAGAGCGGCGTGGCCTGGGCGCCGGTCATTTGTACTTTTTTGTTTCTGATTTTTGCTGAGGTCGCGCCGAAAACCATCGCTGCTGCGTTTCCCGAGCGCGTAGCTTTGCCTTCATCGCACGTCCTCAAATTCTTACTCTGGTTGCTCTACCCTTTGGTGTGGTCAGTCTCTATTTTATCCAATGGTTTGCTGCGTTTGTTCGGCATTTCAAATCAGGGAAACAACCAAGATCATTTGAGCCGAGACGAATTGCGAACGGTGGTCTTTGAAGGGGCGAAGATCGCGTCTCAATCCCAGAATATGATGCTCGGCGTGCTCGATCTCGATCGGGTTTCTGTCGATGACATCATGGTTCCCAAAAACGAGATCATCGGCATTGACCTTGACGATGACATTGAAGCCATTATTCAGCAACTCAGAACATCGCAATACACCCGCCTTCCCGTGTTCCATGAAAGTGTCGACAATATCGCGGGGATCCTACACGTCAGAAGCGCTATTCGATTTTTATCAGGGGAAAATTTAACCAAAGCAGGTCTTTTGCAAGAGGTCGACGATGCTTACTTTGTACCCGAAAACACCTCGCTACAGACTCAAATAAGACATTTCCAAAAACGCAAAGAACGCATTGGCCTCGTTGTAGATGAATATGGGGACATCCAGGGCATCGTCACCCTGGAGGACATACTCGAGGAAATCGTAGGAGAATTTACCACCGATTTAGCCGCTGCCAGCAGCGACATTCATCCGCAATCAGATGGTTCTTTTTATGTCGATGGCGGAGCGACCATCCGTGTCATCAATCGCGCGCTCAATTGGAAACTCCCCTCTGAAGGGCCAAAGACATTAAATGGACTGATTACCGAAACCCTTGAG
Organism: Gammaproteobacteria bacterium; assembly: GCA_002689445.1. Classification (GTDB taxonomy): domain Bacteria; phylum Pseudomonadota; class Gammaproteobacteria; order Pseudomonadales; family Azotimanducaceae; genus UBA9926. Next base: position 21,820 of record NZGC01000086.1, read on the forward strand.
ACCATCCCAGAAGCGCCGGTTTGCATCGCTATTCAGGGTTATCGCATCGAAATAATTCGCCTCAAAGACAATATGATCGTCACCGCAAAATTGTTCCCTGATGACAGTCAGACCGAGCCGGGTTAAGGGGCACCCTAACAGACTCATTGCTTCAACGACCCGCTTATCATCGCCAAACGTCGACCTTCCGCGCGTCTTAAGCGCTTCGCTCGAAGCCAAAGGCTCGTTTGCTCAAAGGCTGCTACTCAGCTTTAAGACTCGAGCTTTAGCCTTTTGAGTTAACGCCATAGTCGATTGATTGCTGCTATGATCGATTTAAAGGCAGCCGTGGTCGTATTCTGACTCATGCCAACACCAAAACACTTATCAGTGTTGCCGCCTGAGATCGCGATAATACTGATTGCCTTAGCCTCGCTACCTGCATTCATCGCATACTCTTGATAATCAACCACATTAATCGACTCATTGAGTGTTCCGGCCAAAGCGTTCATAAAAGCGTCAATCGGTCCCGTCCCTTCGCCTTCAATTTCAATTTCACTGTCCGACACCAACATCCTCGCCTTGCACCACTCTCGATCACCCGCACTTGACCGCAATTGATAATCTATCAACGCGTAAGGTCCTGGCACTTCAACCAATTCACTGATAAAAGTCTGCCAAATGGTATCGGGCTTAAGTTCACCGCCATCAACCTCAGAAACCTTCTGAATGATTGGACTTAACTCTAACAACAACTCTCTGGGCAACTGAACGTCAAAATAGTTTTCGAGGATAAAAGCAACCCCGCCCTTACCTGACTGGCTGTTGACCCGTACCGTCTCTCGATAAGATCCGCCAACATCCGCCGGGTCGATGGGCAGATAAGGCACCTCCCAGGCACCATCGGATCCTGACTCGACAAAAGCCATGCCTTTTCGAATGGCATCCTGATGGGATCCGGAGAATGCGGTAAACACCAATTCCCCTGCGTAAGGCTGCCGTACATGCACCGGAATTTTTGTGCATGCCTCCGACACTTGAACAATTTTCGCCATATCCGACAGATACAACCGGGGGTCTACCCCCTGAGAGAACAAATTCATCGCCATGGTCACAATATCGCAATTGCCCGTACGCTCTCCATTGCCGAACAAAGTCCCCTCAATACGATCGGCCCCCGCCATCAAACCAAGCTCCGATGCTGCGACTCCCGTCCCACGATCATTATGGGTGTGCAAGCTGATTATCGCCCGCTCTCGATGCGGAAGCTTGCGCATAAAGTATTCAAGTTGATCGGCATACACATTGGGGCCTGCCATTTCGACAGTTGCCGGCAAATTAATGATCACCGGTTTTTCCTGACTGGCTCCCCAAACCGACATCACCGCTGCACAAATTTCAACAGCAAAATCCATCTCGGTAGCGGTATAGCTTTCTGGGGAATACTCTAAAATTAAGTCCGTTCCCGCATCGACTAAAGGCTGGCTGAAAGTTTTTACCAGCTCCGTAGCCGAGGTCGCCAGCTCTATGATCTCTTCCTGGCTTTTTCCAAAAACAACTCGCCGCTGAAGCGTAGAGGTTGAATTATAAAGGTGAAAAATAACCCGTTTCGCGCCTGTAACGGCCTCAACTGTTCGGGTAATCAAATCTTCTCTTGCCTGACACAACACTTGGATGGTGACGTCTTCGGGTATCAGGTCTTCTTCAATAATTTTCCTGACGAAATCAAAATCCGTTTGCGAGGCCGCAGGGAATCCCACTTCGATTTCTTTAAACCCCATTTCCAACAGTAAGTCGTACATCAACTGTTTTTCATCGGGCGTCATGGGTTCAATCAGCGCTTGATTACCATCCCGCAGATCAACACTACACCAAGTTGGAGCCGAGCTGATCACCTGGTCGGGCCAGGTTCGATCGGGCAAATGTACCGGTTTGAAAGGTTTGTATTTGTGGAACGGCATTGTTCGAGACAATGCTTGCTGCGCATTACTGATTTGGTTTGATGTCATAGTGCTAAATCTCAAGTGTGTGACCAACGCCCGCTATTAAGGCAGGCAATTCTCGATCGATGTAGGAATTGGTAACGGCCGCCTACAACGGCAGTCGTAGTAGTCGTAATCCTAGGCACAGACTTGCCCAACCACGCGCAAGCTCGTGGTTCTGGTATCGCAGTTGGGTCCATTGTCTGCTCATCGTGATGTTCATCACCCGAAATTGTGTTTAGCGCGACGCGCACTGCGTAATATAGCGCTGCGATCCAGGAAATCCAACCCTGAGTTACTCACACCCTGACTAAAGATGCCTTGTAGCGACGTCCATTTTCAACGTAATGCATCGCACTAGCCTTGAGTCCTTCGATCTGTGCTTCGCTCAGGGTCCTGACGATTTTCCCGGGAGAACCCATCACTAACGAGCCATCCGGTATTTCTTTCCCTTCCGGAATGAGCGAGTTCGCCCCAATCAAGCAATGTCGACCTATCTTGGCGCCGTTGAGGATGACGGCATTAATACCGATCAGCGATTCGTCGCCAATCGTACAACCATGCAGCATGACTTTATGACCCACCGTCACCGATCGACCGATGGTCAATGGCATGCCAGGATCAACATGGCACACCGTGCCGTCTTGGATATTGGAACCTTCTCCTACCGTAATGGGCGCATGCTCTGCTCGCAGGACTGCATTAAACCAAATACTCACATCCTTTTGGAGCGTGATCTGCCCTGCTAGGGTTGCGTTCTCAGCGACCCAAGCTGACGCATGAATTTGGGGAACGGCGTCTTCTAACTGATAAATCATGATTTTCTCCTGTCTCTTACACTATATCAGAAGCCTCGGATCGAGGGAGCATCAGGCTAATCCCACAGCAATGAGGTTTTCCAGAATTAGCGCTGTTAAACCCCAGATTCGATGGCCTTGGTATTCGTACACCGGTGCCCATTGCACAATGCCTTGCCGGTCCAAGCGCTCAGTGCTCGATCTCGGATCCGTTTTTAGCCAGTCGAGCGGCACTTCAAAAACGGTCTGAACTTCGCCGGCATTGGGCTGGAAGATCGTTTGATCCTGCACAATCCCCACAAATGGTGTCACCCACAGGCCATGCTTTGAGACGAGCCCTGGCAGTTGTCCCAATAGTTCAATTTCGATGACCGGCACACCGAGCTCTTCTTCTGTCTCCCGCAGCGCTGCTGCGGCCAATGACCTATCCGTTGAATCGCGCTTACCACCCGGTAAAGCAACTTCTCCCGCGTGAGATGAGAGGTGGGAAGATCTCACCGTTAAGGCAATGCATGGCGCTGTTGTCGCCCTAACCAAAATCATCACGCCCGCTTCAGCAGCTCCTTGAAAGCGATCAGGAACCGGGTCGACCTTTTTCTGCTCGCTCAAGTTATTGCGTAAGCGTTCAATCACCCTCGGCACCTCCATTGTGATGACAGGCAACCTGCCTTTATACTCCTGCCATGAATTATTGCAGTCAATGCGGCGGTGAGGTCGCTCTTTCCATTCCTGAGGGAGACAATCGCCCTCGATTTGTCTGCAATCACTGCGGCGCTATCCATTATACCAATCCACGTATCATCGCGGGTTGCCTGCCTTTTTATCAAGATCAGGTGTTGCTGTGTCGACGCGCCATCGAACCTCGCTACGGCAAATGGACACTGCCCGCGGGATTTCTCGAAAATGGTGAATCGGTTGCCGATGGAGCTCGCAGAGAAACACTCGAGGAAGCGAATGCAACGGTAGAACTAGAATCACTTTATACCGTCTTCAGCTTACCCCACATCTCACAAGTGTATATGTTCTATAAAGCTCGATTGCTCAATCTTGATTTTTATCCGGGCGAGGAGAGCTTAGAGACTCAGTTATTTAGCTTCAGTGATATTCCTTGGGATGAATTGTCATTCGAAGCCATTAAGCAGACCTTGACGCATTATTTCGAGGATCGCTCCCTGGGAGATTTCCCCACTCATGATGCCGTGATCATTCCACCAGCCCGTTAGACTCAAGCCCAACTTACTGAAACTGCGCAGCGGCGCCTTCAAACAACTGCGACCAAGGCGTTTTCGCCTTCAAATCTTCGGGTTGCCACGACCATTGATACTTCCTGAATGAACGCTCGGGATGCGGCATCATAATCAAGGCTCGACCGTCGGTCGATGAAACTGCAGTTAATCCGCGCGAAGACCCGTTAGGGTTGAGAGGATAACGCTCGGTTGGTTTATGGTGATGATCAACATAGTGAAGCGCAATTTGTCCATTGCCTGCCAAAGACTGACGGTCTGCTTCAGACAGTACCGCTCGACCCTCGCCATGAGACACGACAATCGGCAAGACCGCCCCTTGTAACGATTGCAAAAGTAGGCTTTGACTGGGTAGCACCTCGACTAACGAAAACCGAGCCTCAAACTGTTCGGACCGATTCCTAACGAACTGAGGCCAAGTGTCGGCACCGGGAATCAATGTTTGCAACTGCGACAGCATCTGACAGCCGTTGCAAACACCAAGTGTGAGCGTATCCGGTCGATAGAAAAAAGATTCGAACTGATCGGTTAGCGCTTGATTCATGAGAATGTTCCGAGCCCATCCTGTCCCAGCACCAAGCACATCACCATAAGAGAAGCCTCCACAAGCGGCTAACATCTGGAAGTCGTCTAAGTTGTGTCGCCCTGAGACGAGATCGCTCATGTGCACATCAAATGCCTCAAACCCTGCCTGCAAGAACGCAGCTGCCATCTCCATTTGACTGTTGATGCCCTGCTCTCTCAGGACTGCCACCTTGGCTTTTATGCCTCGTAACGGAGTGGGTCCAACCTCGCCGCCCATAGACACAGCGGGCAGGCGGATAGAGAGTCCCGGATCCTGATCGTCGGCGAGCGCTTGAAAAGCTTCCTCAGCACATCGAGGATCATCCCTCAGTTTTTGCAGTTGATAACTGGTCGAAGACCAACGCTGTTCGAGCTCAGCGCGGGTCCAAGTGGCGACTCGCTCATCCCCTTGAGTGATGCTTAGCGTTTGCTCCAATTGCGGCGAGCCGATATCACACCAGGCAATCCCCGTGGCGGTTAAGGCTTGCTCCCATCGGTCAAGACCGCTGGATTTCACCTGAAGAACAACCCCCACTTCTTCGTTAAAGAGAAACGGTATTAAGGGCTCTGATTCAGGCACGGTTACCGATATCCCTCGACGACCAGCAAAGGTCATCTCAGCGAGCAGCGCCAACAAGCCGCCATCCGACCGGTCATGCATCGCCAAAGCCTCACGACGTAAGGTAGGGTCTTGCAAGATCTGCCATAACTGTCGTAAGACCGTGTAATCGTCAATGTCAGGGACGACCCCTTCGAACACATTAAAACATTGTTGCAAAATGCTACCGCCCATCCGTCGATGTGCCGACAATTCCAGCAGTAAGAGTCGACTGGGTTCTGGGGATAATACTGGCGTTAAGGTATCGTTAATGTCTCGGACCGAAGCAAAGGCGGAGACAATAAGGGACACCGGAGACGCGACCACCGCCTGCTGACCTGCTTGCTGCCAGCGGGTCTGCATGGACATGGAATCTTTGCCTACGGGTATACACAACCCCAAAGCAGGGCACATCTCCATACCCACCGCTTGAACTGTCTTAAATAAACTCGCGTCCTCTCCGGGGTGGCCACTGGCCGCCATCCAATTGGCCGACAACTTCACACCTTCAAGATCACCAATCGCCGCCGCCGAAATATTGGTCAAAGCCTCGGCAACCGCCATACGTCCTGATGCGGGACCGTCCACAATTGCCAGTGGCGTTCGCTCCCCCACCGCCATCGCCTCGCCAACTGAATCTAAAAACCCTGCCGCAGTGACAGCAACATCAGCCACTGGAACCTGCCAAGGTCCAACCATTTGATCACGGGCCACCAAGCCGCCAACACTTCGATCGCCGATGGTTATCAAAAAGCTCTTGCTACCCACTGTAGGATGCCCTAGCACTCTATAGACCGCGTCCTTCAGCTCTGGCAGAGCCCACGAATCTACCCCTGACCGAACTTGGGATACAGCAGAGATATGCATTTTAGGAGGTTTACCAAAAAGTACTGACATCGGTAAGTCGACGGGTTTGTTGTCAAACAACGGATCCTTCACCAGCAGATGCGGGCTTGCCTCGGCCTGTCCCACGACCGCTACCGGGCACCGTTCTCGGTGACAAATCTGCAAAAAGTCTTCCAGACGATCCTGGGCGATTGCGAGAACATAACGCTCCTGCGCCTCATTACACCAGAGTTCAAGAGGCGTCAGTTGCGGTTCCGCTGAGGGGATCGCTCGCAAATCAAATGTGCCACCACAGCCGCCATCCTTGACCAACTCAGGTAACGCATTCGACAGACCGCCTGCACCAACATCGTGGATAAATCGTATCGGATTGCGCTCCCCCATTTGCCAGCAGCGATCGATTACTTCCTGACAACGATGTTCGATCTCTGGATTACCGCGTTGGACGCTCGCAAAGTCTAGGGCTTCATCGCCTGTGCCACTCGCCATGGATGAGGCGGCTCCTCCACCGAGACCAATCAACATGGCAGGTCCTCCCAGGACCAGCAACGCATCCCCCGGTGTTATTTCACCTTTATCGACGTGTTGCTCACGAATATTACCCATGCCCCCTGCGAGCATGATGGGCTTGTGGTAACCCCAGTGGTCTCCGCTCACCTTCATCTCAAAACTGCGGAAATAGCCGGTCAGATTGGGTCGACCGAACTCGTTATTGAAAGCGGCACCACCAATAGGTCCATCCAACATAATTGCCATCGCCGAGGCCATTCTGCCGGGCTTTCCTAAGGAATCCTCCCAGGGCTCCCGGGCTTCTGGAATCATTAAATTTGACACTGAGAATCCTGTCAGACCTGCCTTTGGTCGCGAGCCGCGTCCCACCGCACCTTCATCACGAATCTCGCCCCCTGCACCGGTTGCAGCGCCTGGAAACGGTGCAATGCCTGTCGGATGATTGTGGGTCTCCACTTTCATCAAAATCGGCATTGATTCTTCAATGTGCTCGTAAGTATCGGTTTCGGTATTGGATATGAGGCGCCTGGCGGTTGCGCCAGCTATGACCGAGGCATTGTCACTATAAGCGCTTAGCACACCTCTGCCCTTGGTCTGGGTGTAGGTGTTTTGAATCATATCCATCAAGCTAAGGTCTTGCGCTTCACCATCTAAAGTCCAAGAGGCACGAAAAATCTTGTGTCGACAGTGCTCCGAATTTGCCTGGGCAAACATCATTAACTCGACATCGGTAGGATTTCGCTCAAGGGTCTGAAAGGCATCGGCCAAGTAAGCGATTTCGTCGTCTGCTAGCGCCAATCCCAGAGCCTCATTAGCGACATCGATCGCTTTTGGTCCCTGCTCTAGCACGGGTATTACCTGACCCTCGTTGGCTGACTGAAATTCGAACAATGCAGTGACGGCAGAGATTTCAGCGAGCACCGATTCCGTCATCGGATCATGGATTAAACCTCGAAGACTCGCCAATGCCTGACTCATTTGCTCGTCGCTCGAATCCGACGCCTCGCAGGTAAAACTGTATCGAATTCCTCGCTCAATCCGATGAATGCTCGCCAATCCACAGTTGATTGCAATTTCTGTTGCCTTAGTGCTCCAGGGCGACAAAGTGCCCAATCTCGGCGTCACAATGAACATCAGACTTGCTTGGGCTAAATCCACTTCAACCCGAGCGTTCAATAACCCAAGTGCCTTGGTCAGCTCACCGTCATCGAGGTCTCGTTTAACATCGAGAAAATAATCAAAGCACGCTTCTTGCAATCGAAACGGGAGGTTTACTGCGTCAATAAGATTTTGTAATTTTTCCTGTCGGAAACTCGAGAGTGCAGCCTCGCCGGTTAAGTGCAACATGGTTTCGCCACTTTAGGTAAACACCTATTATAGCGACCCTGGGCTTCGGGTCACCTGGAAGGCCCAATAAATCGAAAATTATGAGATAAAACATGTCTGGCTCCCTGGTACTACCCCCTTCTACTGATCGAGAAACCCTCTACCAGGCCTTATTACCCCAGATATTCGCGCTAGTTGATGGCGAGCAGGACCTCATCGCCAATCTCGCCAATGCCAGCGCCGCGCTGCATGCGAGTTTTCAATGGTTATGGGTGGGTTTCTATCTGGTGAAAAATGACGCTTTGGTATTGGGTCCATTTCAAGGACCGATCGCTTGTACTCGCATTCCCTTTGGCAAAGGGGTTTGCGGCACCGCTTGGGCAGAGTGCACAACCCTCATTGTCGACGATGTTAACCAATTCCCTGGGCATATTGCTTGCAGTCCAGACTCTCGAGCCGAAATCGTCGTCCCCATCATCAAAGATCATACCTGCGTTGGCGTGCTCGATATCGATAGTCGTATCAATGCCGATTTTTCAGTAATCGATCGACTCGCTTTAGAAGCAGTCACCCAACGTCTTGCTCAATGCTTCTGATTCGCAGGAGATGCTCAGGCAACTCCCGAGCTTTTCCGGCGCTGCCGAAAAAAAGCTTTTAACAATCCTGCACTCTCCTCCGCCAGTATGCCCTCGCGGACCGCAACCCGGTGGTTAAGATAATCCGATTCAAAAAATCTCTGTTGTGACCGTATGGCTCCTGCTCGAGGTTCCCGGGCAGCAAACACCAGGGTTTGAACCCGGGCGTGTATCATAGCGCCGGCACACATCGCACAAGGCTCTAGCGTGACGTACAGGGTAACCTCTGGTAAGCGGTAGTTTTGTTTTGCAAAACCAGTGGAACGCAACGCCACCATCTCTGCATGAGCCGTTGGGTCGTGGTCTACAATCAATCGGTTATGGCCAGCGCCAATGACTTCACCCCCCGCAACCGCTATCGCGCCGACGGGCACCTCACCAAGGGATTGGGCGAGTTCGGCCTGCTGGAGCGCAAGACGCATAAAAGAATTATCCTCGGCATGCTGAAGGGCTTCCTGTTGAGTCAAAAGACAATCACTCCAAACCAGGTGCCGTGCAAATAACCCACCAACGCCGTGAGGGCTGCACCCACCGCCACTGCAACAACATCAAAAATGCCTTTAGGCGGACGATCGCTGCCAACGGGGGTTTTGCCTCTGACTCCGACGGTCAAAGCCGCAACCAACATGAGCACAGCAAAAGTGCCAAACATCAGCCATGCATGTAAATTTGAACTGACCGATAAATGCACCAGCGCCCACAAGACAATGCCGATCGTCATGGGATGCTTGAGCCAATGCTTGATCCAGCAGGGCAGGTTTGCTGCGATAATCATCCAAAACGCCAAAAACATGATTATCGGCGACCATTGATAGAGATTCGGCAGGGAGGGTAAATTCAACAGATGGTGGCGTTCATAGCCCAGGGCAATCAACACTAGACCGGCAAGACTCATGAGAGAATAAAACCCCATATAGGCTGTCTCTGAACTCAAGCCTACGATCTGGCGCCGAATACCCGGGACGAGCATCAATCCATGGGTACCGAAAAACAATCCCATGCCTAGATAGAACATCTTGTTTCTCCTTTTTCTAGATGGCTTCTGAGCCCCCATGGCCCGGTCTTTCGTGGTTACCCAAACCTCACTGGATCAGTCTCCGAGACCACCACCTTACCTCAGTGTATTGACCTAACCCAAATGGCCCCATCCAGCTTGAGCATTGAGGCAATTCGGCGATCGACCAGCAAATTGCCTGTTAAGGGGAGATCGTCCTTTGATGATTGGGTCACAGATGCGCCCACGCGAAACCCACTCCTTCGACTGGGTCCGACTTAATTTAGCGGCCCCGCTTGAATCAGTGGGGAAAAATCGAGCTCTTGGTCGCCACGCCAAATGAACTGTAAACCGGACTGAGGTACAACGGAAACCGGTTCGGCGGAAAATTGTCTTCGCGTCGCTTGGATCAAATAGCCACCTTCCGTTGTATTCAGCCAACCTTTGACGCGCTCAATACAAGGTGTCCGAGCGATAAACGCCTCTATCGCATTGGGTTGGATCATCCCATCCGGATAAATAACACGGTGTTGGAACATCGGAGGAGCACCGAGTGGGACTTTCACTGCTCGAGGGGACGCTACAAAGTTCGGCGAACAATAGGCGGGCAAGGGGCCATGAGACAGCAAACCTACCGCATCCGGTCTGAGCCCCTTGAGTGTTTGATTCAGCGAGGCCTCTATCTTGGTCTGAACCACAAAATCAGCCACGGCGATCTGTTCGTTCACTAACGCGACCAGATAGGCATCATTTAGCTGCTTTTCGACCGCAAAGCCATCCACTAAGGTGATGATTTTCGCCAGCCGATAACCATCCGCTTGACCGGTAATGGCTGCTAAATTGCCTGCTTTGGCAACACCGCTGGCCTCGAGCACCACCGCAGAAAACTTCGCTTGCCGCAGTTGCAGCAACTGAGCGGCCAGATCGGACTGCAATTGACAGCAGGCACAACCGTTGGTCAGGGTGAGGGTTGTCGAAGCACGTGTCGCGATCAGGGTCGCATCCACGGGCAAACGTCCCAAATCGTTCACAATCACCGCGAAAGGCTGGGTCGCCTGTTGTAACATTCTATTGATCAGGGTGGTTTTTCCGGCGCCCAAATATCCGGCAATCACGGTGAGCAACGACTCATCAAGTTCAGGCTGCATCTTCGGTTTTCGCTATTGCAGAGCTTGGGTTAACTCGCCTTCGAACACGGTCGCGAGCACTTTAACATCTTTGATCGCCATGCTGGGTACCGTCAACGGATTATCCGAAAGAATGGTCATATCGGCAGTTTTGCCGGCACGAAGGCTACCCGTGAGGGCGTCGATCCCTAAAACCTTCGCCGCATTAATCGTTACAGCAGCGAGGGCTTGTTCCGCGGAAATGCATTCATGGGGGCCCATCACCTCGCCCTGAGCGTTGACTCGATTGACCGCCACCCACATGTTGAGCAAGGGTTCAGCAGGGGCCATGGTGAAATCTGAATGTATCGCGGTGGTTAAATCCAGAGCAAAACTCGAGGCTAAGCGGCCCATCGTGGATGCTCTTTCATAACCCACAGAAAGTTCAGCATAGCGGGCGGACAATTCGTGCAGGTAATAAATGTTTGCCGATACGGAAGCTCCCAGTCGTTTGGCTCTTTGCAGCTGTTCAGGCGTTGCATAACCCATATGCTCCAGGGTAAATCCGTGATCAAACCGCGGTTTTTTGGCCTGAGCTTTAGCGAGGCAATCGAGCGCCACCTCAACCCCCATATCCCCTGTCACATGAACATGGATCTGGTAACCTGCCTGCCAAAATAGATCGATCCTTTCCTCAAGCACATCCGGCGCCATTAACCACTCACCCTGATGCCCATCAAGATATCCGGGGGGGAGCAACTGCGCTAATTGCGAAAAAAAAGCCCCGTCGGCAAACAGTTTTATGCGTTTTCGGAAATGCAGCCTTGGGGTATTGCCTTCGATCAGCGATTCAATGAAAGCGTTGGTTTCTTCGAAAGTGCGTTGATGGGTAACCACCGCGCCATGCGGAACCTGCTCGATTCGAAACGGCGTTGAATCGTTCTCAAACAATGCTCTGGTGACATTCAGCTCACGATCAAAATCAAACAACCCAACGGCCATATCGCCAACCGTGGTATGCCCACCGGCTGCTACCACCTGCTTCAATCGCTCAAGCCCAAAGGTAAACCGCGCTTCAGCCAAAATATAGGGGTTTAATTTCTGGATGGCATAGCCCAGTCCATTTTCAAAGAACCGGCCCCGGGCGTAATCGATCTGTGGGCGCCCCTCCACAATGTCCTCGGTAATATTTAGGAACGACATGCAAGCGCTGTTCATGTGCAATTCGTGGAAGGATCGATTCCAAACAACGACGGGGCGAGAAGACTCTACAGCCTCGATCCGAGACCGAGTCATGGCACCATGCCACAGATCATGATGCCCCCAAACAATGAGCACCTCGTCGTCTTCAACCTTGGCGATTTCTGCTAACCGTTGATCAAACCCCTCAGCGGTCACCGTGGCGGGCACATGCCCCCAGGGCAAAGACCAAGGCATTGCCGTGATAAAATGCATGGGCAGGATAACCGCCGCCATACTCGGGTGAAGGTGGGGATCAATAAAACCTGGGACAATAACGGCATCACGATAAGTATCAATCACACGATGCTCGAACCGGATCAACCAAGGTTGAAGGCTTTCAAGGGTACCCACCTCGAGTATTTTACCTTCTCTGATAGCAATCGCCGTTGCCTCTGGCCAAGAAGCATTCATGGTAACAATCGTCTTCGCTAGATAAACTTCAATCACTACAACCTCGCTTAGAGCTTACTGATCTCGCCCCTTTCCGCCGCTTTCCGCTTCTTTTTGCTTCTTTCTACCTCGATTCGCCCTACCTTGATTCGCCGCTTTCTGCCTTTTAGTGCCGCCTGCCTTTTAGCGCTGCTTTTGGCCTTGTGTGCACCTTGGCCATCATCACCCTTGTTCCTCGCGCCTCACCTCTGACATCTTTGCCAATAGGACAATACCGCTCTGATGGCAGGTTGGGTCACTCGCCTGGGACGATCTCCTATAACCTTCGCATCATTTGAGCCATCTTAGGTAATCCACTCGAAAAATCCCGTGTTAATAACGCGCATTGTGAATCCGAGCTAGACCATGGCTTGCAAACAGGCAATCACTTCAGCGCCGAGGGCCACTTCATCTTCAGGTTGTGCGCAACAAATTTTCAGATTAAACATACGACAGCCCGCTTCGTAGTAAGGCACGAGTTGCTCAGCCACCTGGCGAGGCGTTCCAGACGGGGTATAGCGTTCAAAATTTTTAAAGGGAATTTTGTAAAACGCCTCCATACCGGTTTTAACTGCCTCTCTCGCCCGATCTGGCGATGTAGCATCGACGCCAACCCATGGCTGGTATCCATGCAACCAAGCGATTGGCGCTCGGCCCAGCGCTTCGGCCTCCTCGGCCACCATCGTCACTGCTTGGTGGAACCGTTTCGGCGAACACCAAACACCGATCCAACCGTCCGCAAAACGGGCGGCTCGAGTCAAAGCCGCATCTGATCGTCCGCCCACAATGATCGGTACTGGCTGCGATGGCGTCGGTCGTATTCTTGCGTCTTGAACTTGAAAGTCCGACCCTTCAAAAGAAACCGTATCGCCCGCTAACAAACCCTTAATGATGGTGAGAGACTCATTCGCACGTCGGCCTCGATGCTTTGGATTGACACCACACACCACGAGCTCATGAGGATCCTCTCCCCCGATACCTACACCAAAAATAAATCGCCCGGGGGCTGTCCGAGCCATCGAGGCGATCTGTCTGGCCACCGGCAACGGGTGCCGCAAGGGCAATAAGTAAATACTGATCATGACCTTTAAAGAAGGGTGCAGCTGTGCAAGAGATGCCGCCTCGACAAAGCCGTCGGCACCAGCACCATTGTGAAATGACACGTGATCAGCCAAGAAAACATGATCAAAACCAGCGACCTCAATCTGCTGCAACTGCTCTTGGCGGTGCGCCCAATCAAGCCCCCACAGCGTGGTTGGCGTGGCCAAACCAAAATGTGCCTCAGTCATCCGTTCATCCTCTAACCATCAACCCATCAGCCCATCGGCCCAGTATTCAAAGGCCGAGCGCCTCCTCGTCCAATCCCAAAAGTACTCGCCCAGCCAACTCCATAACGGGTTCGCCAACCATCATGTGCTGAGAGGCAACATGGACATCCCTGAAATGCTGCTGCAAACAAGAACTGGAATAGACTGACGTTCCCCCCATCACGCTGTACATTTGATCGATGACTTGGATGGATTGGGATACTGCGTGCACGGTCGCCGTGCGCATCTGACGACGATGATCGAGGGTTCCTGGTGCTTCCTGAGCCGCAGTCCAACCCTCACGAATTCGGCTATAAAATAAGCTTCTGGCTGCACTGAGCGCCGTCTCAGATTTGGCCAACTCAATATGCAGCGAGGGTCTAGAGGCAAGAGGACGGCGACTGCCTTGCGGGGTTTTTTCTTTCGCAGCACGGACGACTTCTTGCAAGCTTGCGTTAGCCATGCCTAGACATATTGCGCCAATAGGTATCCCCAGCAAGGCAAACTTCGGAAACTGATAGATCGGTTTGTGTGCGTTTTCAGACTCCTCGACATTACCTGAGAGTCTGTCAGCCGGAACCCAGACATCTTTTGCAAGGTAATCACTGGAACCCGAGCCCTTAAGACCCGACACATGCCAATTATCGAGAATTTCAATTTCGTCTGGGGTAAAAAAAACACGGGTCAATAGTGGCGTTTTCTCAACGCGATTGCCTTGCTCATCAATCTCATGGACGCCTCCTGAAATCCACGCGGCGTTTCGGCAACCAGACCCCCATCGCCAATGGCCGTTGACGCGATATCCCGGCTTGCCGTCTCGACTTTCAAACCGTACCGTACCGCTGTCAGCAAATACGCCACTGGTGATGACATTCGGGTCTTGCAACATCCGTTCAAGTTGCGATTCAGGCAATGCGCCGAACAAATATTGTGAGGTTGCCCCAATAAACACACACCAAGCCGCGCTGCCGTTGGCCTCAGCCAACGTCTCGCAGATCAAGCAAAAAGTCTCAGGTGAAACCCCAAGCCCCCCGAGTTCTGGCGGAACAACCAATCGATAGAAACCAAGATCTGCCAGTTTTTTGGCCAAGTCTTGAGGCAATTGCCGATTGTCATCAATTTCGGAACTACGCGACTGTAACTCGGGTATCAAGGCTCTCGCAGAAGCAACGAGCTCTTGTTCGGCTTGAGGCGGCATAGCGCTCATAAGGGTCTCCAGAATTTTTACTCAGTGCCGATTTTTCACCACGATAATCAAGACGAAACAGGCACCCATGCCGCCATCATCGAGCAATTATCTTAGTGTTTCAATGCCCCGTCCTGAATAAGCATCATGCAGTCCAACAACTCAAATCAACCCTTCAGGACGATCGCGTTAAGTTGCGGTATCATGCGCAAACCAACTTGACGCGGGGTACGGCTCTACTCTCCCCGGAGGCGATCGACGTAAAGTCTCACGGCCTCATCGCGTCTCAGCTACATCGACAATGTCATTGATTTCGGAAGCCTCAACCATGAACAAGCAATATCAAACTCAACTACCTAACACCGAGCTGAGTTTCTTTAGTGCCGAAGCAGCCATCGAAGCGCTGTCGCCGGGAACCTATTCAAAGCTTCCTTATACTTGCAAGGTGCTGGCCGAAAATTTAGTCAGACGATGCGATCCAGAGCAGCTTGAGGCATCGCTCTGGCAGTTTATCGACCGCAAGCGTGATCTCGATTTTCCATGGTATCCGGCTCGGGTCGTTTGCCACGATATTCTTGGTCAAACCGCCCTGGTTGACCTGGCAGGACTACGCGATGCTATAGCCGCCAAGGGAGGTGATCCGGCTCAAGTTAACCCGGTCGTCCCCACCCAACTCATTGTTGATCATTCCCTCGCGGTTGAACACGCGGGCTTTGAAGCCGATGCCTTCGCAAAAAATCGGGCGATCGAAGACCGTCGTAACGATGACCGATTTCACTTTATTAATTGGACCAAAACGGCTTTCGAGAATGTCGATGTCATTCCTCCGGGAAACGGCATCATGCACCAGATCAATCTCGAGCGAATGTCACCTGTGGTCCACGTCCAAGACGGTATCGCGTTTCCTGATACGTTGGTGGGCACCGACAGTCACACTCCGCATGTTGATGCTCTGGGAGTCATCGCAATCGGCGTGGGTGGTCTTGAGGCCGAAAGTGTCATGCTGGGTCGGGCTTCATACATGCGACTTCCTGACATTATAGGCGTCGAGCTAACCGGCGCACGACAGCCTGGCATTACTGCAACGGACATCGTACTTGCGCTGACTGAGTTTTTACGAGAAGCCCGTGTGGTGTCTTCTTACCTCGAGTTCTTTGGCGAAGGCGCTGCGGCATTGACCCTCGGGGATCGCGCGACGATCTCGAATATGACCCCAGAATTTGGTGCCACCGCGGCGATGTTCTACATCGATGACAAAACCCTTGATTATTTGACGTTGACCGGACGCGCGGCAGAGCAAGTCGCATTGGTTGAAAACTATGCCAAAGCAACCGGATTGTGGGCCGATGCCATGCACGAGGCCCAATATGAACGCGTTTTAACCTTCGATCTATCGGCTGTGGGTCGTAATATGGCCGGGCCTTCTAATCCGCATCGTCGGGTATCAACCCACCAGTTGGCCGACGCGGGGATTACCGGGAGCACGGATCATGCTGAGGGCGAAATGCCTGACGGCGCCGTCATTATCGCCGCCATTACGTCGTGTACGAATACTTCCAACCCACGAAATGTCATTGCTGCCGGTCTGCTGGCCAAAAAAGCCAATGCTCTAGGTTTGAGCCGAAAGCCTTGGGTTAAGACCTCCCTCGCACCGGGCTCTAAAGCCGTTCAACTTTATCTGGAGGATGCGGAACTTCTGAAAGAGCTTGAACAACTCGGCTTTGGTATCGTGGCGTTTGCCTGCACCACCTGCAACGGCATGAGTGGCGCTCTGGACCCGGAGATTCAAAAAGAGGTGATCGAGCGAGATCTCTATGCAACCGCCGTACTCTCAGGCAACCGAAATTTTGACGGCCGAATCCATCCCTATGCGAAGCAGGCCTTTTTGGCATCCCCCCCACTTGTGGTGGCTTATGCCATTGCCGGAACCGTGCGATTCGATATTGAACAGGACGTCTTGGGTGAAACCTCCGCAGGTGACCCGATTCGCTTAGCAGATATTTGGCCCACCGATGCCGAAATCGACGCGATTGTTGCACAAAGCGTTAAACCGGAGCACTTCACTCAGGTCTACGACCCCATGTTCATTAAGGTAAAAGATGTTACCGACGACTCTGATCCTCTCTACGATTGGCGACCTAATAGTACCTATATCCGTCGTCCGCCGTATTGGGAAGGCGCATTGGCTAAACCCCGGCACCTGAAAAATCTGCGCCCCCTGGCCGTGCTCGGCGACAATATCACCACAGACCATTTGTCGCCCTCAAATGCGATTCTGCTCGACAGTGCTGCTGGCGAGTATCTCGCAAAAATGGGTCTGCCCGAAGTCGATTTTAACTCCTATGCGACGCATCGAGGCGATCACCTTACCGCTCAGCGAGCAACTTTCGCCAATCCAAAGCTGGTGAATGAAATGGCAAAGGTTGACGGCACTGTCCAGCAAGGTTCGCTCACCCGAATGGAACCCGAAGGTGAGGTGGTGAGAATGTGGGAAGCCATTGAGACCTATATGGACCGAGAACAACCACTGATCATCATCGCAGGCGCCGACTACGGCCAGGGCTCATCCCGCGACTGGGCGGCTAAGGGCGTCAGACTTGCGGGAGTTGAGGTCATTATTGCCGAAGGGTTCGAGCGCATTCACCGCACCAACCTGATTGGCATGGGCGTGTTACCACTGGAATTCAGACCCGGAGAAACCCGAGCGACTTACGCCATTGATGGCTCAGAAACCTACTCGGTCAGCGGCGATCTTACCCCAGGGGCGAATCTAGAGGTCAGTCTCCAACGTCAGAACGGGGAAACCCTAACCTTTACCGCGCTGTGTCGACTTGATACCGCAGAGGAGGTCTCCATCTACGAAGCTGGAGGCGTACTACAGCGTTTTGCGCAAGACTTTCTTGAATCGGCGAGCGCCTAATTGTCCAGGAGATAAATGATGGCTCAATCTCAAATCAAAGTCGCTGCTACCTACATCCGAGGTGGCACCAGTAAGGGGGTATTTTTCGATTTAGCCGACCTGCCAGTCCCTGCGCAAATACCCGGCCAAGCACGAGACGATTTGCTGTTACGAGTGATCGGCAGCCCAGACCCTTACGGTAAGCAAACAGATGGTATGGGAGGGGCAACTTCGAGTACCAGTAAGACGGTCATCATCTCCAAAAGCGCAGAACCCAATCA
Organism: Gammaproteobacteria bacterium; assembly: GCA_002689445.1. Taxonomy (GTDB): domain Bacteria; phylum Pseudomonadota; class Gammaproteobacteria; order Pseudomonadales; family Azotimanducaceae; genus UBA9926. The sequence goes on from NZGC01000086.1 coordinate 39,745, forward strand.
CGATGTTGATTACCTTTTTGGTCAGGTAGCGATCGATAAAGCCTTTATCGACTGGAGCGGCAATTGCGGAAACTTGTCAGCAGCCGTAGGCGGCTTTGCGATTTCCAAGGGTTTGGTTTCTGGTGACAAAATACCCAAAAATGGCATTGCCGAAGTCCGTATCTTTCAAGCGAATATTCAAAAGACCATTGTAGCCTATGTGCCCATCGCAGAGGGTCAAGTGGTTGAACTGGGAGACTTTGAGCTTGACGGCGTTACGTTTCCCGCCGCCGAGGTAACCCTTGACTTCATGGACCCTGCTGATGATGGTGACGGTGCCATGTTTCCGACCGGCAACGTGGTCGATACTCTGGAGGTACCCGAGATAGGCAGTTTTGAAGCAACTTTCATTAATGCCGGCATCCCCACCATCTTCCTGAACGCCGGGGCTCTCGGCTATTTGGGGACCGAATTGCAAGACGACATTAACAATGATCTGGCAGCACTCCAAAAATTCGAAACGATTCGCACCTATGGCGCATTGGCTATGGGTTTAATTCAGGATCCTGCCGAGGCCGAAAGTCGCCAGCATACGCCAAAAATTGCTCTGGTCGCCCCAGCCGAGACGTATCTTGCATCAAGCGGCAAGACCATCGCCGCTGAAGACATCGATTTATCGGTAAGGGCACTCTCTATGGGCAAGTTACACCATGCGATGATGGGCACTGCCGCCGTTGCCATTGGCGCCGCCGCGGCCGTACCGGGCACCCTGGTCAATATTGCTGCGGGCGGTGGCGAACGTTCTGCCGTTCGATTCGGTCATCCCTCCGGCACGCTGCGCGTCGGAGCTGAGGCGATTGAGCAGGCAGGCAAATGGACAGTCGTTAAAGCCAGTATGAGCCGAAGTGCCCGAACCCTAATGGAGGGTTGGATACGGGTACCTCCCCTCGATTAAAGGCCTCTAGGTCCAATTTCTGGCCCTCTTCCATCAACCCCCTCTGGCACCCTCAGCAATCACAGCCTCATACTGAGTGGTGGGAAGGCGTTTCGCGGATCCGTCTGAGCAAATGCTCAACCACCTCAGGACCGTGGGTATTTTGAAGGAAGTGCCCAGCAGTCTGAATCGGATCGAAGGTTCCTTGCATACGATCTGACCAGGTCCTACCCCAGCTTTCTGTAAACACATTGTCAGCGCACCCCCAGATGAAGTGCACCGGCAGAGCAAGGGTTAATAACGTTTTATAATGGAGTTGTTGAGCAGCAGCATTGCCATTATCAAAACTATCCATTGGAATCGATCGCGGAAACCTTCTGAAACCATTGAACGCTGTATCGGGAAGTCCGCGGTAGGGTGCGGCAAATCCTTGGTAGACGCGCTCTGCTTCCTCCGACAAAGCTGGGGATTCGCCGCTGGCAAGCGCTGGAAAAATTACGTCCGGCGTTGCAAGACCCGCACTCAGCACCAATAGCAATGCGACGTCAGGACAGACCAGATCAAACCGACCGCCAGGTTGCCAGGCTTGATTCCAATTACGAATGCCTTCCGAGTAGTCATAACCTTCATGATGTAGCCAAGTATTCATGATACATAAGCGCTCGAAGCGCTCTGGCATCATCGCTACTTGGGCCAATCCGGTCGGTCCACCCCAATCCTGACAAACTAGGGTTACCCGCTGCAAATCAAGAGCTCGGATCAGGCTGGTCAGTACCTCAGTATGCCGGGCAATGGTGTACCAGTGAATGTCCATGGGCTTGTCTGATCGGCCAAAGCCCAAATGATCAGGTGCAATACAACGGTAACCGGCTTCCACCAACTTGGGGATCATATGTCGATACAAATAGCTCCAGGTAGGCATTCCATGCATCAATAACATCACCGGCGCCGACCTAGGTCCTTCGTCGATGTAATGCACACGCAGATCCTGCCATTGGTGATAATGGGGCGGATAGTTAAAATCGCTTAGCTCGGAGAAATTTGTTTCCGGCGTTCGAATCGATTCAGTCACTGGGCTTCCTCTTCTGTATCTTTACTGGATCTACTTAACCTTGGTGGCGTGACTCGTTCCTTTCAGTGAGCCCCGACAGCTGGTTGAACCTAAGGTTCACTTCATTTGTCCTGCTCTCGGTGTTCAATCGCTTCGCAACCGAAGTTTGAGCGATACCCGTAACGTCTTAACCGCACTTAAAGTACTCTGGGTCACTGAATCGTCAGGCTTCATATCGAGCACCATTTACCCCATCCTTCCTTCGCTGCAGCTTCGCTTTTTGCACGCCCTCGCTTAACCGCTTGTCATCCGACAGCCAGACAAACGAGCCTACCTCCACCCGCTGCATTCACGCCACCGCTTTGGGCCTTGTCACCTATCCGACTTCAGCATCCTTCGGTCCCACTCCGCATGGAAGTGCTGCACTCTCACTTCATCTTCGTTCAAGAAGACAGAATTAAAGCCCCTCGAGCGCATACCCAATTGAACTTGACTCAATAATTCGACATCTTGATCGATGGTATCCGTCATGGTTTTGTCGCCAGCGATGACAGCCTCATAGGAAAACACGTCACGATCGGGCCTGCTCTTGGGCTGGGCAGCCGCGCCGTCTCGACTGGCTGGGCCTAAAATCGGTTTATGAGCGGCCGCCGTCTGATTGGGAAAGCGCACTAAACTCAACTTATCAAATTCGCATTGGTTCGGATCAGTTGCGTGAGGCCGAGGACGCAATACCCAGCAGTGTTCAGGCGTGAAAGACAGAATCGTATTCGGGAACAAATTGTATTGCCAAACATCCGAGAGTTGATCATCGGTAAATCGCTCGTAGGGCATGCCTCGGTCTTTCGCAACGGCGCGTTTTTGCTGCTGAATGGCCTCGCGAACCTCGAGCACGCGCCCTTTAAAGTCTTTGGGATCTAAATCTAAACTGAGCAATTGTGAGGACTGTATATCGGTCGGCAGTTCTGGGATTCCAAACTTTTGATTGACCGTCCCCCCTGGCACCTCAACGCCAGTATGCCCGCCTGCAAACAACCGAACGAGATCATTATGACAATCGACCATTCGCTTATGCTGCGGATGCAAAAAGTCGACATGGTAAAGCTCTGAAAAATTATCAACCACCGCTTTCCAATTGCACGCGAGATGCACAGTTTGGTCTTCGACCAGCGTCATTGCACCGAAATCATAAGGGGCCAGAAGATCTGCGACGGGACCCAAAAAATCGAGCAACGGCTCCGGCGAATCCCCGAGATGGACAAATACCATCCCGTTCCAAACATCGACTTTCACCTGGGTTAAATCTCGATTCGCGGTACGTGGATCTTCTGTAAATTTTTCAATCAACGGCACACCCTTTAGCTGCCCATCAAGACTGAAAGTCCAAGCGTGGTAAGGACATCGAAAGTGCTGAGTTGAGCCCTGCGTCTCACAAACCAAACGATTACCTCGGTGCTGACAGACGTTGAAAAATGCGCGTAACTCACCCTGATCATCTCGGGTAATCAGAACTTGTTCCAAACCTACACTGAATACAAAAAAATCCCCTGGATGCTGCACATCTTGGACCAAACCGGCCATCAGCCAGCAATCATTCCAAACTGCATCTAGCTCAGCATCCGCGGTTGCTTGACTCAGATACCGATCCTTTTCAAACGACTGGTGAGTTCGTTGTGCGCTGGTCTCGATAATGGTTAACGTCATAGTCTCGTTACCTCGGTGAGGCCGGCTGGCCTTTGACTTGGATGAGGGGAACCCTTCGACCTCGGGAGCTGATCCTAGAGTATCATCTGACTTTTCGTTGGACGCAAATCGGCGACCCTCGCGTTGCCAGACAGCGCCTGCGCATGAGAACCCGCCGCGCTGGCTGTTGGCAGTCAATGCGGCTAGATCAAAGACCCGACTTCCAAGCCCCCTAGACTCTGGTATGCTCTCATCAAAGCATTTCCCTAAGCGACCTCAACCCCACTGGGGCAGGATTTACTAGAGATCAACATTATGAGCCTTTCTGATGCCTCCTCCCAGGTCCCTTTGATCAGCCTCCAATTCGCCGAGGAATCCGGTGAGGGGCTGGTCGAGCTGAACAAGGCCTGCCAGCAACACGGTTTTTTTCTGCTGACTGACCACGGCCTTGATGGCGCGATTGACGCTATGTGGNCAGCGTCAAGGNAATTTTTCGCACTGCCCTCGGNGACCAAGCGACGCCTGCAGCGAACGCAACAGAGCCCGCTCGGTTATTACGATCGAGAGCTCACCAAACGTCNAAGAGATCTTAAAGAAGTGTTCGATTTTATGCGCCCTGCAGCCACTGGTCGCAACCTTAACCAATGGCCAGAGGACGTTAGCTTCAAAGTGACAATGGGTGATTTTTTTGAATCTTCTTCGATAGTCGCTGAACGAGTATTGAGCCTCGTTTTACAGACATTAGGGGTCGATACGACTGACCTTGACGCCTTGGGCGACCCGCGGACCAGCACGGTAAGACTCAACTATTACCCGACGGAGGATCCCCTCAACGGTAAAGACCTTAATGAAACCACACCTTTGGGTGATATGGCCTTGCATCACCACACTGATCCTGGGGTCTTAACTTTGTTGCTGCAAGATATGACGGGTGGATTACAAACTTATACCCGGGAGGGCGAGTGGATTGACGTGCCACCAGCCAGCGGCACAATCGTGGTCAATCTGGGCGATGCCATGCAAGTGTTAAGCAATGATCGCTACCGAGCGGCTATTCATCGGGTAACCCCGAGATCACGAGACGCGCGCTATAGTACGCCTTACTTTTATAACCCGCCCGCCGATGCTGTCCTTGCCCCTATTCCTTCGCTGGCCGAAGACGCACCCAAGTTCACCCCTTTTCGTTGGCGGGACTATATTAAGGGACGCGTCGACGATAACTTTACTGACTTAGGAATCGAAGATATCCAGATCGATCAATTCCGTGTGCCTGCTTGAAGCCCGTCATCCATCGCTCGCTTAAACCGATCCAGGAAAACCCTATGTCTGATACCCAATCCGCAACTTCCTACAATGCAAACGCCATCGCTGTTGCCCAGCGACTCGAAACTGTGCGCCAACAAGTACAGTCGAGAAAGGCCACCAACAAACCCACCCTGGATCATCTGTTTCCAGACTTTAATCGTGTTCCTGTTGGAGTGCTTAAAGAGTACGAGCGCATGGGCAACCGGCCCGTATCAACCAGTTTAGAGACCCTTGCCCTAGATCAAGGGGTAACCTTTGAGCATCTTGCCACGACGATTGGCACCGTGATTCACGGACTTGATCTGAAGGATCCGCTAACACCCGAGCAAATTCTCCTCATTCGATCGACTTTGCTAGAGCGCAAAGTGGTTTTTTCCGGGAGCAATTCCTCTCTGAGGATCAACAAGTTAATTTTGCCCATCACTTCGGCGAACTCGATGCCTTCCCCTTTGGAAAGCCAGGAAACAATCCTTTTATTCTTGAAATTGTCCACAACGAGATGCACCCGGGGACAGAAAACGGTTGGCACACCGATGTCACGTGGATGGAAAAACCCTCTTTAGGTTCGGTGGCTCAGTGCACCTTGGCACCTCCAATTGGCGGAGACACCTTATTTGCCGATAGCCACGCAGCCTTTCTTGGTTTACCGACGACGCTGCAAGACAGGTTAATGGAACTTTCCGGAATTCACGACTATAGCGTTTTTTTAAACCGGGGAGGTGTCGCTATGCCTGACGACCTGATCGAAGATCTGAAGGCACAAATACCTTTTGGTGTTGCTCATCCTATTGCACGAACTCACCCGGAGACCCACAAGCTAGCGCTCTATCTCCACGGCGGATTTTTGCGCCATGACAGTCTGTTTAACCATCATACCCAGGAACCGCTCTCTGCATCAGAGAGTCTCAGAATCACCGAAATGTTACTCAAGCAGCACAGTCGCCCAGAATATCAGTGCCGCTTTCAATGGACCGAGGGTGCAATGGCTTTTTGGGATAATCGGGCTGCGCAACATTATGCGGTAAGCGACTATTACCCGCATGAACGTCATCTCCGCCGAGTCACCATCAGCGGCAGTAAGCCTTACTAATCACCCTCCAACCTTTCGGCGCTAGACAGCTGCCAAGGTTATGCGGTGGAGCACTCGGTCATAACCATCGTAGCCGCCGGTCGCAGCATGCAAGACACAGCGGTTATCCCATAGGGTCAGCATGCCATCCGTCCAACAATGTCGGTATTGAAACTGCGATTGGGTCTGATGCTCGAACAATCTGAGCAGCAAAGGCCACGCTTCATGGTCAGGCATACCTTCGATCCCAATCGTATAACCAAGATTCACGAAGAGCGCCTGTCGGCCCGTTTCAGGATGGGTCAATGCAATCGGATGGCTTTGCGTCTTCATGGCTTCATCGGAATATCGAATCGCCATTGACCGGCCAACATCTTGTTCTCCATACAAACCGTCCCGTGCATAGCCACGTCGGGCAGAATGTATGGCTTGCAAGCCCTCAAGGCTCTTCTTCAGGGATGTATCCAACTGCTCCCAAGCCGCGTACTGATCCGCAAAAAGCGTATCCCCGCCCATAGGCGGCAGGGTTTTCGCTTGCAGCAGCGTACCGGAAGGTGGCTGTGCTAGAAAGCTCCAATCTGAGTGCCAACTTTCAGCGAACAAGGGGGTTGTCTCTTCGGCATTACGGCGAACCTCAGCGATATGCGAATGCCCCGGGAGTGACTCGAAGAAAGGATCCTCACCAAATTCACCTAAGAAACTGGCAACCCGCTCCAAACCGAAGAGATCCAAATGTTGATCTGGAAATCCTAACACTTGATGGGTGAGCCAGGCCTCACGAATCGCGGCAATGGTCCTGGCAGGTAAGGCTTCTGTTAAATTGACACCGGTCACCAAGGCGCCAAATCCATTGTCTGTTGGTCGAATCGTTAGCATAGGTTTCCCTTTTATGGCCGACGATGCGGCTTATTCCTTCGAGTCTCACCTGTCTTGTCGACTCAAAAAGCGCATTCCCCCGCCTATTCTGGCCCGCTCCAATGTCGCGGACAATTTTTTTCATTCGTCGCGTCACGATTGATCGGTTTTGATCGTCGAATTAAAGGGCAATTTAAACTGATAAATAAGATCATCCGAGTAATTGCCATCGACGGTATCAACTCCGTAACGAACTTGACTGACACTTTCGTAGACGAAGGTGCCGAACAGTCGATCCCAAATCGACAAGACATTGCCGTAATTGGTGTTCGTCCAGGGTCGCTCTAGGTGATGATGAAACTTGTGCATATTCGGGGTCACAATCACCCAAACTAAGGCGCGATCTAATCCGTCCGGTAACGCTATATTGGCGTGGGTAAAGTAAGCAAAGAATGGGGTAATCACGCGATACAATAAATACCAGTGCGGCGCGATACCCAATGTGACAATCACCGCAAAAATGACCATCTCTCGAAACAGCATATCGCCAGGATGGTGGCGAGTACCGGTGCTTGCATCGACCTCGGTGTCACTGTGGTGGACCAAATGCAATTTCCACAACCACTTATACCGATGCAAGCAAACATGGACAAAGTACTGCCCAAAAAAATCAAGAATTGCTAGCGCACAAATCATTTCGAGCCACACCGGCAACTCAAGCAGCATGAGCAGGCCCCGATCGTTGTGACCAATCCCCATAACCCCATAGGCAACAAAGGCCAGAGCTAAGGTGACCAGTCCTGTCGTCAGCACAAAGACTAAGTTCCTCAGCACGTGCTGGACCTTTCGATAACCAAACTCGAACAAAGGCAGGCAGGCCTCAAGCAACCATGCAATGCTCAACGCACCCAACAACCACACCACTCGCTGCAAATCAGTGACCGATTCAAGCCAAATTATCAACGCTTCCATCCCCGCATCATAAGGACTTTTAAGACCCAGACAAAGCCATCCATGCTGGATTGTTTAAGACCCTCGAGCTTAACCGGAGCCGAATCGAGTCGACTGATTGACCGGTTTTGGGCGAGCGTCGCATCCGTGTTCTATCGCCGCCAAATCCAATGAGGATGCTGCCTTCAACAGCCCTCGTCAGGACAATCAACTTCCCGCCGGTCGGGGTCCACCGGGTAACAGAGGATGAACCGATTTTATTCCCCTTGGCAGATCTTTCGAGCCTGAGGTGACCGACATCACAAAGGCCCTCAGCCGCCCTCCTCCCCTCTAAACCCGGGGCCCGAAGCCCGAGACCCGAGAACCGAGAACCGAGAACCGAGAACCGAGAACCGAGACTCAGATTAAGCACTGATATCGGTCTGACAAGCATTGACATCAGTACGGGAGAGCTTGACGGGACTGATCGACCACCAGCAGACAACCCCCTGACTCTCTTCAAACCATGACATTGACTGGGCTTTCTTAACCCAGCGCTGCGCGCTATGTCAGTGCTTGACTCGCTAGACTTAAGCAAACTTGAAAGCGCTGGGTGTTTGTCCGAAGCGCATGGGGTAAACTTGCTTCATGGCAAACCGAATATCCGTTAACAAAACCTCCTCAACAGCACCTTCCACCCGTGGAAAGGAAACCCGCGAAGCGCTCATGCGTGCAGTTGAACAACTCGCCGCTGAGAAAGGTCTGGCTTATATTTCAATTCGAGAAATTCTTTCCAAAGCCAACCAGAAAAACGAATCCGCCTTGCAGTATCACTTCGGCAACTTAGCGGGCCTCATTGATACCCTTCGGCAGAGCCGCTTTACTGAGGTCGTCAATGAAAGAACCGATCAGCTGGCTACACTGCTCGCTAGCACTGATCAACCCAGCCTCAGACAGCTTTGCGCCGTAATGGTCATGCCGCCCTTTCAAATCGCCAAGCAATCACCGGATTTCCGCCGCTATATTCGCGCGTTTGGTCATGAACTTACTCAAGCCGACGATGAGACCCTCAAACATTACAATCGAAATCTAGGTCCCAGCGCCCGAGAAACGGGCCATCTACTCAGACTGGCCCTGCCACATCTCGAGGCGTCAGTTTTTGATGTCAGAATGAATTACGCGTTACGGTTGGCAACTTCGGCAATGGTTGATCAAGCCAAACAGCCTTGTGCTTTTCAGGGAAAGGCCGGGGAGTTGTTCATTGAAAGTTTAATCGATGCGATTCAGGCGCTGCTTCAGGCCCCGGTATCTCCAGAAACTCAAGCCGCTTTCGAGGCAGTTCGAAGAAAAAATTGATCGAGTCTAATCCTCTTGACTGATTACTTCTTTGCTGACGCGCGCCCCATCGATCTCACGGATTGCAAGATAACCCTCCCAAGGACTTCATTCAACGATCCAGTTAGCTAACTTCAAGGCCCTCGAGCTTGCCTTTGGCTCGCCACTGTTTCATCAATGCAAAAAACTCGATCGGCCCGCCACCGTAGGTGTTGTTTTGAGGGTTGACGTTAACGTGACCTTCATTGTTGTAGTACCCCGGAGTACACTGCGACTGGAATTCCGCCGTGAGTCGCGCTTTCTCAATAATTGTCTGTACCCAATTCGCCTCGGCCTGTTCACTGGCTTCAATTAGGGTATAGCCCTTGTCCTTAGCAATACTCAAGATGTGAGCCAAATGTTGGCTGTTCTCATCGAGAGAATAGGTATAGGTCGCCGTGAAAGCGGATTGAGCAGGACCAAAGAAAAAAGCATTCGGGAACCCACGCGAGTGCATCCCGTGTAAAGTCGATAGACCCTTGGACCATTTTTCAGAAATCGACAGACCCTCTCGGCCCGTGATTTGATAACCCGCGCGCCTGGCATAGTCAGTGCCTACTTCGAAACCCGTTGCAAAGATAATGCAATCGACTTCGTACTCTTGACCATTGAACACCACGCCTTGCTCGGTGATCTGATCGATGCCCTGCCCATCAGTATCCACCAAGGTTACGTTGGGCCGATTGAATGTCGGGAGGTACTCATCATGGAAACAGGGACGTTTACAAAACTGCCGATAATACGGCTTTAACGATTCTGCCGTGGCTGGGTCTTCAACAATTGAATCTGCTCTCGCTCGAACTTTCTCCATTTTTTTAAAGTCAGCGATTTCCAGCGCTCTCGTTAGATCCATGTAATCACTCGCTCGGTCAGTGAGATACTGTTTGACCCCCTTCTGATAGAAATGTTTGGAGAACAAGCCTTGAGCAGCCCACCAGGTTAGGCGTGCTTTTGAGGGCGCTTTGCTCCGCAACGAGCCGAACAGCAAACGGAATGCTTCTGTCCAACCATCGCTCACAAGATCTTCTTTTACTGGAATACCAGTCATCAATGACTCGAAGTTTTCCCGACGTTTGTCCTGCCACCCAGGAGACTGGGTGGCCATCCACTCAGGATCCGTCGATTGATTGTTGCGAACATCGATGGAAGAAGGTGTTCGCTGAAAGACATAGAGGTCCTTCGCCGCTGCACCCAAATGGGGAACGCATTGTACGGCTGTCGCACCCGTTCCGATAATCGCGACTCGCTTGTCCGCTAATTTAGAGAGGTCTCCGTGTGAGTTACCACCGGTATATTCGTAATCCCAGCGACTGGTGTGAAAGGTGTGGCCTTTGAATCGAGTGATACCCTGAATTGCTGGGAGTTTCGGACGATTGAGCGGACCATTGGAATGCACGACAAATCGTGCCTTGATGGCATCCTGACGGTTGGTAGCCACAATCCAACGACCTGACTCCTCGTCCCAATCAGTCGACGTCACCTCCGTCTGAAACAAAGCGTTCTCATACAGAGAAAACGTTTCCGCAATTTTATGACAATACTCTAGCGTCTCCGGAGCGTTGGTGTATTTTTGCTTTGGTACGAATTGAGTTTTCTCCAGCAGCGGGAAATAGACATAAGACTCAATGTCACAGGAAGCGCCTGGATAACGATTCCAGTACCAAGTACCGCCAAAATCACCACCTTTCTCAATGAGCCGAAAATCATCAATCCCGGCCTCCCTCAGCCGTGCCGCGGCCAGTAGCCCTCCGAATCCCCCGCCGATGATCACCACTTCGACTTCATCATCAATTTGTTCACGCTTGAGCTCAGACTGGATGTAAGGGTCTTCGACAAAATAAGCAAAATCTCCAATCACTTCCTGATACTGATCGTTACCATCGACACGTACACGTTTGTCACGCTCTAGCGCGTATTTTTTCGCTAACGCATCTGGATCAAAGCCCAAACTCTCTTCTTGAACAGACATAACTAAGCTCGCCATGAATGAATAAAATTTCCCTGTCCCTCGACCATACGCAACTCCGAGACTAAGAACAATATCCTTTGGTCTTGCTTTATCAAGGGTGATTGGCGCCGGTTTTGACGCCCTTTCGAGTTTAGCCTGATGCGTCTCGAGGGGGTCGTTGGTTACCATGAAACAGACCCAGGAAGGCTCGATAGACCTCCGCAAAGTCGTCCTCACCGAGCGCCTCTAAATTGCGCTCAATGGTCTGTCGATCGTCCCTGACGAAGGGACCTGTTAGCGTTAAATTGGGGTTTGTCAAGACAGCTTGGGCGCTCTCTTGAAGTAAGGGTTTCGCCAGTACCGGATCGAGTCCAATCTCATCAAAATTAAGCTGGATTTTTTGCCACAGCAGTTGAGTGCCACTGCAAGCCAAAACACACAAGGCGTGATATTTGGCTTTGTCCTCGGCCCTGATGCGAGCGACCGGATTTTCGAACGAAGGAAACAATTGCGCTGTCGGCGGCCCAGCTTCATCTAGGATCAAGGGTATGGCCTCGTAGGTTGCCAACGGCCAAAGTGCTTCGCCAAAGGTTTGCAATAAATGCGCACCAAACGCAAGCGGCGTTACCAACGACCCAGAGCAGTGGATCAACTGAAATTTTTCCAGTCCGGGATTTTCTTGTATGAAAGGCTCAATCGCATCATCGTTGATAGCTAAAATGATGGTGGTTGCAGCATTCAGCACTTGGCTTGGAGGTTGGTCGGCCATTGCCCCCCTCCGGTACCAATGCTGCGTCGCAATCCCCTTCAAAGCAAACCAGTGCAGCAAATGCCGCGCTAATCGACCATTACCGACAATGCCGTAAACAAGCGGGTTCTTCATATCAGCGCGAGACGCCTGTGGAGGCGATGATTCCCATGNGAGGATGGATTGGCCCACATGGGCACAAACCCAGNAGCGACACTTTGATCGGCTCCNGCTGCTNCAGAAACNTCCCAGNGGANAGCCTGAGTCATTAAATTTTTCGCATCAATGGCAGGCCTTTCCCAGCGCTTTCAATCGCCAATAGTTGTACGGCAAGGGTGTCAGAAAACCCGCCAACCACATCAAAGGCAGTACAGTGAGCGTAAGTCTCGCGCCACCCGTTACGGCAACATCAACAATATTCATCGCAAGTTCCATCGCTATCATTGAAATAAGCGACATACCAATTGCCGTTTTGAAAGCCTCTTTCAAGGGCATCTGTCTTACCAAAATTAGGGTTTCCAACAAAATTGAGGTGATTAATCCGTTAACAATAGCGAGCGCCATAATAGCCCAAGTGGGCCAGGGTATACCGCTCAATTGGAAATATAAGATGGTTCCCATATCGCCGATGGAGCATCCCACCAAGCACCAGAGGGTGTTATAAGACGCTTTCGACCAGGTGTGCTTACACCGCCAGTTAAGTTCGAAAACGCTGGGGACGTCGGAATTTTGTGGAGTCGCTTCGCTCATGCCATCAGTATAAGACCTAGCTGCTGTCTTGGGCCAATGCTTTTCTCACCCTTGGGATAAAGCCCGATTGAGACTCAAGCAGCAATTTAACGCGCTAAACCTGACGCAGTACCTCCGCCCAAGCTTCGATGGCATCCTCGTGATCATGGACCAACTGGATTGTAATCTCGGTATAGCCCGCGGCTTTTAATCGTCGAAGACGCTCCACCAACTCTGCCGGGGTACCACTGAGCGTGGTATTGCGCACCAATTCCGGGGTGATGTGCGTTTCTTCAGGACGAACGAACATCAAATGACCTCGATGATTGTTGAGATACTTTGCGTCAACTGGCTGATACCGCTCATGGATTGTTAAATATTCGCTGAGCAGATTACTGAGCGGTCCGGTCGGTAGGTTTCTACCGCCCATGGCGCCCACCTCATCTGCTAAGTTGTGGAACATAACCGCGGTCAAGGGTGCGGCTTCTGCCATGAGCTTTGCTTCATCTTGCTGTGAATCACCCGATAACACGGCGCCGAGCACGAACAAGTTAGCTTGCAGGCTCGACCGATTCCGGCCAGCATCCCCCCATACTGCTTGCATGCCCCCGATAGCCTCTTCAGCGCCATTGATACCAAAGTTGAGCCAGCCCGCATTCAGCTCGGCAGCCAGTGCCATCGCTTTCGGCCCGAAGGCTGAAAACCACAAAGGGATATCGTCAGTAAGGTTAATTAGCCCGAGATCGGGATTTAAAAATCGAATTTTTCGGGATTCATTTTCAAAATCCCACTCCAAAGTTTCGCCTCTGAGTAAGGCCTGCACCCGATTAATATAGCGCCGAGTTTTACTCAAAGAGATTGCGCCCAAACCCATGGTTCGCCGTGCTGTGAATCCTGTCCCTACGCCAAAGTCAATCCGACCAGGGGCAATCTGATTCAAACTGGCGAAGGCGTTAGCCGTCACTGGCTCGATACGATTTGAGGGCACCAAAACACCTGTACCCAACCGGATGGATGATGTCTCATGGGCTGCCAACGCCATGCACACAAACACATCGGGGTTAAGTAGTTGAGTGTCGTAAAACCACGCCGCGTGGAACCCCAGGGCTTCCGCGCGTTTTACCCAGCGCCAAGAGTCCACCTCCGATGCAAATGCGATTGAGTACTTCATGCTCTAGCCTTTTGTTGGTTGATGCTCAGGGACACCCCTATCCTAGCATCCCAAGTCTTCACCCTTAACCGTTCCTCGTATCAAGCACCTCGCAAAACTCACCGCACCTGCCCGGGTATCTTTGCTCCCGTTTTCGAACCGATTCTCAATCAGGCGTTCTTGTCATTTTTTCAAGGTCACACGAGAGTTGCCTTGAATTCGATCTGAGGGATAGAGAATTCGATAGAGGCGAGAGGGAAACAGAAGACTTTCGCTTCCTCAATTTAACGGGCATCATGCCTGACAAATCCTAGTTCTTGAGAGAGATTATGTTCAGTCATGTTATGGTCGGCGCCGATGATGTTGCCGCAGCGAAATCTTTTTACGATGCCATATTGGGTGCGCTGGGCCACGCCCCTGGAAATATGGATGACAAGGGTCGATGTTTTTACTTTACCCCCACGGGCATTTTCGCCATCACGCCTCCAATTAATGGAGAGCCCGCCACGGGCGCGAATGGGGGCACCGTCGGTTTTGCTGCTGCTACCCCAGCTGAGGCAGATGCTTGGCATGCCGCTGGCTTAGCCCATGGCGGCACAACCCTTGAGGAACCACCCGGAGAACGGCCCGGGACCGGACTGTATCTGGCCTATCTGAAAGATCCGGCCGGCAATAAGATCTGTGCTCTTCACAGATTGGGGTAACTCGTCGGCTAGCCCGTGCGATCCTATCAGACATAGGATCGCTTGTTTGACCCTCGGGTGAGGGGCCAATAGCGAGACTCATCGTCAAATTGCTTTCCCTCATTCCTATTTCGTTGTCGATTTTGGAATGCCAGGGAAAAAGCGGTTCGTGACGGCTTGATAATTCACATAATCCGGCCTCTTTCGAGCGGAGTAATACTCTGAGGGGATCGCCCCTGTAATAAAAACCAAGGTTCTGTACATAAACCCTGAGGCCAATAAAAGACCAGCCCCCAGCAGTAACCAAACGGTTAACGATTCTCGATTACCCAACATTAACCAACTTGGGACAGCGCTGATCACCATGCCGTTCCAAACCATCCATTCAAAGAAATAGTTCGGATGTCGGCACCAGCGCCATAACCCTACGTCACAGACTTGATTATGTTGCGCCTGGCGCTTTTGTCCGCGTAGAAATTGCACCTTCTGATAGTCCGCGACCGATTCCAATCCAAGCGCCAAAAAACTGATCATCAAACCCATGATTTCCAAAGGCATCAGCCCCGGCTCAGGATTAGTCCCGATAATCAAGATCGGCAACGCCAAAAAGGAAGCATTCGCCAATCCCTGACTGAGTGCATCAACTTGCAGCGCTAATGGAACATTGCTTTTCCCCTCTTCTGCCCAACGCAAGCGCTGATATTGATATCGCGGGAATTCCTTTCGGAATTTACCTGAGCGCCAGAGATTCAGCGCTCCTAACCCCATTCGAAGGCCTACTCCTGCGAGCAGCGCGCTAAAGACCATCAGCCGCATCTGACTACTCTCGCTGAACACAAGGGCAAGTAGAGCGAGCAGCACCAAACCCCATGGCCAGCCGATATCCACATAGCTCATGCGACCAGTCCTCCAGGTCGGCAGACAGACAACCAACCCAAACAGGAGTAGTTGCGCAAGACCGTTGATAAGACCTAGAGCAGAGAGCGATTCGCTCGATAGGATGAGGGCCCAACCCAGAACAAACGGTAACAGAGGTTGAAAATAGCGCATCGAAGCTCCTTACTCATGTCCATCACGGTCGCTTCAGAGCGACGCTCCGCGATTTTTTTTAAGCTAATTTTAACCGACGACTTAGCCGATTTGACGAAGTCTTTTGAGAAGCCCTTACTGCTAAACGCTATTCTCCTGACAAGTAATACGCTACGTGACTCAAATCCTGGTCGGCAGCTTCGAGTCGAGCAATAGTTTGTAAATGCACCTCATCGGGACCATCGTAAATTCTAAAAGCTCGAGCACGATTGAATGCTCTGGCAGCAGGTGTATCTGACGTGACTCCTTTTGCACCATAAATTTGCACCGCGCGATCGGCAATATCTTGGTATACCCTCGCCACCGCCACCTTAATCATGGAGATTTGTTTTCTTGCGACTTTGTTACCCACCGTATCCAGCAGATGTGCTGCTCGCTGAACCAGCAAGCGACATTGATCCAGTTCAATCCGAGACAGGCTGATCGCGGCTTGGGTTGCCCCATACTCGTCGATACGCTTACCAAACGTTGACCGCGCTTGCGAGCGCTCAACCATGAGGCTAATGAGCACCTCGCACTCCCCAATGGCCCGCATGCAATGGTGAAGACGCGCCGGACCAAGCCTCGCCTGTCCGATCGAAAATCCCGCACCTCGCTCACCCAGCAATTGATCCACCGGGATGCGGACATCGGTAAAAGTGAGCTCGGTGTGCATATTGGTGACCGAAGTATGATCAAAAACCGGTAAATTACGAATGATGTCGACACCCGGCGCGTGCCTTGGCACCAATAGGAGCGATTGACGCTGGGACTTGGGTGCCTCAGGGTCAGTTACGCCGACAGCAATGATCAACTCGCAGTGTTCATGACCTGCGTTCGACGCGAACCATTTGCGCCCATTCAAGATAAAGTATTCACCATCGCGTTCAATGCAAGTCTCTAGATTGGCCGGATCGCTGGATGCAACATCAGGCTCTGTCATCGCAAAAGCTGAACCCATTTCCCCCTCGAGCAATGGTTTCAGCCACTGCTCGCGTTGTTTTTCCGTCGCAAACAACTGTAATAATTCCATGTTGGGTACATCAGGCGCGTGACAATTAAACACTCTGGATGCCCACTCTAAGCGACCCAGCACCTCAGCAACCCCTGTGAATTCAAGGTTTGAGAGCCGCATCCCCGGTTCATCTTCCGTCAGTCTCGGCAGCGCCATATTCCATAGACCCAGCGCCTTCGCTCGATCACGTAGTGCCATCTCTACCGGAGGTCGCGCAAAGCCATCGCTGGCTTCTTTCTGCCACTGGCTGTTGGCGGGAAGCACGTGCTCGGTAAAGAACTGCTCTACTTCGGCCTGAATAGCCCTTGCCTTTTCTGGGAGTTCAAACATACATCCTTCCTCAATTAACACCGCAGCTGCGTTTACAACATCTACACCTACATCCACATCTACATTTGCACCGGCCATCTCAAAATGCACCTTCGGTCAGCCGGGTGTGCCGCTTTTAGGTCAGTTTTGTACATCCCAGCCCGAGGGATAACACGCAGTCGCTGGCTAACCTTAGGTCTACCAAGCTTCGGCTAGAACCTATGGGCTTGCTAGACCCCGCTCACCCTAGGTACCGAGTCCGCAAATGATTCAAAAATGCATCCGGCGTAAGAGCGTCGCCCGTTGCTGCTTCGAGCAATTGATCCACAGACACCGAGCTTCCGAGCCCATGGACATGCGTTCTCAGCCACTGGAGTAGACCACTAAAGTCACCGCCCTTAAGTTGCTGGGGTAACTCGACATTGCCACGTTTCGCGGCGGCAAATAATTGAGCCGCCATCATCGCGCCCAACGTGTACGTGGGAAAGTATCCGATCAATCCTGCAGGCCAATGTACATCCTGCATTACCCCGTTTTCAAAATTACCTTCAGTGGATAATCCCAGATAGTCAGTCATTTTTTCGTTCCAGGCTGCGGGCAAATCCTCCACTTCTAGAGTACCTTCCAACAAGGCCCGTTCCAGTTCATAACGTAAAATCACATGCAGTGGATAGGTCGCTTCATCAGCATCCACCCGTATGAACCCTTTTTTCACCGCGGTTACATGGCCATACAAATTGTCATCGGACCAAGCAGGATCATCAAGCGTTGCGCGAAAAGCATTGCGCATTAGCGGCGCAACAAAGGCTATAAATTCACGAGACCGACAGGCCTGCATTTCCATCAGCAAAGATTGACTCTCGTGGGTCCCCATCGATAACGCCTCGCTGACAGGTTGAGAGAGCCAAGCGCTTGGCCTACCCTGCTCGTACATCGCATGACCGGTTTCGTGAATTACGGCGAATAACGAAGTCAAAAAATCTTTTGGGTCATACCGCGTTGTCAATCGCACATCTTCAGGCACGCCCCCACAAAACGGATGGTGCGAGGTATCAAGCCTGCCGTGATCGAAGTCAAAGCCCATGTGCTCCATCACCTTGAGCCCAAGCGAGCGCTGAGCACCAACATCAAAAATCTCCCCCAACGGCAATAGCGATGGTGCCGCAGACTGGCGCTCAATAATTGCGTTCACCAAACTCGGTAACTCTGCTTTTAGGGGAGCAAACAACGTATCAATCCGAGCACTGCGTACACCAGGCTCATACAAGTCGAGCATCGCATCATAAGGTGATAAACCAGTACTTTCAGCTCGAAGCACTGATTCCTCTCGCGTCAAAGAAACCACCTTTTTTAGCGCCGGTAACATACCTTGCCAATCATTCCTCGAACGACTCATCCGCCACTGCTGCTCTGAAGCCATCACAGCCTCGGTCTGTGCCCGTACAAAGTCCGACGACAGGCACTCGGCACGATGAAAGCCCCTTTGGATGACACGAACATTGGCTCGCTGCCACGTCGTCAGTTCCAATGACTCGCAATCGGCGATCCATGATCCTACCTCGGGCGCAACGGCTAAGTCGTGGAGCAAGACACTGAGCGTACCCATGGCTCGACCGCGGGCGCGTCCTCCCCCCGTTGGCATCATCGCCGACTCATCCCAATTCATGATTGCGGCAATGTGTCCAAGATCCGCTATCTTTTCAAAATGCGCCTCTAGTGATTCGTAAGCATTCACAACCGTTCCCTCGGATTATCAGTTAATTTTGTACCTTCAATTATATTGAGCAACTTCGATGCGACCCCAACCCCCGTTCGCTACCGATACTGAGCATCGCATGTGACTCATGCGACCTGTTCAAATTGCTTCAGATCTGAAGCATGCCGATCAAAATCTATCCATCGAAGCAAACCAAGCATCAAGGCAAGCATCAAACCCGATAAAGCCATCATGCCAGGATAGGAGAGCATTCCGCTAAGCCCTGCAAACAACCCCGAGCCCATTGAATAAGTCATATTCGCAAGGGCCATGTAAATGGCAAACTGGGAAGCTGCAACACTCGGTGCACACAGTCGCATAAATAAAGCAATGATCGCCACCGTCACGACTTGCGTCGCGACCGCATTAATCATCAGGAAGGTCTCGAACCAGTAGGCCGATGCCCAAAAATCAGCGGTAAGAGCCATCACCACAAAAGTCAGCACTCGAAAGATCACAATACCCTTGAGTACCCGAAGGGCGCCTATACGATCAATCCCCGGACCCAAAATAACCCCCGCAACGGCTGCTATGATACCTGTGATCGCGACCCAGTTCGCATAGGTTAACTGATCCCAACCCAGGGTCTGAATCGTGAGCAAAGGACTCATCGCAACCAAAAAGCCTGACGTTATCCGGCTGAACGCTTCGGTCAGTACCAGCAACACACTGGTCGGTAACATCAACGCCTTCAAAACGCGGCTGATTAATTTCAACCAAGAAAGCTCGATGCCTGCGTCGACTTCAACCTCACCGCGATCATCATCCCAAGGCCACAATCGCTCACCCGGCCGCTCTCTTAGAAGCAATGGAACCAGTAATATGGCAGCAACGGCTAGGGCCGCGAGAATAGCTGCTAACATCAAACCGGACCCCATCAGTGCCCAGCTGGCAAACGAACCAGAGACACTGATGCCCGAAATCTGACCGCCGTACATAAAGGCATTACCCTGGGCTCGTTCCTCTTCTTCCAAAATATCGATCGCCATCCCGTCGACTGCGACATCCTGCAGCGCCCCAAATACATTGCTGACGAAACCGAGGCCAGCAAGCAACCAGTACTGGGCACTAGGATCAGGAGATAGCACCGCGAGGGCGACAAAGGTCAGCAGCAAGCCCGATTGGGCGGCGATCACCCAGGGACGACGGCGGCCCATCGGCATAAACGTAAACTTGTCCATCAAAGGTCCAGCCAGCAGCTTGAAGCTCCAAGGGATAAAGACGAAGGCGATAAAGCCGCCCACCTCTGCAGCCGACATATTCAGAGATGCCATATAAGCGGGCAGCGCTACTTGAAAAATACCGATGGGCAGCCCCTGCCCGGCATAGAGCACCGCCAAAGCAGCTAACCGCAACCATTTCGAGTCTTTTAGCGACGGTAATCTGGCCGAAACATCAGTCATAATTTGAGAGCTCAAGACAACTAAAGGGTGTAGCGACCGGTAAACAATCGCTTTACGCCTCATGATGACCTAATCTGACCCGGGTGCAACCTCATTTGCATCGAGGCCTCTCATGAAAAGCGTATATGGCGTCTCTATTGTCGATCACTGGCAAGAGACCCATGCAATTACATTGGCCGACCATCCAATTCAATGATCTTATTCCACGGATGAGTTCGCTTTCGACCGCCTTCCTCGCGATTAGCCATCGACCTTCGCTCACATCGATGTTGACGCCGAACTCCCATAATCAATCGTCCGAGCGAAATGCTCTAATCGGCCGCCACAGTAATCCAATCACAGCCGTCGCAGCAATAGAAATAAATCCGCCCAACACCATCGTGTTGCCTGCACCAATAGCACCTGCCCAAAAACCTACCCATATGGTGCCAACATTGTTGGCGGTTTGCGCAGCTAAAATCATCAGCGCGAACGCGCGACCCCGCATATCGTCTGGTGTCGTGAGCATAATCGTCGTCTGCCGAACGGCAACCGTGACGGCATCCGCTGCGCCCAAGAGTGCAATCATCAAGACCCCAAGCCAAAGCGAATTGGCAAGACCAAACCCAAACAAAATAAACCCATAGGCAAATGAAGCGTAGAGCACCAGCATTCCCTTCGCTTTAAAACCTACCAGCGCCAGTGCGAGAAACGCACCTGCGATCGCTCCTAGGGAATTGGCCGTGCCCAATAGCCCGGTGACCCCTGCTCCGCCAGCAAACAACCCCAAAGCAAGCACCGGTAATATCTCGCGATAAAAAGACGCTGTGGTGATTCCTGCATCAAGCAAAAACAATCCCGGTAGAATCGGGTGCTTAGAGACATAACGAAATCCATCTACAGTTTGCTGAACTTGGGTTGGTTTTGAACTGGCATTTTCGGGCTCAACCTTACCCACAGCTTGAATAAAAGCCGGCAGACAAGCCGCGGTTAAAGCAAGGCTACCAGCCAGCAAAAAGACCACGGTAGGATTCGCATTGAGCGCAACGACGGCGAACAATAAGGGTCCCAAGATTGCAGCTGAGTTTGAGGACGCTGTATCCGTGGATACGGCCAACATTAGATCTTTCTTAGCGATGATAATCGGTAGAAGTGCCGACCGAGCAGGGCCCGATAACATCTGCACGCCAGCAAGAATTGCGATCCCCAAATACATGACCGTGGGCTCTAGCACGCCAAACGCGTTGAGGATACCCAATCCGACCAAAGTAATCCCCGTTACCCCGTGCGAAAAGGTCATCAGTCGTTTTCTGTCCCACCGGTCTGCTAGCGTTCCGGCCCATAACGTCATGGGGATTTGCACCATCAATTGGACAACCCCTATAAAACCTACCCAGTAAGCAGACCCGGTCTCATCAAGCAACCATTGTGCGGTGCCCAAGATTCTCATCCAAACCGCCATCGCTCCGAGCATCAGCGTACCCCATAGCAATCGGTAGTCACGGTATAAAAATGCGCCCCAAGGTTTCTGAGTTACCTGCGCCTCATTCATCGATCGATCGCCTTATTAACCGTTATTGGACAGCCCTTCCTGCTGCTAGCGCCCGGCATTCTACTGCCTTTCGACGATTTTCTGGAGGCTCTCAAAGGTCAATCGATGCGCTGACCGCCTGACGAGCTTTTAACTCAGACGACAAGACATCGCTGGAGTCACAAAAAATGATGGGAAGCAGCCTCGACAGATATCCCCTTAGCCACTTCACTTTTTCAACAGACGCGGATCATTCGGCCGGATCGCTGTCGCCATAAGCGACTCGGTCACTCTGATCAACAAGGCCTAATGTAAAACCCACTCGGCAGAAACTGGTGACCGAATCAGGGGAAATGCGTGGCGACGTATGAATCATCGTCAACTCTCCACTCAATTGAAAACTCGCTACTTTGGTGACTTCTTGGAGCAACGCAAAATCTCGATAATAGTCCTTTAGCGGTGTTTTCTTCAGCATCAATCGCTCAGTATTTTTTTCCGCTAATTGCTGGTCGATGGCATCCATGATCGCTGCCATGGAGCCCGGTATCCGCTCGTTGATTTCCGCAACCAACAAGGAATATTTGATTTCGAGGACCATGTCACGACGATCTGCGTCCCGCCAATGATAATCGGCAATCTCCTGGTCTAGATAAACCAGGGCTCGAGGCGCGTTCAACTGCTTGGCGACTAGCGGAGTTATCGCTGAGATCCCCGAAGGCTCAAGTGGGTCTCCTTGCGTTAAAACCACCAGCGGTTTCCCAGGCGGCTTCACCGCCCAGTGCGCTTTAAGTCTTTGCGTCAAGTGATCGGCTATGACATTCGGATCGCGAGTGTCATAGCCCCCCATGCCTTCAATCACAACAGGATGATACTCAGCGAGCTTGGCGGATAGGCTCACGCTAGAGGATTATCCAACATTCAGCTCGAGTCCGGGAAACATTCATCCCGCTAGCTTACTGATCTTCCTCTTTAGAAACCACCTCCCAAGAAGCCTTTGAATCCATACATACATGTCCGACCACGCTCAGGTTTGCGCCGCCGTTAACAATTAACCCCGCCGGAACAAACATGTGTTCTGGATCATTTTCACCTGGCAAAGATGAGCCGCAGATTACGCAAAAGTGTGATTCCCAATCGTGTCCAGGCTTTCGCCAGCTTTGAACATGATCGGCGCCTCGCGTCCAGGCGAATCGTGTTTTGGGTATGACGACAACCGCAAAATTTGAACTGCCAGAGTAAGCGCGACAAATTGAGCAATGACAAACGTAGATGTCCGTAATCGGACAACGGATTTCAAACCTTACTGCCCCACAATTACATTCGCCTAGAGCGCTCTGATCGCTTTGCCCTTGTTTTTCGATGAACACCTCCGAGACAAACCCATCGTCCTACCTTTTTACCTATATTTTGCTCCGAAGAGCTCAACCCAGCTTTTCTCTTTTATTCTCATTTAATTGCCAATCTAACTCTAACGCAAAGAAAACCGAAGTCACCCGGCGGGAAAATCTACTTTGTAGCCTATTTATCGTAGGTGGCGCGAGCCTATTTATTCAGATGCCAGTCAAAAAAAGGCATCGCATGCATCTCCGCTATCGTTACCAACATCGTCAGCGTCGTGACCTTCTCCCGATGAGGTATCTCATGCAATCGTGCCGCACCAATCACTATACGCCGAGTAAATCATGTCCAGAAATTTCTAAGACCAAGCCTGCTATGAAGGCTTTACATACCGCTGCACAAGCAATAACCTGTCATTTGACAGGTTATTGCTTGTGCAGC
>NZGC01000087.1 GCA_002689445.1 Gammaproteobacteria bacterium
TGCCGACCTGGTTGGGCAGTACCGCTGTAAAATCCCATGCGGGAGGCAATGCTGCCGGAGCGAGATTTTGAGTGCTGGGTAATCGATTCGATAAGTATACAGAAATGTCGGTAGCATCA
Source organism: Gammaproteobacteria bacterium (assembly GCA_002689445.1). Taxonomy (GTDB): domain Bacteria; phylum Pseudomonadota; class Gammaproteobacteria; order Pseudomonadales; family Azotimanducaceae; genus UBA9926. The sequence goes on from NZGC01000087.1 coordinate 120, forward strand.
GGCCGGCTTGCGCTCTGGCTGATCGCGCCGTCAATCAGGGATGCTTCGCTGAAGCCGAACAGATAGCGGAGCAATAATAAGCCATCGGTTAAGGGTTGGCGCTCACCATCGCTGTCAATGTCTAGCTCAGCGGCATGAACTTCCAGATAGGCGGTGATATCAGGAGCATTGGTGCGGGTTGCGCCGGTTGCGATCACCCCGCTGACGAGGGATTGATCACTAAACCCAAAAAGATAACGGAGAATAATCAGACCATCGGTTAACGGTTCGGCGCGACCGCTCGCGTCGATATCCCACGAAAAACAGTCACCGCAAGCAGCCTCTGTTATCGCTTGATTGTCTCGAGTCGGTAAGACCAGTGACTGAAAGGTTGGTGACTGGGTTTGTGGAGAATAGTCGTAAAGGCCGTGGGCGCCGCTGGGATTCGGCTCAGCGATACCGATTAAGGCCATGCCCATTGAAAAACTGGCAACCGTAGCTGCGGCTAATGCAAAGCGTTTCGATCGTTTCATAAAATAACCGTCCAGTTTGCCGTTCAAGGCCTGCGTCGGATCAAGACGCCTCACCCTGAGCAGTACTAATGTAATCCCCATCGGCGGATGTCATCCACAGTTTGGAGTATAGCGGTTTCGTTTAACGCCGCCATTCATAATGCTTCTGGGACTGGGGCAAACCTGTTTTCCCATTGTCTCGAAAAATCACAGGCCAATCGGCTGGGTAGCGGTGAGAGTCTAAGGCTTGATATCAAGACCTTTTGAGGCACTGAACAAGGATTTGGTGCGCTCTGGAGAGGCTAGGGGTTGGTGATTTTGGCGTGTTTAAGTTGGTAGATAACGCCGGTCTGAGGCGCAGAGATCAGTTCAAATTCTCCCTCAAGCACGATTGGATCCCACGAGGCCTCGATACCCTCATCGGTATACACTTCGATCACACCAGCGGGTCCACCAGGGATGTCGAAGAAGCAGTGCGGTGGGCTTGAAGTGAGTAAAAAATGCGTCTGTTTTAAGCTCGAGTCCATGGGCATCATGAAACCTGAGACTGTTACCAGATCGCCGTTTCGATTTTTTACCGCGTCAGAAAAATTCACCTGAACCTGGTCATCAGCCCAGCTCAACCGAGTTTGCATGAGATCGCTCCAGTTGAGGCCGCCAAGCACAATCGGTGCGGCCGGCAGGTCGTTAATTTGCAGGCTTATAATGTTGAGGTGCAGGGTGGCTCGGTTGTCTCCGTACGATACCGTAAGGGTGTCCATGCCCTGTTTCCCACCGATCACCCCAAACCTGAGGATGCCGCTCTCATCGGTGCTGGTCAGTGGCGTACTTTCCCCAGGAGGAATGAGCTTGCTCGAGCCAGTGAGGTTAAATTTCGGCGTAAGGCCATTCACGGGCCGCCCTGCAAGCGTGTCGACCGATAAGGCGAGATTGATTTCGTAGCCTTCAATGATATCGACGATGGTTCTGCCGGTTTGATCGCTGTAACCCAAAGTGGATAAGATTTCGAACTGATATTTTTCGGTCGGAAGGGGGGTGACCGGGACGTCGTAATCTATTGAGTCAATTGGGATTTCAGCATAAATTGGGTAAGGCCAAGCCAAACATCCGAGCAAAATCCACGTGCGTAACCTCATCATTTGAAGCCTCCCTAGGGTGAGGACAGTGTTCTAGCCACATCCGTTTGATAGGCCTGCCATGCGGGTATTATAGCGGTAAAGATACCGGTAGACAGTAATCCCAGCACCAACCAAAACTCTTCTTGAGCCCAGGTCCAGCCGGTAATGTTCAGCCCTTGCGCGTCACCGAGCCATTGACCCAACAGTGTCATTCCGCCGTGCGCGAGGCATAGACCGGCGATGATTCCGGCGGTAGTGAGCAAAAATCCCTCTGCCAGCAGCAGTAAAAATAACTCGCGCCGAGATGCACCGAGACATCGTAAAACGGCCAGGTCATGTCGGCGGGTCCTGAGTGAAGCATATAGAGCAGCGAAGATAGACAGAGCGGCGCTGATGACCAAAACAATGGCAAAAGCATTCAGCCAACTGACGCCGATGCCGACGATTTGAAGAAGTCGTGTGAGTTCGTACGCAGGCGATGCTGCTTGTAACCCGGGTTCAGCGTTGACAGCCCGTGGCAGGGTTAGGACTCCCATCGGCGAAGCCAAGGTGACGAGCAATAAGGTCACTTCTTGACCGGATTCAACAGGCTCTGCGTTGTCTTGTCTATCTCCGTCCAGATGATGTTCGTTCTCGTTTTCGAGCTGCTGATGGGGCGCTTGTGTATGTGGCTTATCATATGGAGAGGTAGGTGCCTCATGATGATCGTGCTCGCTCTGTGCCTCATGGTCGGCGTGACCATCATGATCGCCTTGCTCGTGGTGAGCGTCATGATCATCATGGTGCGCTTGTTCACGGTGCTCATCCTGCCTGTCAGTGGCGATCTCGTGCTGGTCGTCATGGCCATGCGGGTTAAGCTTATGGTCTGTGTCGCCCGCCCCATGCCCGTTTTGGTTGTGCATCTGCCAGACGCTTTGCGTGGAGGTAATGATGAGGTTGTCGAAGACCGATTGGGTCGGTGCAAATTGACCAACGATGCGGTAGGGGGTGTCATCGTGTCGGTTGTTGGAACTAACAAGGCCATGGCTGCCAGAGAAGGTTTCGCCAATTTCCAAGCCCGTGGCCCGCGCAACTCTGGCACCGATAACGGCCTCGAAAGGTCGAGCCCACAGGTCGCCGGTCTCAAGTTTTGCATCGTAAAGATTAACAAAGTCAGGGGTCGTTCCGATGATGCGATGGCCTTGATAGCTATCACCGATCGATAGTGGAATGGCGGAATTGACCATGGGATGTGCATTCCATTTCTGCACTTCCTCAAAACCTATGTTGCCCGGTGGCACATCCGCATGATAGATGCCCGCAAGTACCAGTTGTAGCGGGCTACCTTTAGCGCCAATCACGAGGTCTATCCCAGCCGCGTTGCGCTCCAGCGTGGCCGTTAACTGTTGGTTGGCTAACAGTAACACCGCAATACTCGCGGTCCCCAGCGCCAGTAACAAACTATTCACGACGGAAGATAATGGTGACAGCGTGAGGTTGGCCAAGGCAAGGCGTATCGGGCTCATACCATTGCCTGCAAATCGAAGCTGTTGTTCAGTGTTGATCGAATGCGCTCATCATGGGTAACCACAATGAGGGCCGCGTCATTGTGGTCGGAAAGATTTTTCAATAACCCGATTGCCTCTGCCGTGTTGGCATCGTCAAGCGCGGAGGTGGGTTCATCGGCTATCAAGAGGCTAGGGCGGGGTACGACGGCGCGGGCAATCGCCACCCGCTGCGCTTGCCCCTGACTCAGTTGCCGAGGGTAGCGGGTACTGAGGTTGTTGATGCCCAGTTGCGTGAGAATCTCGTTCGCATAGGCTCTATCGATTGGCACGCCCGCCAACCGTTGTGCCAATAAAAGATTGTCGATCACACGGATTGACGGAATGAGGTGTAAATGCTGGAAGACAATGCCAATGTGTTGTCCTCTCAGGCGATCCACCTGCGCCTCCTCTAATCTGGTGATGTCGGTACCATGGATTCGGATACTACCGCTATCTGGTGTTAATAGGCCTGTAATCAGGTGCATGAAGGTGGTTTTCCCGCACCCTGATGGCCCGAGTACTGCGATGCTCTCACGACTCGACAATGAAAAACGGTTGATGCTCAAACGCGCTCGGTCGTAGGCAAAGGTCAGATCTTGGATGGCCAGGACGGGCGCATTTTGGGCGTTGTCCATAACGTTGGGCGGGTCAGTCATCGTCTAAAAGTCGGGTTTGTTAGGTGCGCTCAATCCCACTAACCCTACGCGATGGTGATCTGGATGCAAAGCAGTAAAAAAATGGCGCAAGGTGAGAGGATCAGAGGTTAGGAAAATCATGCGTTCGGTCTAGCGATTAATGGTAAGCACTAATCGATGATATCCAGGGTAAGCAATAGCCGCGACGCTGAATCTGGCACCTTGGGAGAGCGGTGGATAATGCCCGCGCCCTCGTTGCCCTCCCATAGCTCGCCCTTCAGCAGAGCAACATCACCCGATTGTAATTGTCTTACGGCGTTGGCCCGTCGAAAAAGTCCTGAGGTGTGATCGGGCTTTCCTTGATTACCGGTTCCCAGTTTGCTTCGGTCTGCGGCGATGTCCGGCAACCATTCAGTGCCGATCCCCTGATACGTAGTGACAAGGCGACAAGGAACGCGATCAACATGAAACCTTGGGCACATGGCCCTCGTTAAGCCGGTAAGTCGTAGACCAACCTGGCGTTGATCGAATAAACAGCAAAACATATCAACCAGGTGGGCAACGTCGTCATGTAAAACAGAACTGTGTTCGGAAGCGTTAAGGACGTCTGCCAGACTGGTCGCTGTTTTTTCTGGAGTCACCACGAGTGATAGCTGCACATCAGGCTGATCGGATAAAATCAGGGTTGCTGCGTCCGAGAGCTGCTCTGACAAGCTTCGTTGCCAGGTGACCAAGTTAAATTGATGGTCGTAAAACTCGGTCAGCACTTCTAGCTGATTACTTTCCAAGCTGGTGCGAGGCGGGGTGCTCACCGACCCCTGCGCTGATGTTGAGGGCTGAACCATCATTGGTCATCCCAAGCAGGAAATGGATCGTTCAAAGCCTTCCAATATTGCTTGCCGCGAATCAATTCATCATCAGTAAGCAAGCATTCGTCGAGAGCGCTTGTCATTGCGTTTTGATCAAGACCTTGGCCAATAAAGACCAGTTCTTGACGCATGTCACCAAAAGGCTCCTCCCAGTGCTCTTCAATAAATGCGAGCGACGCCTCGTCGGTGGGCCAATTTTCCTTAGGGATAGCCTTCCAGAACATGCCCGCAAAGCCATAGTGTGCGATGCCACCCGCCTGACTCCACTGGCCGGCGAATTCAGGTCGCGAGGCTAACCAAAAATAACCTTTAGAACGAATCAACTTGCCAAACTTTTCTGTGTCATGCAGGAAGTTGTGAAATTTCTCTGGGTGAAAGGGGCGGCGAGCCAAAAAACTGAAGCTGCCGACGCCGTACTCTTCGGTTTCTGGCCTATGTTCACCCCGCATTTCCTGAAGCCAGCCCGGTGCCTGTTGAGCTTCTTCGAAATTGAAGCGGCCGGTATTGAGCACCTCGGCGGTAGAGATCTGTCCATTTTGGATGGGGACAATACGTGCTCGAGTATTGAGGGCCTGTAGTATGGCCTTGAGCCTTTCAATCTCGGCAGGCTTTGCTAAGTCAGTCTTACTGATCAAGATGACGTCGGCAAATTCCACCTGGTCAATCAACAGATCAGCGATGCTTCGTTCATCGTCTTCGCCCAGTGCCTGTCCCGTCTCTTGCAGGTATTGCGCTTCATCGTAATCTTTTAAAAAATTAACGGCGTCGACCACCGTGACCATGGTGTCGAGAGTTGCGACATCGGATAGGGACACCCCGTCCTCGTCGGCAAATGTAAAAGTTTCTGCCACTGGGAGGGGCTCTGATATGCCTGTGGATTCGATGACGAGATAATCGAATTTTCCGGCCTTTGCCAGTTGATTGACCTCAAGCAGTAGGTCCTCTCGGAGTGTGCAGCAAATACAACCATTGCTCATTTCGACGAGTTTTTCTTCCTGGTGACTCAATGAGACTTCATTCTGTACTAAGGCTGCATCGATGTTGATCTCGCTCATATCGTTGACGATTACAGCAACTTTATTGCCTTCTCGGTTGTTTAAAATGTGGCTGAGGACCGTTGTTTTNCCGGCGCCGAGAAAACCCGATAAAACNGTGACGGGGAGNTTTTTCATGAGAGTCGCANGCCTTCCTTGTCATCTAGACGTAATCGANAATATGATATGTTATATCTTAGCAATGCTGAGATGCAAGAATGANGACCNNAGTCTTGAGAGTAACTTACGAATTTTGGCGAAACTGGTCGGTACTAGGGGATAGNTTTGTCGCCAAACCGGGCTCACGGTAGAGCTAGAGATAACGAACTAGAGGAAAACTAATTGATGTTATTTGTTCATACGGGCGCGAGGAGGCTGGCGGCTCAGATGATCTTGGCCAATTGGGTGTTTGCGGTGATGGCCTCCCTAACTCATAGCTATGCTCATGAGTCCGGTGCTGTTCCAAAATATTCTGCAGAAACTGCTCATGCCCCTAAGCCAATCCCGGATCGCATTGTTTTGACCTGGGAAGATAATCCAGCCACCACGCAATCGGTTACTTGGCGAACCGACGCGTCAATTGTCCATGCGCGTGCTCAAGTGGCCCCAGCCAATGCCAATGGTAGGGCGCTGCAACCCATTGATGTCACTGCGGTCACCACACCCTTCCAGAGTGACCTGAATTTAGCGCATTACCACACAGCGTCGTTTAAAGGTTTAGAGCCTGAAACGCTCTACGCTTATCGCGTGGGTGATGGGGTTAATTGGAGTGAATATTTCCACTTTAAAACGGCGAGCAGTCAGTCGAAGCCGTTCAGCTTTATTTATTTCGGAGATGCCCAGAACGATGTTCGCATGCATTGGTCTCGTGTTTTTCGTGAAGCTTTTCGAGATGCGCCACGGGCCGCTTTTACCTTGCATGCCGGCGATTTGATCGATGTCCATAGCTCGGATGAAGAGTGGGGTGATTGGCATCATGGCCCCGACTGGGTTAATGGAACGATTCCAGTGATTGCCACCCCTGGTAATCACGAATATCGTCGAATCAACCAGGGATCACCTACTCTACGGATTTGGAGAAATCGAGCCCAGCAAGATATCAAGGTTCAGGTCACAGGATCGGAGGAGGTTCTAACCGATGCGGGTAAAGTTCGCACGATCACGGTACTGGGTCCGGGGGGCGAGTTGGGTATGGTGCGGATCGATGACGGAGGCAAAATTATCGCCGTCGATCAGGGGTTGGTTGACTTGGTGGGTTATCAAGAAGACGCGTTGGTTGGCACCCGTTTCTATCGGCCGCCGTTGAGTGACCGGCAGCAGGATCCCGGCGAGCCTGCGATCAGTCTTCACTGGAAACATCAGTTCGCGTTTCCAGAGCAAGAGGTTCCGAACCAAAAGCTGACTGAAAGTGTCTATTTTATCGATTATCAAGGCACTCGGTTCATCAGTTTAAACTCGAATGAGGCACTCGAGGCGCAAATACCGTGGCTCAGGAAAGTGCTTCGAAGCAATCCTAATCGATGGACAGTCGTGACATTTCATCATCCCGTCTTCTCACCAGCCTTCGATCGGGATAACCCGAGACTTCGTCAGCTTTGGAAGCCGATATTAGATGAATTTAAAGTAGATCTGGTGTTAAGCGGACATGACCATACTTATGCTCGCACTGGAGATGTCGACGTTGCGCTCGCCGCCAATGCGCCCTCAGGCTACGGGCAAGCTTATGATCCTGAGATCGGCACCGTCTATGTGGTGTCGGTCAGTGGTCCCAAAATGTACGAAATCACCAAAGGCAGCTTTGCAAAACGGATCGCAGAGAACACTCAGCTCTATCAAATTATTGACATCGACGGCGACACGCTGAGGTATCGCGCCTTTATGGCGACTGGCGAGTTATATGACGAATTCAGGTTGAACAAGCGATCTGGTCTCGCCAACGAATTGGTCGAAGTGTTTCCCGAGCATGAAAATTAAGGTNGTTCGCTNGCCGTAGATTGTGATGGGCNCTTGAGGAAAACGTCGCGCNNTGGNCCCTCTGAATNCCTCTTGCTTATTGNTCNAATGGCCAAAAGTANCGGGGNCAGGATCGAACCGTNNTGAGGCCCATGCAGCGGTTGCTTGNGTGCCTAATCCTTGGGCCTAACATCGGNGCAAGATTTGGGNCTACAACGATCGTGTTNGGTCACTGCTACGCTGAATCCGGCCGCNCGAAAGTGTAAGAGAGAAACTGTGGATAATAAAAAGCTAGAGACAATGATCGGTCAAGTTCGNATTGCGGATCGTGAAAGAGCACGAAGATTGATTGGTCGTGGGGTGCAGGCGGCCCAGGAGCAATGGATCGAGTCGGGTCTCATCGGGGACGCGCTGATCTCGGAATGGATCAGAGTCATTCAGGATCACCAGTCTGGCAAGCAAGTCGCGGAGGATCTCCGGGCTTTGGCCGATAGGGTCGACAGCCAGTATCCCACCCACTGAGTTGAATCTGTAATAGAGGTAGCGCGTCAGCCATGCTTATCTCAAAAAGGGCAGTAGGCCAGCGCTTGCAATAGTTCGCGTGAGATCGCAGTCTCTGGGTTCCGCTCGACACTTGGCTTTGGCTGGTAGGCGCTGAATGATGATGTTTGTCATGACGTGTTGCTGGGTGTGGGCTGAACGGTTCCCCAATAAAAGCGGCAACCCGCGGGTCGAGCCATTGTTGTTGGTGCGGCCATCAGCCCTGCGCTCTGCATTGTCGCCGTGAGGTTTGTAGTCAAAGCGCTCCACTAAAGCATTTCCTGTTGGCTTAATTGTTTCCGGGCCTACAAGCAACGACGACCTCGGCCATTTGCTTTAGAATCAAGCGCCAGTGGGCAGGGGTCAAGGAGAAAGTTATGAATCAAGTTGCGCATCTCGATTTTAGTGGTCAGGTGGCGATAGTGACAGGCGCGGGTCGAGGTCTGGGGAGGGCCCATGCGCACCTCTTGGCCTCCCGGGGCTGTAAGGTGATCGTTAACGATCTGGGATCGGCTTACGATGGGTCGGGCGATCCGAATGCGAGGGTGGCGGATACTGTGGTTGCTGAAATTATCGAGGCTGGCGGTGACGCAACTGCGAATTACGACAGCGTTGAGCAGGGAGATCAGATTGTCGAGGCAGCGCTTAAAGCCTATGGTCGAATCGATATAGTGATCAATAATGCCGGGATTTTAACCCCCGAGGTTTGGTCTGATCTGACGCTCGAATCCTGGCAGCGTACCTTAGATGTCAACCTGACAGGGGTGTTCAGTGTCATGAAAGCCGTGTGGCCGGTTTTTGTCGAGCAACAGTATGGTCGGTGCGTCATGACATCGTCTCCAGCGATGTATGGGGCCGGTGTCGCAGCTTACGCTGCCAGTAAAGCCGGTTTGATCGGTCTTGCTAACTCGCTCCAGTTTGAAGCGATCAAGCTTAAGTTGGATATCAATTGCAACGTGTTAATTCCTCAGGCCGACACTCGGATGACCCAGGATTTTGCAGCATCGGTGAATGACCGCCGAAAATCGCAAGGCAAGTCGGTGGCGCCTAACGCACCGGCCGAAGTTCTCAAGCGGCTCTAACCCGACAAGGTGTCGGCTATGGCGGTTTGGCTCGCGCACTCAAGCTGTTCTCATAAAGCTTCGGTACATGAAGCGGGTGGAGGCTACTTTGCGCGTCTCAACTGGGCAAGATCAAAGCCCTTATTCGCGACTGAAAAGGAGGGTGAGTTGGGTGCTCCTCAGCCTGAGGCAATCAGAGACGGCCAGAATGATCTCGAGGATTTCGATCAGGGTGATCGGCCGATATCCGGTGATGGCTCAATGGGCGCTCCCTCTGCCCTCGCCCGGGTTTTCGGGCATCTTAAAACCTGATGCTCACAACGGGTCAAGAGAATATCGGTCGAAGAGAGGGCGCGACGCCCGGCAAGGATGGTCACGGGTCAATCGGTTGATTGAGCAGCAGTGATTGAAGTCCTGAGCAACCCTGCGCTGGACCTCTACCTCAATCCGCAGAGCTGGATCATCATAGTGGTGGAGACTGCGCTCCCAAAGCCAAGGTCGACCCGAGTAAGTCGAGATTGGGGTCCCAAGAGGCAACTGAACCGCTGAAGCTCTGCCTTGCTGGGAGAATCTGGGCGCCTAACCGCCTCCTTTGAGAGCCGAGGTCGAGCATTCAGCCGGCCTGCTAACGCATCAGCCACCCAGCGGATCAGTGATGCTGTTCTCAGCGCTACGACTTGTTGCATTTATTTGAGGTTTTGTGCCTTTTGCTCATTATTTGTATCTTTTTGCTTGGCTAGGTGAGAGGCTGTTCGGGGCGGCTGGGAGACCGCTTTGATGAGTACTTGGGCAGAGGGTGCGTAATGAAGTGCTTGACCTATGAACAGCCACAGATGAGGTCAATCGCTTTAATCTGTGGTACTCGAAGTGGCTGAGGCGACTCAGTCAACGAACGATAACAACAGCAAGGATGAGGAGAGGCTAGAAATGAGCGTATCGGATCATGTTGATTTAGAACAATTTATGGTCGGGGTTGAAAAGAGAAATCCAGGTGAAACCGAGTTTATTCAAGCAGTTAGAGAGGTATCTGAAGACGTATTTGAATACATTGCCGACAAGGAAAAGTATCATCAGCATCAAATTCTTCGACGCATCGCGGAACCCGATCGAATCGTCAGTTTCAGGGTTTGCTGGGAAGATGACAATGGAAATATTCGAGTTCAGCGAGGCTATCGGGTTCAAAATAACAATGCCATAGGCCCTTACAAAGGCGGTCTTCGATTTCATCAAAGCGTCAATCAGAGCATTCTCAAGTTCTTAGCGTTCGAGCAAACCTTCAAAAATTCATTGACCGGCTTGCCCATGGGTGGCGGCAAGGGCGGTTCGAATTTCAATCCAAAGGGCAAGTCCGATAATGAAATCATGCGCTTCTGCCAATCCTTTATGACAGAGCTGTACCGGCATGTTGGTGAAGACACGGATGTGCCCGCTGGCGATATTGGCGTAGGCGCGAGGGAAATTGGTTATATGTTTGGTCAATACAAGCGTATTACCAATCGTTTCACTGGCGTGTTGACGGGTAAAGGTCTTGAATACGGGGGCAGCCTGGTTAGGACCGAAGCGACCGGCTACGGTGCGGTCTACTTTATGCAGAATATGCTAGAAACGCAGGGTGATTCGATCGAGGGTAAAACTGCGGTGATCTCTGGTTCTGGCAATGTCGCGACCCACGCCGCCGAGAAAGTTGTGCAGCTCGGCGGCAAGGTCCTCACCTTGTCGGACTCAAAGGGCTATCTCCATGATCCAGCAGGTATGGATCAAGATAAAATCGATTGGATTAAAAACCAGAAGGGGGTCGTTCGAGGCAGTCTAGCCGATTACACGGCCGCTTTCGCGGGCAGTAGCTGGCATGAGGGTGAAACGCCATGGGGGGTCGCTTGTGATATTGCCCTGCCTTGTGCAACTCAAAATGAAATGGATCAAGCTGGTGCCGAGTTGCTGGTGGCTAATGGCTGCATCGCCGTGAGTGAGGGTGCCAATATGCCGGTTAATTTGGATGGGGTGAAGGTTTTTAAGGCGGCAGGGATTCTTTATGCGCCCGGCAAGGCTTCGAACGCGGGCGGTGTAGCAGTCTCCGGCTTAGAGATGAGTCAGAATTCGGGCAGAGTTTCTTGGTCAGAAGAACAGTTGCAAGATCATCTGAGATCGATCATGAAAGAAATCCACGATACCTGTGCCACCTATGGTGCAGGGCGACTGCCAAACGGCGGCTGTGACTACGTCAAGGGCGCGAATATCGCGGGCTTTGTTAAGGTGGCTGATGCCATGTTGGCCTTCGGGGTTGTGTGATCGATCGTTAATCCTTCAGAGGCTCAGGCGTTATAAGACGCTTGAGCCTTAGATCCAAGTCGATCTCTCAAATTTTGCGGGAAGACTGATGAGTGGGCGGCATCACGATATCCAGCGTAGCCCAACCACATAGGTTGCAGTGAAAGACCTTGGATGCTCCAGTTGCGTCAGTCTCGGGTGATGTGGGTTCTCCTTTTGACGGGTGTTCTGAAAACCCTGGCGCTGACTGTAGCCTTGTAAATAAGACAAAAGAACAGAAGAGGAGACTGCTAATGTTGAAGAAAGAATTTATTAATCCTCATCCCATGGGGTTTACCAGTACAGTGGCTTATACCGCGCAAGGCGTAAAAACCATTGTCGTTTCTGGTCAGGTCGGATTTGAAGATGGACGCTTTGGCGATACGTTCGAGGAACAGGCAGCGATGGCGCATCGCAATTTAATCAAGGAACTCTCAGACGCGGGTGCACAGGTGTCAGACGTGATCAAAATCAACTCGTACGTTGTGGATTTGGACGCTGAACGTAGTAAGACCTTGGCTCGGGTGAAAGAGCAGTACTTTACTCAGAGCGATCAGCCAGCTTCTACCCTAGTGGGTGTGTCAGCTCTGGTTATGAAGCAATTGTTGGTTGAGATTGAGGTAACGGCGGTTGTCGAAGTCGGATAATGTTTGAAAATCGTGGATCGACCTGTTTATTCAGGATGTTCTTGGCCGAGTAAGATCGGTCATTTCATGCTTCCAATGAGTTTGATTGGAAAGTTTGAAGAGATGACAATTGTAAGGTTTACTGTCGCTCAGTTATGAGTTGAAAAACCCCCCGTAAAATTTTAGTAAGGCTTTTAAATGAAAATTTCCTACGGCAGCATCCTAGGGTTGCTTATCGCGATAATAGCTCTTGGTCTGGCTCTTCAAAATTACGAGTCGTCATATTTCCTAAACTATGAGGCGGCTTTAATCGTTTTTGGTGGAACGCTTGCTGCAACGATGATTTCCTTCGAGGGTAAGGAAGTGTTCAGAGCGCTTGGAGCTATGCGCGAACTTATAGTGCCTTCACCAATCGATGACAAATCAATGATGTCAGAAGTACAAACGGTGGTCGACTGGGGAAAGATCAATGCGAAGGAGGGTAAATTAGGCCTAGAAAGAGCATTTGAAGAATCTGATATGACTCGCGACCGTTTTTTGCAATACAGCATTGATTTGTTTAGCGCAGGATATTCGGTGGATAGTCTGCGTGCGAAAATGGAAACTTTTGTTAGTAATCAATATGAGCAAGAGAAGAAGTCGGTAGAAATTCTTACAACAATGGGGACGTTTTCGCCGGCTTTCGGGATGATCGGTACCCTCATAGGTCTGGTCGGTATGTTGAGTCAACTAGACGATTTTGCAGGGAAAATCGGAGAACCTATGGCGGTTGCGCTTGTGACAACTTTCTATGGCGCTGTGGCTCAGCAACTGCTCTTTAAACCCGCTGCTCAGCGCACAGATGCCAAGAATCGAGTGCTTCTCACTAGAAACCTTATGATGACGGAAGCTTTTTTGCTGCTGGTTAGTAACAAGGGATCGATGGAGATTCAGGACCACTTAAATAGCTTTCTTCGTAACACGCCAAATAAGAAAGTCGTGAATCAAACTGAAGCAAGTGAGAGCAGCTAGATTATGAAGCTTTTAAGTTATGGAGATGAGTCAGCTTTAAAGGTTGATGAAACAGGGTTCTACATCAGTTTTGCAGACATGATGACTCTACTCATGGTTTTCTTTGTTTTGATGTTTTCAGTGTCAAAGCCTGACTCATCAAAATTTGATGAGGTTGCGAAAAGTATGGTCCAGGCGTTCAATCAAGAGGTAGCGCAGGAAATTATTGATGAACTCAAGCTGCTTGAAGAGCTTGAAGCAAGCTTAAACAAGACAATCACCGATATGAATTTGACAGACCAGATCTCGACCGAGGTAACGTCGGAAGGTCTGAAGCTTGAGCTCGCCAGTAGTGCATTATTCGCTGCTGGCTCAGCAGAGGTTAGACCTAGCATGCAAGAGACTCTTAAGCGCCTTAATTTGGCTATGCTTGAACTACCTACCAGCGAATACATTATGCGGATTGAAGGGCACACGGATGACGTTCCCATCAACACAGCAAAGTTTCGCTCTAACTGGGAGTTGGCTTCTGCAAGAGCTGTTAACGTTTTATACGTTTTTGAAAATAACGGCTTTCCGAGAGATAGATTGGCTGCACTTGCATTTGCCGACACTCAACCAAAAGTGCCTAATCGCGATGCGGCGGGTGCGCCCCTGCGGGATAATCAAGCGACGAATCGTCGAGTATTGGTGTACATCAAACCGGCAAAATCCTAGGGTACTTGAACAAAAATTGTTAGTACGAACAAGCTAGGTCCATCCTGATAAAATTTCTGCCATTTATCCATGTTTGCCCAGGGTCCAGCCATGGTTCTGCAAAGTGCTGGTGGCGAAGGTTGTCGGCTCGTCCTCCAGCATCGTAGCCAGCGTGTCGTTCCAGCGGTTTAAAGAGCCGAATAGGGCCAACACAGCAACGATTTCGACAATTTGCCGCTCGCTAAAATGATCTTTTAATGCTTCAAAATGCGCTGGTTCGGCCGCGTTGGGCACCATCCCTGCATGCAGCGCCAGTCCTAAGGCGGCTTTTTCCGCAGCATCGAACAGTGGACTCGTCTCAAATTCAAAAGCCGCAGCAATTCTCTCTGCCGTGATTCCTTTTTTCTCCGCACCGTGACTGGTATGTGCCTGACAATAACGACAACCTGCAGATTGGCTGACCACAAATGCCACCAGTTGTTTCAGTTCGGTAGAAACCTCACCAGAGTTCATGACAGTGCCAGCATAGTTAGAGAAGGATTGTAGCAATTCGGGCCATCTCGCCATGGTTAAGAAGCTATTGGGTACAAAACCCATCGACGCTTCAACCAGGTCAAATAACGGCTCAAATTCGGGAAGGGCGCCTCGCTCTAAAGGTTCGATATGGCTCATGAATAGCGTCTCCGCTTGGTTTTACGAGTACCGTAACACAGTTCGCCAAACCGTCATGCCGAATTTTGTTTACTGAGCAAAGAGAGGAAAATGTTGATGGTTGATGGTTGATGGTTGATGGTTGATTGGCGGGAGGAGTCTGGAGCCTTAGGGTTAGGCGGGTTATGTGTTCACCAAGGCGATAGACAACCAAGGTGCGATTAGAGGAGCATCAATGACGGGTGCGTGAGAGGGTTGCAAGCACGTTATACTGTCAGTCAGGCGGTCATTTGCGACCGCAGCGGGCCAACATAGGAGGCTGACTTAATGGGCTTACGAGATCGAAGGGCGAGGTGTCGACAACAGGTGAGAATGATCTTGAGTTGCGCGTTGCTTGGGTTTCAGACCCTGGGGGTTGATGCAGAGACCGTCTCTCTTGATGCGGCTTGCTTTGGGGTCCAATCGCCACAGCAGGTGGTTACCGAGCGGTGTCAGATGCAGCAGCGATGGGTGGTTGAAGCAGCGATCATTGCCGAGGAAAAAGGCGAAGTCACTTTAAGCGACATTGGATTCGGCGTATTCGAATTTGATTTTCAAGGTCAGCGGGTGGCTTGCCTTCGCTCGGGCGCAGAGATGAAATGTCTACCCGTGGCGAAGCAAGCCCTAAACAATCCCAATTCGTGAGCGATAGGGGTTTACCGTCGGTTGCTCCTACCGGGAAGTTTAGGGCCGTGGTAGAGGCGGGTTTCGGGAGGTCTGACGAGCAAGCCTTTGGTCTGAGTAATCCGCTGGCGTAGTCATATCGGACGCTATGAAGTGTATCGTTGTGGCTTTCGGGTCAGTTTGCCAACGCTCATGTCCGTTCAAGACACTCGCAGTGGCAGACCTTCATCGAACCTTATATTGAGAGGGGCAATAAGCCCTTTTTACATCCGGCGAGCGCAGAGCGCCGTGTTTGGTGACTCGCCCGGATACGCGACGGCGCCAACGCTTAAAGGCGGCGGGTTTGAGCGAGG
>NZGC01000088.1 GCA_002689445.1 Gammaproteobacteria bacterium
GATTTTCAAGGGCGATACCAAGGCTGTTCGTGGGTTTCTCGCTGCTTACCGTCGAAATCAGCGAGCCCAGTGATGTAAAGCCCTCCTCGTCTAGGACGCATCCTACATTTTAAGACTGAGCCAGTCTTCTCATTGCTATTAATCTGAGCTGGGAAGCAACAGTTTAGTAGCTCTTTTCCTGTCCTAGGACCTGCTCGGCAATAAACGATTTAATTAACTCTTGAGAGATCGGCGCAATGACCGGAATCATAATCTCGCGTAAGTAGCGTTCAACATGATATTCCTTCGCGTAGCCCATGCCGCCATGGGTCAGGACAGCCCGTTCGCAGGCCTTCAGCGCCGCTTGTGCAGCCAGATACTTCGCCGAATTGGCCTCAGCGCCACAGGGCTCACCGGCATCATAAAGACTGGCCGCTTTGAAAACCATGAGTTGCGCTGCTTCCAGCTCCATCCAGTTCTCCGCGAGCGGATGTTGGATCCCTTGATTTTTTCCGATAGGGCGATCAAAAACCACCCGTTCTCGAGCGTATTGTGAGGCTTTTGCGAGGGCTGCTTGCCCCAGTCCCACCGCCTCCGTGGCAATCAATATACGCTCCGGATTTAATCCATGTAATAAACACTTCCAGCCGTCACCCTCCTCGCCAATCCGGTCGCTCACAGGCACCATTAGATCGTCTATAAAAAGTGCATTGGAATCAATGGCTTTTCGACCCATTTTATCAATCAACCTTACCTCAATTGCGTCTCGATTAAGGTCCGTATAGAACAGGGTTAAACCCTCGGTTGGTTTTTTGCAATCGGCGAGATCTTGGGTTCTCGCAATAATCAAAATCTTATTGGCTGTTTGGGCGGTTGTTGTCCATAGCTTTCGACCATTAATGCGGTAGTAGTCGCCATCCCTCACGGCCCTGGTCGCCAAACGCGTGGTGTTGAGTCCTGCGTCGGGCTCGGTGACACCAAAACAGGCCCGATCCTCTCCCTGAATCAAGGGGGGTAGCAACCTGGCTTTTTGCTCTTCGGTCCCAAAAACAACAATGGGATTGGGACCAAATAAATTCAGATGAACGGCAGAGGCGCCGCTCATGCCTGCACCCGAGCGCGCGATGGTGTGCGCCATAATCGCGGTTTCCGTGATACCCAAGCCTGCCCCGCCATAGGCTTCAGGCATAGCGATCCCTAGCCATCCGCCATCGGTGATCGCTTTGACAAACTCCTCAGGGAACGCACCATCGGTATCACGCGCTAACCAGTAGTCGTCATCAAATTGAGCGCATATTTTTTCGATAGCAGCTCGAATGGCCTGCTGTTGTTCGTTGAGTTGGAAATCCATGGTTTTGCCTCTGCTCCGATTGCGTCATTGGGCCGTCCGTCTAGATTCAATGCGGTTTGTGCGGTTTGAGCGACAGCCGTTTATCAAGGTCCATATTAACCGCATTGTATCGAGCAAAGCCTGGATGATGGAAGCATCAACTATTTTTGAATTTCTCCACTTTTTATTCAGTTATCGGCGAGCGGAATGGAGTAAGATTTCTAGCGATTCAACCAATAGAGATATTCAACAACCACATCCAAATCATTAACCCCTTTGTTTTTTGAATTCTGAAAGCACGCAGTTTCGGGTCGATTAGTGAGTTAGGGTTTTACCAAAGGAATCTATCCGTGACAAAACCAGCTGAAACTAAGGTGTTACCTAAAAGAGCGCGTACTCGAAAAAAATTGCTCACAGCCGCTAGAGATCTGGTTTACACCAAAGGTATTGAGAATGTGGCCATCGTTGATATTACCCGCGCTGCCGGTGTGGCGGCGGGGTCCTTTTACAATTACTTCCCAAACAAGGGCGCCATTGTCGCCGCCATCATTGAGGACTTTGAGCTGGTGTTTTCGGAGCACCTCGAAGCCCACCGGCTGCGCCTCAAGGATCCCGCAATGCGATTGTCGGTCACCCTGAAATATTACTTCAAACAATCACAGGAAAATGAAGCCTGGCGTAGCTTTATTATCAACGCCGGTCTATCTGACCAGCGGGTGCTGGTACAACCCAGCCAGCAGTGTTTTGAAGATGTCTCGATTGGAATGCGAGGCGGGCGATTTAAATCGGATAGCGCAGCCATCACCGTCAGCTTAATCACCGGCATGGCAACCCACGTGGGCCTAGAAATTCAGCGAGGCAACTTACCGCGCAGCGCTGTGACCGAGACGGTGCGACATGTCTTGCGAATGCTGGGTTTGCCTGACATTGCTGCCAAGGCATTTGCCGACGCACCCATTCCAGAAATTCCCTTCCCCACCCGCTCCGATTTACCCGCGGACCCGATGATTCCCTTTAGGATTGCGGTCGAGAGACGCGCCAAGCCGAGGGATGGGGCGGCTGTGACAGCGGCCTCTTAGGGATCCAGCAGTTTGGCTTGATAAAGTCCGAGGTGCTTGGGCAGACCAACCGCGCTGCTGAGCGATATCACTGGCAGCAGACCTCGTATCTCCGTCACCAGCTGGGTGGTGATAGGCGCTCGGTATGGCGTATTCAGCGTTAGATGGACAGAAGATACCTGCCCCGCGGACAGCCTAAGCCATGGTCCTTAGGTTTTGGCAGTTAGCAACATCCAACGATGTCTTGTTCGAAAACCGGAGCGCCTCATTTAACATCTCTCCGTTAACGGTTTAGCGCATCTCAGTTAAGCGTTGATCTAGGCGACACCCTCCTGCACATTACCCGCGTTATTTGTGTTTGATCTGCTCAAAGACGTGACCTTATCAACAACACTCGTATGCCGTCTGTGAGTAGCAGAATGTCTTTTGTCTTCTCTGCCTCTGAAGGTCGAACACGGGTGATGAACATTGGTTTCAGATCATCGATAGGCACATAAAAAAGCCTCCGATTGGAGGCCTTTTGCTCTTTCATCTTTTCTTGGGGAGTCTGTCTACAGACCCAACACCATTTTTGCCATGATGTTCCGTTGCACCTCATTCGAGCCCGCATAAATCGAGACTTTTCGGGTGTTGAAATAATCGGGAGCTGCCGTATTGGCATAATCTGGGCCAATAGGCTCGTCGTTGTTGCCCTTGATCGGTCCCGGATTGTCGAACGGAACCGCATAACTTCCCGTGGCTTCGAGCGCGAGCTCGGTTAAGGCCTGTTGTAATTCCGTGCCTCGGCACTTGAGTAGCGAGGATTCAGGCCCTACATTTTTACCGGCGGACAACGAACTCAAGATGCGCAACTCGGTGAATTCCATTGCAGAAATAGCAATCTCGGTTTCTGACATTTTGCGCTCAAATTCGGGGGTAGAGCCCAGGGCTTGACCGTCGACTTGCTCGCTTTCAGCAATCTGCCGAATCCGCTCTAATGCGGCCTTTAATCCATGTGAATAAGCATTGCCTCGTTCAAACTCCAACAGATACTTTGCGTAAGTCCAGCCTTTGCCCTCCTCGCCTATGAGGTTCTCAACGGGTACTTTCACGTCAGTAAAATGCACCATATTGATTTCTTGATGGCCTTCCGGCGGGCAATCGATGGTCACAATGGGTTGCACCTCAATACCCGGTGAATGCATGTCGATCAGCAGAAAAGAGATGCCCATTTGTCGGATATCTTCATCGCTGGTCCGAACCAAGCAGAAGATCATATCAGCATACTGACCCATGGTGTTCCAAGTCTTTGTCCCGTTGACGATGTAATGGTCCCCCTCGCGGACGGCCTTAGTCCGCAGTGAGGCAAGATCACTGCCCGAACCAGGCTCAGAGTAGCCCTGACACCACCAGACATTGGTTGCGAGGATATCGGGCAGATATTTGGCTTTTTGCTCCTCGGTGCCGTACTTCATGATGACCGGCGCAACCATCCCCAGTCCAAACGGGATAATCGCGGGGGTATCGGCTTTCGCCATCTCGAGATCAAACAGGTAACGCTGCGTCGGCGTAAAACCTGGACCGCCATGCTCGACCGGCCAGCCAGGTGCAGCCCATCCTTTGGAGGCTAGGGCTTGCTGCCAGTAAACGTGATCCTCTTTGGATAAGTGACCCCCTGGGCTGCGTTGCTTTCGCGCCTTCATTTCTTCTGGGTAGTGTTCACTAATCCAGTTCCTGACTTCCATTTGAAAGGCAAAATCTTCGTCGCTAAACGTCAAATCCATGAGGTGTATCCTTTTGTTGAATCAATATTATAACGGGGGTTAGGCGGCTTGCTCAATAAGGGCCCGGCCCACGACTTTCAGCGCGAGGGTTTCTTCCGTGCCTTCAAAGATTGACAAGACCCTAGCATCAAGCCAGTAGCGACTGACTGCGGTTTCCTCCGCGTACCCCATGCCTCCGTGCAACTGCATGGCCTCTCGGGTAACCCACTCTGCCGACTTACAAGTAATGAGTTTAACGAGATTCGCTTCCATTTGGCCTTTACCTTCATCCATTAAACGGCCCACCTGATAGGTGAATTGTCGACCCGCCTCAATGGCCATCGCCATTTTTGCGAGTTTAATCTGCGACAGGGGATAATCGCCGATGGGTTTGCCAAATACTGCCCGATCTTGGCTGTATCTGACGGCGTGTTCAAAAGCGCCTTGCATCAGACCGCATGCCCTGGCCGCGGTTTGGATACGACCCCCGGTGAAACCTCGCATGGTGAAATAGAAGCCTCTTCCTAACCCCTGACTTTCACCGATCACATGGCTGTGAGGCACCAAAAACTGATCAAAGAACAACTGGTAGCTGTGCATGCCTCGGTAACCAACCGTCGGTATCGCGGTTCCCGTTAACTTACCGCCCTCGGGTTGTTCAACGACGAAGCTTTCCTCATTGGTGCTCGGTTTTTCAACCAAGAAAAGGCTGAGCCCGCGATGCCCCAGAGAGAGGTCCGGGTTAGTCCGAGCTAACGTGAGCAGCACATTGGCTTTGCCGGCGAAAGTGCTCCAGGTCTTTGCGCCCTCTAGCACCCAGCCCGCCTCAGTCATGGTCGCTTTGAGCTTCGACGATGCCACATCGGAACCAAAATCAGGTTCTGTAATGGCGACTGCACACAGTGTGTCTCCTGATGCAATCCCTGGCAGCCAATGGGCCTTTTGCTCGTTTGTGCCGCCTTCCAGTAATGACCGGGCTAGAATTTCCGGCCGAGTAATCAAGGAACCGGCGCCGCCCAAAGATACCCTCGATAGCTCCTCGGTCACCACAATCATGCCTAAGGTGTCTTCCCGGTCATCCGGCAACAAACCGCCAAACTGTTCAGGCACCGAAAGCCCAAAGCAACCGAGGTTCTTAAGCCCCGAGAGTATCTCGTCGGGAATGATCTGGTCCTCGCGGTGGATTTGTTCCGCGCGGGGCGCGACCACTTCGTCCGCGAACTGTCTAAACGTATCCGCGATCATCTGTTGCGCTTCGGGCAAGCCCCGAGCCTGGGCGGGCAAACCGAATTCGTTGAGTTGAGCACCGATGTGAGACAAATTCTGATGGCTGAGCCGTTCGTGCATAAACTGCCGCGTTGCCTCGCTCATCGTGACGTCCTCGTCAATCAGGCCGATATCAGCAGGGCTCGCGGTCAGCCGAGTCAAAGTGCTTTGCATCATCTGAGCCGCAAAGGTTTCGGCCATTTGCTGCGACAAGGGATCTTGCCCTCTCACTGCATCGAGGTAGGCTTGGGCACACTGCATTTCTGCAGTGCTTAAGGCCAAATCGTAGGTGGCCTGCTGGTGTTGATCACACCGCTCATTAGAGAGTCTACCTTGCTCGCGGCACTGGCTGTTTAGGTAGGCTAGGCCCTGATTGACCACTTTACAGACTTGCGCGAGCTCTGTTTCGGCCCGGGTATTGGATTCGTTCATTGGGATCTCTTAGTTGGCTACTTTTGGTTGATGCTGGGTGTCTGCCATGCCGGATTGTTGTAGGCAACGCGTTGTTACCCTACTTTCGGTATTGCGCTTTATTCCTTATTGTCGAGCTCGAGGGTGATCCGTCCTTGCCCGCTTCTCCCTTGANCCTCGGGCNCCTATAGTATCGGTTTTTTACTGCCGAGTCGTTACGTTCTACGGTAGCGGCGAGTCTTCTGGATTGATNANGTTTCTTGNCTTTCTTCTCGTCGGATGANCCGGNCGTGCNCCGTTGCACTCNTGTGGCAATTGAACCGTGCCAGCAATGTCTAGGGGNATCGAAACCGGTCACGCCATTGCCTGATTGCGGCTTAATTGGCCGAAAATTCTCAAGAGACAAAGGTTCTTACCGGTTCTTGTTGACTNNATGCATCTACTCGCTACCGACCCNAATCAATTACCCCATGTAGCGTCTTCCAACACCCTTTTNTAACGCGNTATCCCGNTTACCTATCTCACCTAGCTATCTCAACTACCTATCCCATCTATCTATATCCGCTACCGCTTCGCAGGGCAGTCCTCGAAGAGATGATCCCAGCGGCTCTCTGAGCCGGAACGCTCAAGGTAAATAGCGGAACGTGTCGCTGACTGTCCTAATTCGACGACAAATGAAACCCTTTCGGTCTGTGATTGAGTGATCCAAACACGCTGCCAGCTTGCGGCACTCAGTGTAGGGAATGCGTGCCATCGATGATTAGCCCTTCGGCGCGATAATAGCTCATGAAAAAGGTCATGAAATTCGCTATTGTTGGCTTCTTACGTTACGGCACAGTCAGCATGAGTAATCAACCCAATATTCAAGCTGTTGTGGACTATTTTGAGCGTCTACAACAGCAAATCTGCACCACCATTGAAGCTGTTGATGGTGAAGCACAATTTAGCCTTGAGGAAATCGAGACTCCAGGCGGAGGGCATTCGAGACCGAGAGTGCTGGACAATGGCCCCCACATTGAACGCGGCGCGGTGCAATTCACACACAGTATCGGACAATCTTTGCCTCCGGCTGCCAGCGAGCGGAATCCGCATTTAGCGGGCAAAGGCTTTCAAGCCACCGCCATTTCGATGATCATGCATCCGCGCAACCCACATGTGCCGACCTTTCATGCGAATTTACGGTTTTTCTTGATCGATGATGACAATTGGTATTTCGGGGGCGGATTTGATTTAACGCCCTATTATCCAATCAGGGAGGATGTGGTGCATTGGCATCAAACCGCGCGGGACGCTTGCGTGCCGTTTGGTGATTCAATCTACCCCAAATTTAAAGACTGGTGTGACGAGTACTTCTATCTTAGCCATCGGCAAGAACCACGAGGCGTCGGAGGCTTGTTCTTTGATGACTGGACTGAGGGAGGCTTTGATCGGAGCTTTGCGTTGGCGCGAAGCATTGGTGATCACATCCTACCGGCCTACGAGCCGATTTTAAGAAAGCGACTTGAAACTCCGTTCACGGAGGCTCAAAAGACCTTTCAGTTATACCGCAGGGGGCGCTACGCTGAGTTCAACCTCGCGATTGACCGCGGTACACGGTATGGTTTGCAAAGTGGTCGCAGAATCGAATCTGTTCTCGCATCGATGCCGCCTCAAGCGATTTGGAAATACAATTGGCAACCGGAACCCGGTAGTCCAGAAGCGGAGCTGACAGAAACCTACCTCAAACCCCAGGATTGGCTTGCGTGAGCGATTCTCCGAGGTTGCTTGCGAGCAAATTACCCGAGGTTGGCACCACCATTTTTTCGATCATGTCGGCATTGGCTACCGAACATCGCGCGATTAACCTGTCTCAAGGGTTTCCTGACTTTGAGCCACCGCCAGGGCTCCTCCGGGCGTTGACCAACAGGCTCGCTAGCGGCGGCCACCATCAATACCCCCCTATGCACGGGATCACACCTCTGCGTGAGCAAATTTCTGCCAAAATTGAGCGTCTTTACGGGGTGAGCACCGATATTGAGCGTGAGATTACCATCACCTCAGGCGCAACCGAGGCCATTTTTGTGGCGATTCAAAGCGTTGTGAGCCAGGGTGACGAGGTGATCTTATTCGATCCTGCTTATGACGCGTATGCTCCCGCTGTGCGCTTGGCCGGAGGAATACCAAAGCACATTCCCTTGCTGCCGCCACGTTTTGAGGTCGATCTTGAACGACTAGCAGAGACGGTTGGCTCGAAAACGCGCTTGATCGTGATTAACACTCCCCACAATCCCACTGGCAGTGTGATGTCACGACAAGCGCTTGAAGCCCTTGGCGAGATTACGGAGCGCTTTGGCTGCTATGTGCTGGCAGACGAAGTCTATGAGCACATGGTATTTGACGGGAAACACCATGAGAGCGCATTGGGCATAGATAGCCTCAAAGCGCGTAGTTTTGTGGTCTCGAGCTTTGGTAAGACCTATCATGCAACAGGTTGGAAAATTGCTTACTGTATTGCGCCAAAAGATTTAACCGCTGAATTTCGGAAAGTCCATCAGTTTGTCACCTTCACCACCCATACCCCTAGCCAGTGGGCCATCGCAGATTTTATGGTTAATGATGAGGGACATATCGACCANTTATCCNACTTCTATCAAAAAAAGCGNGACCATTTTTTAGCCACTTTTACGNCCCTCGGCTTTACCTTAACGCCCAGTCAAGGTACCTATTTCCAATTAGCGGATTACAGCGGTATCCCGGCAATTCGTCATCTTCCGGATGTTGAGTGCGCCGAACTCTTAACCAAAGCCCACGGAGTCGCAGCCATTCCGTTATCGGTGTTTTACGCCGAGCCGCCTCGAGCGCAACGCCTGCTTCGATTCTGCTTTGCTAAAGATGATTCAACCATTGCGGAAGCGGCGAATCGACTGGCGTTAGGGTTCGGCATAACCTCTGGAGCAATCCTTTGCGAATAGCGCTACTCCAAACCGCCCTCGTTTGGGAAAACCCTCTGGCCAATCGAAAAGCGATCAGGCAGGCGCTGTTAAGCCTTGAGCCATCAGACCTCTTGGTACTACCAGAGATGTTCACAACAGGGTTTTCGATGCGAGCAGAAGCCCTCGCTGAATCCATGTCCGGGCAAACTGTCGGCTGGATGAAGGAACTTGCCAAAGCGCATCAGTTGACGGTGTGCGGTTCAATCATGGTTCACTCGACGATTGGCTTCACGAACCGCTTTATCTGGGTAACACCGGCAGGCGATATTGAGTTTTACGACAAGCGCCACCTGTTTCGAATGTCTGGAGAGCATGAGCACTACACGGCGGGTCAATCGACCCTGCGAGCAGAGCTTCAGGGATTCCGCTGCCGCCCCTTGATTTGTTACGATCTGCGGTTCCCGGTGTACGCTAGGAACGTTGCCAATAGCTTTGACCTGATGTTGGTGGTGGCGAACTGGCCTGCTGCTCGAGCGACGCATTGGCGAACGCTGCTTGCGGCAAGGGCGATCGAGAATCAATGTTTTGTGGTCGGTGTGAATCGCCTGGGAAGCGATGGCAACCAGGTGAGCTATCAAGGTGACTCAATGATCCTTGATTTTCAGGGTGAACCCATTGTCGATGCCTCAGCTCAGCCGGGATTGTTTTATGCTGAGCTGGATTTAGCATCTTTGTCTGACTATCGAGCCGCTTTTCCTGCTTGGATGGATCAAGATCGCTTTAACCTTGAGTAGCGATACTAAAGGGGCTTTCTTTTGATAGGGGCTTTTTTTGAGAGGGCCTTTGGAGGACCAAGCGTCAATAAAACCCTCGCCTGCGAAATCTCCAACAAGCTTTCAGTTTTCAAGCGGTGCCTAGCGCTATACTTACCCCACACTATCGCTGGATCTGTCTGTGCTGTATTTTTTGGGTCAATGGTTTGCAGACTTTGCAGGCCCACTCCGACTACTATCAAGTAACATTTTTTTAACCGGTGCGGGCACTGCCGCTGCGGCTTTGGGTGTTTGGTGGTTTTTGCCCAAGTGCTGGCACTGGTTGCCGCGGGATCAGGGGCGGGCCCACGCCGTTGGTGCCGAACACAGCATCGGCAAGCCGATGAGTGCAGGCGTCTTGTTCATTCCTATTTTTGTGTTGGCTGCCTTCCTCTTTGTCCCCTATCACCCGAAAATTGTTGGGATTTTGGTTTGTTTAATGGCTGCCATGATCGTAGGTTACCTCGATGACCGGGCGACCGGCGGCTGGAGCGAGTATCGCTTGGGGGCTCTGGATTTTATGGTGTCTTTAGCCGCGGCATGGTTACTCTGCGGCGGCGAGTCCGTAACGCTTTGGCTACCCCTCTATAAAGAGACATTAACGGTAAGTCCTCTGCTCTACATGCTCATGGCGACGCCTCTGCTTTGGGTCGCCATCAACGCAACCAACTGCACTGATGGCGTTGATGGACTGTCTGCGAGCTTAACCTCGATGGCCATTTTATTTTTGGGGGCAATTTTGTACGTCATTGTTGGCCACGCCGACATCGCTCGATACCTGCTGGTGCCACATTACGAAGATGGCGCGCAGTGGGCAATATTGGCCTTTACCATGGTTGGCACGCTCGCTGGATATCTCTGGCATAACAGTTATCCCAGCGCGGTATTGATGGGCGATTCCGGGTCAAGACCGGTAGGCCTACTCCTCGGTGTGCTGGCGCTCGCGTCGGGTAACCCTTTCTTGATCCTGGTGGTTGGCTTTGTCATCTTGGTCAATGGCGCTACCGGCATGGTCAAGGTCGTGCTGTTACGCTTTTTTCGAATTCCGATTTTTAAAAACATTCGGTACCCACTACATGATCATGTTCGACACAACATGGGGTGGTCTAACACCCAAGTGCTCGTCCGCTTCATGATATTACAAGCGGTGGGCACGCCCATCTTGCTGGTATTACTTCTGAAAGTCAGATAGCGCAAAATTTCCAAACCACATGAGCGATAGCATGGCTAGGGAGCCATCGTGAGCGCAGGTCGCTTGGCCACTGGCTTGCCCGCTTGCAGCCTAATTATTGGTATTGCGAACCATAGGCCGGGTTAATCAGGGCCGTTAATACATGATCCTCCCACGCGCCATTAATTTTGAAGGCTGCCTTGGCTCGGCCTTCCACCTCAAAGCCTAACCGATCAAGCAATCGCCCGCTGCGGGCGTTATGCGGCAGATAATTCGCCATAATCCGGTGAAGTTCTAGCGTTTGAAACATATAGTCACAGGCTGCCCGCAGTCCTTCATACATCAATCCTTGTCCCTCAAAGTCTCGAGCGAGGGAATACCCCAAATAGCAAGATTGCATTGTGCCTCGGGTGATTTGAGTAAAATTAGCGACACCCACCACTTGGGTTTCTTCGCGATTAAGCAAAACCAAAGCGCAGCTCTCGCCTCTTTCAAAGTCAAGAAGGTTGGCTTGCAATTGGGCCCGCCAGTAAACCGGCGTGAAAAACTGAGGGGAGCGTACCGGTTCCCAGCGTTGTAAATAGTGTCGATTATCGATCCGGTATCGGACCATCAACTCCGCATATCTTGGCGCGAGCAACGTCAACACTAGGCGTTGAGTGGTTAATCGAGGTGGATCATTGCGTGACAAATTAAGCATGCGGAATACGGCTCCTTGCCTTGGTGCGCTGCCCGTGATGCACTTTCGCTTGGACCAACACTCGATAGCTGACGCTCTGATACCGAAACTCGCTGGTATCGACAAACCCAAGTCGATGATAAACCTTAATTGCACGCTCGTTAAAAGCGGCAACCGTGACTCTGACCGCCGCTGCCTGAAATTCAGTCCGGGCGAAATCCATAATCGCCGCAACAAAGATAGCCCCCCACCCCGCACCTGTCAGATCCGGTCTTAGCCCTAGACCTATGTCTAACGCGGCGCCTTGATAATCACCACCAGGCAATTGACCGTCGGCCCCGAAGGACGCATAGCCAATGAATTCTTGGTCATGGACAACGCCATGAAATGCCCACTCCGGCTGCAACAAGTTGTTGATCACCGTCTCTGTAATCGGCGGTGGGTTATAAAAATCAAACGGTGCGGTGTAGCGCCACGAGAGGACTGTCTCTGCCTGTTCACGAGTCAGGGGTTGGAAGCGTAACGAACTGGACTGGATCATCCGACGCTATAACCGCCATCGACAGGCAATGCAACGCCCGTCACAAAATTGGCGGCTCGGGGAGCCAGAAAGACTGCAGCACCCGC
>NZGC01000089.1 GCA_002689445.1 Gammaproteobacteria bacterium
TGATCCTGCAAAAGTTACGAGAACAGCTCTTCAAGCAGCTGGCTCTGTTGCAGGTATGATGATTACTACCGAAGCTATGGTTACTGATGTACCCAAAGAAGATGCTCCAATGCCTCCAATGCCTGATATGGGTGGTATGGGTGGTATGGGCGGCATGATGTAAACGTCCCTTGAGTCAAAAAAACCCCGCTTTTGGCGGGGGTTTTTTTGTATGATGCTTTCCCTTGGAGCATCCATGTGTAAGATTTAGGGCCAATGATCGAACGTTTTAGTGTGCGAATATCTGCCGAAGAGATGCAGCGTTATTATGCTGGCACAGCAAGAGTCGTTGTGGTGCGTGCAGAGAGCGGGCGGCGATTACAATTTTCTGCAGAGCACTTACGTCGTTTTGTGAGCACTTCCGGGGTTGCCGGGTGGTTCGAGATCGAGTACGACGAGACAGGTAAGTTTCAACGCATAGAATGTTTGAAAAGGCTTGATCAGCCCGTTTAAAAGCTTATGTTTACAAAAATTTTTGTTATAGTTAGGGCGAATTAGGCGGCTACACTAGGTTTAAGTCGCGAACAATCCAGCGGTATTTGGCTAAACTACATAGGGGATGAGCATGGATATACCATTATTTTCAGAATATGGCGTGAATTATCTATTTCGATGGGGACATGTGTTGTTCGGTATCGTCTGGATAGGTTTGCTCTACTATTTCAACTTTGTGCAAACCGAATACTTTAAAGAGGCCGATCCAGCGCATCGCTCGGGCGCCATTCAAAAACTCGTGCCCAGGGCTTTGTGGTGGTTTCGATGGGGAGCGGCATTTACCTTTTTAACCGGTTTGTATTTGCTCTATGTCTTGCATGGCGCGTTAACCTACGACATTACCGTTGGTGCCACCTTAGGTACTTTGATGGCATTTAATGTCTGGTTTATTATCTGGCCCAACCAGAAAATTGTGATTGCTTCTGCGACTCAAGTTGCTGAGGGAGGGGAGGCGTTACCTGAGGCTGCAGCGGCAGCACCTAAGGCCGCTCTGGCATCGCGCACTAACACGTTATTTTCAATTCCAATGTTGTTTTTTATGGGGTCATCAGCGCATTTGCCCAGCGGTATCGTAACCGATGCCATGGCGGCTACAACGGCAAGCTTGGTTGCTGTCTTTGCGATCATTCTGATACTCGAGGTTAACGCGGTTCGCGGTAAACAAGGACCCATGACCTCCGTGGCTGGCGTGATCCACTGTGGTTTAGGATTAACCGCAGTGCTATACGGATGTATGCATTTGCTGTGATCTTCAGCTCGAAATGACTTAAAATGCGGGGCTCAACGGCCCCGTTTTTTTTGGACGAAACCCATGACCGAAGACTTAAAAAAAATCGATGACCTACCCTCGATTACTCCTGACGCTGAAGATGTGTCTTCTTATCGTCGCGGCAGTCGCTCGGAAGCCCCAAAACAGAGCAATTTCAATGGCATTCTGGTGTTTATTATCGCCCTGATGGTGGTGGTGATGGGATTTGGTGGTTACGTTTTGTTTCAGGTCCAGCAAAAATTAAACGAGGCAACGGTACTACTTGAGAAGAGTCAATCAGGAATCATTGAATTAGAGGGCCGGCTTGCAGCTACGGGCTCTGATGTGTCAGCGACCTTCGAGAAACTCCAAAATCAGTCAAATACCAATTTTAGTGAAATCGATAAATTATGGGCGGTAGCCTACCGTCAAAACCGACCCAAGATCGACCAAATCGCCGCCGACCTCGAGACCGCGGTAACAGAGTTTAAGGCAGAGTTGGATCCTATTGCTGGCGCAGTGTCGGGTGTTGGTGATCAGTTCGACGCCCTCAATAAAGAATTGGTCGACGTAAAGGAATTAGTGACCCTTGATAGCCAGGAACGAGCGACTGAATTCAGTTTGCTTCGACAGCAAGTGCAGGATCAGTCGGACGCACTTGAGACACAGCGGCGGACGCTTGCTAGCTTGAGTAAAAAACTTGAGGAGGCTAATGCGGATATTCGTTCTAATCTTGAATACCGAAAGCGAAATAATATGGAAGTTCTCGAGTTGAAGAAGCGCATACAGCAATTGTCTGAGCCGTCGAGCACGGCTTCCGATGGTGTTTAATCGTCAGCCCATTGACTGAGGACACTGACCGGTATTGAGTGATTTTGGTACCGAATAATAACTCCATCCTCGGTAATTTGACTGAGCTCTAAAGCGGACCCAAAACGTGCATTCTCTCTCAGCGCTTGACCATTAATCACCACCATCCTTAAAGCAGCGTCACTTGCGTAGATATGACTGGAAAAGCGGATAGCCGCAATTTCTCGATTAATCAGATCAGGAACCGTTGCGCTCTCTAGTGGTGTCGCTAGGGAGACTCGGGGCGATTCCTGTGATGTATCAGAGTTACTGGAGGTCAGTGCTGATGGCGTTACCCTGGGTGCAACGTTGCTTGGAGAGCCTCTCGAAGACACTGTTGATCCCGACGATGAACCCACCTCAGGCTGGGTCCGAGACAACGTGGGTGACGATGACGATCCACTAAAGAAGAACAACCATATCATCAGACCGACTAAGTTCATCAGAATTAAAAGGCTTAGGATTGCTGTCCAGGAAGGACCCTGCGAACGTTTCCTATCAGGTTTTTGATGAATCGTATTGAGAGAGGGTGTTCGGTGTTGTTGTTTTTCTTCCTCTGACTTATTGAGGGCGTCGAGAATGTAGGACATTACAGGGCGACTCCATCTAAGCGGGGGGTGGCAATGTCATCCGCATCGTTAATTTTGATCCAGGTTTTAACGCCAGCGATGCCATCTGGGTTGAGTCCGCTGATCAATTGAAATTGTCTGACCTCTGACTCAAGCCTAGCGTCAAAAACATAGCCTGGCGCGGTTGTCCCGGGTCTGTTATTGATCACTTGCAAGCGGTTTTTTAACCAATCAACCGCGGGACCCCGGTCGCCCAGCGTCAGTGGCGCGCGATATCCTGGCGGAGCCCGCCAGAGTAAGGTGAAGTTACCACTCCAGGCATCAAGCAGTTCGGATATTTCAATATCGTGGGTTTGCTCTCCGACGCTTAATTGCGCGGTATCTCGGGACAACTGCCGTAAGGTAAACCATTGGTTATTTAGGTTAATCACGACCGGTCTGTCAAACTCATTCATCTCATTAAGCCCGGCAATGCTGGAGAAGCAAAATAATCCGATGGTCTCTGCCAGTTCACAGGTTGCTGAATCTGGATCAGTAAAGTCGACCCCCCACAGCCCGAGCAGATCGTTGAGTGCTGCCCCGGCACGCGCGTGACCTTGAGTTAGGGCAAGGGAAGATAATCGAGACGATGATGTCTGCGGATCGGTGTTAGGATTTAAAGCCCTGGGGTTCGATGGCGATACGACAACAGTTTCTGCAACCATGGCGCTTTGGCTTTCCTCAGACAGGGACGCAGAGGCCTCCTCTGCAGTGCCCAATAACGAACCCGACTCATTTGCTGCTATGGGTTGGTTTTCAGAGATTGTCTCGGCGGCCGGAGGTGCCGCGAGGGTGGGTTCTGCCGGATTGATCAGGAGCCCAATTAAAGCCGCTGCAATCAGGATAAAACCTGCAATCGAAATTAAGGCAAGGGCTCTCCAGTTATACTGGGGTGAGGGTTGATCTCCAAGAATTTCCGCCGCCGCTTTCGCAACAATCTTTGGCGTTACCTGTAGCTCACCTTCGGAATAGGCGCCAAGCAAAGACCGATCACAGATTAAATTGGTGATTCGGGGAATGCCCTGACTGATTTTGAAAATCCGATCCACGGATTGTTTTGAGAAGAAGGATCCTTTGGCGCCTGCAACCGCCAGACGGTGCTTGATATAGGCGGATATTTCCTCCCGGTTAAGGGCCCCCAAATGAAATCGAGCGGTGATTCTTTGCGAGAGTTGTCTCAGCTCGGGCTGCGCTAAGAGGGTCAAGAGTTCGGGTTGTCCCAGTAGGATAATTTGGAGGAGTTTTCTTTGGTTGGTCTCGAGATTTGTCAGGAGCCTGAGCTGCTCAAGCACTTCGATCGATAAATTCTGTGCCTCGTCGATGATTAATACAGTGCGGCGATCCTTGGCATGCGCGTCCAACAAATAGCTGTTGATGCAGTCGGTCAGTACTTTTATCGTCGCATCCTTGGGATAGGCTATTTTCAGGTCATCGCAGGCAGCTGCGAGCATTTCTGCAGCGGTTAATTTGGGGTTTAAAATAAAAGCGGTATCAACCTGGCTTGGGATTTGTTCCAGCAGGCACCGACAGATGGTCGTTTTTCCAGTGCCAACCTCTCCTGACAGAAGGATAAAGGCGCCGTCGCCTTGAATACCATAAAGTAGGTGCGCGAGGGCCTCACGATGGCGATCGCTCATGTAAAGGTATTGTGGATTGGGTGCGATCGAGAAGGGCGACGCTTTCAATCCAAAATAATCGTTGTAAATGGACGTCAAAAGATACTCTCCCTTGCGCTTAGCATAGCAGTTGTCTCAGCTCTGCTCTAGCAACTCTCGCTGAATGGTTGCATCCTTCTCCAGCCAACGATGGGCTAACAATTCACGGACCTGAACAGCGGACGATTTTGCCGCGTCATTCGTATCGCTGGTGGGATTGTGGGGCACAGGCAGCGAGTCGATTTTGACTGAGATTTTAGGGGCATGCCCGGACAAAAAAGTCCAAAAGCTTGGGCAATATTCATGGTAGATGATGGTGACATCTAAGATTGCGGAGAGTTGTTCATCGAGGGCATCAACCACCATCGCCACCCCGCCACTTTTAGGTTTGAGTAGATGTCGAAATGGGCTGTTACTTTGCATCTTTTTTTGGTGTGAAAAACGTGTGCCCTCCACAAAATTTAACACCGAAACCGGAGCAAGTTTGAAACGTTCACACGATCGGCGGGTGGTCGCGAGATCTCGACCCCGAAGGTGCGGCTTCTTTTTGAGCGTCGCTGGGGCATAGCGCTTCATAATCGGAAAATCCAGTGCCCACCAACAGGCCCCGAGTATGGGGACATAGATCAATGATTGTTTGATAAAGAATTTCAGCATGGGAATGCGCTTATTGAACAGCCGCTGAAGAATCAGGATGTCAGTCCAGCTTTGATGGTTGCACAACACCAAATACCACTGCTCAGGGTGCAAATTTTGAGGATAAGAGCACTCGACATTAAGCGCCTGCAACAGGTCAAGAATGCGGTTGTTGTTACTGATCCAACCTTCTGCACACTTCATCGCAAAGCGTGTGCAGTGGGGATGCGCGCTGGAAGGCGTGATGAGCCTCACCAAGGCGGCTGAGCACAAAGGAATCGCATACAGCAGCGTGTTTACGATCATCATCGATAGAGTTGCAACGCCTCTTAAGGTTCTCATTGGCGACTTACCTTGTAACGCGTAATGACGTTGAGCTGGCAGTTGAGCTCCATGGCGAGGTCCAAATCAGTCGAGGTGAGTTTAGGGTTAATGACGAGGCGCTCAAGAGGATCATATCAACCACATGCAGAGGAGGCTAATAATCAGGGCGCCGATAAGATTGAGCGCGAGTCCCTCTTTGACCATCACTTTAATCGGAAAGGTCCCAGTACTGAACATAATGGTATTGGGTGCTGTGGCAACCGGTAACATAAACGCACAACTGGCGCTCATCGCTGCCGGAACCATCAGTACTTCTGGCGGTATCTTAGCCGCTAAGGCTGCAGCGGCCAAAATAGGTAGCATCAATGTTGTGGTTGCTGTGTTACTGGTGATTTCAGTCATAAACGTGATGGTTAAGCAGATTCCTAGTACTAGGAAAAAGGTGTCGAGGGTTGCCAGCTGTGTTAGCCACGCGCCAAGTTCGGCAGAGAGTCCCGAAGAGAGAAATGCTTTTGCGATTGCAATACCGCCACCAAATAAAATGAGCATGCCCCAAGGAATCTTCTCAGCGGCCTCCCAGCTAAGGAGACGCTCGCCCTTGCCATTGGGAATGAGAAACATGGTGACCACAGCCAATAGGGCGATGCTAGCGTCGTTAACGCTGGGCACAGAAAGTAAGTTGGACCAGCCTCCATAGGGCTGACTCCGAGTGACCCACGCCAACGCAGTGAGTGAGAAAATCAATAGTACTCGTCGCTCTGCTGTTTGCCATTTGCCGACAGGTGGCAGCTGAAATTCGCCCTGGTAGTTGAGCCCTCGGGTTAACCACAGGGCGACGATGGGAACAAAAATCAACACAATCGGAACGCCCCAGCTCATCCAAGTAAGAAACCCAATTTCGGCTCCGGTTGTGGTGGCGTAGACCTCCCTGAAGACCAAGTTAGGGGGTGTGCCGATAGGTGTCCCAATTCCACCGATGCTGGAGGCATAAGCGATGCCCAATAACAATGGAACGTTCAAGCGTTGGTCGGGAGCTTTTTCGAGGACCGCGAGGGCGACAGGCAGCAACATTAAGGTGGTTGCCGTATTTGAGATCCACATGGACAACAGCGCTGCCGCAGCCATGAATCCGAACACCAAGCGTCTGCTACTGCTACCCCCAAACAAGTTCACCATGGTGAGCGCAACCCTGCGATGCGCCCCACTGCGTTCCATGGCAGTGGATAAGATGAATCCTCCCATCAGCAGCAGGACCAAGGGGCTACCGTAGGCGGCACCGACTTCACTGGGTGTCAGAATGCCAAAGGTTGGAAAAAGGGCTAAGGGAATCAGAGAAGTGGCAGGAATAGGTATCGGTTCAAAGATCCACCAGATCGCTGTCCATAGGGTTATGCTGGCGGTCAGTGCCATCGGTTCACCCAGGGAACTTTCTAGCCAGAAGTACACAAGGATCGCAGCAAGAGGTCCGAGTAATGTAAACAGTAATTTTTGCCTGGCCATGGTGAACGCCGTCTTCAGATGCCAAGATTATAAGATACAGTATTGAATAAAACGAAGACCCAACGGATGACCGATACTTTTTTTTGGTATGACCTCGAAACCACTGGGACCGATTCTCAGCTTGATCGGATTGTGCAGTTTGCTGGGCAGCGAACAGATGCGGCACTCAATCCTATCGGTGCACCGATTAATTTTTACATCAAGCCAAGCTGGGACACGTTGTTTCATCCTGAGGCAGCGTTAGTCACCGGGATATCGCCGCGTGATCTGGATCGTGAAGGTTTAAGTGAGTTGGAGGGCCTCACAAAAATTTATGAATGTTTTTCCGAGCCGGGTACCTGTGTCGTTGGCTATAACAGTTTTAAATTCGATGATGAATTTATCCGGCAAGGGTTTTACCGAAATTTCTTCGATCCCTATGGACGTGAATGGCAGCATGGGAACTCGCGTTGGGATCTTATTCAGCTGGTGCGTTTTGCGTATGCGTTGCGCCCAGACGGAATACGATGGCCTGAAACGGCCTCGGGCAGACCTTCGTTTAAGCTCGAAGATTTGGCTGAAGCCAATGGTTTGCTACATGAACAAGCCCATGATGCGCTCTCTGACATCCATGCAACGATTGGACTCGCAAAACAGTTGCAGCGATCTCAACCCAAGCTATTCGATTACCATTACAAGATGAGGCGTAAACATGCGGTGTTGGACGCGCTTTATCCCTTGGGTAAACAGGCCGTTCTGCTTACAGGAGGATATGGACCTGTGACGGACAGAACGCTAGTGCCGGTACTGCCGCTCATGCCGCATCCGGTTAATGCAAATTCCCTGTTGTGTATCGATCTTCGTGTTGATCCATCAACTTATTTAGATCTGAGCGCTGAGCGCCTTATCGATCGTTTTATGAAGTTTGAGCAAAACACAGGGGAGTATCGCTTGCTTCATCAAGTGCAAATTAATCGCTGTCCCCCTTTTGCGCCAATTTCGACGTTACCTGAGAAAACGCAGTCGCAATTGAGTTGGCAAGTCGATGACTTAGCGGGTTTCGTGAAAAAAATTCAGTCGACGCCCAAACTACATCCTCTTTTATCCGAAGCAATGTCAGCTGAATCGCGACCCACCTCAGATGACGTGGATTGTCAGTTGTACTCGGGTGGCTTTGTTAGCGCTGTAGATCAACAGCAATTTGCCCGCGCAAGACAATGGGTCAATGGCGGCCAAAGCGTTGTATTTACCGAGGAGAGGCTCAACGAACTGTTCTTCCGCTTTCGCGCCCGTCATGATGCAACGGGCTTAGTCCCAGAGGAGCATAGCCGGTGGATCGACTTTCTCCGCCGGCGGTGGATTAATGAGGATCGCCTGCTCGTTCGATACCAATTAACCTTAAGCTGCCAAAGCGAAGATCCCACGAACCGATTGTTGGCCGAGCTGATCGATCGCCTACAGCGCCAGGCAGCATCGGCTGCGATTAGCCTCGATTAGGTCTCTCCAGGAACGATTGAGGGTCCAGGACTTTGGTAGAAAGCGGTCAACACATCCACTAGGTGCTGTGCGTCCTGAGCGCCGGCTAATTCTCGAATGGAGTGCATACCAAAAGTGGGTAGCCCAACATCGAGCGTTTTAATACCCAGTTTGCTGGCAGTAATCGGCCCAATGGTACTGCCGCATCCCATATCTGATCGAGTGACAAAAACCTGATGCGGGATACCCTTGTCTTCGCATAGGGACTTAAATATTGCGTGGGTATCTGAGTTGGTGGCATATCTTTGGTTTGCATTAATCTTGATCACTGGACCGCCATTGAGCTTGGGACCATGCCGAGGTTCATGCTTGGCTGAAAAGTTGGGATGAACGCCGTGAGCATTATCGGTCGAAATGAGCATAGAGGCGGCTAGACTGCGTATTTTTGACTCTGATGAGGGCGTCAAGCGATCAATCACATCCACCAAAAAGCTACCATCGGCGCCAGCATACGAGGCGCTACCGACCTCCTCGTGATCGTTGAATATGATCATGGCATTAGGGGCTTGCGGAGAAGCAATCAGCGCCTCGAGGGCTAAGAAACATGACAGCAGGTTATCCAGTCGAGCGCTGGCAATAAAATCGCTGTGCAAGCCTGTCAGTCGAGGGGCCTGCGTGTCATAAAAGCTAAGATCAAAAGCCAAAATGGTTTCAATCTGTGCGTCAGGATGGCAGCGCTTGACCTGCTCGATCAGTTGATGATGAAAGTCAAAGTCAACTTGAGCAACGATTGGCGGAAGATCAGTCTGTGGATTAACGGTACGGGCGTTGTTAGCCTCCCGGTCTAAATGAATGGCGAGACTAGGAATGGTTGCAACAGGCACCTCAAAATCAATGAGTGCGCTGCGTAACTGGCCATCGAGACATTTGTAGGTGACTTTCCCCGCTAAGCTCAGATCTCGATCAAACCAAGGGTTGAGTAGCACGCCGCCATAGACTTCAACCGCGATTTGTTGGTAACCCTTACATTCGAAAACGGGGTTGGGTTTTACTTTTAGGCAAGGACTGTCCGTGTGGGCGCCGACCATCTTAAAACCGGTATCGGGCAGGCTGTCAGGGTCGTAATTAAAAGCAATGATTGAGGAGTCATTGCGGGTGACGAAATATCGTCCTTTTTGTAGCGTCCAAGCGGAGGCTTCATCAATGGCCTTAAATCCGGCAGCGTTGAGGCGGTTAGCGGTTATTTGAGTGGCGTGAAAGGGTGTTGGAGAAGCCTTAATATAGTCCAACAGTTGCGTT
This sequence comes from Gammaproteobacteria bacterium, assembly GCA_002689445.1. Classification (GTDB taxonomy): domain Bacteria; phylum Pseudomonadota; class Gammaproteobacteria; order Pseudomonadales; family Azotimanducaceae; genus UBA9926. The sequence continues at coordinate 9,609 of NZGC01000089.1, forward strand.
AAAAGTGAGCTGGTCATAGTGCTGCGGTAATGGGGATGATCAAAAATTATAACAGTCAAAACACCGTTGGCCGAAGTCTCATTACTGGCAGTTTCGTTGAATTGTCTGTAGCGGCGTACTACAATTTAAGCGCGCCGATTTGAAACCAGCTTGCGGGCGCGATAAAAATTCGGCTAAAGCGGCTGAGCCCGCGTTGTCGCGGGTTTTTTGGTTTAGGAGCCCAATGATGGGATTTACAACAAAGCTTTTGCACTCGGATCGTAGGTTTGGGGTTGAGCATGGCAATTTGGTCAAGCCAATGCACCCAGGGGTTACCTATGGGTATGAAGATGTGCACGATCTGAATGCGGTCTTTCAGGGAAAGCAAAAGGGTTATACCTATGGTCGTCAGATTAATCCGACGGTTGAGGCCCTTCAACAGAAGATCAACTTGATGGAGCAGGGTCATGCGAGCCTCGCATTCTCGACGGGAATGGCGGCGATTGGCACTATGCTGTTTGCGTTGTTAAAAAGAGGTGATCATGTGGTTGCCTCGCAATACTTATTTGGCAATACCGCGAGCCTGTTTGATTCATTTTCGCGTCACGGTATTGAGGTTTCTTTTGTCGATATGGTGGAGGCCGAAAAGGTTGAGGCCGCCATCCAAGCCAACACTCGTTTGCTGTTTGTAGAGACGATCGCAAACCCTCGAACTCAAGTGGCTGATCTAGAGGGATTGGGTGCCTTGTGTAACGCTCGTGGGCTGATTTATGTCATAGACAATACCCTCACCAGCCCCTATCTCTTTCAACCAAGAGAAGTCGGCGCTACCTTCACGATTCACTCGCTAACCAAGTACATTGGCGGCCACGGGAACGCGCTTGGCGGTAGCGTTACCGACCTTGGTACCTTCGATTGGCAAGCGTTCCCAAATATATTGCCTGACTATCGATCGGGGGATCCGAAGCTGTACGCAGTGAATCAAATGAAAAAGAAAGGTCTGCGAGACTTCGGTGGCAGTCTGGCCGCAGAGGCCGCCCACAGGTTATCTGCAGGGGCAGATACATTGGCGCTCAGGATGGAGAAGGCTTGCGATAATGCGGCGGCGTTAGCAAGCTTTTTTGAGTCCCATCCGGCGATAGAGCGGGTTTATTATCCCGGTCTTCACTCTCACGGCCAGCACGCGAGGGTAAAGCAACTGTTTCAGCGTCCTGGGGCGATTTTGAGTATTGAGCCAAAGCCAGAGATCGATTATCTCGCGATGCTGAATCGTCTGCAGACGGTGGTTAAAGCAACCCATTTGGGTGATGTTAGGACTCTCGCGATCCCAGTCGCGCACTCGATTTTTTATGAAATTGGTGCTGCTCGAAGAGCTGATATGGGAATTAAGGATCACTTGATACGATTTTCGGTCGGTATCGAGGATGTTGAGGACCTTTTATCTGATTTTGAGCAGGCATTGGGCTGATTGGCATGGCGGGGGTTGCTGCCCGGGTGGTTCAATGGGGGCTGAGCGTTCAGTAGATTCGGAGTGGTTTCGGATCTGGGCTCCACCGATCACCCTGGTGGATAAAGGATTTGAATGAGCTGCTGGTTCGAGAGGCTGGCGATGCCATCACTGGGCTAGAAGGCACTGATTGGAGTAACAAAACAGGAGTAAATGGAGATGGCGGCAGCATTATTATCAACGGATTTATCGCTTCCCAATAAGCGCACCGGTAAAGTGAGAGATTTGTACGATATCACGCTGCCCGGCGGCGGCGAGGGCTTATTGATCATCGCCTCCGATCGAGTGAGTGTGTTTGACGTTGTTTTAGAAAACGGCATTCCTGGCAAGGGCGAAATGTTGACCCGAATCTCCAAATTTTGGTTTGAATATTTTTCCGGGAGATACCGACATCATTTGGTCAGCACCAATATTCGAGACGTCGACGGTCTCAGTGAAGCTGAGTATCAAATGCTAGATGGTCGAGTGATGATTTGTCGAAAAAGCCAGGTGGTGCCTGTCGAGTGTATTGTCCGAGGCTATCTCACGGGTAGTGGCTATAAAGATTATCTAAAAACGGGAGAGGTCTGCGGAATCGCGTTGCCATCTGGGATGGTAAATTCCGATCGTATTGAGTCACCTCTTTTTACCCCCAGCACCAAAGCCGAGACTGGCCACGATGAAAACATCAGTTTTGAAGAGAGCTGCGAGGTCGCGGGTCAAGAATTGATGGAGGAGATTAGAAGACAGTCTATCGCTATTTACAACGAGGGACGCGCATACGCCGGGGAGCGCGGAATTCTTATCGCGGATACTAAATTTGAATTCGGACTAGAACCAGGTTCAAGCGACCCGGTGCTGATTGACGAGGTATTAACACCGGACAGCTCTCGCTTTTGGCCTGCGGATGAATGGCGCCCTGGGGAAGAGCAAAACAGCTTTGATAAGCAGTTTGTTCGAAACTACACGGAAGGACTGGTCGCAGAGGGGCTTTGGAATAAAGAAGCGCCCGGGCCTAGCTTGCCGAACGACGTTATCGAGCAAACCCTCGTACGCTACGATCAGGCGTATCAAAAACTCATGTCTTAATAGCAGACTCCAGTACCGCCAAGGCCACAGTAGCCATTAGGCACTTTGGCAAGATACTGTTGATGATAGTGCTCGGCGTAGTAAAAAGGTACCGTTTCTCTAATCTCGGTCGTGATGCCGGCAAACCCCGCTTGGGTGAGTTTGGCTTGAAAAGACTGCAGGCTGGCTTTTGCAGCGTCAGTCTGTTCGAGGCTCGTCGTGTAAATACAGGAGCGATACTGTGTTCCAACATCATTACCCTGACGCATGCCCTCGGTGGGATTGTGGTTCTCCCAAAAGGTCGTGAGCAAAGCCTCAAGAGATAATTGCTGGGGGTCCCATACCACCAAGACCACTTCGGTATGACCCGTTTGTCCTGAGCAGACTTCCTCGTAGCTGGGGTTCGGGGTGTGCCCACCTGCGTACCCGGCCGCTGTAGTAAAAACCCCCGGCAGCGCCCAAAATTTACGCTCAGCGCCCCAGAAACAGCCCATTCCAAATTGAATTTGCGCATAATGGGAAGCGAAAGGGCCAACGAGGGCGTTGCCGTTGACGAAATGTTGAGCAGGCACGGGCATCCGCTCAGCTCGTCCAGGCAGTGCAGTATCCGGCGTGGGAACAACCAGCGGTTTTGAAAATAGCCCCATGGCAATATGCCCCTGAAAATTGAATGATACGCAAAGTATAAAAGGTTTGATCAAAGTTGTGCAGCCCATCGATAGGCTATTGCCGCATCGAGGATTCGCGCTATGCTTGATTGAATAGCGTGCGTTTTGCAAGAGAGGTTTAGAATCCGTGAATCCTTATTTCGATGCCATCCTTGATCGGCAGGGTACCTCAAGCTCGAAGTGGGACAAGTATCAAAACCAGGATGTCATCCCTATGTGGGTTGCTGACATGGATTTTGCCGCGCCTCCGGCAGTCATCGCCGCGTTGAAGGATAGAGTCGAGCATCCTGTATTCGGATATACTGTGGTGCCTCAATCGCTGAATGAGGTCACTCTCGATCGATTCGCGACCCGGTTTAATTGGCCCTTGCAGGCGGTGCATTTGGAATGGACCCCAGGGGTGGTTCCAGCAATTAACCAAGCGATTCGGGGATTGGTTCGACCCGGAGGAGCAGTAGCCACGGCAACGCCGGTTTACCATCCTTTTTTAGAAGCACCCCGGCACATGTATCGATCCTTGCACACCCTTCCCATGAGCGCTGCAGACAATTGGCAATTCCCCCTCGACGATTTTCGGCGGCTTGCCGAAACCAAGCCCGAAGTTGATGTGCTGTTGTTGTGTCATCCGATGAACCCGGTTGGCCGGGTGCTTCCAGACGAAACACTGACGGCTTTAGTCGAGATCTGCGTTGCTCACGATATAGTGATTATTTCGGATGAAATTCACTCAGAGATTTTGTTTGATGGACGTGAGCATCGACCCCTAGCGACGGTGAGCCCGGCCGCGGCACAACAAACGCTCACCTTCCATGCGGCATCCAAGACTTTTAATCTTGCGGGTTTAGGTTGTGCGCTTGCCATTGCTGAAAACCCAAACATAATGGAGCGTTTCATCGAGGCTGGCGAAGGTATTATGGCGCACGTCAATACTTTGGGTTATGTTGCGACTGAGGCAGCCTGGTCGAGATGTGAAACTTGGCACAAATCGTTACTGGCATATTTGACGGATAATCGGAATCTTTTGGTCGAGCGTGTAGCAGCCATACCTCGGATATCGATGCTGGCCCCAGAAGCTACGTATCTGGGGTGGATCAATATTGAGGATCTCGAGCTGGATGATCCAGAAGCCTTCTTTTTAAAGGCAGGTGTAGGTATTTCGCCGGGTCAGCAGTTTATGGGGGAAGGCTACATACGATTAAATTTTGGTTGCCCGAAATCTCTGCTGAATCAAGGCCTGGATCGAATCGAAAAAGCGTGCCGTTTTTAGAAAAGCTGAAAATAGAAGAGCGAAAAACAAGAAAGCTGAAAGTAAAAGCGTTTGAAATGAAAGATCTTGGAACGAAAGAGCTTGAAACCAACCGGTTGAAAGCAGGAGAGCTGAAACCTTGCTCTCATAGCGAAGGGGGGCATGGTCCGATGCAGCGATGCATCGGAGGAGCGGCCACTAATGGATGACCGACCCTTACCGCAGTCGATCTGCCCTCAGGGCAATAATAGGAGAAAAAATATGGGATCTTACTGTCAAGTGGAGAAATCGGGTCGGTTAACCGTTGTGACGATTGACCGACCAGAGGTCATGAATGCGCTGCATCCCCCTGGAAATCAAGAATTGGCGGAGGTGTTCGATGATTTTACCCAGGATCCAGAGCAATGGGTTGCGATCATCACAGGCGCTGGCGATCGCGCTTTTAGCGCAGGAAACGATCTCAAGTATCAAGCATCGGGTGGTAAGATGGGGGGGCCGGCAACCGGTTTTGCTGGCTTAACCCAGCGGTTTGATAACGTCAAGCCGGTCATTGCTGCAGTGAATGGTTTGGCCATGGGCGGCGGTTTTGAAATTGCCCTGGCCTGTGATTTGATCGTTGCAGCGGAGAACGCGGTGTTTGCGCTGCCTGAGCCTAGAGTAGGTTTGGCTGCGTTGGCCGGTGGTATCCATCGTCTGCCAAGAGAAATTGGCATGAAGCAGGCAATGGGCATGTTGTTAACAGGTCGCAGAGTATCGGCCCTAGAGGGTCAAAGTTTGGGCTTCGTGAATGAGGTCGCGCCGGAAGGACAAGCGCTATCGGTTGCAAAACGCTGGGCTGAACAAATTCTCGAGTGTGCTCCCTTGTCTGTACGTGCGAGCAAAGAAGCGGCGATGCAAGGCATGGCAGCAGATTCGTTAGAGGCGGCGATTACCGGGCGTTACGATCAGATTAAAGCGATGTATAAAAGCGCTGACTTTGTTGAGGGGCCAAGCGCTTTTGCAGAAAAAAGAGCACCGAACTGGACAGGACAATGAGGTTGATTGAACCGGCAGTGAGATGAACTGAGAGCGAACGCGATAGCGCGAGTGCTCGTAGTCGATGTGCAATGAGAAAGAGTCAACGGGCATACGGGCAAGGGGATGAGTTAACGTGCCGGGTCTCGATCGAGGTAACTAAAGGAGAATGTCATGGGAGAATCCCTAAGTATCGCTATCATCACCGTATCTGACACTCGAACCGAAGCCAACGATACGTCCGGAGATTTTTTAGTTGAGGCACTGCAAGGGGCGGGGCATCAGCTGTCAGGTCGAAGTATCGTGGTAGATGACCGATTTTTACTGCGTGCTGCACTATCTAATTTGATCGCCGACCCGAACGTGCAGGTCGTTTTGATGACCGGGGGAACTGGTTTCACAGGACGGGATTCAACGCCGGAAGCTGTGGCACCTCTGCTCGAAACGAAAATCGATGGATTTGGCGAACTTTTTCGGCAACTGTCCTACGCTGAAATTGGAACCTCAACACTACAATCAAGGGCCTTAGGAGGGTTGGTGAACAACACGCTTGTGTTTTGTATGCCGGGCTCCACGGGAGCGTGTCGCACCGCATGGGAAGGGATTCTCAAAACACAGCTCGATAGTACCCACAGGCCATGTAACTTTGCTGAACTGCTCATTCGTGGGCATCATTAAGTTGGCAAGTCGATGACACTGATTTCAGTCGAAGAAGCTCAAAGTCGGTTAATGTCATTGGTTCCGGAGCCGCCGGTTGCAGTGGAGCGTGTGCCTCTCAGCCAAGGGCTGAACAAGGTGCTGGCAGAACCCATGCTTGCTAAGCACTTTGTGCCTCCTGCCGACAACAGTGCGATGGATGGATTCGCAGTGCGTTCTCGTGAAGTAATTCCCGGTAAACCTTTATTGATAACTCAGACCATCGCTGCCGGTAGCGTGGCTGCTCCCTTGGAGATTTCTACCGCGGCTCGAATTTTTACAGGTGGGCAATTACCCAAAGGCGCCGATGCTGTCCTAATTCAGGAGGATGCAGAATGGCGCGATCATCAGCTTTATCCCAAGGTTGGGATTGCTGAGGGAAGCAACATTAGACTGAAAGGGCAAGATATCCAGGCCGGGGCGCGAATTGCAGATTCGGGACAGCGGCTAAAGCCTGCAGATTTGAGTCTGCTGGCAAGCGTTGGGATTGCTGATGTACCAGTGTTTAAGCCGCTTACGGTGGCCATTTTTTCGACCGGCGATGAGTTGGTTGAACCGCCCAACGTGCTCCGGCCAGGTCAAATTTACAATTCGAATCGCTTTGCTCTGCAAGGATTGCTGACCCAAATGGGCATCTCTGTGATCGACCTCGGTATTGTGCCGGATGATTTAGCCGAAACAACGGACCGGCTAGCCAGCGCCGCTCAGTCGGCAGATGCGATTATGAGTTCAGGAGGCGTTTCCGTCGGAGATCGCGATTTTGTGAAAACCGCCGTCGAACAGTTGGGTGCTTTGGATGTCTGGAAATTAGCGATTAAGCCGGGTAAACCCATGGCCTTTGGGCACGTTAGGGAGACCCCTTTTTTCGGGCTGCCGGGAAACCCCGTATCCACTTTCGTGACTTTTCTGGTTTTGGCGAAACCGTTTTTGGAGCAACTCCAAGGTCAAAAAGTCGCAACGGATGAGACCTGGCCAGGGATATCAACCTTTGCATTTAAGGCGGGAGGGCGACAAGAGTATCTGCGTGTTCGGGCGAGTCGAGATGACCAAGGGATTGCGCTGGAGCGGTACGAGGCGCAAGGTTCAGGCGTGATGAGTAGCTTAGCTTGGGCCAATGCACTTGCGATTGTCTCCCCGCTTCAAGACATTAATCCGGGCGATACCGTGCCATTTATGTTTTTAGACCGTTTTTGAAGAGGTGAGTCAATGGGATTGTTGCTAATCAGTTTGGTAAGTGGGAGTCTTTTAGCGTGTGCGCTTTGGCTGGCTGTCGGTAACCAGTTACCCGTCAACGATGAGGAAAAGTGGCCAGCTATTGCCAATATCCTGAGCTATGCTGTCGCGATAGCGGCAACCCTTTATCTTTTTATTTTTGTATTGGTCTGATCGGTGCGGTTACCTCTAGATATTACAACGGTCAAAGGTTTCTTAGATCCTGCCGAGGGCGCTGCGCTCTATGAAGCTGCGATCCAAGGATCGGCCTATGGTCCGTGTCTTGAGATCGGCTCTTACTGCGGTAAGTCAACAATCTATCTGGGGGCTGGCTGTCAACAGACGAATAACACGCTCTATGCGGTTGATCACCATCGAGGATCAGAAGAGCATCAGGTCGGCGAGGCTTACCACGATGCCGAGCTGTTTGATTCAACCCGTGGGTTGTTCAATTCTTTCCCGCAGTTTCAAGATAATTTAACGCGAGCCGGGTTGTTGGATACGGTGGTGCCAATTGTCGCGGGTTCTGGGGTCGCCGGGCGCCATTGGCGGACACCCTTAGGCCTGGTCTTCATCGACGGCGGTCATAGTCTGGCAGCAGCAACCACAGACTACGAGGTCTGGACTCCCCAGATCAAGCCAGGCGGATTGCTGGTGATCCACGATATATTCCCCGACCCGGCAGATGGCGGTCGGCCGCCTTTTGAAATTTACCAACGCGCGTTACATTCGGGAAGTTTTGAGCTGCAGCAGATGGTTAAGACGTTGGGGATTCTCAGGAAGATCGAATCTGAGTGATACATTAGACGAATCTTCGTGAATGCGTTGTCGCCCAACCTTTAGTGAGGGCCAAATAATTGATAAGCATTGGAGCGTGCATCCAGCGCATCGGCAGCAAGTAACACCGCGCCAGCGGTCCAAGTTGTTCGTTCTTCAGGCCAAATGGCTTGGTCCCGAAATACGTAGCCCGTCCAGTAGGCACCTTCATTATCGCGATAGGATTGGATCCACTGAAAAATTTCGGTGGCTCGTTTACGATCGCCAATCGCCATCAGTGCCATCACCAGTTCGCAGGATTCTGCAACGGTTACCCAAGGCTCATCGTTGACGCAACGACAACCCAGTTGATCGACCACAAATTCATCCCAGCGTTCGTTGATTCTTTCCCTCGCAGAGTCGCCGGTAAGGACACCGGTGAGGACAGGATAAAACCAATCCATTGAAAATCGTGCTTTGCTTTCCCAGGTTCGATCGAAAGCCTCCGGGTGATCAATCAGGGCGCGTTTTAGCTTTGCTCGAGCAGTGACCCAGTGACCACAGTCCACCCCCTTGACTTTGGCGAGGGAGATCGCGGAGCCCAAACTATGGTAAATGGAGCTGCTCCCAGTCACCAACGCATCCTCTTGTAGACCTTTAACCGAATCGATAGCCCAGCAAATCTCGCCCATTGGGCCTTGCATATCAATAACCAATTCAACAGCCTGTTCGACCATGGCCCAATAGCGCTCGACGACGGTCCTATTCTGGGTGACCAAATAGAGATGCCAGATGCCGGTTGCTACATAGGCAATAAAGTTTGATTCCATGCGAGATTGGTCTTTGGGCTTGCCGAATTCGTAGGTCGCGTACCAGCCGCCCGTTGGAGTCTGCATCTCAGCAAGGAAGTCATAAGCCCGCATGGCCTCCTCAATCCGACCGCAGCTAGCCAACCCCATGGCCGCTTCCGTGTGATCCCATGGATCCATGTGGCCATCCTTAAACCAAGCAATGCAGCCATCTTTCGCCTGAATCGAAACAATATAATTAGCGGTTGCACTCACCTGGTTGTTACTCAGTATTGGCAGAGCCAAAGGCGATCGGTTCATACCTTGTTACCCGGCGAAGCCTCAGGCTTTGTCGCAACGTAGTACATAACGATGGATTTGCCTAAAATTGGATTGAGCAATTTGTCCAGCCAGCGGGTTAGCCATGGGTTTTCCATCAAATCCCACACCAGGAATCGATGATAGGCATCGACCCAGGGATGCTGGGGATCTTGTCGCCAGAACAGACATTTCAACCACCAATAAGGCACATGAAGCGAATGAGCTTTATGTCGTCGATATCGTTTAAATCCAAGACTTTCAATTTCACGATGGAGGGTATTGGCATTGAAAATTCGGACGTGACCGCCCTCAACTTGGTGGTAAGCATCGCTGAGTTGCCAACAAACCCATTCAGGAAAAGCCGCTGGTACGCTAACCGCAAGGATGCCGCCGGGTTTAATGACGCGGCGAATCTCGCTCAGAAAATCAGCATATTCTGGGATATGTTCGAGCACTTCCGAGCATATGACTTTCGAAAAGCTTTGGTCACCAAAGGGTAGGTTGTCTCCGGTGCCTTGAGTAAAGCTGACGTTGCACTGCTCTCCAGCCAGCCCTGAGAAATCGTTAAGCCGTCCCTTTGCTGTTTGCAAATCTCGATGCGAAAGATCCAAACCGATCGCGTTAAGGTCGCTGGCTAAGCCAACAGTTAGCGTATGTCGTCCCTCACCGCATCCCAGATCGAGAAGCGTATCGTCAGCGCTAAGGGCGAGATGTTCTGGTTTAATCGTATCAAGAGACATGGCTAGTCGTACTCACGGTTTGGTAGAGCTTGGCAAAGCGCTGCGCCGCGACATGCCATTGGAAATCTTGCGAGATTCGAGCCTGCCCCGCTTTGGCAAGGTGATCCCGTTTCGCCGAATCAGTTAACAAGTTGATAATAGCGTCTGCGAGGGCTTGACTGCAGCCTGGCTTGACCAAAACACCACAATCACCAACGACTTCGGGTAAAGCGCCCCCTCGAGTTGAGATGACCGGTACACCGCAAGCCATCGCCTCCCCAGCTGGAAAGCCAAAGCCCTCATACAAAGAAGGCACAACGGCGATACTGGCTCGCGCATAAAGTTCTACCATTTCTGCATCGGAGACATTGGACTGTAATTCAATGTGCTGACCGAGATTGAGCGAGTTGATTAAACGCTCCGTTGGTCCGCCCGCCTCGAGTCGACTCAGCAGACAGAGTTTAACCGTGGGGAATTGGCGAACAACAATTTTTAAAGCATGCAGTAAAACGGAAACACCTTTGAGGGGAGTGTCGGCGCTTGCGGTCGTCATCAACCGCAGGGGTTCTCGCAAAACGCTCGGCATCGGATGGAACACTTTGGTGTCGATGCCATTGTGAATGACACTGATGCGATCGGAATCAATTTGAAAAGCATCAGCGATATCGGATCGGGCGGCATAGGACACGGTGGTCAAGTGCTTGAGTTGGCGAACCACCCGTTTTTGCATACCCAGAAAAGAATGCCATCGTCGAATCAGTAGCCGAAGTCCCCAATGGGTTTCATCCGCCAACGCCAATGCTAAATCCCGAGTGATCGGATGATGGATGGTGGTGATGACGGGATAGCCCATGTTCTGCAACTGTAAAACGCCGTAGCAAAGACTCTGATTGTCATGAATGACATCGTAGTCAGAAGGGTGCTTGCGAAAATGATCAACTAAACGTCTACCGAAGGTGTATGGCTCTGGAAAACCACCGGTTAAGGTCGAGCAGTATTCAAAAAAATCGGTCCAGTTGCTTAGATATCGGAGCTGAAAAGCCCGCGCATTGGGTGTGTCGGCATAGAGATCTAGACTGGGTAATTTTATGAGACTCACGCGCTCGTCAAGTTCGGGATAGGGCGGCCCGGAGATCACCTCAACTTCGTGTCCAGCCTCGGTCAAGGCAAGACTGAGGTGCCGAAGGTAAATTCCTTGGCCGCCGCTGTGAGGATTGCTGCGGTATCCCAAAAGACAAATTTTCATCGAATTATTCATCCCGCTGTCTGTCTGTTTTCCGCCATTGCAATCGACATGTTTTTATCACTCACGGTGAGTGGTCGGCCGCCATAGTATAAATTCCTCACTTGAAATGCGAATTCCTGAGTCTTCGCAGCACCCATCTTCCTGACTTTTCATTCGAGCATCTGTTAATGTTGAATTTAATTACTGCATAATTTAAATTACATTAATTAAATTCAATATATGGTCGTATGATGATTCTCGAAGTCCGGCATCTTAGAACATTGGTGGCTTTAAAGGAGACGGGCAGCTTGGTTGATGCTGCCGAGCGTTTATGTCTCACCCAGTCGGCACTGTCACATCAGATTAAAGATTTAGAAGAGCGCTTAGATTGCACCTTATTCGCGCGCAAAACTAAGCCTCCAAGATTTACCAGTGCGGGCCGGCGTTTGTTGGCCTTAGCGGATGAGATGATTCCCGCATTTAAAGCTGCTGAGCGGGATATCGCTAAACTCAATACTGGAGAGGCAGGTCGACTGCACATTTGTATTGAATGCCATTCCTGTTTTCAGTGGTTACTGCCCAGCATTGAGTTCTATCGTCGCGACTGGCCGGAGGTCGAGCTCGATTTGACCGGCGGTTTCAATTTTGCGCCGCTACCCGCTTTGGCCCGAGGTGATCTTGACTTGGTAATCACCTCAGACCCTGTGGATTTACCCAATATCCATTACGAGCCATTGTTTGAGTACGAAGCTAAATTAGCAGTTTCCAACCGTCACGCACTGGCGTCTCAGTCGTTTGTTGTTCCACAAGATCTAGCTGAGGAGATGCTAATCACTTATCCCGTGGACAGAGATCGCTTGGACGTATTTACCCAGTTTTTAGATCCTCTGGGGATAGAGCCTCGTGAAGTTCGCACGGCAGAGTTGACGCCTATGATGGTGCAGTTGGTAGCCAGCGGCCGAGGCGTTGCTTGCCTACCAAACTGGGCACTGACGGAATATCTGGCCAATGAATTACTCACGGCACTCAGAATGTCTGAAAGTGGTCTGTGGGGCCGTTTATATGCCGCCATTCGATCAGATCAACGCGAAGTGCCGTTTATGAGTGAGTTTTTGAGTACCGCGAGCAGTACCTGTTTTGAGACGCTATCGGGTATCAAACGCATTGCTAAGGTCAGTCAGTCTTTGGTCGATTAAACGGATTCAGCAGTCCTTGTGGATTCGGCTGGCGGATCGCCGAATTGATGGTTGGAATGAGGATGCTGCCTTGCATGCGTCTTGGCTACCCTCAATTGTCAGGGAATTAACCGAATTTGACCTTGAAGCTAACAGGTGTCTAAACCTGCAGCGCACGTGGCAGATCAGTTCGGAGGCTAGAATCTGTGCCGAAAAGAATGCGGTCGCTGCCTGGATTTCAAGGTAGAGCCAAAACTCAGTATGCGACGATCGAACACCGGATTAGAGCGCTTGATTAAATCCGCGAGATGAAAAGTGCTGGATGAGAGACGAGGTGTTAACGCGCAGGTAATCAGTGCGAAGGGTAGAAAGGGTTAGGGCATTTTCGATTGGGGATTAAAAAAGCCCCAAAATGCATCGCACTTTGGGGCTCTGTCTTAACGTGTGGGAGCGGACTCCGAGTTAACGTAACTCGGAGGCTCCCTTGATAGACTGACTATTGATGGGATCACCTCCTTTGCGGTCAGGGTGTTTAAAGGAGCGCAAGAGATTCCCCCTGGTCAGAATGTCCGCGCATCAATGTTCGCATTTAAGTTAATCTCAAAGGCCGTATCTGTCAAAGTATTTTCTCTTTTTGGTCGATTAAGGGACCAAGGTTTCTTCTTCCCACCGGTTGTCATGCCAATGAAATTGGGTCCTAGCGTGAGGTAAATCGTTCTGGGATAAGTCAAGGCGCTCGATGCTCTCGATGTGTAGCGCGACGCCAATGGCATCTGAGGTGGGCTCGAGTGATGACGTATCAATCCGCGCTGCATGGTCACGAAATGATTCAAGCAGCAACGCTCGCGACTCAAAGCGAGCACTTTGGGGGGCGCGCTGCTCGTAAAAGTGATCGAGCAATTTAGCCCTTGTCGGGCGCTTGTGCCAGTTTTCTCGGATGGAATTGGTCACCAAAACACGCGCCTCGCCTGACACACGATATTGTATTTGTAAGCTGGGGTACCACATCAACACCTGGGATCGGGATTGCTGCTGAAGATGTCGCCACTTAGGACTACTTGCATTCACGAATACGATCAGCTGACGATGCACAATTTCTCGCAAGACCAACGTTCGGACCGTTGGCCAGTTTTGCTCGTCGACAGTAGCGAGAAAACACACGTTGGCATTGGCATCAGCCGCTTCAACAGCATTTTGTCGGTCACGATTGATCAGGTCGATGATGTTCATGCTGAGTGCTCTAAAATAATGGTTTGCGAGGCGATCGCTTCGTGCCCCATATACAGCGTTAGCGTTGCAGCACTGGCTTCGATCTGAATGCGCGCGCTGACTTGTTCATGAAACTCGTAATCGGTTTGAACTACGCTGTCGAGTCGTAGGTTAGTAGTGGTTTGACCTGAATCTCGTAATAGGCCATTGATCCACAGCTCGGCTCGTCCTGTTGAGTCATAGGTCAGACGGATATCGGCATCTCGGTGATGGCAAGAGAGGGTTGGATAGACCATGTTACAAGGGTCCTTTCGATCGGTTCGTCAAGGGTTCTGGATGAACGCGGGCATCAAGTACGATATGATTCGTAGTCAGAGAAATATACAGGGTAAGCAGAATGAGTCAAATTGCTGAAGCAAAAACCAATGCCGCTGAAATCCTTGCAGGGCTGCGAAAACTAGGTCCCAATCGAGTGGTTGCTTTGTCGACGCACAAAACCAAGGCGTTGATAGCCGAGCTCGAGCTGAAAACTGAAGCCTTAATCAAAGCGCTCGATGATGCCTAAGGCAGAGTGCAGCGGAGCCCAAGCGCCTGTTAAGTTGGGCCAAGGCCTCGGCTCTCGATATCAGATTGAGCGCTGCTATCAGGCGCGACTCGGGATGCGATGATCATGCGGTGTAACAGAGTCGCCGGTGCATTGGGTGCTATAGTCACCGGGGTCGATTTATCGGGTCCGCTCAGTCCAACAACCCTTAATGAGATTAAGGGTGCTTTGTTAGAGCATCAAGTGTTGTTTTTTCGAGATCAACCCCTTCGTCCAGAGCACCATGAAGCACTTGCCCGCGCCTTTGGTCAACCCCAACTGCACGAAGCTTATCCTCATGTTGAGGGTCACCCTGCAATCACCATTTTAGAGAATGATCGCGACAATCCCTCGAAGATTGAGGTGTGGCACACGGATATGACTTTCAGAGCCTGTCCACCTCTGGGGTCGATCCTGCACGGCGTTATCGTCCCCCCCCAAGGAGGGGACACGCTGTTTGCCAGTTTGTCGGCTGCTTATGCAAGCTTATCGCCGAGCATGCAGGCATTTCTTGAACAACACGAGGCGATTCACGATTTCAGCCAAGGTTTTAAAGAGTCGCTTGCAGAACCTGGTGGGCGCGAGCGCTTGGCAGATATGTTGGAGGATAATCCCCCTGTGGTTCATCCTGTGGTCGTCCAACATCCGGAGAGCAAGCTAAAGGGGCTGTATGTTAATCCGTTATTTACGGTTGCCATTAAGGGCTTATCTGCCAGCGAAAGTGATGCGATTTTGAATTTGTTGTTCGCGCACATTGCCCTACCGGAGCATTGCTGTCGATTTTCGTGGGAATCTGATTCGGTTGCATTCTGGGACAATCGGATTACGCAACACAAGCCCGTTAATGATTATTGGCCTCAGCATCGAAAAATGCAGCGCATTACGGTTGATGATGGGCTTCGCCCGGCAAGCGATTGGCCCTAAGGCCCACAGAGTTCGAAAAGGGCTTCTGTCAAGGCTAAGGGTTGGTCCAGCAAAATGTGATGATGCGCACGTTGAACTGTGCGAACGCAGTTGGCATCAAAAAGTTGTTGGATGACTTGGCGATTGGCCCGTCCTGCACTGCTTTCATCGTTAAAAAAAGCACTCTCATCACCCAAGATGGCAGCCATCGGTAGCGCCAGTTCTTGAATCATGGTGCCGGCCTTAGGCAGGCACAAGGTTGGCATCAGCTTTTTGAATAATTGCCTGTCTAATTTGTACTCAAATCCTCGCGCAGTTTCTCGCACCGAATGGGCGGCAATGTGGTCGATAATAAAGGGGTGAGTTAACGGTTGACGGGGTTTTAACCGGAAGCGTTTGGTTGCGACTGCTAGGGATTGATACAACCTGTTTGGCCTCGGTTCCGGAAAGATGTTGAGCGAGGACAGGGAGTCTTGACGGTTAGATGCTGGCGGACGCGAGCCAATCGGGGCAATCACCGAATCGACGAGGACCAATTGTTTTGCCCAATTCGGGTAAAGCCAACAGGCGATTCGAGCCAGTGTACCGCCAAAACTGTGGCCTACGATGATTGGGTCTTTATAACCTACAGCCGCCGTAACAGCGCGCAATTCCTCTGCAAATAGTCCCGGGGCATAAAAATCTCGATGATCACTTTCTCCAGCGCCAGAAAGGTCGATAGCGGTGACATCGAATTGGCGATTTAAAATCGGAGCAATATGGTCCCACCAGTGACTGTGGGCGGCGTGACCGTGAACCAGTAAGATGCCTGAAGCATGGGGTTTGGCCCAGCGTCTGGCTGCGATGGTTGCCCCCGCAACCACGACATGAAGAGGTTTTGCGGGTTGCTTTAAGGTTGCTTGAAATTGTTCTGGTGTCATCACTGATCGCTTGGCTAAATCAAGGTAGTATAGGGTAGTTTAGAGTCGGTAAAGGAGAGGTAAGATCAAGAATCCTTGGACAAACCGCAGTGCGCTGATCGCCATTTCTTTGGCTTTTTTTGTGGGATTGCTTGGCGCGCTGAGTCTTCGAGATCAAGCAACAGTAACCACGCTGGATACTAACTCGCAGGTGCAGCGAATCAAGTGGCGTACCCCGGTTGCCTTTGGTACTCAGCTGCCCGCGCTCGGGGATAATATTGTTTTCGTTGCAGAGGCCTTAAAAACGGCATCGAACGGCCGGTTTTTGTTGGAAGTATATGAGCCTGGGATGTTGGTGCCAGCTTTTAGTATTACTGAGAGTGTCAAAGCAGATAAGCTTGCTGCCGGCTATACTTGGTTGGGTTATGACCAGGGTAAAATCCCGGCGACCCCCCTAATTTCGGCCGTGCCCTTTGGCATGGAGCCTTGGGAGTACACAGCTTGGTATTACGAAGCCGGTGGTAAAGCATTGGCAGAAGCGCTGTACGCAGAGCACAATATCCACCCCATATTATGCGGCATTATTGGGCCAGAAACGGCTGGTTGGTTTCGTTTTCCGGTTTCGTCTCTGGAACAGTTTGATGGCCTAAAAATCCGATTTGCGGGGTTGGGTGGGCGAGTTTTACAAGCCCTGGGCGCATCGGTCACCCTCATACCAGGGGGCGAAATCTACCAAGCGCTAGAGAAAGGCGCCATTGATGCGACTGAATATTCGCTGCCTGTGGTTGACGCCAAGCTTGGGTTCGATCAGGTTGCAAAGTTCAATTATTTTCCGGGATGGCACCAAACGTTCACCGCCGCGCACTTGGTCGTGAATAAGGCCCGATGGGAAGGTTTGAGCAAAGCCGATCAAGCGTTATTGGAGATGACTTGCACGGCGGGTGTTACCCGAAATTTAGCGCGGGGTGAGGCCCTTCAGGGGGCAGTGATTGAGGGTTTTGCAGGCAAAGGGGTCAAGCCCATTAAGTTTGATCGGTCAATTTTAAAATCGTTGCAGCAAGTCACCGAAACGGTTTTGGCCGAGGAAGCTGAAAAAGACCCTCAGTTTGCTGAAATCTGGGCCTCGCAACAGGCGTTCATGCAGCAATATAAGCAGTGGAAAGCGTTAGCCTATTTGCCTCGCGATTTCGATGAGGATGCTGATTAGTGTCAAAGGAGCTTCCCATCACAGCATTTTCAGTAAGGATCGATCGTTGGATCCGGCGAATTGGAACCGGGCTGGGTGTGATCTGGTTGGCGTTGATCGCCGTGATCATGTTGAATGTGGTCTGTCGTTACGTCTTCTCAGAGGGTTTTATTGAGCTCGAAGAGCTGCAGTGGCACTTATACGCCACTGGTTTCTTACTTGGGTTGTCTTACGCATTGGTTGAGGATGCACACGTCAGAGTCGACGTGTTTCGGGCTCGATGGCAGACGACAACCACCGCCTGGGTTGAGTTCTATGGGCTCACCTTACTGTTATTGCCCTTTTGCGTATTAGTTTTGGTCTCGGCGATGCCTTTTGTGAGCTATGCTTTTGTGACCGCCGAAGTCTCTCAAGCGCCTGGCGGTTTGCCTCTGCGCTGGTTAATTAAGGCGATGCTACCCTTGGGATTTCTACTGCTCGTGGCTGCGGCGCTCAGTCGGCTAACGCGGGTTGTGGCTGAACTTTTTGGTGTGCCAGCAGGGAGCAAGTCGCAATGACGGACGGCGACTGGTTGAGTCTGTTAATGTTTTTGAGCTTTATCTTGCTCATTTTTTCGGGTTATCCCGTTGCGTGGGTTCTGGGCGGTCTTGCGGTCTTGTTCACTGCAATCGGTATCGTTGCCGGTGTCGACTTGGGTTGGGACATAGATCTCAGTTGGGAATACTCGTCGCTGGTCGCAGATCGGATTTGGGACGTGATGAATAATTGGGTGTTAGTGGCCTTGCCAATGTTCATTTTTATGGGGCTGATGCTTGAGAAGTCGGGTTTAGCAGAACGCCTATTGCGAAATTTGTCGACCGTGTTTGGTGCATTACCGGGTGGGATGGCGCTGTCTGTGGTGACGATCGGTGTGCTGTTGTCGGCATCAACCGGGATTATCGGAGCGTCGGTAGTTCTTCTAGGTCTGCTCGCGATGCCACCGATGCTGGCGAGAGGGTATCAACCTGAGCTGGCCTCGGGAACGATTGCAGCGGTGGGCTCTCTCGGTATTTTGGTCCCCCCTTCAATCATGTTGGTGATGATGGCCGACCGTTTGGCGCTGCCAGTCGGTGAGTTATTTCTCGGAGCACTGATACCTGGTTTGTTACTCGCGCTCCTTTATGCGGTCTATATCATGCTGCTTGCCACGTTCAAGCCCAAGCTGGCGCCGGCGGCGCCGAGGGACGGGTCTTTGAATGCGCGTCTGGTGGTAGAGCTGCTGGCCTCGATGATGCCCCCCTTACTGCTGATTTTGGCTGTCCTCGGTTCGATCTTTTTAGGTTTGGCTACACCCACCGAAGCGGCCGGTGTGGGAGCTGCGGGTGCGTTGCTGCTGACGGCGGGTTATGGGCAGCTCGACTGGTCGGTATTGAAGCAGGTGTCGTTAGAGACAACCAAAACGACGAGCTATATTTTTGCGATTTTTCTTGGTGCGACGGCTTTTTCTCTGGTCTTAAGGGGGTTGGGGGGCGACGAGCTGATTGCCAAAGGGTTGTTTGGATTGCCCTTTGGGCCAGAAGGCGTGTTATTGACCATCTTATTGGTCGTTTTTCTGCTAGGTTTTGTCCTGGATTGGATCGAAATCACACTGATTGTGTTGCCACTGGTTGCGCCCGTTGTCGTTGAATTGGGATTCAACCTGATTTGGTTTACCGTTCTATTCGCCGTGTGTCTTCAAACGGCTTTCTTAACGCCTCCCGTGGGTTTTGCCATATTTTATCTGAAAGGGGTGGTGCCAAAATCAGTCACTATTCCGACCATCTACAGGGGGGTAGTTCCCTTCATCCTGCTGCAGCTGCTGGCGTTGGTTTTAATTTATCAGTTTACTGATTTGGTCCTTTATCTCCCTAGTCAATGGCTCTCTTAAACCGGCTCATCCTTTAACCCCATCACCTTTTAACCTTTAAGGTTGAACCTTATCGCTGAGCAATGAATACGCTCTTGAGCAAAGAGGTTTGACTCCACGATCTGGCAGAGAATACCCGCTGAGCAGGGCCGCCTATTCGGTTTTGCTCGAGAGAAAAGCCAGATCGACTCGCTGTAATCGTGTCGCCAGCCGCTGCCCGCTCCATTCTTGCCCCACAAAAGGGCGATTGCCCCACTGCTGTGCACAGGAGCTTTAATTTCGCGAGGCCCTGTCAGGCCGATCAGCGCAATCTCGACTATATATACCGCACGAATCCGCCCGTTTCATAGGTCTTGGACATATTGGCATCATCTTTGCTGAACAGTGGGCAGGACTTCAACAGTCCAGGGAATGGTTTCAGACAGCCAAGTACGGTGTCTAGAGCTAAATTCAGGAGCCACAAACGCAGCGGCGTCATCCGAGGAGGAAAAAATTGTGGAAGAATCAGTGATACAACTAAGTTATTCGGTCGATACCCTTTACTTTTTGGTTATGGGAGCGCTTGTCATGTTTATGGCACCCGGCTTCGCCATGTTAGAGGCGGGATTGGTTCGAGCAAAAAATACCAGTGAGATTTTAACAAAGAACGTGTCGTTATTTGCTATCGCTTCACTGATGTACCTTATTGTAGGTTACAGCATTATGTATAGCGACGGGTCTGGATGGATCCCAGGGATCGGCACCTACTTGATGGGTGGCGATAACACCGTTGAAGAGGTGTTGGCATCGGGTGGCGACACGTATTACTCGGGTGCTTCGGATTTCTTCTTCCAAGTCGTATTCGTTGCCACCGCCATGTCGATTATTTCTGGCGCAGTGGCGGAGCGAATGAAGTTATTTGCCTTCCTGGCGTTTGCCGTTGTCATGACAGGATTCATTTACCCCGTGCAAGGTTTCTGGAAGTGGGGTGGCGGCGCATTGGATGAGGCGGGATTCCTAGATTTTGCTGGATCCGGCGTAGTGCACATGTGTGGCGCTGCCGCAGCACTGGCGGGTGTCTTATTGTTGGGCGCACGGAAAGGTAAGTACGGACCCCAAGGCCAGGTACTTCCTCTGCCTGGAGCGAACATGCCTCTGGCAACCCTCGGTATGTTTATCTTGTGGTTTGGCTGGTTTGGTTTCAACGGTGGCTCTGAGTTGATCGTCAGTAATATCGAAGAAGCCAATGCCGTTGCCTTAATTTTCGTCAACACTAACACGGCAGCGGCGGCGGGTCTGATCGGCGCGTTGGTCACTGCTCGGCTTGTATTCGGCAAGGCCGACTTAACGATGGCGCTTAATGGAGCGCTTGCAGGATTGGTTTCGATCACCGCTGAGCCTTTAACGCCGATGCCAGGCCAGGCAGCACTTATCGGTTTGGCCGGAGGCATGCTGGTGGTCGGTTCTATCGTGTTGCTGGATAAGTTACGAATTGATGACCCCGTCGGTGCGATCTCTGTCCACGGTACCTGTGGCATATGGGGCTTGCTGGCGGTTTGTTTTACCAATCCTGACGCGCTGCTCAGTGCTCAGTTGATGGGAATCGTGGCGATTTTCCTCTGGACGTTTGTTGTCGGCGGTATCGCATGGATGGTGATCAAAGCAGTGATGGGTATTCGAATTTCTGAAGAAGAGGAGTTGGCTGGCTCCGATATCTCAGAGATCGGTATCGAGGCTTATCCTGAGTTCACCAAGTAAGTTTTGGTGAGGAGTGCCAGGGACGGCGCTCTTCGCCATCTTTTCCCCCTCGAGTCTTGTAGAGACTCTCTCAGGCGCCCTTTTGGGCGCCTTTTTTTATGGGCAGAAATCATTAACGGCAGCGATTGAAGTTGCTCCTGTTGCGACTGAGCCGAGCTCGCTGTGATCCCGGATGAAAGCTTTACAGCCTTTGCAGCTTTATAGCCTTAGCTTAACCGCTGAAGCTGGGCGCAAGTTTGGCTCGCATCCGAAGTCAGTCGGGTCAAGGGCTGAGCGCCTGTTTG
Organism: Gammaproteobacteria bacterium; assembly: GCA_002689445.1. Lineage (GTDB taxonomy): Bacteria > Pseudomonadota > Gammaproteobacteria > Pseudomonadales > Azotimanducaceae > UBA9926. The sequence goes on from NZGC01000089.1 coordinate 30,648, forward strand.
ATTTTGGGGTTAGGCGCTCGCCGCCTGATTACGGCTTGTCGATGTTATCGATAGAGATCAGGGGTATGCTATCTCCGCCCGAAAATCGAGGTAGCTGACCATTCCACTTTTCAGCAATTCTCAGTTGTATCAGCTGCGGATTACCGGCGAGCGCTTCTGCCTCTCGTTTGATTGCATCGGCGCGGGCTCTGGATTCTACCTCTATCTCATAGGCTGCAGCATCAGCTGCCAGTGTTCTCTCGGCCGCCGCTGCCTCGGCTTGAGTCACCCGTCGTAACTTTTCATTTTTTGCTTTGAGCGCGTCCTGCTCTGCTCGAACTTTCTCCTCAATGGCGCGGTTAAATTCAGCAGAAAAATCGAAATCAGTAATCGCGACGTTAGCGATGATTAATAGTCCGTTCAGTTCTTTTTCGCTGAGGGTCTCATCGAGGAAAGAATTAATTTGACCTTGTATCTTAGATTTCACCTCATCACGCTTCGTAATCAATTGCTCTGCCGTGTAAAGCGCGGTAATGGCTTTTACCGACTCCATAATGGAGGGCGATATTAACGTTCGTTCGACAACACTCCTTGTACCGACTTTTTGCAGGGTCAAGGGCATTAGCTCAGGGGTCATTGAATATTGAACGGCAATCTGAGTCTCAACCACCTGTAAGTCTTTAGAGGACGCTCCCGCGCTGGTTTCAACTTTGCTTAAGCGAATGTCAAAGTCTTCAACTGAGTCAATAAAAGGGGACTTAAAATGAAAACCCTCTGACAAATAACTCGGTTGGACGGCACCGAGTCTTTTGACGACGCCAACGTAACCTGCATCAATGACTGTAAAGCTTTGAATGGCGACGATAATGAGAATGAGCAAGGGAATCCCAAGGGTTAATAGTCTTTGAGTCATGAGTAACGTCCTTTAATCAGTGATGAGATTAGGGTGAAGCCTTGCCAATGCCCGCAACCGGCGAAGAGAATCGTTGGTTAAACGCAAGAGCTGTACCAGCTTAGCACTAAATGACGTGGCCATTATTGGGCATTGTTGGAAACGCTGAATCGAACCTACAAAATTGGACGTTCTGACCTTTTGGCGACTCCAGAATAGGAACTTGGTCGAATGAGACAGTCAAAGGGTTGCAAAAGGTTCGCGCTGATCCGAGCGTTGCTGGCCGGTCGATTGACCGCGATTGTCATACGGTTGGCCCCGCCCGATAACTCACGCTTCAATTGCTGCGAGCTAGCGCTCGAAGGCTCCAACAAAGGGTTCAAGAGGCTGCTGAGGAATGTTGGCTTTAAAAGATTCTTCCTTAAAAATGGTAAAGCCGTGCTTTTGGTAGTTGGCTAATGCGTTGGGGTGGTCCAGTGAACAGGTGTGTAGCCAAATGCGGTCGGTAGCCAGACCAAACGCCGCATGGATAGCATCTTGTAAGAAGAGCCCACCAAGCCCTGTTCCGATTTGGGCCAGCATTAAGCCGAATAAACAGATCTCAGCACTTAGCGTGGATTCTTGTTTGATCTCAAAGTAACCAATAGGGCAGCCTTCTTGGTAGGCAACCCAAAAAAAGGTGTCGTCTCTTGTCACATGGTTTCGCCACTCTTCAAGCGACCAACCCAGCTTCTCATACCACCGCCAAGGAGCGCCAACCGTAGCGTAGAGGTATCGACAAAAGCTTGGGTCAGGGTTTTTTAGACGTTGAAGATCGTAGCTACGAGGCAATGATTGGGTAGAGAGGGGCTGATGCCGTTCTAAGTGCCAGACCTGAATAGGTTCTATCTTCCAGTCCATAAATCCTTAGGCATTCACAGCCCAGCCTCCGGAGAAAGGGAACACTTGGCCGACGAAAAAATCGCTGTTATCGGACGCCAGGAACAGCGCAAATTCAGCTTGCTCTTCTGGTCGGGCGACTCGCTGAATAGGAACATTTCGGATTAGATGTTTTTGGAAGCGTTCCGATGCGACGAGATCATCCGGATAATAAACAGGATTGCTCACATAGTTTTGAGCAATGGCGTTAATTTGGACGTTCTTAGCTGCGTACTCGAGTCCTGCTGCTTTAATCCATGCGTTTTGAGCGCCTCTTGCCGCGCAATAAGCCGCGGATCCAGGTAGACCTTTCAACGGCGCAGCACTGGTGATCGCAATGATCTTGCCGTATCCACGGCGCGCCATTCGCGGTGCGAATGCTCGGGTTAAACCCATCAGNGGCTGAACCATNGTGTCGAACATCGCAGTCCAGTCAGTGTCTTGCAAGTCTTCGATGGGGCCATTGCAGGGAGGGTGGGCGAGATTAGCGATAACGACATCNAAATCGCTTAGATCTTGTAGGTAAGTATCAAACTCAGCACCGATAGGCACGATGCCGGGTAAAGAGGTNACCTTGGCCCCCTCAGCTCGAAAAAGTTGCTCAATTGCNGGGCCCATATAATCGGCGCTCTGGGTAATCAAAATTGATTTATTCTTGAGTCGTCCCATGGCTAATTGACCGTAACCGCATGCTCAAGAAGACAGGCCAGGGGCACGATGTCGAGCGCGGCCTGGTGGGTGCTTGCAAGATTGACCTTGGGCGCAAGTCCGGCCTGATAGGCTTCAAGCCATCGGCCCGCGCACAGGCACCAGGCATCGCCGGCTTTTAGACCTTCAAAGCCGAAACTGGGTTGAGGTGTCGTCAGATCGTTACCCTGTTTTTTTGAATAGGCTAAGAATAGATCCGTCAACTCAACACAGACGGTGTGTGACCCAATATCCTCTTTGCAGGTGTTGCAACTGCCGTCTCTTAGAAAACCTGTTAAGGGTTGTTTACTACACGGCATCAAGGGTTGGCCGAGCACATTAATGGGGGGCGCTATTTGCAAAGCATCAGTCATTCTTTGGCCTCCTAGGTTTAAGGCTGCGATCAGGGTTGGCATCGAAAATCGCTTGTTTAGCGACCGCCGTGCGATCCCCATTCACGCGATACTGGCGAATAGCAAGATCAGGATAGTCGCAGATGTCAATGGCAGGTCTTGTGCCTGCCATCAGATAAACGAGATCTTCATCGTGTGGGTTGTATAGACTGTGAGGCAGTGAGCGTTTGCTAAAACCCATAAAGTCACCCGGCCCAATCGAATGGGTTTGGGAGCCGATTCTGGCTTCTCCGTGGCCAGACAGGATGTACAAAAACTCTTCGTCCTCGAAATGGCTATGGAATTCTGTGGAATAGTCGCCGGGTTTTAAGGTGACTAAACTCGCACCGAGGGTGTGGAGGCCCGCTGCATCGGACAAAGGCTTGGTATAACGAATCGCTTTCGAATTGTGTTGATGAACGTGGCGTTGCCAGGGCATATTGGCAATGTCGGTATGCCGATGTAAGGCGGGTTTTCGCTCGACCTTCTTCGTCATCCCCGACGGCGCCCTTTCTTTTTGGGGTCAGGTTGTACCAAATCGTTTGCGCGGCGCGCTCGCGTGGGAGGCGGTAGGGTCTCCAATAAATCATCAGGCGGATAGGTGAAGCTGAGCGCTTCGCCGAGCAAGGTTTCAATGCTTGGCATCATAAATGCATCGCTTTCGCAGACTAGGCTGATGGAGGTCCCTTTCGCGCCCGCACGGCCAGTCCGGCCAATTCGGTGAACATAATCTTCAGGATCTTCTGGTAAGTTGTAATTAACCACGTGGCTGATATTGTCGACATGAATACCGCGACCAGCCACATCCGTTGCAACCAGCACCTGAATATCCCCGTGTTTGAATTCATCCAGCGTTTTGATGCGCTTACGTTGCGCTACTTCCCCAGTTAATAGACCGGTATTAAACCCTTGGCGATAAAGCTTTTCTTCGAGTCGTCTCGTTTCGTCTCGACGATTGACAAAGATGATGACTTTGCTCTCGGTTTGTTGGCTAAGAAGATTACAAAGCACCGTGAGTTTTTCACGTTCAGAGGTGAAGTAAATCAACTGCTCAACGCTGTCGACAGCAACTTGCTCCGGTTCAATTTCTATCCGGATCGGGTCAAGCGTCCAAGACCTTGCCAGGCGTTTGATGTCTTCGCTGAAAGTCGCGCTATAGAGTTGGGTCTGGCGTTTATCTTTTTTGGGTGTTCGCTGCACGATGGCTTTAACGTCTGGGATAAAACCCATGTTCAACATGCGATCTGCTTCATCGATGACCAACATCTCTACGCGATTGAGATTGATGACATTCGACCGACAAAAATCTAGGAGACGCCCTGGGGTGGCGACGATGACTTCTACCGGTTTTTCGAGCTGTTTTCGCTGTTTTTCGTAATCGATGCCGCCCACCACGGGCAGTACTCGCACATCGCTAAATTGGGTCAAAAGCGCCGCATCGGAGGCGATTTGCATGACCAATTCGCGAGTGGGCGCAATTATCAGCGCAAAAGGTGTACCCGGCGGCCGTCGGTCGATCTCCGGATTCTCAAGTTGATAAGTGATAATCGATATTAAAAACGCGGCCGTTTTTCCGGTGCCGGTTTGAGCTTGGGCGATAATATCTTCGCCGTCCAAACTGTGCGGTAAGACTTCCTTCTGAATGGGCGTGCAATGCGAAAACTCAAGTTTTCGAATCGCCAGGTTGAGAGCGTTAGGCAAATCTAATTCAACAAAATCAGAGCCAAGTGCAGGCAAATCCGCGGTAACCTCCGGGGAGGGGGTATTTTTCGCAGGCTTTGAGCTCTTTGTGTTTGCTGTTTTCGACTTGGCCGTTTTCGACTTGGTTTTTTTCGAGTTCGCTGGGGATGGCACGACCGCCGCGGCAGGTTTCGGTTTGCTGCCAAACAGTGATTTTAGAATGTTCATGTTTCGCTAATACAAGAGTGAAAGAGGTTGCCAGCAAAGGATAGATTTTTCATAGGTGATGCGACGCTTAGAATAAAATTAGGGTAATCCAGTGCTCGTGCTGGCCTTAACAATACAACAAGTCAGAACATCTAGCGCTTGGTCCAGCGCCATCATATCAGGAAAGCTAGGTGCAATTCTTATATTCTTATCCTGCGGGTCAAGACCATAAGGGAAGGTAGCGCCGGCCGGCGTTAAGGTCACGCCTGCGGCTTTAGCGAGTTCGATCACCTGCTTGGCACTCGCGCGAGTCAAATCTAAGGAAACAAAATACCCTCCCTCTGGTTGACTCCGGGTTACGAGTCCGGCCCGGGTTAAGTCGCTGAGTTTGGTCTGCACCAATTCAAACTTAGGCAGCAGTATTTTTTGGTGAGCTTCCATGTGGGATTTGAGGGACGTCGCATCTTTAAAGAATCGACCATGTCGTAGCTGGTTGACCTTATCGAACCCAATCATTTGTGGAACAAGGAATGTCTCAAAAGCTTTAAGGCTCCTCGGGCTTAGACCGCAGAAGGCGAGACCGGCTCCAGCAAACGTAATTTTTGAGGTGGATGCGAAATGAGCAATCTGATCTTGAGTTCCTGCCTCGGTGGCTAATGCTAAGACATTGGCGAGTGGCGGGGCGTTAGTCACTAAATCATGGACGGCATAAGCATTGTCCCACATGACAATAAAGTCCCCGGCGCTACGCTTTGGTAGTTCAGCAAGTCGAGCGACCGTCTCGGGATGGTAACAGTGACCTGTAGGGTTGCTGTGTTTGGGGACACACCAAATTCCCCGGATGTCATCATTGGCCTCAACCAGGGCCTCTATTGTCTGCATATCGGGGCCGCGATCATCAAATCCGACATTCAGCATCTCAATGCCCAACTGTTCACAAATCGTAAAGTGACGATCGTATCCTGGAACCACACAAAGAAATTTCGGTGTAACGCCGGGGGTTTGATCTTGCCAGAGTTGACTTCGCCAAGCCAAAAATTGATGCATTAAAGTGAGACTGCTATTGCCACCCGCCATGACTGAGCTGGGATCCAGAGACATTAACAGACCGCCAAGTCGTCGGGCCTCTGGGATACCAAGAATTCCGCCATAGTTCCGTGTATCTGTGCCATCTTCGGCAATATAGTCACCGGCAATGGTCGCATCGAGGCCTTCACTGAGCGTTAGCTGTTCAGGACAAGGCTTACCTCGGGTCAAGTCAAGTTTGAGACCCGCTGTAAGGTATTGTTGGTAGCGGTCGTCGATGTCCATAAAAATCCTGTCGTCTTTTTCGTCGTGGTTGCGTGTTTGCAGCTAGTGGGAGAGTCCAATGTGCTCGTTCAAGCCCAGCATGAGATTGAGATTTTGTACCGCCGCACCAGAGGCACCCTTACCAAGATTATCGAGTCTCGCGATGAGTAGATGCTGTTCGCCGTGACCGTAGTCAAACAGATCGACCCGGTTGGTACCATTGCAGCCTTGCGGGTCTAGGAAGTTGCCTTGAAGTGCCTCGGTGTCATTGGCTTCATGAACGGTTACGTTAGGCTCGCCTTCAAAAAAGTCTCGCCAGATCTTGACAATATCCTGAGGTTGAGCGGACCGTGTCAGTTGGGCAGCGGTGAGTCCGATTTCCACTAACATGCCTTGGTAAAAGTCACCGACATGGGGAAGGAACACCGGTGGTTTTGACAAGCCGGCGTAAACTTGCATCTCCGGCAGATGCTTGTGATTTAGCGAGAGCGCGTAGGGCCAAACCGCAGCTTGATTTGATCTTTGGTAGTCCTCGATCATGGATTTCCCGCCCCCAGAGTATCCGCTGATTGCGCTGATAAACAGCGATTGATCAGGTTCGACTAAGCCTGCTTCAACCAGCGGACGCATGAGGAGAATGAAACCGGTTGGGTAGCAGCCAGGATTTGATACCTGCATTGCCTCTTCGATATTCTGCCGTTGGCCTTGTCCAAGTTCTGGTAGTCCGTAGACGAACCGCGAGTCTGTTCGATGTGCCGTGCTCGCATCAATAATTTTGGCTTCTGGCACTAGATTGGCGGCGGCTCGAGCAGCGTCGTCCGGCAAGCAGAGGATAGTGACGTCTGCAGCGGTCATTGCCTCAGCCTTTGCGCTGGCCTCTTTTCGCTCCGGCTCGTTAAGTTCGATTAGGGCGATGTCTTCCCGGGATTTCAGGCGTTCAACTATCTGCAAACCGGTTGTTCCGTTCTGACCATCTATGAATATTTGATGCATAGTAAGTTCTCGTAGTGTTCGAAGTTTACCACGGTGCTCTGGGAGATCCCTCTAGTTTCGCGATAAAGCGGGTTTTTGAGGGTTTTATATCAGGGCTCGAATCAGCTTGAGTCGCTGTTGACTGGGACCGTATTTTGAGGGCGATTGTAACCAAGGTGCCAAGAGGACCTCCTGTAAGCTCACATCAGCCGCATAGCGATCACGTAAAAAGTGAAGCATCTTCAATTGCTGAAAACCATCAAACCATTCTGCAATCGCCCGTCTTAGTTGCGAGCTATCGCTGCAATTGGAAGCGAGTTTGGGTAGTAATCCAGGTAAATCTGAACTTGTGAAATAGGCTGCTGCGGGAAGATCGACTTGATCTGCGATATCTGAGCCATCTTGCGTTTGCGCCATCGCGGTCAAAAGTGACTTAAGGCTGTGAAAATTTTGTGGCGCATAGTAGTACGGGGTATTGATATTTAGGGTGCCCAGCCGGCGGAGGCCGGTGCCGGTGCCAACCGGCACGCGGCTAGATCGTCGAGAAGAAAGGGTGATTTTTGTTCCCTCGAGTGATTGGACTTCACCCACTTTGGCCAGTTTGTTTAGCAGGTAAAAGTCCTCTCCTGTGGATCTTTTGGGGAAGCCTCGGACCTGGGCGTAAGCAGCCGCATCGACAGCGATAATTGAGCCGAGGCTATGATGCGCATAGTGCGAGCCCGCCCAGGCCAATCCTGCGCAAAAATGTTGCAGCCGGAGTTCGTACATCAGCATCCCCCGTTTTAAGTTCGCCGAGTCAGGCAGACGATGCCGATAAGCGAAGACTGAGGCAGCAGATGTTTGGTGGCCGGTTTGCTGAAAGTAGTTTGAGGGCAGGAGTGCATCGGCATCGGTGTTATGAATTATGCGGCTGTCGATCTGTTCTTCTAGGATAAATTTTAGGGCAAGATCAGCCCCCAATTTTCGAGCAAGTCCGACCCCCTGCTTCACAGGAATGTAAAAGCCTGGAGCGCAGCGCTCGACAATGAGCAAATCCGGTTCATCTGAGCGCTGGTAGCATCCCCATCCTGGTCCGGTCTCCTTAGCGATATAGTGAGATTTAAAAAACTGCAGTAGCGTGAGCGTGCGCGAATCCGCATGCGGGGCGTTAATCACCAAAATTACCAGAGCAGAGTTAGGTAGCTTTGACCATGTTCGACGCAAGGGGGCCGCCAGCTCAGAAAATGCAGGGATGACGACTACATGTTGATACTGCTGTTGGAGCGTGATGCGATCAATTTCAGGTTCAGCGTATTGGTTGAGGTATTGCTGAATGACTTTTTGGTGACGCGGCGAAAACATACGATTAATGCAGTTTCGGGCGAATAGGTAACTGATCGATGACATCTGCTTCGATGTGAAGCCACTCGTCAAATCTTTGGTTGACGGTTTCCTTGTCGCAGTATCGATAGGCAAGATCGATAAAAAGCTGGTAATGCTGAGCTTCGCTCTTTGCTAAGCTCTGGTAGAAAATGGCGAGTTTATCGTCGTTGAGATGACATCCAATTTGGGCGAATCGCTCGGCGCCTCGAGCCTCGATTACAGCCGCAGACAATAGGCGATCGAGTAAGTATTCCTCGCTGGACTTCCTGATGCTACGCCTAAGATCGTTAACATAAAGGTCTTTTTCATCGGCCCCTAATATAAGACCTCTGGCATCAATCAGTCGGAAAACTTGGCGGAAGTGGTTAAGTTCCTCTAGCGCTAAATCGATCAGTGCTCGAGTTAACTCAGTTCGATCCGGGTAATGTGCGACCATGGACATCGCCATTGACGATGCCTTGCGTTCGTTTGCCGCATGGTCAAGTAAAAAGGTGTCGAAATTATTTAGTACGGCTGCTAGCCAGGCTGGTGACGATGGGGTGAGTACCGTCATAGTACACGCCGAATAAACGCCGAGATATCCTCGATTTCCTCCATGCAGACTTGATGTCCCATCGGATAGTCTCGCCACTCAACGTCGCAAGCCAGCCGAATGAGATTTTCTCGAGCTGTCGCGGCCCGCATAATGGGTATCATGGGATCCCCTTGACCGTGAGCCATAAAGACAGGTATCGCAAGATTGGCATCGTTGAGGGCTGCTTCACAGCCTTGGGGATCGTGAAGATAAGTAGACAGTGCCATAACCCCGGCTAGGCGAGCGGGATAACGCAGTGCCGTGTGCAAAGCAATGACACCACCCTGGGAAAATCCCGCCAGGAGAATACGGTGGCTGGGAATTCCTGCGCTCATTTGAGCCTCTATAAATTCCATTAACTGAGCCGCCGAGGTGTCGATATCTTCATTTCCTGCAGTTTCAGTATGCGGCTGAAAATCAAACCAGGCACGCATCTGCTCGCCGTTATTGATGGTGACTGGCCGCTCCGGAGCATGGGGGAAGATATATCGAATATTGAGGTCTTCGAGGTCGAGTTCGGGCACGATAGGCTCGAAATCGTGGCCATCAGCCCCCAGGCCATGCAGCCAAATGATCGCAGCCTGGGCGTCGCCCTTCGGTTCGATCGTGATGTGCTCGAGCATTCTTGGCTCTCCTTTGATGGGGTGGTCCAATATAACGCGGATGTCCCGAAGGCTCTATATCTTGGTGTCATTTGCTCACAAGAAGTGATTGTGCCTAAATGTTGGCAGTCGAACTTGGAGAAGCAATATGGGACCGTTAACGGGTGTGAGAATTATTGAATTGGCAGGTATTGGACCAGGACCGTTTTGCGGCATGATGCTGTCCGATATGGGCGCAGAGGTGATCCGGGTAGATCGCTTGGGCAGCCGATCTCGAGGGCAAGATGTGCTGAATCGAGGCAGGCAGTCAATTGCTGTTGATCTTAAATCACCCGCGGGTCGCGATGTGGTTTTAAAATTGTGCGAATCGGCGGATGCGATTTTCGAAGGCTTTCGGCCTGGAGTCACTGAGCGGTTAGGTTTAGGTCCCGAGGATTGCCAGGCGCGCAATGAGCGCCTGGTCTATGGGCGCATGACGGGTTGGGGGCAGGATGGACCGATGGCGCAGGCAGCGGGCCATGACATCAACTACATAGCGCTCTCGGGTGCGCTGCATGCGATTGGACCCAGAGGTGGTAAGCCGGTACCTCCTTTAAACTTAGTAGGAGATTTTGGTGGTGGCGGTATGCTCCTTGCGTTTGGATTGGTTTGTGGAATCTTAGAAGCGCAACGCAGTGGGGTGGGACAAGTCGTTGATGCGGCAATGGTTGAAGGCGCAGCGGCTTTAATGTCGATGTTTTTTACCATGCACGCTGGCGGTATGTTCAAAGAAGAAAGGGCAAGTAACATGCTTGATGGCGGTGCTCACTTTTATGGCACTTACGAAACTCAAGATGGGAAACATATTGCACTCGGCTCGATCGAACCGCAGTTTTATGCATTATTGGTTGAGAAGGCTGAACTTGACCCGGACGATTTCAGTGCCCAAATGGATCAGAGTCGGTGGCCAGAATTTCAAGAAAAGCTAAGCGCGGTGTTTAAGCAGAAAACCCGCGATCAATGGTGTGAAATTATGGAAGGCTCGGATGTGTGTTTCGCGCCGGTGCTGTCAATCAGTGAAGTCGCTGATCATCCGCATAATCGAGCGCGAGGTACGTTTCAGGAGTTGGAAGGCGTGACTCAGCCGGCGCCAGCCCCTAGGTTTAGCCGAACGCCCGTGGGTTTAACTCACGGATCAAAATCACCCGGTGCTGATACTCGAGCCGTGCTGCAAGGTGCAGGCTATGATGGAGAAACAATCGATCAATTAATCAAAGCAGGGGCCGTCGGGTTGCCAGCTTAGCGCGAGTATCGCATGACGACGTATGATCAAGCATTTTTACAGGCAGCCTCAGACCCTGAGGCCTTCTGGCAGTCTGCCGCCTCGACCATTGACTGGTCGAAGGCCCCTGAGCGGACCTTCGAAATAGGGCCTGATGGGCTTGCGACTTGGTTTGGGGGTGGCGAACTTAACACTTGTCACCTGGCGTTGGACCGGCACATCGAGCTCGGTCGAGGCGAGCAGGTCGCGCTAGTTTATGATTCACCCGCGACCGGCGTGGTTCAGCGCTGGACCTATCGAGAATTGCTCGAGGAGGTGTCCAAACTGGCTGGACTCCTGGTTGCTGAAGGGGTGACCGAAGGGGATCGAGTCATTATTTATTTGCCGATGGTCCCGGAAGCGGCTTTCGCGATGTTGGCCTGCGCTAGAATAGGGGCCATCCACTCGGTTGTGTTTGGTGGTTTTGCGGCAAAAGAGTTAGCCACTCGGATCGATGATGCGACGCCGAAAGTGTTATTAACAGCCACTTGCGGAATTGAGTTTGAGCAGGTCATTCCTTATTTACCCTTGGTCGATGAAGCTTGCAATTTGGCGAGCCATGTTCTCAGTCGTCGGATAGTCTTGCAGCGTGCCCAGTGTGTGACGGCGCTGAAGGATGAGGATCTAGATTGGCAGCAGGGCCTCAAAACGGCCCCATCAGTGCCCTGTGTTCCAGTCCCCGCCGAGCATCCGTTATATATTTTGTATACGTCAGGGACCACGGGCAAACCCAAAGGAGTAGTGCGCGATCACGGTGGGCATGCGGTTGCGCTGTTACAGAGCATGTCTAATTTCTATGGCGTCCAACCTGGCGAGGTCTTCTGGGCAGCATCAGATGTGGGATGGGTGGTGGGGCACTCCTATATCGTCTATGCGCCGTTAATGGCTGGATGCACGACCATTTTGTTTGAAGGTAAACCCGTTAGAACCCCTGATGCAGGTACCTTTTGGCGGGTAATTGAGGATCATGCCGTTAATGTCTTTTTTACCGCGCCCACTGCATTTAGAGCGATTCGCAAAGAAGATCCTTCGGGAGCAATGCTTGAAAACTACGACATCACCAGTTTGCGGCAGGTATTTGTCGCAGGAGAGCGGACAGATCCCTCGACCTATGAGTGGCTGACGGATCTCTTAGGGCTTCCGGTGATCGATCATTGGTGGCAAACGGAAACCGGTTGGCCGGTCGCGGGTGTGCCGCAAGGTTTCGCTGATGAAATCAGGATCAAACCCGGCGCCGCGGGTCGTATTTTACCGGGTTTTGAGGTTTTGATCGTTGACGAAGCTAATCAGATCTGCGAACCCGGGGAAACTGGGGCGGTGGTGTTAAAGTTGCCGCTTCCGCCAGGGTGTTTGCCGACCGTTTGGCGAAATCATCATCGGCTAGTCGAGGCTTACTTAGAAGAATACCCAGGCTACTACCACACCGGGGATGGTGGTTACATCGATGAAGAGGGTTATCTTTTTATTATGGGAAGAACCGACGATGTCATTAACGTCGCAGGCCATCGATTATCGACAGGGGAAATGGAGGCGATCGTGGCCGATCATCCTGCTGTCGCCGAGTGCGCTGTGATAGGCATTGAGGATCGAGATAAAGGTCAAATTCCAATTGGCTTGTTGGTGCTCAAAGATGGTGTCACGCAAACAATCACACAAATACAAGCGGATTTGGTCTTGTCACTCAGGACTGATATTGGCGCATTCGCTAACTTCAAGCGGGTACTGCAAGTTGAACGTTTGCCTAAGACGCGCTCAGGAAAAATATTAAGAAAGACGTTACGCCAAATTGCCGACAACCACACCATCGATGTGCCTGCGACCATCGATGATCCGGCGATACTCGACGAAATTCGAGAAAAACTTGTGGCAGCCAGTATCGGTGAAGTGGGTAGGCCATCTCATGGCGGGTAGTGTTGTGATAACCGGCGCTAGCTCGGGTTTTGGTCAGGCGAGCGCGAAAATGTTTGCGGACAGGGGATATCCCCTGGTGTTAATTGCCAGGAGAATGGAGCGATTGGTCGACCTCAAGGCCTCTCTTGACGCGAAGGCTCCAGTCCATATCGTTTGTCTGGATGTCCAGGACCGGGATGCGGTGCAAGATGCAATAACAAAGCTATCTCCGCCCTTTGATGAAGTTCGGGTGTTGATCAACAACGCGGGTTTAGCCTTAGGGTTGGGCGGCGCAGACACGGCTGATCTCGACGACTGGGAAGCAATGGTCGACACCAATGTTAAAGGGTTGATGTATTGTACGCGAGCTGTGCTGCCGGGCATGGTAGCTCGGCAATCAGGTATCATCATCAATTTGGGGTCGGTGGCAGGTCGATGGCCGTATCCTGGCGGTAACGTTTACGGGGGTACGAAAGCGTTTGTGCAACAGTTTAGCCGGAATCTTCGAGCCGATCTTCAAGGCAAGGGGGTTCGAGTTTCCTGTATCGAGCCAGGGATGTGCGAGACAGAATTCTCCAAGGTTAGGTTTGGTGGCGATGAGACCAAGGCTGACGCGGTTTATCAAGGCATGAAGCCTTTGTCAGCAGAAGATATTGCAGAGGTGATTTTTTGGGTTGCCGAGCGGCCAGCGCATGTGAATGTCAATGAGATCGAGTTAATGCCTACCGCCCAAGCTTGGTCTCCATTTGCCGTTGACCGCTTGCTCGAGTAGAAATCAAAGTTAGCGACCACCCATAGATTAAAGAATAAGGCGACAAACAAAGCAGATGATTATTGTTCATGGAATGTTTCCCGTGCTAAGAGAATCACGTGAGAAAGCGCTCAAGCTAATGCAGGAAATGGCGGCCGCGAGTCGACTGGAGCCAGGTTGTGTCAGCTATGAGTTTTATTCGGCTTTGACCAATTCCTGTCAGTTTCTATTGTTTCAGGAGTGGTCCTCGGTCGAAGCATTGCAAGCGCATTTTGAGACAGAGCACATGGAAACGTTTCTTGCTGAATTACCCTCGATTTTAAATGGTGAAATTGTGACGCGTCGGTACGAAGTTCGGAATCAAGATGAACAGGAGGCAGATGATGAGTTTGATGAATCAGAGGTGCCAACCAAAAAGCCAGCCCTGATTCGACCGAAAATCGTTCATTGAATAGGAGTTTTTTGCTGAGGACCAAGGCGATTGCCCTAACGTTGGGGTTGCTGCCTGGCGGAACTAGGGACGAGCAGTCAAGAGCCTCGCGATTCGCTCGGTGGGTCGGCCAATCACAGCCTGGATATTGTCAGCAACAATCGGGCGCTCGATAAGCGTTGGGTAGTCGGCCATCAGCTTGACAAGTTGCTGGTGGGAAAGGACCAAAGGGTCAATAGCCAATTGACTCAAAAGGTCTTCTTTCTGACGAAGCAGCTCAATGGGTTCAATGCCCAACAAAAGCAGCAGTGCCTCAAGCTCGGTGTCGTCTAACGGATCTTCTAGATAGTTTCTAATATCAAAGGTGCAACCCTGTTCGGTCAATAGTGCCAATGCGGCTCGAGATTTTGAGCAATTCGGATTGTGATAAAGCGTTATTGTCATAGCAGTTGCGACTGTTAGATTTTTGAAAAAAGTGTGCCGAAAAGGAAGCAGGAATGAAAGAGGCGCGAACAAATTTCATACAAGCGATGCTGTATTGCTATCAGCAGTTTAGGGATGACCGTTGCCAAGTGGTGGCAGGCGCACTTACCTTGCAAACCCTGTTCGCGATTGTGCCCGCCATCACGATTGCCTATGTGTCATTGGCGACCTTTGAAGGTCTTGGCTTCATGGACACCACCGTTGAGGCACGGTTGTTTGCATTCATTGTTCCCGAAAGTGTGGGTGCTGTGCGTGCTTATATAGAACAATTTTCTGCCCAAGCCAGGTCGCTGAGCGTACCCAGCGGAATCCTGCTTGGACTTACTGCTTTTCTGATGCTCGGCACCATCGAGCGAACGTTGAATGATATTTGGCGGGTCGAGTCGCCGCGTTCTGGGTTGGGACGATGGTTAATTTATTTGGGCCTGTTGACCTTGGGGCCAGTGCTGTTGTTTGCGGGGTTAACGGCGTCTATTTATGTGTTGTCGACCCCTTATTTCGAAATTTTGGCGCGTTGGCAGCCACTTTTGTTTATTTTTCCACTGCTCACCAGTAGTCTGATGTATACCGCGCTCTATTACTGGGTACCCAGTGCTAAGGTTACGTTCCGGCACGCTTTGTTAGGCGGTATTGGCGTTGCAGTGATATTTGACGTAGCTCGATTGGGATTTGCGTTGGTCATGCAGTATTCGTCAATTACGCTGGTTTACGGAGCTTTTGCGGTGTTACCAGGGTTGCTGTTGTGGGTTTACCTGGCTTGGCTGATTATTCTAGGCGGTGCCGAGGTGGTTGCCTTTTTAGGCAAAAACACCGCCGGCTACGTACCAGCAAAGCAACGAACCAATGCGTGAGAAGAAACGGAAGATAATGATTGGAAAGGTAGGAACGATGATGGGGCGGAATCCGGCAACCGGTCGAGTGCTAAAAATCATCGCGCTCAGTATCGCATTAGTGAGCTGGGTAGCCGGGTGTGACTCAGTCGATCGAAGCTCAAAGGATGCCACGCCCTTTTCCTTGGATGCGGTTAGCGGAACGACTTTGATTGTTAATTATTGGGCGACCTGGTGTGGGCCTTGTATTACTGAAATACCTGAACTCAATGCCATTCACCGTTCAGAGGATGTTGATGCTCAGGTGGTGGGGTTTAACTTTGATGCTCCGTCTTCTGTTGCGCAACAGCAAGCGGACATTGCTCGGATGGGGATAGAGTTTCCAGTGGTGACAAATGATCCGGCTGCTAAGTTTGGGTACGCGGTACCCCAGGTATTGCCGACTACCGTGATAATCTCAAAAGACGGTAGCGTGCTTACGACCTTAGTAGGACCTCAGACCGAGACTGATGTACTCGCCGCACTTCAGCCCCAGTAGTTGCGAGGTTAATCGACTGCCGGCGAGCCTAACACTGCCGATTTGAGTTTCGCGACGACTTCCGCCACAGGCCAAGCTTGGTTCTCCAAGGTGTGCCGATTAACGTACTCCACCTCGCCGTTGGTTAGGGACCGGTCGCCGATGACGATTCTGTGCGGGTAACCAATTAACTCTGCTTCAGCAAATTTAACACCCGGTCGCATCTGATCTCGATCATCAAGCAAGACTTCGATTCCTGCGTCCAGCAATTGTTGATATAGCTGATGGGCCGTCTTGTGGACCTGTTCTGATTTGGTCGCATTGATAGGGATCAAAACGACCTGGAAGGGCGCGATGCTAGTGGGCCATCGGATACCCCGATCGTCGTGATATTGCTCGATCGCAGCACCCACTAGCCGCGACACGCCAATACCGTAACAGCCCATGACCATGGTTTGCGCTTTACCCTCTGCATCTAGCACCGTTGCTTTCATTGGGGCGCTATATTTGTTGCCAAGCTGAAAGATATGACCGACCTCGATGCCGCGTCGGATCTCAATTGTCCCGCTGGCGTTTGGCGCGAGATCACCGGACTCAACATTACGAATATCTTCTACGGTAAATTCTGGTGTATCGCGTGACCAATTGACGTTACACAAGTGGTAATCGTTTTCGTTGGCACCACAGGTGAAGTTGCGTAGGGCGTTCGCGGCGCGATCGACGATGATCGGGAAATCCAGGGTTGTGGGGCCAATCGAACCCGGTGTGCAGCCCGTTGCTGCGAGGATGTCGGCTTCTGATGCGAGGGTCAGCGGCTGACGTACAGTGGAGAGTTTTTCTACTTTCAGCGGGTTTAACGTGTGGTCTCCGCGCACAACAAGGGCAACTAAAGAGGTGTCTGAGCCTTCTACCAGAAGGGTTTTAATCGTCGATTCAATCGGCAACTGTAAATACTCGACAACATCGGCGATGGTCTTCTGGTGTGGTGTTTCAACTTTTTTGATGGGTAACAGGGGCGATTCAGAGGTCTCTGGCGCAACTGCTTCGGCAAGCTCTATGTTGGCTGCGTAAGTGCCATCTGAGCTAAAAGCAATCAGATCCTCGCCACTATCGGCCAACACGTGGAATTCTATGGAGCCAGAGCCGCCGATACTGCCGCTGTCTGCATCTACGGCTCTAAATTCAAGATTCATTTGAGTCAAAATACGACTATAGGTCTCATGCATTTGCTCAAAGGTTGACTGCAGGCAGTCAAGGGTGTTGTGGAAAGAGTATGCGTCTTTCATGATAAATTCCCGGGCGCGCAATACCCCAAAACGAGGTCGGGTTTCATCTCTAAACTTGGTCTGAATTTGATAAAAATTGACAGGGAGTTGCTTGTGGCTTTTGAGCTCCATCCGAGCAATATCGGTAACAACTTCCTCATGGGTGGGGCCGAAGCAAAAATCCCGATCGTGACGATCCTTAAATTTGAGTAGCAAGCCCTCGTCGTAAAGTTGCCAACGACCAGATTCTTCCCAGAGTTCACCGGGTTGGGTGACCGGCATGAGGATTTCTTGGGCACCAGAGCGGTTCATTTCTTCACGCACAATGTGCTCGATCTTTCGGAGCACTCTGAGTCCCATTGGCATCCAAGAATAGATACCGGACGCCAATTTTCTAATGAAGCCCGCCTTGATCAACAATTGATGCGAAGCAATTTCGGCATCTGAGGGCGTTTCTTTTAATGTGGAAATCGTAAATTGTGATGCTTTCATCGTTGTTGAATCTCTCTCGAATCCAGAAATGGGATCGCTAAAAATAGAGCGGGTTTGTGCTGCATGATGGAATGGCGAGCATTTTATGCCAGATTGACCCAACTCTGAAGCCACATCTAAAGGGGTGGCAAGAGGGTTATTGTCAGCGTGTCATTTGAAAAGCGTTTATCGCGTTAGCTGAAGGTGCCGAAGCGAGTGGTTTTTGGGCAGACGATTGATCGATTGGTAAAGGTGATTTTCTGGTCAAAAAAAAGGACCGCGAACGGTCCTTTTTCGACAGAACAAAAGACTAGACGAAGTCTTTCATGCCTTTGAGCGGCAAAATCTTTACAGCTGTGCTGGCTGGTTTTGCTGCAACATCCATGGTTTCGCCAGGTTTGAAAGGGTTGGGTACGCCTTTCTTCGCTTTACGTGCTGGCTTTCGTACGGTTTTGATTTTCATCAAACCAGGCAGAGCAAATTCTCCCGCGCCGCCTTTTTTGATGTGCCGCTCGATCAAGGTGGTGAGCTCGTCAAGTACTGAGTTGACTTGTTTTTTGCTCAGCTCAGTGCTTCCAGCGATGGAATCAATGATGGCGCTTTTGGTGTATTTTGTTTTGATTGCAGGAGCTTTTTTTGCTGCCATGGAAATCATCCTTATAGTTCAAAAGTTTATTTTAAGCGCCCCGAAAGTTTCGATGGCACTCGATATGAATAATCAATCGTTCAAGAACTGACCCCATGATCAATCATGGAAGTTTTATAGCGGATCATATGCCTTTGAGCAAGCGGTTTCGCGGCGATTACGTCTATTTTTGCCTATTTTTATAGATTCAGCCTCGATGGTGTTGACTTGAAGGTTTGTTGGGTATAATTCGCCGCCTTCGAAGCGTTTCGAGATTCTATTAGGGAGAAGAGTCATGCCAATCTATGAATACTTGTGTGGCGATTGTGGCCATCGATTGGAAAAACTTCAGAAGATGTCCGATAGTCCACTGGTTGACTGTCCTGCGTGCCAGCAACCTGGATTGAAAAAATTGGTGTCAGCTGCAGCTTTCAGGTTGAAAGGTGGGGGCTGGTACGAAACAGATTTTAAAACGGGTTCGAAGAAAAACGTGTCAAGCACAGGCGAAAGCGGCGGGACCTCATCATCGAGTGATGGAGGATCCTCAGGTGGCAGTGGCTCGGACTAGATCATTCGTCGCCCATTTGAGGTGGGCAGGGCGCCATTAAACTCACTATTAACACCACCTGATCATCAGCAAGTGTGGACTGGAAGAAACTATGAGAAGTCATTACTGCGGCGATATGCGTTCAGAACATATCGAAGAAACAGTCTCTTTGTGCGGCTGGGTTCACCGGCGTCGAGATCATGGCGGTGTGATCTTTTTAGATGTGCGCGATCACACGGGCATTGTCCAGGTTGTGTTTGATCCGGACACCCAAGAAAGTTTTGCCCTGGCAGACCAAATGCGCAACGAGTTTGTTGTGTCGATTGAGGGTCGGGTGCGTGCTCGTGATCCCGCGGCGGTAAACCCAAAAATGCCGACCGGCGAGATCGAAGTGCTCGGCAAGGACTTGACCTTGCTGAATCGCGCGAAAACGCCACCCTTTCAATTGGATGAGTATTCGGAAGCGGGTGAAGATGTTCGGCTGCGCTATCGCTACATTGACCTGAGACGGCAAGATATGCAGCAACGGCTCAGGCTGCGTTCTAGAGCATCGCATTACATCAGAAACTTTTTAGACGGCCATGCGTTCGTGGACATCGAGACACCCATTTTGACCAAAGCTACGCCTGAAGGTGCCCGCGACTACTTGGTGCCGTCAAGGGTACATCCGGGTGCCTTCTATGCGTTGCCCCAATCACCACAAATTTTTAAGCAATTACTGATGGTCTCTGGTTTCGATCGCTACTATCAGATCGCCCGCTGTTTTAGGGACGAGGATTTAAGAGCAGATCGGCAGCCAGAGTTTACCCAAATCGATATTGAGGCGGCTTTTGTTGATGAAGCTCAAATCATGACCTTGGCAGAATCGATGATCAGCGGCTTGTTCAAGGAGTTGATTGATGTCTCCTTACCTGAGTTGCCTACACTCACCTACGCTGAGGCGTTGCAACGCTTTGGAACAGACCGGCCAGATTTACGATTTGGACTCGAATTGGTTGATATCGATGATCTAATGGCAAACGTCGAATTTAAAGTATTCAGCGGGCCCGCCAATGATCCGAGTTGTCGGGTTGCCGCCCTTAAGCTTCCTGGTGGAGATCGGCTCAGCCGTAAAAATATCGATGACTTGACGCGTTTTGTTGGGATTTACGGCGCTAAAGGCCTCGCCTACATCAAGGTGAATGATCGTGCTGCAGGATCGGAAGGCCTTCAGTCGCCGATTCTCAAGTTCCTGCCGCCAGAGGTTGTAGAAGAAGTGTTAACGCGGGTTCAAGCCCAAGACAACGATGTTGTATTTTTTGGCGCCGACAAAGCGTCTGTCGTCAATGATGCCTTAGGGGCGCTACGGTGTAAGCTGGCTGAAGATTTGAATTTATACGAAAGAGTGTGGGCTGCTTGCTGGGTTGTCGATTTTCCGATGTTTGAGCAAACGGACGCAAAAGCTTGGACTGCCGTTCATCATCCCTTTACCCACCCCTCAGGTAGCCTTGAGGCGCTTCGAGAGGATCCCGGTCAGGCGGGTTCAAGAGCCTATGACATGGTGATCAATGGTTATGAAGTCGGCGGAGGATCGATTCGTGTCCATGATCCAGAATGGCAAAAAGCCATTTTCAATGTGTTAAATCTGTCAGATGAACAAGCCAATGCGAAATTTGGATTTTTACTCGACGCGCTGGCGCTTGGGGCACCGCCTCATGGAGGTATCGCTTTCGGTTTGGACAGACTGGTGATGCTGTTGTCCGGTACCAAAGCCATCCGCGATGTGATTGCCTTTCCAAAAACCCAGAACGCCTCTTGTTTGTTGACGGCAGCACCCAGTGAGGTGGATCCCAGTCAATTGAAAGAACTTGGAATAAAAACAAATCTTTAACGAGGTTTAGATTGTCATGGCAGGTCATAGCAAGTGGAGCAATATCAAGCATCGCAAAGCAGGTCAGGATGCCAAGCGAGCGAAGGTATTTACAAAAATCATCAGGGAGCTGACCGTTGCGGCGCGTGATGGCGGTGGCAATGTTGAGGACAACCCGGGGCTGAGAACCGTCGTCGATAAGGCCAAAGCTGCCCAAATGCCCAAAGACACGATGGAGAGAGCCATTGTCCGTGGTGCCGGTGGCCAAGACGGTGCCGATTTAGTGGCGCTCACCTACGAGGGGTATGGGCCTGCAGGCGTTGCTGTATTGGTGGAAACGACGACAGACAACCGTAATCGGACCGTGGCCGAGGTACGGCATGCGTTCAGTAAGTCCGGTGGTAACCTAGGCACTGATGGATCCGTTGCTTATTTGTTCGACAAGAGAGGGCAGATCGTGTTTGCGCCGACGGATGAGGAAGACACTCTCGTTGAAGTGGCAATTGAAGCTGGCGCCGAAGATGTCGATGTCGTGGCGGATGGCTCGATTGAAGTCACCACCTTGCCGGAGGACTTTATTCAAGTGAAAGATGCGCTGACTGATCAAGGTTATGACGCGGTTGCTGCCGAAGTCGCAATGATTCCACAGACGCTCACAGCGCTGGATGAAGAACAAGCCGAAAAAGTGGGTAGGTTGCTGGATATGCTCGAGGATCTGGACGACGTGACCAACCTTTACACCAACGCAGAGTTTCCAGATACGAACGCAGAGGATTGAGTGCGTTTAGGGGCCATGGGTTGAGTCTTGGAGAGTCAGCCCCGGTGAACATCTTTAAGTCGCCGAGGGTATCTTGCCGGGAGGGGAGATAAAAGGCTGTGAGTTAAGGCGTCGATAGGCCCTTGTGCTAGACTGTTAAACGAACAACGGGATAGCGATATGGCAGTCATTTTGGGGATCGATCCTGGCTCAAGAGTCACTGGTTTTGGTGTGATTAAACACGAGGCATCAACCACTCAATACGTTAGCAGTGGCTGTATTCGTGCGACCCTCAAAGCTCCAGCCGCAGAGCGATTGCAAGAAATTTTCAGTGGTCTGCAAGAACTCATTTTCTTACATGATCCCGAACACATTGCGATTGAAAGAATTTTTATGGCCCGAAGCGCAGAATCCGCCCTAAAACTGGGACAAGCGCGAGGTGTTGCGTTGTTGGCCGCTGCTCAAGCGAAGCGGTCGATCTTTGAATACGAGGCGAAGAAAGTTAAGCAAGCCGTTGTTGGCAGTGGGGCTGCGGGTAAGGCGCAGGTTCAACATATGGTGCAGGTGCTACTAGGACTGGAAGGAAGACCTCAGGAAGATGCCGCTGATGCTTTGGCGATTGCGTTGTGTCACGTGCAAACCTTAGATAATTTGGGTCGACTCGGCGCAACGTCGAGTCGATTTAGACGGGGACGGTTGGTGGAGTCTGAATCGTGATTGCGCGAATCAAGGGCAAAGTGATTGAAATCGATACCCAGCAGCTGGTGGTTGATGTTTCAGGTATCGGTTATGAGGTCGAGGTTCCTGTTGCAACCGTTGCCGCAGTCAAGCTCAATGCTGGGGTGGAATTATTCTCGCATTTCGTGGTCCGAGAAGACGCACAAACAATATTTGGCTTCCTTCATAGAGCGGACCGAGATTTGTTTCGGGCACTCATTAAGGTCAATAAGGTGGGTCCAAAGCTCGCGCTAGCGATATTATCGGCAGTGGATGCAACAGCCTTTGCTGGACTGGTGCAGGGGAATGAAGTCAAAACGCTGAATAATATTCCAGGTGTCGGGCGGGTGATGGCCGAACGCTTAATTATGGAAATGCGGGATAAGGTGGATGACTGGTACCAACCCATGCCGGAGGTCAACGCAAGCGGGGCAGTCTCTGCCTTTGATGACGCAGAAACTGCGTTGGTTGGACTAGGTTACCGAGCGCAAGAGGTCACGAGAGTTCTAGCACAGATCGCCGATCCGGCCGATAATGTTGAAGGTTTAATTCGTCAAGCACTCAAGCATTTAGGATGAACCAAAAGTTATGATCGAAACAGATCGATTGATCGCGCCAGAGGCTGGCCCCAGAGAGCCGCAGCAAGATTGGGCGATTCGCCCAAAGACTTTGGCGGATTATGTCGGGCAGCCGGCTGTCAGTGAACAAATGTCGCTGTTTATCGATGCAGCGCGGCAGCGCCAGGAATCCCTCGACCATACCCTCATTTTTGGGCCCCCGGGTCTTGGCAAGACAACGTTGGCAAATATCGTAGCCGCTGAGATGGGAGTTGCGATTAAATCTACTGCAGGTCCTGTCATAGAGAAAAAGGGCGACTTGGTTGCTGCGCTCACCAACCTTGAAGCCGGTGATGTATTGTTTATCGATGAGATACATCGATTGAGTCCTGCTGTTGAAGAAGTGCTGTATCCAGCCATGGAAGACTTCCAGGTCGATTTGACCATTGGAGAAGGGCCTTCTGCTCGATCCATCAAGCTCGATTTACCAAGATTTACCTTGGTTGGTGCGACCACGCGCACCGGGCTTTTAACCTCGCCCTTGCGCGATCGGTTTGGGATTGTGCAGCGGCTTGAGTTTTATCATGTCGATGATTTAACAAAAATCCTGTTGCGATCGGCGCAATTACTGAAAGTGCCTTGCGATGAACCAGGAGCGAGAGAAATCGCTATGCGTTCAAGAGGCACCCCCCGAATCGCTAATCGCCTATTGCGTCGCGTCCGGGACTTCGCCGAAGTTCGAGGGGATGGTCTGATTCGCAAAGATACGGCAGATCAAGCCTTAAATTTATTGAAAGTCGACGCGTCGGGTTTTGATGCAATGGATCGCCGATTAATGATGGCGATGATCGAGAAATTCGAGGGTGGGCCGGTCGGCATAGACAGTATAGCGGCGGCGATTGGCGAAGAAAGGGACACCATTGAAGATGTTTACGAACCCTATTTAATCCAGCAAGGCTTCATCATGCGAACGCCGCGAGGTCGAATCGCGACTAAGAGAGCGTATTTGCACTTTGGTCTGCAGCCCAATGTCAAAGATGCTGAACCTGGATTATTTGATGATCAAGAGGATGATCTTCTCGAGTGAATATTGTAGGCGTTTTTCAGCGAATCTCGCTTGTTCAAAGACCGGAGTCTCAACACTATGCATGAACCGATTTCTATTCTGGCGCTAATTTTAAATGCGTCGCTCGTCGTTCAGATCGTGATGGCTACTTTAGTGTTGGCGTCACTGATTTCGTGGGTCTTAATTTTTCAGCGGGGATTTTTACTCTCGTCTGTAAAGCGGATGGCGATAAATTTTGAGGATCAGTTTTGGTCTGGCCAGGATTTGCGCTCGATATTTGTTGAGCTCGAGGAATCTGAGTCGGACGTCATGGGGGTCGAACATTTATTTCAAGCCGGCTTTCGAGAATTTACCCGATCAAGACAACAATACGGTAATCAAGCTGAGCGCATTATGCAAAATGTGCAACGCGCCATGCGAGTGGCAATGGCCCGGGAAGAGGAGCGGTTAGAAGCCGCGCTACCCTTTCTAGCCACAGTAGGATCGACCAGCCCTTATATCGGCCTTTTTGGAACCGTTTGGGGCATTATGAATTCCTTTAGAGGCCTGGCGATGTCCAATCAAGCCAGTTTAGCAGTGGTTGCCCCGGGGATCTCTGAAGCCCTGATCGCGACGGCCATAGGTCTCTTCGCTGCGATTCCAGCTGTAATTGCCTACAACCGGTATTCCGCGCAGGTCGAAGTTTTGATGAATCGATTTGAAACATTTTCTGATGAGTTTGCGGCGATTCTGAACCGTTCGATTCAGGAGGATTGAAGATGGCCAAGGCAGCGCGTCGGAAACCGATGTCAGAGATTAATGTGGTGCCTTACATCGACGTGATGTTGGTGCTGCTGGTGATTTTTATGGTTGCAGCCCCTTTAATGACTCAAGGGATTAAAGTCCAATTACCCAGTGCTATCAGCGATCCAATTTCGATTGAGGACCCAAGTCAATTCCTCACGGTTAGCATTACAGAGTCGGGGGAATATTCTTTGGATGTTGCGGGCGAGGAATCCTTTCTCGAGCTGACCGCGGTAATCACGGCGGTAGCCAAGGTCGCAACGAGTAACCCTGATTTACAGGTGCTCATAGAAGGTGATGCCGCTGTCCCTTATGGTGTGGTCATTACCTTAATGGACCAGCTGCAACAAGCGGGCATTGAGAATGTGGGGTTGATTACCCAGCCCGGTGAGCGGTAAGAAGGTGGCATGCTCAAGAGCTTAATTGCGCCAACATTGCTGGCCTTGATCTTTCATGGCTTGGTGGGGCTTTTGTTGTTCATCCAGTGGCCTGAAGAGCAGGCAACGGTAGTTGATCTACCGCCGATGTTCATCGCTGCTCAAGTGGTCAAGCCAGCGAAACAATCGCCTGCCATTGAATTACCGAAGGCTAAACCGGCAGCGAAACCGAAATCTCAACCGACCCCTGAAGTAAAAGCGCCTCCAAGGGGGGAACCCGCTAAGCCCGCCGAACCGCTGCCAGCAGAAAATCCCGTGCCTGAGTCCGAGCCCTTGATCAGCGATCGCGAAAACCCCGAACCCGAGGCACCTGAGGCGGAGACTGAGCTATCTGGATCAAACGATGACTTGTCTGAATTGCTGGCAGCCGTGACTGACGAGATCGGTCGACAAGCGATCACCAATGATGAGCAGATCGTGGCCTACATTGGACAAATTCAGCGGGATATTATTAATCTGTGGTCACGACCACCGAGCGCGCGCAATGGTATGGAAGCTGTGCTGAGGGTGCAGCTTGTACCAACGGGAGAGGTCGTTGATGTCACCATTGCCAAAAGCAGTGGAAACGACGCCTTCGATCGATCAGCCACAACCGCCGTGGAGCGTGCTGAGCGATTCAGTGTTCCACCAGATAGCGAATTGTTTGAAGCCAATTTCAGATCCTTCACCGTTTTGTTTCGACCGGAAGACTTAAGATTATGAACAAATTAAACGTGTTGATGGCGTCGCTGCTGCTAACCCTGTCCTTAAACGTCGGCGCTGAGTTGCAAATCGAGGTAACCCAGGGCGCAGACAATGCGGTTCGGGTGGCAGTTGTCCCTTTCGAGTGGCGAGGGCGCGGCGAGTTGCCCTTGGATATTCATGAAGTTGTCACAGCCGATCTGGCGTTGAGTGGTCGCTTTGAGACGTTGCCTATCGATCAGATGTTGTCATTACCCAGTCGCCAAGAGGATGTTTATCCTCGTGACTGGCAATTGCTCAACACTGAATACGTCATCATAGGTGAGATAACCGAATCAGGCCCGGACTTAATGGTCAGATTTGAATTGATTGATGTGTTTAAAAACACATCGATATTGCGTCAAAGAATCGTGGGAAAAGATCTTGAGTTAAGAGATATGGGGCACCACGTGAGTGATGCCATATTTGAGCTTTTGACCGGCGTCCCTGGGGCTTTCTCAACTGAGATACTGTATATCACAGTGGTTGACTCGCCGACCGGAAGAATATTTCGTTTGAATGTTGCTGATGCTGACGGCCAAAGGGTTCGAACAGTCTTACAATCGCGAGAGCCCATTCTCTCTGCCTCTTGGGCGCCAGATGGTGACCGGATCGCTTATGTATCTTTCGAAAAAGACAGTCGACCGGCGATTTATATCCATAACATTCGGACGCGAGTTCGACAGCAAATCACTGATTTTAAGGGCTTAAATGGGGCTCCGGCCTTTTCCCCCGATGGTGAAAAATTAGCGATGGTTTTGTCAAAAGATGGCAATCCAGAAATTTATGTGTTGGATTTGACATCGACGCCGAGACGGTTGAGGCGCTTAACCCGTCACTATGGCATTGATACCGAGCCCTCCTGGAGTGCTGATGGAAAGTCC